>NZ_CP086120.1:613333-1226666 GCF_021216675.1 Streptomyces gobiensis | reverse complement strand
GCGATACCGTGGTCCAGCTCGACGACGGCAGCAGCGTACGGACCGACGTGGTCATCCTCGGCGCCGGACGCCGCCCCCGCACCACCGACCTCGCCCTGGACACCGTCGGCGTGCAGCCCGGTGGGCGCGGCGAGTTGGCCGTTGACGAGCACTGCAAGCTCACCGACGGACTGTGGGCGCTCGGTGACGTCACCGGCAAGGCCCTGTTCACCCATGTTGCCAAGTACCAAGGCCGTATCGTCAGCGACGCCATCCTGGGTCGGCCCCGTGCGGCAGATTACACCGCCGTCCCCCGCGTGGTCTTCGCCGAACCCGAGATTGCCGCGGTCGGCCTGACCACCGCCCAGGCCCGGGAACGCGGCATCGACACCGTGAGCACCGAACTCGACGTTGCCGAGTCGATCGCCCGCCCCTGGACCTACGAAACCGACCCCCGCGGCACCCTCGCTCTGACGGCCGACCGCAGCCAGCGCACCGTGGTCGGTGCCTGGGCCATCGCCCCGCAGGCGGGGGAGTGGATCCACACCGCCGCCCTCGCCATCCGCCACCAGCTCCCTGTAGAGGCGCTCGCCGACACCATCGCTCAGTTCCCCACCTTCACCGAGGCATACGCGACAGCAGCCGGGCGCCTGCTCCGCGATCTGTGAACGGCATGGAGACGGGCTCTCATCTCCGGCGTTATCTGTATGGGATGACGGGGCGAGCGGCGCGGGTGGCAGGGAAGCAATAAGGCCTGTGCAGGAGTCGAGCATTCTGGCCTCAATTAGCCGTCCGCCAATATCGATTGTCGGTGCGACTCTTCGCGGAGACGCGCCGCCGCAGGGGCTGGTGGTTGTTCAGGCGGCCCACAACCCTCCCTCGGCCCCGATGCGGGTCTGGGTGGTCATGAGGCGCTCTGCTCACGGCCGGTGACCTGGTAGCCGGCCTGCTCGATGCGCTCGGCCAGCATGTCGGGCGTGACCTGACCAGGGTCGAAGGCCACCCGCACGTTACCGCTGCGGTGATCCGCGCTGGTCTCGCGCACTCCCTCCAGCCGGGACAGCACCTTGCCGATCCGCTCCTCGCACCCGGTGCAGGTCATCCCCTGCACGTGCAGCAGCAGGTCCTGCGTGCCTATCGCGCCCATCGCTCCTCCAATGGCCGGGAACAGCCCCTTAAAGGCTGCTCGTTCCTCGTGGTGCCACGACGCTAAAACCTTGCCCGAGGGGTAAGGTCAAGTGCGAAGGACGCACAGCGGAGGGAGGCGGCCTGTGGCAGGCGTGACCGTGGGAAAGGCAGCCGAGCTGGCCGGGGTGAGCCGCAAGGCCATCCGGCTCTGGGAAGCCAAGGGCCTGCTCCCGCAGGCCGATCGCACCGAGGCCGGCTACCGGCTCTTCGACCAAGCTGACCTGGAAGTGCTGCGCTTCGTCCGCCGGGCCAGGGCCCTCGGCCTGACCCTGGATGAGATCAACGACATCCTGGACCTGCAGCGCGGCGGCGCCCAGCCCTGCGGCCGGGTCACCCAGATGCTTGACGCCCACCTCGACCAGATCAACCGCACCCTGAGCGAGCTGCGCCAACTACGCCGCTCTCTGATCGCCGCCCGCCGCACCGCCGAGACGGCCCGCCGCTCGGGCGGCGACGCCGTGGTGTGCCAGATCATCGAAACCGGCCCCGCCTCTGGGCAGTGACGCTTTCGGTCTCCCCCGGGTGTCTTCGGTGTGGCCTGCAGGGGTCAGCGGTGTGTGGGCACCGGGCACAGCAGGGACAGTCCGGGGTGGTCGCGGATCTGCTGCACGCTGTGTGGGATCGGGGCAGCGAAGGCCAGCGCGATAACGACGACGGCGGCTGCGGCGGCCAGGACGGCAGCGGCAGACCATGGACGGCAGATCATGGCCAGGCCGTAGGCGGCCAGGGTAAGTACGAAGACGGCAAGCATCGTGTACAGGGGCGCGGGGATGAAGTGCAGGGTGATGTGGAAGGCGAAGAGGTCCATCCAGAGAACATGCAGCACCCCGAAACCGAGAAAGAGCAGATCCGGCAGCGCGCTGTAGATATGGCCGAGGAATCCGGATTCCCACGGTGAGGCCCGGCCGGGTCCGCTGCGGGAGGTGGCGATGCGGACGATAGTGAGGGCGGCCAGGCCCAGGGCGCCGCCGAACAGTCCGTGCAGCCAGAAATGGAACTGGGCGCCGTAGCGTGCGTAACCCACATACAGCACACCCTCGGTGGTCAGGACCAGTGTTGCGCTGATCCACGCCCGGCGGCTCATGGCAGCCCTTCGGTCAGGATGCTGATCTCCTGCTCGTGGTGGGCCAGTCCGGGGTCGAAGGTGCGGTAGCGCAGTTGGCCCTGCGCGTCGATGAGCGCGTAGCCGGGCCCGATCCGCCCGGTGTCGGTCATCAGCGCATAGCGCCGGGCCAGGCGTGCGTCGGTGGAGCGTACGACCTGCGCCTGTGGAAGTTCGGGCAGCGGGCAGTGGGTCTGACAGAAGACCACCACGGCAGCCCGGCCGGGCGCGAGGCCGAGTTCCTTCAGGCCGGGAGCGGGCTGGTCAAGGAAGAGCAGGTCGAGTTGCTGCAGGGCATGGTCCGGGTCATGGAGTTGATGCGCGTCGGACCGCACATAGCCCCATACGCCGCCGCCGGCCGCGAGAGCCGTCAACAGGAGCCCGGTCCACCGGCGCCCGTCCGGCCCAAACGTCCCACGCCACACGCCAATCATCTTCCCACCATTTGACGCCGGGGTATCGCGGGACACGAGGTGCCGCGCTCCGACACTTGGCGCACGCCACCGGCTCGTACGGCACCGGGGCCTGATGAGGTCCGGACCACGCCGACCGGCGCCTGCCGGGTCGCGTCCCGGGAGTGCTCGCGGCACCCTACGGGCAGAGGCCATCACGGAACCGTTGGAAAGAGGGCACCGTGCCAGGACACATCGAGGACTACGCGCTCATCGGCGATCCGAAGACGGCGGCGCTCATTGGCAAGGACGGCTCGATCGCCTGGCTGTGCCTGCCCGCTTCTACTCCGGGGCCTGCTTCGCCGTGCTGCTGGGCTGCGAGGAGAACGGCCACTGCGCCTTTCGGTGGCCGTTACTGCCGCCCACCGGGTCGTCACTGGTTGCCGGCTGCTGCGCTGACCTCTCTGTTACGGGACCGGATCAGCCGGACTGCCCACCAGCCGCCGGTGCTCAGGACCAGCAGCCCCGCCACCGCGATCCACAGCGGCATGGATCCCGGATCGCGCAGGGCGCCGCCGAGACCTGTGTAGAAGAGCGTGCCCGGCACGATCCCCAGCGCGGTGGCCGCCACAAAGGACCCAAAGCGGACACCGGCCGCCCCCGCCCCGTAGTTGACCGTGTTGAAGGGGACAAACGCCAGGCGCAGCACCAGTACGGCCACGAAGCCCTGGCGAGCCAGATGGGCGTCCAGTCGGGCCAGTCGACCCGATCCCGCGAACCGGGCCACCGCCGGGCGGCCCAGCCACCGCGCCAGGCTGAACGAGAGAGCCGCGCCCGCGGTCGCCCCCACCAGCACGGCCGTCGCACCCATCGGAAGACCGAACAGAACCCCGGCGGACGCGCCCAGCACCGATCCGGGCAGCAGCGCGGTGACCGCCAGCGCGTAGATCAGGGTGAAGACCAGCGGGCCCCAGACGCCGAGCGAGTCGACCCAGTCGCGGACCTCGACGAGGGACGGTCCGTCGCCCAGCGCCACCCAGCTGCCCAGGGCGGCCAGCACCGCTATGAGAACCAGCAGCTTGACCACCACCCCCCGGGCGGGCGCGCGGCTGTCCTCCCCCTCCGGCGACGGAGATGCGGAGGGCGGGGATGCGACTTCATGGCCGCTCATGTGTTCTCCCATGTGGTGGTTCCGGACGGGCACGTGTCCACGACACAGCGCAGCGACAGCTCCAGCCGTCGGCCGAGACGCGCCCCGTCGGTGAGGTCCCGCTTGGCCGCGTCCCTGCGCGCCGTCTGCGATGTCGTCCTCCGGAACCCGCGCGGGACCGAACCGCACCTGCACCGTGTGGTAGCCGGCGTAGGACAGGATCACGCTCTCGAGGCGTCGCAGGAGCTTGCCGAGGTTGTCCGTGCAACCGCCGCAGTGAAACCCGTTCACTGTGTATGCCTTCGTCGCAACGGCGGCCATCGGACCCTCCGGCTCTACCGGGCCCACGCTATGGCTTCCAGCTGCTGGAAGGTCAACCGGAACCAAGGATCCGGTTGGGGCCGAGGCGCTCGCAGCAGGTCTGCAGGCGCTCGGGATCATCGCAGGCCGCGAACCCGTTGGACAGCGTGGTCAAGCCGATGACCATTCTCTGCCGCTTCATCGACGCGGAGAGGGGCAATGAGCATTCCACCTTGGCGCTCCCCCGCGACGGCACCGAGTTCGGCTGACGCGACGGGCTCATTCGCGATGCCGACCTGGGAAGGACCTGCTCACTAAAGCGATCCCACCAGGGAAGCATTCCGGCCACCCGGAGGGTTGATATGTGTATGCGAATCGGTGAACTGGCCGCCCAGCTCGGAATCAACCCCAAGACCATCCGCTTCTACGAAGCCGCCGGTCTGCTGCCCGAGCCCGAGCGTACCCCGGCCGGCTACCGCATCTACGCCCCCGCCGACACCGAACGGCTCACCTTCATCAAGACCGCCCAGCGCCTGGGGCTGTCCCTGGACGACATCCGCCAGATCCTCACCTTCCGCGACAACGGTGAGCGCCCCTGCGGCCACGTCCGTCATCTCCTCGGCCGGCATGCCGCCGACATCCAGCGCCGTATCACCGAACTGGAGCAGCTGCGCGACCAGCTCCTCGACCTCGAAGCCCGTGCCCAGCACCTCGCCGACAACGATGCCGCCTATTGCGGCATCATCACTCACACCCCCGCTGCCCGTGACCAGGGCCACGATCTCGACCGTGACGGACATCAAAGACCTGATGGGAGGTCATGCTGCCGTCACGGCGACCAACGTGCGGACGAACGCGAGAAGTGAGCGTTACGCCCGCGGGCGGTCCCAGCCGCAGCGATCCTCAAGGAGTCGGAAAACCCCGCACCTCAGCCTCCAGACCGACGCAGGTTCCCTGACGGCCGTAAGGCCTCGATCGCGCCCAGGCGATACCGCTCCTGGCGCATCACGGGGAACCCGGCCTGCTGGACCACGTGCAGCGGACGGCACATCCGGTAGAAGGCGCCGAGCACACCCGCCCGGCCGCAGCACCCGGCATTGTCGGCTCCATGAACCTCCACCCTCCCGGGCCTTGAGCCACGCTCCTGGTGCGGGTCCGCGGCGGGCGGGCAGCCCGCCCGCCGCGGGCCTCCGGCTACGCGCGCTGGCCGATGCCTGCGGCGACCAGGGCTTCCCGGTTCGGGGCCCCGCCGGTGCAGCAGGAGGCCAGGGTGCCGTCGACCACGACGGCCGGAACCGTCGTAATGCCGTACTTTTCCGCCTTCTCGGCCCCGTCCTGCTGCAGGTTGTGGACCGTCACCTCGCAGTTGTCGCAGGCCAGCTCCTTGACCAGATGAACCGTGGGCTCGCACACCGGGCAGCCGGCAACGAAAACCTCAACATGGCGCTTTGCCATGATCATCACCTCCAGGCCCAGACCCTAGGGCTTCCAGTCGACTGGAAAGTCAAATCGCCCCTCCGGGGCGGGCTGGTCGAGGTGCTGCAGGGCACGAGCGGGATCGTGGAGCTGATGCGCGTCGGACCGCACAACGCCCCACACTCCCGCGTCGGCCGCAAGAGCCGTCAGGAGGAGTCCGGTCCACCGGCGCCCGTCCGGCCCCATCGCCTTACCGCACACACCCGTGACCTTCCGCGTGACACTGGGTCCTGATCTGTCACGAGCGACGCTAGAACCTGGACCGGGGGCAAGGTCCACCTCGGTGCGGCGCAGGAGTGAGGTGCCGTCTCTTCACCGGGCCGCGGTCGCGGTCGGTTCCCCGTTCGGTATGACGGGCGTCATGGCGGATGCCTCCGGCGTACGGCCGACCGGCGACGCCCGGACATGGCGCGCCCGGGCGTCGCCGGTCGGGCTGTTTGGGGGAGTGGCTCAGACGCCCGCCATCTGGCGGCAGGCCTGCGCGGCGCGGCGGCAGGCCTCTGCGCACTGGCGCATGGTCTGGTCCTCGTACCCTTCGCACTCGGCCGCGCAGGCGTCGCACAGCTCGGCGCAGGCCCGGCACAGGGCTTCATAGTTCGCGTCCCGTGCCAGGGACGGCAGGCAGGCCAGGCAGGCGTCCGCGCAGGACAGGCACAGCCGGATACAGGCGAGCAACTGCGGGTCGGCCTGCTGAGCGCACTGGTCGGCGCAGGCGTGGCAGGCGACCGCGCACTCGTCGCAGGCGTCGATGCACTCGCGGGTCCGCTGTGGGGCCAGGGCTGTGGCCATGGTGGATTCTCCTTATTCGGTGAAGCATTCGGTGAAGCGAGGACTTCCGTTCACTGTCGGCCCGCGGCTCCGTTCTCCGCCGGACCATTCACATCCGGTTACCCCGGTTGCCCGGTTCTTCACCTGGCTGGGGGCGGGACCCTCATGCCGGGCTTGACCTTGCCCTCGGGGCAAGGCGCTAGCTTTCGCAGCAGGTAAGGCATGTACAGGAAGAGGCCAGGCGCGGTATCCCGCGGTTGCCCCCTGGTCAGCCGGGTACCCGGTGCGCGGCTGCCTGGGCCGAAGGCCCCGTGACCGGAGGATGTTCCCGTCCGCGGGTGCGGTCATGGACGACAGGAGTGAAGCGATGACCGTTGACCAGGACAGGCAGCACGACAGCCGTGGTCAGGGCGGCGAGGCGGCGTTGCGGATGAAGATCGGCGGGATGTCCTGCTCGTTCTGCACCAACACGATCCGCCGTGCCTATGGGCGGATCGACGGTGTACACGAGGTCGGGGTGTCGCTGGCGCATGAGGAGGGGCTGGTCAAGTACGACCCCGGGAGGGTGTCGGAGGACCAGCTCAAGAAGGTGCTGGTCGATGTCGGCTACACGGTGCGGGACCCGGACAAGGTGCGCAGCTTCGAGGAGGAGGAGACGGAGCTGCGCCAGGTCCGTAACCGGCTGCTGGTGGCTGCGACGTTCACGCTGGTCAGCTTGGCACTGATGCTGTTCGACATGTGGCTGGGCTGGGTGTCGGTCCCGCTGCTGCCGTGGATCATGCTCACGCTGGCCCTGGAGACGATGTTCGTCACCGGCTGGTTCATCAAGAAGATGGCGTTCGCCTCGCTGCGCCGCGGCATCCTCAACCAGCACAACCTGCTGGAGTTCGCCGCCTTCGCCGGTCTGGCCGGCGGGTTCCTCGGCTTGTTCGTGAACGCGGACTTCCCGGCCGGGGAGTTCTTCGCGGTCGCCACCTTTGTGACGACCTATCACATCCTTTCCGACTACGCGTCCAAGGCGGTGCGTACCCGGTCTTCGCACGCGATCCGCAAGCTGCTGGAACTGCAACCCGACACCGCCCGCGTGATCCGCGACGGTCAGGAACTGGAGGTGCCCACCGACCAGGTGGAGGCCGGTGAGCTGGTACGGATCCGCCCGGGCGAGAGCGTGCCGGTGGACGGGGAGGTGGTCGAAGGCGCGTCCGCGGTCGACCAGTCCCTGGTCACCGGGGAGTCGATCCCGGAAGAGAAGGTCGCCGGGGACGAGTTGATCGGCGGGTCGGTCAACCAGACCGGCACCCTGGTGGTGCGGGTCAGCCGGGTCGGGGAGGAGTCGTTCCTCAAGCAGGTGGCACGGTCGATCGAGGAGGCCCGCGCGCTGCGGCCGGGGATCTTGCAGCTGGTCGATGTGGTGCTGAAGTACTTCGTCCCCGCAGTGCTGGTCTTCGCCGCCGCCGCGTTCGTGTTCTGGACGCTCGCTCCGCTGCTGTGGGGTCAGGGGCCGGACCTCTTCCGTGCCACGTTCGCCGCGCTGGCCGTGCTGGTCCTGGGCTACCCCTGCGCACTGGGGATGGCCACCCCGCTGGCGATGATCCGGGGCGGTGGTGAGGCCGCCCGGCGGGGGATCCTGATGCGCTCGGGTGAGGCGTTCCAGGTGATGCGGGAGCTGAGTGCGGTGGTACTGGACAAGACCGGCACCATCACCCGGGGCGAGCCGCGGGTGCGCGAGTTGGTCCCGGTCGGGGGCGGGGACGAGGCGGAACTGCTCCGCCTGGCGGCCGCGGTGGAGGCCCCCAGCGAGCATCCGCTGGCCCGCGCGGTCGAGGACGCCGCCGAGGAGCGCGGCCTTGACGTTCCGCGGGCTGAGCAGTTCACCTCGCACACCGGCCGCGGGGTCCAGGCCTCGGTGGACGGCGCCCGGGTGCTGGTCGGCAAGCCGGCCTTCCTGACCGAGCATGGCGTGGACACCGCCACCGCGGAGCAGGACCTGGCCCGGCTGGAGGAGGGCGGGCAGACCGTGGTGGCGGTCGCCCGCGACCAGACGCTGCTGGGCCTGATCGGGATCGCCGACACCGTCAAGGACGACGCGGCCCAGGCGGTGCGGCGCATGCGGGACGCCAACCTGGACCCGGTCATGATCACCGGGGACAACGAGCGTACCGCCCGCGCCGTCGCCACCGAGGTCGGCATCACACAGGTCCTCGCCCAGGTCATGCCCGAGGACAAGGCGGCACAGATCCGTCGGCTGCAGCGGGAGGAGGGCCGCCGGGTGGCCATGGTCGGCGACGGTATCAACGACGCCCCCGCCCTCACACAGGCCGACGTCGGCATCGCGATCGGCGCCGGCACCGATATCGCCATTGAATCCGCCGATATCGTGATCATGGGCGAGCGTCTCGGCGCGGTGGTGGACGCCTACCAGATCGGCACCCGCTCCTACACCAAGACCAAGCAGAACCTCGCGCTGGCCTTCGCCTTCAACGGCATCGGCGTACCGGCCGCCACCACCGGACTGGTGCACCCGGTGTGGGCGATGGTGGCCATGGTCGCCAGCGTCACCTCGGTGCTGGCCAACTCCTTCGCCGGCCGGCTACTGCGCCGCGCCGCCGAAGTCGGCAAGGCCCCGGCCGCAGCCGAGAAGCCCGCCCGGGCCGCTGAGGAAACCGAACGCGTGCTGCGTCTGAGCGTGGGCATGCACTGCGCCGGGTGCGCGGAGAACATCGGCCGGTCGCTGCCGCAGATCGAGGGCGTCAGATCAGCCGTGGCGGATCACGAACGCGGCACCGTCGAGATTGTCCACCTGCCGGGCAAAGTCTCCGAGGACGAGATCTGCGAGCACCTGCGAGAGCTCGGCTACGCGGTCACCGGCCACCGCGAACACGGGCTGATCAAACATGACCAGCGGGGTGAGGACTGATGTCACACGGGAGCTGGCTCAACACCCGCATGGACGGGCGCCCGGTCAAGGCCTGGATCGCCATAGCGGTCGCCATCGCCGTCGTAGTGCTCGGCTTCGGCGCCTGGTGGACCTACGGGCTGAACGGCGGCCCGGACATGCGAGAGGGCATGGACGGGGGCGGCGCGGTCGCCGACGCACCCCGGTTCCCTCCGGTGGCCGGACTCTACGACGGCGAACAGATCGCCTTCGCCCACACCGAGGCCTCCGATCCCCAGGTGGCCGAGATGCTCACCGACATGATGGATTCCCCCGTCCTGGTCGTGCCCGAGCTCGCGGACGCCCCCGACGCCACGCTCGGCACCGTCTACGTATTCACCAACGGGATCAAGCCGGACGGGCCGCGCGGACCGATGGGCTACCAGCCCGACGTATTCGACACCGCCCCCGGCGACAAGGGCTACACGCCCCTGCGCGAGGTGCACCTGGTCACCTGGAAAGACCCGGCACAGGCCCGGTTGCTCGACTCGGCCGGGAAGGTCGAGCAGGCCCGCTCCCAACGCGCCCTCCAGGTCAAGCAGACCGGGGCCGTGGTCAACATGCCCTTCCTGCAGTGGCCCGACGGCAAACGCTGACGAGCTGGACTCGAGACCAAGACACCCCGAACCACAGACAAGGAGACAAGGAGACAAACGCCATGAAAACCATGCGAGTAGGCGCTCTGGCCGCCGATATCGGCGTCGGGCTCGCGGCCGGAGCCGCCGGGACCGCGGCCATGACCCTGAGCAGCAGCCTGGAGATGAAGTTCCGCCGCCGCTCGGGCAGTTCCGCCCCGGCCCAGGCCGTCGGGAAAGTCCTCGGCGTCGAACCGCGCGGCGAGACCGAGCGGGTCCGGTTCGCCACCATGGCGCACTGGGGCTACGGCACCGCGTGGGGCGCCGTACGCGGTGTGCTGGCCTGGCTCCGCCTACCCCCACCGGCGGCCACGGCAGCCCACCTCGGCCTGGTCTGGAGCACCGAACTCATCATGCTGCCCGCACTGGGCGTCGCACCACCAGCAACCCAGTGGGGCCGCAGCGAGGTCGCCATCGACGCCTGGCACCACAGCGTCTACGCGGCCGCCACCAGCGCCGCCTACCAACTGCTCGACCACAACCGCTGACCACCCCCGCGAGAAGGAGCCCGAGGAAATGACGCACCGCATCACGGACCGCAACGAGGTCCGCAGACTGGTCAAGCACGAAGCCGCCCAACTCGTGGAGGTGCTGCCCCGCGGTGAGTACGAGCACGAGCACATCGCCGGCGCCGTCCACATCCCGCTGCGCGAACTCGACCGTCGCGCGAAGGCAGAGCTCGACCCCTCCAAACCCGTCATCGTCTACTGCAACGACTTCCTGTGCGACATGAGCCCCCGAGCCGCCCGGCGGCTTGACCACCTCGGGTTCGCACACGTCTATGACTACGTGCCCGGCAAGACCGACTGGATGGCCGCCGGGCTGCCCCGCGAAGGCCACTCCGCACAGACCCCGAACCCCGGCGACATCGCCCAACCGACCCCGCCGACCTGCCACTTCACCAGCCCCGCCGCCGAGGCCTACGAACGGATGCGGGCCGAGGACCACAACTTCTGCGTCGCCGTGGACGATGACACCGTCGTCACGGGCATGGTCTACCTCGGCGAACAGGGCGACGCCGACGGGAAGAGCGTCGAGCAGATCATGCGCCCCGGCCCCACCACCGTCCGCGCCAGCGAACCCCTTCAGCCCCTGCTCGGCCGCATGGAGAAGGCCCAGGTGGACGCCATCCTCGTCACCGACCCGGAAGGCCGGCTCCTCGGCCTGCTCGACCGCCACAAGGCAGCCGCCGCCCTCACACAGACACCAGCAGCATGAGATCCGCCCCGGCGAGGTCACGACCTCCCGATTGACCGGGCCGCTACCGGCCGTTGCGGCCCGCTGGCTCTGCCCTCCGAAGGTGAGGATCTCGTGGGACAGCCCTGCCGGAGTGCCTACCGGGTCATAGGCCTCGACTGGCTTCCGACGATGGTCTTCATTTCTTCTCTCATAGAACGATCATGAGCGCGATCGACGGCGCAAGGGTCATGAGCACACCGACCGGCCAGTACAGGCGCGGGTCGAGCTCCGTTCTGCGACGCACGGGGCGGTTGGCAAGCCACCAGACCAGAGCGAACAGCGTCAGCACCGGTACACCGATCAGCAGCCAAGGCAGCATGCCGTCGTTCTCCGTCGGCTCCCGCTGCGTCCAGCCGACGGCGGCGAGTGGCCAGTTCACCGCGAAGTACCACAACAGCCACACCGGAACCACACCGGGAATTCCCAGCAGCAGGTTCACGCCCACGGCTGCCAGCAACCACTTCCGCATGCGCCCAGTATTCACGCCCATGATCGGAGTCAATTGTTGCGCACAGCCGGTTGTAGTTCTCCAGCAGGTGTACAGGCCGATCAGCTCACGGCCGTACTGCTGGGCAGCGTCGCCGGTCCCTTTGTACCGGGCCAGCAGCGCCTGCCTGTCGGCCAGGCTGGCGGTCAGACTCGGCTTGGCGATCCCGAGCTGGTGCGCGGTGTCCGAGCCACCGGTGACCTGGGCTCGCGCCGCACGGCTCAGTGCGTAGCTCTCTTGCCCAGCTGGCCCACACCTGGGAGTGCCTGCCTGCCTATGTCTCCCTGGCGGCGGCTTGCATGGCGGCGCGCCAGCCGCGTCCTTGGCGGATGAGGTCAGCTGGTCCGCCGGAGCGGGTGACCGGCACATCCGGCGCGGTGGGGACGGGGCCGGGTTTCTCCGGTTTCCGCAGGTCCGGCTTTGCCCAGGCGGGCAGGGGCGGCAGGTACCGCAGCAGCCGTTGCCGTACAAACCCTCTGGGCGAGCGCACCCCTTCGGGCGGCAGCCCCTGCACCACCACGGCCCGGATGGTCTCCGGCCCTTCCCCGCGCAGCAGATAGTGCCCGGCGATCTGCGCGAGCTCCCGTGCGTCGTCCACCGACAGGGCCAGCTCCGGCGTGGTCCGCCGCAACCGGATCAACACGGCCTCAGCCCGCTCGGCATACGAAGCCAACGGCCCGGTCAGCGCGGACGGCCCGGCCTGCCTGTCCGGCTTGCCCTGCGGCGCTGGCTTTGGCGTGGGGACGGGGAGGGGGGTCTGGTCTACGTCTGTCTGTCGCCCCTCCAGGGGTCGCCGCCGGGCGGGCCGTGGAGCGGAGCAACCGGCGGCCGGTTTCGGCTGCCACTGAGCCGAGTTGAGGATCCGCACCCCCAGCCTCCGCGACTGCTCCGTGTCCTTGCCCAGCCGTACGGCCTCCTCGGCCGCCGCCCACCCGGCCTCCACCTCCGCCTTGGTCCGCAACGGCACCAGCGACACCATCCGCTGATCCCGAATCCGCCCCTCCCCGTTCTGCCGCTTCCGCGCATGCCAATGCCCATGCTCCCGCAACGACTTACGCGCCGCGTTGGTCTTCTCCTTACCCATCCCCAACCCCCTGGCGACCGCGTCGCTGTTCCGCCCGTTCCGGGGCGGCAGCTTCACCATCGCCTGCAGCAGCCGGAACCCGGCATCGGACAGCCCGACCTCATCGATCAGCGCTTCGGGGGTTTGGAGGAAGGGGGCGCGCGCAGGCGCGCTAACATCGCAGTGCATTGGCAGTGGGCCCTATCCACTCGTCGGTGTAGGCCCTTAGCGCGGTGCTGGTAACACTCGCTAAGGGCCGCTTCGTCACGGAAACGAAGCGAGATGTGACCTAGCGTACATCCAGAACGCGCAGGATCATCCAAGTTCCGCAGTCTCCATGGGCGTTGGACCCCTCTCTGTTGCCACTCGCCCAGCCGAACCAAGCCCGAGTATCACTCGCCATAGTGGTCCCTTTCACGGACCTTACGGCCTTGGGGGCGATAGCGGCGGTCACGGTCAAGCCCGCGACGTGAGAAGGGCCGTACGGGTTGGGTGAGTTGTGAGGCTTACCTGGCCCGTGCGGCCTGTTCCCATCCTGTCCTGTCCCAGTGTCTCCCGCGCACACTTCGGCGAGTTGCTCGAAGAACTCGTCCCAAAGTGGCAGGCCGCTCGCGAGTCGGCGCTTTACGAGCAGCGCGGTGGGGGCCGACGCCGGGCCGCCGGAGCGGGCCCCAAGCAGCGGATGTGTTCACCGACCGGCTCCTGGCCACCCTGGTGCACCTGCGGCTGGGGCTGCCGCACGCGGCGCTGGCCGAGCTGTACCGCTCCACCTCTCCGGTGCGATCCGCAAGGTCCGCCCGTTGCTGGCGGCGCGCGGCTTCGCCGTCCCCGACCGGCCGGGCCTGCGGCCGCGCACGTCCCCCAGCGCGGCGCTTTCGTCTCCGCCCCCAGACCATTCCGGCGCTGCGGGCGACGGCGCATAGCGAGGCGCCCCGCCCGTCTGCCACGGGGGAACGACGGACGGGCGCGGCAGCATGGGGTGTCAGCTCGGGTCACGCCCAGGTGAGGCGTTGCCCGTCGGGACCGACGTGCAGCCGCATGCGGTCGGCTGACGGCCGCCCGTCTGACTTCCACTGCGTGACACGTTCGGTGATCTGGTCCCAAAGGCGCGCCGTTCCGCCCTGCCGGACCATCCACCGCGCGTCGTCCTGGAAGACGACGGCCCACGCCTCGGCGTCCACGTCGATCAGGACATCCTCCGTCCGGCCGTCCCGTTCCAAGGTGAGCCGCTGCGCGCGTGGCGCGGCGAACTGTGCGACGAACCGGGCCGTCCAGTCGTCGAGTACGTCGGCGCCCAGTTCCGTGGGCGTCGCGTTGCCCTGGCTGAGGTTCGGCAGCATTCCGAGCGGGGGCGGGAGGTGGGGGCGGGCCAGCATGAACGAAACCTGTCCGCCGAGCACGGGGCCGCTGGCCGTGCCGTCGTCGGTGACTGTGAGCCGGACGAGTTCGGATGCGTGCATCCAGCCGCCGACCGTGAGCAGGACCTCGCCGCCGGGCCGGGTCTGCGCGAGCCAGTCGGCCGGCACGGTGTGTACGCCGCATGTGGCGATCACGCGGTCGTACGGGCTGCCCTCCTTGTAGCCCGCCAGGCCGTCACCGACCACGCGGGTGGGCCAGTAACCGGCGCCCGCGAGTGCCATTCCGGCACGGGCGGATACCTCGGCGTCGACCTCGACCGTGGTCACGTTGTCCTCGCCGACGACGTGGCAGAGCAGCGCGGTTGAGTAGCCCGTGCCCGTGCCGATCTCAAGGACGCGTGTCCCTTCGTTCGCGTGCAGGTCTTCGAGCATCCGCACGACCAGGCTTGGCAGGGTGGACGACGACGAGGGCGCGGCGGCGATGCGTCCCTCGACCTGGTCGGGGAAGACGCCCCCGGCCACCTGTGTCACGAGGGTGTCGTCTTCGTAGATCCGCGCGAGTCCTTCCGCGGAGTTCCCAGCCGCAGGCCGGTACCAGCCACCCTCGTCGTACTCGAACCAGCCGCGCGAGAGGAACGCCTCGCGGGGCACGGACATCACGGCCGCCTCCCATTCCTGACTGCGCAGGGTGCCGCTCTTGGACAGGCGCCGCGCGAGGTCAGCGCGTAGATGTTCCGATGGCAGGGGGTCAGTCATGATGGCTCGCTCCGTTCTCCAACATGTCTGCGATGGCGTGTGTGATCGGCAGTCCGGCCGCGCCTTCGAGCCACGCCCACTGGCCGTTGGGGTTGCACTCCAGAAACCACCATGCGCCGTCCGGCGTCACGGCGAAGTCGAAGGCGCCGAAGTTCAGCCCGAAGTCGGTGAGGAACCGCACCAGCGGCCCGCGTATCTCGTCCGGGCAGGTAACCGGCTCATATGAGAGAATCCGGTACTCGGCTCTCCAGTCCACGACCCCGGGCGGCGCGGTAATCCGGGCGCTGAACACCCGCTCGCCGACGACGACCGCCCGCACGTCCGCCACCTTGGGCACCTGGGCTTGGAACAGGTGCGCGCTGTGGCTCACCGCGCCGTCGATCTCGCCCGACTCGACCGGGGCGGCCCAGATTCCGGCGGGCTCGCCCTCGACGTCGTACGCCCCCGCGTGCAACGGCTTGTAGATCGTGGGCTGTTCGGCGCAGAACTGCTTGGCCTCCATCGGGTCGTTCGTGATGAGGGTGGCCGGGACTGTGAGCCCTACGTGGGTGGCCGCGTCCAACTGCGCGGGTTTGTATTCCGCCCGCGCGATGGCCTGCGGGTGGCTCAGGTACAGGCACCCCGGCAGCGCGCCCAGCACGCCGCCCAGGCCGCGCCGGTTCTCCTGAGCGGCGAACCGCGCCGCCTGCTCGCCGCCGTCTGTCGGGTAGGGGCTCGGGCGACGATGGTACAGCGCACGTACAGTGGACAGGTCGGCTGTACGCTCCCCGACCGTGAGCCGTCCGCTCCAACCGTCCGCCCCGGTACGGGCGGCGAGCACTGCGGCCGTCGGGTAGTCCCGCCCGGGGTCGAACCGGAGGACGGGCACCCGGCGCCGGTTCAACTCTGCGATGACCAGATCAGCGGTCGCGTCCTCGTACTGTGTGGAGACCAGCACCGGGCATCCGTCCATGGCGGCGCCTCCTCAGTCCTGCTCGGCGTCGTGGCCGGTGTCCGGGTCCACCTTGCCGTCCTTGCCAACCTGCGTGGGCGGGTAAGTGTTCACGCTCGAACCGTGCTTGCCGAGTTCGGCGGGCATCATCGCTCCGCCCTCGCCAATCCACCGACCAGTCTGCGTGGCCGGGTCAACGCCCGCGTACCGCCACGGCGAGGGGGAACCGTTACGCAGCGGAGCCATACGGCGCAGCCCCCACGGGGCCTGCGTGATCATCTCTCTACCTGCGCTCTGTGTCTGCAAGTCTCCTCCTTGGTCCTACGTATGTGTCTGTGGTGCGTGACCCCGCCCCGACTGGCGCTCGACCTGTCCAAGGGTTGCGGGCGGATGATCCGGCCGGGGCGGGGGTCTGGGGGTGGTGATCGCTCCCCTGCCGGGTTGGGTGTGGGAGAACCACCAACAGGTCGTCCCGGCAGGGGGCGGAGTCTTCACAGGTAGAGCTGCCGCTTACAGGTACGGCAGTAGGTCTTGCCGTCGCGCTTCTCGGTTCGCGGGTGCTCACACGTCTTGGCCTCGGCCTTAGTCATTGCGTGCTCCCGGCCGGTAGTGGTGCGGGGCGCGGTCGCGCTTGCGACGAGGCAGCCGGTGACGGCCCGACTCGCTCGCAGTCAGCGCGCGCGGCGGGGGAGTGTGCGCGGGCACGGTGAGCGTGGCGGATTGCGCGGCGCGGTCGGCGACCCCGTCCCGGTCGTGCGACTGGGCGCGTGCCATGTGGTCAAGCTCCGCGATGCACGGCCCGCAGGCGTACACGTCGCCCGTCGCGCCAGGGGTGTGCACGGAGCCGACCCACAGCACGCGTACGCCCTCGCGTCGGCAGTACAGCCAACAGGGCCCCGTCACCCATGGGTTACCGTCGTCGGTCTGCGCGACGAGCGGCCACGCATCGCACCACGGGCGCTCGACAGCGGGGGCGAACATCACGCCATGCCTCCGTTCGCGTGCACCAACTCGCTCAGTTCCGCCGAGGGCTGCATGATCGCGTAGTCGCCGAAGTTCCGGCGGTAGCGCCGATGCCCGGTCTCCTGTGTGTGCTTGCGCTGCCACTCCTCGACCGGTCCGGGGTCGCTGTACGTGCCGGACTGCGCGCCGCACTCGGCTTCGTCGCCGAACACGCAACGGGCCTCGTACTCCGGTTCTGCCGTCTGGTCCTGGTCGATGGTGAACGGGACGTAGCGGAATACGCTCCGGGTCACTGCGCCGCCCCCTTCTCGTTGACGGCCGCCGCCGACTCCCGTGCGATGCCTTGCTCGCTGTGCGCCGAGTCCTTGACGTGCAGGAATCCCCCTGCCTTCTCGATCTCGCGCGCGATCTCGTCGTACTCCTGTGGAACAGACGAGATCATTGAGCGCCACGCCGTGAGCATTGCCCCAGCCTCGCCGCTCTTGACGCGCTCGACGGCCTGCCCCAGCCCGACTCGCCCTTGCGGCGGCAGCAACCCCACGCGTTCCTCGATCACGTCCGTGATCTCCCACCCGAACGCCTCGGCGTACTCCGTGCACTCCCTGCGAGGGGCCGCGATGTTCGTGTGGGGGGTGCCGCACAGGTAGATCACGCAGCGAAACCGCTCGATCTTCGCTGCCTCGGCGAGTACGTCGGCCTCGCCCGGCGAGATACCCGCCGCCAAGTCTGCGAGTGCCTGACGCCGTATCAGTTCGCCCTCGGTTCGACGGACCCTACTCTGTCCCTGCCTCTGCCCGCTCTCGACGCTGACCATGCATCAAGCGTGCCCGGGTGATCACGCACGGTGAAGTGATGAGGCGTAGGACCGGGCGAGGTCGCCCGGCCTCAACTCGTACGCTCCGTAGGACTCACGCGATCAAGGGCACGCCGATGAGTTCGCTGATATTCCGCACGCGCGCCGTGGACACCTTCGCAAGACGCTTCCCAATAACACCGGGCAACGCCTGATGCTTGACCCACTCCGGTGCGTCGAGCCCTACCTCAATCAGTGTGTCCCCCGCCTGGTCATAAAGGCCGGCCGCGCACTGCGCCAGGGCAACGTCGAGCTTGTAGCGGTTGCGGGCCACCTTGGACATGGACTTGGGGAGCTTCTTCATGTCGGGCTGACTGGCGAGCTTGAGCGCGCGCCCGTAATTCTTCAGCGCAACGTGGATTCCGACTGCCTCGGTCTTCGCTGCCGTTGGGCCAAAGCTGGTCCCGAACAGCTTCTCATCCCGGCCGAGCCTCGCCGCCGCGGCGTGCGCCTGAGAGATGTAGTCGTCGGCCGCGCTCTCGTCCTCGCGCCTCGACGCCGCCACGGCCGCGGAGATCATCAGGCGCCCGTACGCGAGCAGTTGTGGGCGAGACCCGTTGCTGAACGACGGCTCGATCGCCAGTGCCGCTCGCTCGGCCACGGCCACGGCGCGGGGCAATTTGGCGCCGCGCAGGTAGACCCATGACAGCGTGGACTCAAGTAGTGCCGTCATCACAGGGTCGTCAACGTCCTTCGCAAGGTACTTCGCCGACGTGAGCGCGCTCAACGCAAGGTCACGTTGCCCGAATCCGTTCGAGCACGACGCGGCCACGCGGTACGTGCTCGCCAGGATCGATCCCAACTGCTCACGCTCGCTGCCGGTGGCACTGGCGTACCTGACCTGCCCTTCCATGAGGACCTTCGAGGCGTAGCTACTCACCGTCGCCGTGTCGCTCGCCCAGTAGGCATCCCACGCACGGTCGCGGGCCTCGCCCAGTTCCCCGACGGTGCTCGGGTCGTCGATGCCTTCCCACTCGCCGAGGGCGCTCTCGTGCACAGCGTCGGAGAGTCGGCGCAGCGCGGCGCGGTCGCCCTGGTCCATTCCCCGGCGCGGTGCCTGCTGGCCCAGGATCACGGATACGTCTGTGTTCAGCGCATGGGCGAGCTTGAGCAGCGAACCGACGGACAAATCGCCGCGGTCCTGCTCGGCTTTCTGCACCAGGGCGAGGGACAACCCTGCGGCATCGGCAAGCCCCTGCTGTGTCAGATCGGAGCCCCGTAGGTGCTTGATGCGCTTGCCGTTCGTAAGGTCTGCCCAGTTGCTCACGATCACCCCAGTGCGTTCGCTCAGGCCGCTGTACTCCAATGGTAGGTCCCGGCGTCCAGACACCCCAGGGCGAACGGAACAGCCCCAAGGCCCGAGCGCACTTGGCCCAGCCCTCGCAAGGAACGTTCCCGGCCCAAGCCACACCATACGAGCAGCGCGCCGAGCAGTGGGTGTTGTCGGCGCCCTACAGGTCGTCCCTTTTCCAAGGTGGACGCCGTCGACCTCTCCCCGACAACTCTGGTGTGACGCACGGACACCTCAGCCGGGGCAGCCCGTCCGGATGCGCCGGGAGGCTGCTGCTGGCAGGGCACCACCAGCCTCCCGCCTCGCACGAAGCACAGATTGTTCATCACGACCGGCAGCCGTTGCAGTAGCTCGATGCACGCTTCCAGATCGCTGACTACCTCCGCCAGCCACGATGCATCGGCCCGCGCCACCGCGCGGTGATCACCGCCCCACCCCACCGTGAGCCTTCGGCCGAAGCCGACCGGGATCACTCCGGAGAACAGGCCGAACGGCGTCGCTCGGCTCGTCGTCCGCAGCAGGTACCGCGCCACCGACATCGCCATGCGGCGCACCTGGCGGGGTGTCTGGGGGGAACCGTCGCATAACTTCTGGACGCGGCGCGCGAGGAAGGGGCTGGCGACCTCGATTGCTTCCGCGATGGAAGCATCACCCCACACCTGCTCCAGCAAGCGCCGCCATTGATCCACATGCCTGCTTGTGCTGCCAGTCAGGGCCAGGAGATCGTGACCCGCGTGTGCCGTTTGTCGATGACACGGCCGTCAGGCAGCTGGTCGTCCGGCGTCCCCGCCGGATGCACCGCGAAGCGCGGCCCGGGGCCGGACCGGTGGTCGCGGTCCCACACTTGGATCTGTCCGGCGTACTCTTTGGCGATCTTCTCGGCGCTTGGACCATGGGCGTACACACCGAACTCGAACGTTGACTTCTCCACGTCACATGGCCGCAAGGCGAGGTAGCCGAAGCTGTCATCGTCGAAGATCACCGGAGGACGGTACGACCGAGGGAGCAGACCCTTCTCAAGGGCCGACTTCTGTGCCACCAGGCGGCAGAACCTCGGGACGGCGGTGGCGAGCCACAGGTAGAGGTCACTGAACGGTTCCTTGCGGGAGACGGTCACGCCCGACCATGCCTCGGCCCTCGGCTGAAGCAGAGCCTGGCTCAGAAGCTCGGGGTTGACTGATTGCCCGTCGTCCACCCGGAGGCCGACCTCTTCTCCGTGGAGAAGGACCAGTGGCTCCCTGTTCTCCCCGGCTCCCTGCATCGGCACGAAGCCGCACAGCTCGTAATCCCGGCTGGTCAGATGCTTGCCCTTGCGCTCGAATGCGATGGAGCGGGTCTGACCGCGCAGGCGGAGGGGGACCACGAGCCGACCGCCTTCGGTGAGCTGGTTCACCCAGGACGGGGGGATGTCCCACGAGCCGACCGTTACGATGATTCGGTCGAACGGCGCGAACTCCTTGGCGCCGAACTCGCCATCCGCTCGGAGTGCACGTACATCCTGGTAGCCCGCTGCCGCGAGACCCTTGTTCGTGCGGTCGATGACCTCCTGCTCGATGTCGATCGTGGTGACGTCGCCGTCTGGGCCGACCAGTTCCTTCAGCAGTGCGGCGTTGTAGCCACCGCTGCCGATCTCCAGCACCCGGTGGCCAGGCTCGATCCGGAGCTGGTCCAGCATGAAGGCGATGATCCCCGGCCCCGAGACCGAGCTGATGTCGATGCCATGCTCATCCCGTTTCGTGATAACAGCCTTGTTGGCGTATGCCTCCTCAAGCGGCACCCCCGGGAGGAAGAGGTGCCTGGGTACCGTGCGGAGCGCGGCCTCCACCTCGCTCGACACACCTGCCCAGTTCGATGCGCCATGAAATGACCTGGTCAACCAACTCCCCACGCAAAGCGTCAGCTTGAGTGGTCTTGTGGACGGTATCGGTGGCGTTCATTTCTCGGAGTGTAGTCATGCGACTACTCCATGGTGGGTGTTATGAGGCGGGAGTTCAGGGCCCTTAAGTTGTGTCCCCTCCCTCGAGGGCGGTGCAGTGGGGGTCATGGCGATCAGAGCTCTGTGGAGCAGGTCAGGGTCGACCAAGCGGCTGCCGTCCAGGGGCCGCAGCCAGTACGGGCCGGGCGGGCGGCGCTTGTCTACGGGCGGGAGAGTGGCCTTGGTTCCTCCCGCGAAGCACAGGCCGTGCTCGTTCATCCAGCTCTTGATGGTGCCGGGAGGGACCAGCCAGAACAGCGTGTCCCCTTCGGGATCAGCGATGAAAGGGCCGCAGCCACCAGGCTGCATGGTGTCCATGTGCTGGAGGACCAGGTTGCCGGGGACGCCGGACCGGCTTACGACGATGTCCCACCAGCGTCCGACCGGGACGCTCTGGTCCTCGCCTTCGAGCCATTTCCGGATCAGTACGGCGAGCTGCGCGTCTTGGTGGGCGTTCAGTGTCCCGTCGCTGGTCGTTGTCATTGCATCTCTCCTTGAGCGGCGTTGGGAGGGGTGGTTGTGCCCGCGCCCACTGCAGGTCGGCCCCCGAGTGTGGTGACTCCGACGCTGCGCCAGTGGTCGGGGGACTGGGTGCGCAGGTAGCAAGCTGCTGAGTCCTCGCACGCCAGGAGGGTGAACCGGTGCTGCCCGCCCTGGTCGACAGGATGCGAGATGCCCCGTACGCGCAGCGTGGCTGAGTCGACCAGGCAGCCGCAGAGCTCGCACCGGGCCAGCATGCGAATTCGGTCAACCATGGCTGCGTTCACAATCGTGGTCAGGGGCAGTGCACCGGCACAGGGCAGGCTCAGAGCACGGACCGGGCGGCCCGGAGCTGAGTGCGAACGGGAGGAGTAGGACGGGCCGGGCCGACCACTGGATACGGGTTGTCCCTGCCCCCGCTTCGAAGGCGTGCTCACCGTGCGCACGGAGCTGGGCGACCGCTTCCCACTACCCGTGTTCAAGCCACCAGAACGCGCGCTGGAAATCCTTCGGGTCGAACCCGTGGAGCAGGACGCGGACCGCGATGCGCAGGCAGACCAAGGCGCGCTCGGGGGTGAGGGCGACGCGGGACTGTACTCGCGCGGAGGCGCCGTCGATGTCAGACGCGTAGGTGATGACCTGGCACCACCAGCCGGTCCGGGTGTCAGCGGAAGACGGGGAAGTCACGCTGCGGTGCATCGCTCCCCTTCCCCCGGCTGGTGTGCGAGGGCAGCAGGGCATGGCACGGGGAGGGTGCACCAAGTACACGTGCCAGTGCGGCCCCACTTCTGCGCGAGCTGTGACACCAGGAGCAGCCCACGGCCTGATTCGTCGTCATCCGCAGGCTCCAGCAGCACTGGCCTATGCTCGCCATCTGGGATGCCGCCCTCGTGGACCTCGATACGCAGTTCCCTGTTGATCGCGGAGTAGCTGAGCACCAGGCTGACCGCGTCGTCACCGTGGCCGTGCACGATCGCATTGGATACAAGTTCGCTGATCAGCAGCTTCACCGTGTCGACGTCCACGACCTCACTCAGATGCCACTGCTGGACGCACGCTGCTCCGACATGGCGTAGTTCCCGTACGCGTCTTAGTGCTGCTGTGACTGATACGTGGGTGCGCAGCGGAGTTGGCGTAACGGACATCACAACGCCCTCCTAGTAGTGGGAGGTTGGCTGGTTGCCGAGCGGTCGACGGCGGAGACGCTGGAAGCGGCCAACGGGATGTCAGCCCGTGCCGCTGCCACCGCCACCTGCGCTTGGGCGAGTAGAGCCACCGTGCCGCACGTCACAGTTAACGTTCAATAGAACGCACCAAAGAAGGGGAATTGGCACATGCCAGTTACCGGACAGGGGGTAGTGCACGGAAAGCAGAACGTGCCAGACTCCCCACACAAGCCTTGCGTCGGCCGACGGGGGCATCGAAGTGATAGATGGAACAGTGAAGTTGGGGGACACGTGGCAGCACGTCGCGGTGCGACGTTCCAGCGCATCCTGCTAGGTAAAGAGCTTCGGACGCTGCGGGAGGGCCGTGGCCTGACAGCCGAAGGAGTCTCCGAGGAATTGGGGTTCTCCAGGTCAAAGCTCACGCGAGTGGAGAAGGGTGACATCCCGCTGCCTCGGCTCGCTGACCTGGAGAACCTTCTGGACCGGTACGGCATCACCGACCCTGACGACCGTAAAGAGCTCCTGGATCTCCAGCGTGACTCGCTGAGTCGTGAGCCCTGGACCTCGTACCGGCATGTGATGCCGTCCGGGATGCCCTACTACCTTGGCCTGGAACGTGAGGCGGTGCGTCTCAGAGCATGGCAACGCAACAACGTGCTCGGCCTGCTGCAGACCGAGCGGTACGCTCGGGCGCTGTTCAACAGCGCGAGGACTGCTGAAGAGCGGACGACGGAGTTCGTGGAGCGCAATGTCCGAATCCGTATGGAGCGTAAAGACCTGATCCTCCGAGAAGATAGTCCTGTGGAGCTTCAGGTCGTCCTGGACGAAGCTGTTCTGCGGCGTGTGCGCGGCGACGCCGAAGTGATGCACGATCAGTACGCGGAGATCAAGAGACTTTGCTCCATGGACCACGTCGAGGTCCAGATCATCCCTCAGAACCTGTCGACGTACCTGGCCGAAGAGAACTTCACCATGCTGGAGTTCGACAACAGCCTGGATCCGCTGGTTCAGATTGATGGTGGATCGTCGATGACTGTGATGTCCAGGGACACGGACGTATGGCGCTACCAGCGCCGATTCGAGTCCCTGTGCAAAGGGGCGCTTGCTCCCACGGAAACGCCCAGATTCCTGCAGGAACTAGAGCGAGAGTTGTGGACATGAAACTGACGGCCCCAAAGCTTGCGGACGAGAAGAGCTGGTTCAAGTCTTCGTACTCGCAAGAAGGGACTGAAGCCTGCGTCGAGGTGGCGAACCTGATCCGCACCGGGCACAACGGGATCGGCGTTCGTGACTCGAAAGACAAGCAGGGCCCCGCCCTCCTGTTCAGTGCGTCCGGATGGGACTCCTTTGTGAACGATGTCCGTACAGGCCGTTTCGACCCCGGGCTGGTCGACTGACGGGTAGGGAGAGGCCAAATGACCACCGGCATCCGAGCCGATGAACTGGCTCCCGAAGACGCCTGGTTTAAGTCCTCTTACAGCGGAGACACAGGCAACATCTGCATTGAGATTGTGGATCTGTCCAGCCAAGTTGGCATCCGAGACTCGAAAGACCAGACCGGCCCCGCGCTTCTGGTCCCCACAGCTGCCTGGATATCGTTTGTCCATGGCCTTCGTATGGGTGGGCTTGATCCGTTGGGCTGAGGAACGGTTGATCATCTGCCCTGCGATGTGGCGTGGGCCTCCTCAGTCACGGTGAGGAGGCCCACGCCTGATCGACTGGATCGTCGGGCCTCGTTCTCTTGCCTCGCATCTTGGTGCTCTTCGGGCGCTCACCGCGCCGTTGAAAGCCCGTCGTGATCAATAAGCGGCCTGGGGCGCCCGGGAAGCCGGACGAGGCCGACCCTCAGGGCGGGCCGGGTGAGGGCAAGCGGGGGGTCATCACCGACGAGGCCGGCCGGACGACCGAGATCCAGGAAGTCGAACTGGACGAACTCAAGCGCTGACCAGACTGCAGGACAAGTGTGGGACGGGATCGCGGGTATCCGGCCCTGCCGTGTTGTACATGTCGAAAACGGACAGAAGGAGGGCTACATGCCCCGCATCGCAGCCGCTCTCACTGGCCTGTGGTACCTCGCCTTCGGCGCCATTGCGGCCTCCGGAAAGAGCGGCTTTCTGGTCGCGCTGTTCCTCATCTCCGGCATCGTGCTAATCATCGGCGCAGTCCGGATGGCCAGCAGCCCGGCCAAGGGCAGAATTACCGCGCGACGGGGCGCCCATATCGCCTTGGCCACCGTCCTGCTTCCTGCACTGGCGTGGCTCATCAGCGTAGCCAGAGCTGGACAGCTGCCGGACTACCTAGAGATCGCGACTAGTAAAAACCTGCACCTCTACCTACTGGCCGCAATGGCACCGGCCCTGCTGTGCCTTGTGCTGATGCGCCGCGCAAACCACCCGTATTCCCAAGGCCAGTAAGTTAGAGATCGCGCGGATGGGCACGGCGCGTCGGGAGTGTCCGGTGAATCGCTTAAAAGAACCTGCTTGAGCATCGCCGGGAAGGCCGCCGCAGCGGCCTTCGGTGGGGGCATGGGTGATCGAGTGTGCACGGCCGTGGGTGGATGCCCTCCGCCGTCGTCCAAGCCGTGTCAACGCCTGTCTGGGCCATTGCGTCATGTGGCCTCAGCTGGGCACTTGCGAGGTTCGGCCGTACCGTCTCCCACGGTGAAAGGGGGCCGGATGGACCGGAACATACGCACCATCGACGACGTGCTGAAGCTCTCGGACGAGCTGTTCGCGCCGGAGGCTGACCGCTGGACCACCGACGCGGCCACCTGGTGGGACGGCTTCTACGCCGACCGCTCCAAGCCGGTGCCGTTCTTCGTGGCGAAGCCGGATGAGAACTTGGTCTCTTATCTCGACCGCGACCTGATCATTCCGGGACGGGCGCTCGATCTGGGCTGTGGTCCCGGCCGTAACGCCCTCCACTTGGCCTCCATGGGTTTCCAAGTGGACGCCGTCGACCTCTCCCCGACCGCCATCGCCTGGGCCGAAGAGCGCGCCCGCGAGGCCGGGGGCGACGTCCGTTTCATCTGCGGAGACGCCTTCGGCCTTGCTGCGACCGAGCTGAGCGGTCCGTATGACCTGGTCTACGACTCGGGCTGCTTCCACCACCTGCCACCCCACCGCCGCATCAGCTATCTCTCCCTGCTGGACCGGGTCCTTGCTCCTGCAGGTCATTTCGCCCTCACGTGCTTCGCGGCCGGCGAGACGGGCTCCGAGCTTCCCGACGCTGCCTTCTATCGCGAGTCCCGGCTCCACGGTGGACTCGCCTACCGGCCGGAGTCCTTGCGCTGGGTCTTCTCCGATCTGGTGGAGGTGGAGCTGCGCCGGATGCGTGACGAACCGCCCGAGTCCGCCTGTTTCGGCGAACCCTTCTTGTGGACGGCCCTCTTCCGCCGCGATGCCCAGGGTGTGCCGGGCTGACTACGTGCGCCTGGCTGGATGCTGGCGGGGCGCCCGTCCAGGCGGAGTCGGTGCCGTTTCAGTCGCCTGTGGTGCGGATGTGGACCTCCGAGTGCAGGGTGCGGTGCACCGGGCACTTTTCGGCGATCTCGACCAGACGTTCCCGCTGGGTGGTGTCGAGGTTGCCTTCCAAGCGGATGTGCCGCTCGATACGGTCCAGTTGCCCGGCCTGGGTGTCGCAGTTCGCGCAGTCCTCGGCGTGGATCTTGTCATGACGCAGGGTCACCGTGACATGGTCCAGGGGCCACTGCTTGCGCTCGGCATACATACGGACCGTCATTGACGTACACGCTCCCAGCGCGGCGAGCAGCAGGTCATAGGGGGAGGGACCGGTGTCGGTGCCCACCGGGGACGGCTCGTCGGCCTGTAGCAGGTGCGGTCCGGCAGTGATCTCCTGGGCAAAGCTCCCGGTGCCGACCTCGGCGACCACCACGGACCCTTCCGTGGCCTGGGGTGCGCCGTCCGCGCCGGGTTGGTCCGGTACGTAGCGGTCGGCCCAGGCGGCGAGCACGGTGGCCGCGTAGTTGGCGTCCGCCCGGCTGGTGAGCAGATGGTCGGCACCGTCGAGCGCGATGAAGGACTTCGGGTGGCGCCCGGCGTCGAAGATCTGCCGGGCGTTGTCGACGCCCACGAACTCGTCCTGCGGGGAGTGCAGCACCAGCAGCGGGGCGCCCAGAGCGGCGATCCGCTGTTGCTGCGGCTGGGCGGCGATATCGGACAGGAACTCCCGGCGGATGCGGAAGCCGCGCCCGGCAAGCCGTACTACTGCTTCGCCTTCGGACTCGATCTGTTCCCGGTCGGCTGTCAGCAGATGGGTCACATGGGCGGGGTCGGCCGGGGCGCCCAGGGTGGCGACCGCGCGTACTTCGGGGATCCGGTGTGCGGCGGCGAGCACCGCGGCTCCGCCCAGGGAATGCCCGACCAGGAGCGCCGGGGCGGCGAACTGGTCGCGCAGATGGTCGGCCGCGCGGACCAGGTCCTCGACGTTGGAGCTGAAATCGGTGTTGCCGAAGTCGCCTCCGGACTGCCCCAGCCCGGTGAAGTCGAAGCGCAGTACGGCGATTCCGTGCTGGGCCAGTCCTCGGGAGATCCGGGTGGCGGCGACGGCGTCCTTTCCGCAGGTGAAGCAGTGGGCGAACAGTGCGTATGCCCTCGGCGGACCGTGCGGAAGCTCGAGCCGGGCAGCGAGCGGATGGCCCCCGCTCCCGGGGAATGTCAGCTTTTCGCTGTGGACTGTGCCGCGGTGGCTCTCGGCAGGCATGGCTGTCCTTTCCGTTCAGAACTTCAGGAGATCCTGTGCCGCACATAGTGTTCGCTGGCTGGGAGCTGTTCCGGAGAGGTGGGAGTGAGGCGCTGGGCGCGTCGGCTGAAGCCGCGTGCCCAGGGAGCGGCCGTGATGCCGTGGGCGTAGACGCTCAGTATCACGGTCGTCCCCGCGACCAGCATGATGGTGTCGGCGCGGGCGATGCCCGCCTGCTCGACCACCAGCAGAGCGAACAGGACCGAGGCGAGGCCGCGCGGGCCGAACCACCCGAAGAACAGCACGGTCTCACCCCGGACGCCAGAGCCCACCATCGCCACAGCGACCGCCGCTATGCGCACCACGGCCAGGCTCAGCACCGCGTATACAACCGCCTGCCAGCCGATCTCACCCAGCCGGGGGCCCATGATGACCGCGCCGAACATCGTGAACGTCGCCATGGCGAACAACTCGCCCTCCCGCTCGGCGAACTCATGCACATGCGGGCACTGCTCGCGAGCCACCGAGCCAAAGCAGAGCCCGGCGGTGAAGGCAGCGATGAACCCGTTTCCGGTGGCCAGCTCGGCGCCGCTGTAGGCGATCACGGCCAAGGCCAGCACCGCCAGCCGCCGATAGGTCGCCGTCACCCATCCCGCGGTGTCCATACGGTTCAGTGCCCGCCCGCCTAGGACTCCCACCACCGCCCCGGCCAAGGCCCCGATCCCGATCTGCCGCGCCACAAACCCCGCCCACCAAGACGCCGAGCCGATGTCCCCCTGATGCGCGGCGGCCAGTGCGACCAGCAGCATCACCACTGGCAGTGCGATGCCGTCATTGAGCCCGCTCTCGACATTGAGGGACTGCCGGATACGGACCGGAAGCCGCTGGTCGCTGACCACTGCGGCTCCCAGCGCGGCGTCGGTGGGAATCAGCACCGCAGCCAGCAGCGCGGCCTCCCACACCCCGAAGTCATCGAGGACAAGCAGCGCCGCCGCGGTACCGAGCGCGATACCGACGGACATACCGATTGCCAGAAGCCGCAGCGGAAACCTGTACTCACGCCGCAGCACGCGCAGCTCGATGCGTACCGCGTCGGTGAACAGCACCAGAACCAAGGTTGCCTCGGCCAGTACCCGAATGGCCCCCTCGTCCAGGCTCCCGGTCAGCCAGCCGGCCCCTTGGGGACCCAGCACCAGACCGGCGGCCACGAAGACCATCGGGGCGGTCAGCGAGGTGCCCCGCACCCGCCCGGAAACCAGCCCGAAGCCGAGCAGCAGCCCGGCGAGCACCAACAGATCGGTCACGGTCCCCAGTGGTTCCACTGGAAGGGCCGAAGTATGCCCCCGGCATCCAGGTCGGCGAGGGGACGTGGCGGCATCGTCTTCGTGGCGAGCTGGGGCTACCTCTCCGCACACCGTGTGCGGCCCTCATGAAACCGCGGACACCTCCGCGGGTGGCTGCTCTGCTGGAGCGTAGGCCGCCACAACGGCGTCGATCTGTTCGTAACCGGTGCGCAGCAGAAATGTGTTCAGGCGGCCGTAGGACTTGGCGCCGAGGACGAAGAAGTGCTTTTCGGGGCTGCGGAGTTGGCCGATGCCGGGTGCGGGCTGGGCCAGGCAGTCGCCGCCCGCTGCGGCGAGGAGGGCGGCGGATAGGTTCATGGGGGCGCCGGTGGCGTAGCACTCATGGACCTGCAACTGCCGGTAGAGGCCGGTGTCGCCCGTGTAACCCGTCAGCGAGATCACATGGTCGCAGGCGATCTCCTGGCGGCCCTGGGCAGTGGCGAGGGTGACGCGGACCCGGTCGCCGTCCGGTCGCAGGGACTGGATGTGGGTGCCGGTGTGGACCGTGACGCGCTCGTTGGTGCCGTCGGTGAGGGCCTGGGAGGTCTCGACGAGTTCCTGGCGGCCGGGGAGGGTGTCGTCCGGGACAGCACCCCAGTGGGGATCCGGGGCGCGGACGGCCCAGACGAGGCGGGTGCCGGGGAGCGCTGCGAGGTCGCGGGCGGCGGTCTGGGCGGACTTGCCGGCGCCGATGAGCAGCACGGTGCCCGCCCAGCGGCCCGGGTCGTCGGTGGGCGGGAGGGTGCGGGTGATGCGGTGGGCGAGGGCGCGTTCGCCGGGGGCGGGGATGCCGCCGTCGCCGAGGGGGTTGGGGTGGGAGTAGGTGCCGGTGCAGTCCAGGACCAGGCCGGCTTCGGCGGTGTCCTCGCCGTCCGGGGTGTCGAGCAGCAGGGTGAAGGGCGCGGCGGCCCGGGCGTCGGAGGCGATCTGCTCGTGTTTGAGCAGGCCGGTGCGTGCGACGGCGACGGCACGGGTGCCCAGCCGGATCCGGCCGCCGAGGGCGGGGAGCCCCGCGAGCGGTTCGAGCAGCCGGGCGACGAGTTCCGCCCCGGTGGGGCAGTCGTCGCCGGACGGGACGGGATGGCCCGCGGCGATGAGATGGGTGCGCATCCGGCGGGAGATGTTCAGGTCCCAGGGGGTGAACAGGCGGACGTGGCCCCAGTCGCGTACATGGGCGGCGACGGTGTCCGATGCCTCGTAGACGGTGAACGGCCATCCGGCGTCGGCGCAGGCGAGTGCGGCATCCAGGCCGACGGGTCCGGCGCCGAGGATCGCGACGTGTGGTGTGGCGGGCATGGGCGGTCCCTCCCAGGGGTGGTCAGATGGCGCAGCGGATGGGGCTGGGCAGGCTTCCGTCGGACAGGCGGGCGGTGAAGAACCGCTCGGTCACCCGTTGTTTGCCCATCTCCAGCGGGGTTCCGGCGGGCGCGAGGTGCATGTCCGGGCTGCTGGCCGTGTCCGCGCCCGCGGGGTGCCAGTGCAGGCCGTCAGCGGTGACGGTGAGCTCGGGGATGCTGGAGTCCTCGCCGATCTCGACGCCGGTTTCGGCGAAGCCGCGGCGCAGGAGGGGACGTACGGCGAAGTGGTCGTCCGGCAGGCCGAGTTCGGTGAGCAGGGCGGCTACGTCCGGCACCTCGGCGGTGTTCTCGGGGGTTTCGGTGAGCGCGACCCGTGGGGGCAGGCCCAGGTCGATCAGGTGGCGAATCCCCTCGATGGTGCGGGTCCAGGAGCCGTTGCCGCGGTGCAGGTCATGCGTGGCGGCGGTGGCACCGTCGAGGGAGGTCTGGATGGTGAGCTTGCGATCGGCGAGCTCACCGAGTCCGTCGGCGCGGCGGCCGCGCAGCAGCAGCGCGTTGGTCATCACGACGGTGGGCAGCTGGGAGCTGGCGTAGTCGAGGAGCTGAACGATGTCGGGGTGCAGGAAGGGTTCCCCGCCGGTGATGTACAGCTCGGTGAAGCCGGCGGCGACGCCTTCGTCGACGAGGCCGCGGAAGGTCTCGGCGGGCAGGGTACGCGGGGTGGCCCTCGGCGAGGAGGCGACCGCGCAGTAGTCGCAGGCCAGGTTGCAGTGGAAGTTGGTGTAGAGCCACAGCCGGGACGGGAAGTACGGGCTGCCGAACAGCGGCACCACGGGACGGTCACCGTGCGGGGCCGGTGCGGAACTGGGTCCCCAGCCGTCGTCGGCGGGCTGGAATCCGGTGGGCAGGGTGGAGCGGTAGAGGTGGTAGCGGCCCCGGGAGCGCTCGGCCGGGGGCAGGATCTCCAGGCAGGTGGTCCACCAGCCGGTCTCGATGGTCTCCACGAAGACCTCCGGGAGGCCCGCCGCGCGCATGGACCGGGCCTGGGCCTGCCAGTCGTACGCGAGCGGGACCAGCTCGGCCGTCGCCTGCCCGGCGTCCAGATCGAGGAGGGCGTACCAGACGTCGTGGCGGCCGTCGTTGGCTGGCTTGCCCAGGACACCAACGTTCACGGCGAGGGCGGAGCCGATCCGCCGCTGCCAGGGCAGGCCGCTGTGGGTGCACAGGATGACGCCGGCGCCACTGGCCTCGGCCCGCTGCCTGTGCTGTTCGTCGGGCAGTGACTCCCACCAGAAGTCATTGAGCGCCAGCGTCGAGCCATGCACCATGTGTACGTCCACACCGGCGATGGTCTCCCGGCGCTCGGTGTGCAGCTCACCCATCCAGGCGGCGAAGTCACGGCTGGTGGTGGCCAGGGTGTGGTCGTAGATGAGCTGGGCGAACTCATTGTCCTTCGGGTCGCGGTAGCCGCAGCCGCAGTCCGTGTCACCGCGGGCGATCGCCACGTCGTAGTTGCCCGCGACACAGGTGATGTCATTGCTGGTCAGGATCGGCCACAGGGCGTCCACCTCGGCGCCGAAGCCGCCGAGGTCGCCCAGGCAGAACAGCCGCTCGGCGCCGCGGGCGCGGGCGTCATCGACAAAGGCCTGCAGGGCGTACGGGTTGCCGTAGGGGCCTCCGCATACTGCGATCCGCATGAGGGACGTCTCCAAGATGGTGCGGTAACAGGGTGGTTCAGATGGTTATGGACGCCGGGCATGGGCGACGCGTCCGCGATGGCTGCGTGCTGGGCCATCACCGGCAGGGAACCCGCCGGGGTCCGGGATCCTTCCTGTCCCTTCGCCAGAGGCGGGGCCCTGCGCTGTAGCGGCGGCGGATGCGCTCGGGGTCGACACCGGCGAAGTAGAGCAGTTTCAGGTACTGCATGAAGACGATCATTCGCCAGGTGCCGTGCGCGACCAGGCGGCGGGACGAAGCCGTTGATGTGGCGGGCAGCACGGCGAGGCGTCCGCGCCGGCCGAGACGGCGGGACATCTCCAGGTCCTCCATGATGGCCAGATCCGGAAAGCCGCCCAGTTCGTCAAAGACACTGCGGCGGATGAACATGGCCTGGTCACCGAAGATGTGGCGCAGATGGCGGGCGCGCGCGTTGGAGGTATACGCGAGGTAGTTCAGCCCGGCGCTGCGGCGGTCGAAGCGCAGCGTCAGGCCGCCACCGACCACCTGCGGGGCGGTGAGGGCCGTGCGGATCTGGGCGAGGGCGGCGGGGTCGATCCGGGTGTCGGCGTGGACGAACCACAGCACGTCGCCGGTGCAGTGGCGGGCGCCCTCGTTCATCTGCTTCGCCCGTCCCCGCTCGCTGTGCACCACGGTGGCGTGCCGGGCGGCGAGTTCGGCGGTGGCGTCGGTGGAGCCGCCGTCGACAACGATGAGTTCGCAGTCGGGGAAGTCGCGGCACAGACGGCTCAGCGCAGTCTGGATCGTAGCCGCCTCATTGAGGACGGGCACAACGATCGACACTTTCATGCGGTTCATACGGTTCATACGGGTCACGCGGTTCATACGGGCTCCGCGGGGTGCAGCAAGGCAGCGATACGGTCGGGCAGCCCCGGATCGGCGAGCAGCGCCGCCGCGTCCTCGGGGGTGTCCAGGTCCCGCAGCGGCGGCAGGAGACGCACGCTCAGCCCGTGCTCATCGGCTCGGGCGCGGGTGGCGGCCAGCACCCGGTCGGTGCTCCACAGGGCCGGGTCGATGCCGAACAGACCGGTGTGCGGGCCGCGCATTCCGATCAGGTAGTAGCCACCGTCCAGCGCCGGACCCAGCACCACATCCCGGTCCTCCAGGGCCGTACGGGCGGCGGCCAGCAGCTCGCCGGTCAGGGTCGGCGCGTCGGTTCCGATGACCAGCAGCGGGCCCGCGCCGTCGGCGTAGGCATCGGTGACGGCGGCCGTCAGCCGCTGCCCGAGGTCACCACCACGCTGCAGCAACGGCCGGACACCGGACGGCGCCAGATCGCAGGTGCTGTCCTCGCCCTCGGCCTCGCCTGGTGCGTACGCCACATAGGTACGCAGCCCGTATGACGACGTCACCGCCAGCGTGTGCCGGATCAGTTCGGCCTGCAGAGCGGCGCAGCGTTCGGGGCCCAGAAGCGGGTGCAGCCGGGTCTTGACCGTGCCCGGCCGGGGTGCCTTCGCCATCACGAGTACGGCCGGGACGCCAGCCGTCGTCATGAGCCGAACCGGTAGACAAAGCCGGCGGGTGGCGCTGTGCCCAGCTCCGGCACGGCGTGTGCGACCAGTTCGGCGAAGGTCTCCTTGCTCGCCGCCATCCGCGCCAGCAGCGCGTCGACCGGCTCCGGTTCGGCAGCCACGCCGTTGGCATAGTCGGTGACATAGCCGACCAGCGCCATCGGCACCTCCGCCTCCCCGGCCAGCACCACCTCCGGGCCCGCGGTCTGGCTGACCGCGGTGACGCCCGCGGCGGCCAGGGCGGCGATCTCGGGGCGGCTGTTGAAACGCGGGCCGTTCACATGCCCGTACACCCCCCTTGTGATGACAGCCGCTCCGGTCTGTTCGGCGGCGGTGATCAGGGCGTGGCGCAGCGGCTCGCTGAACGGACGGTCGAAGATCCAGTGTCCGCGGCCCGCCGCGCCCGGTGTGTCGTACCAGGTGCACGGTGAGCCGTCGGGCAGCTGGTTGGACGGGAAGTACAGATCGTCGAAGACGACCAGCGAGCCGGGCGGAACGGCCGGGTCGACGGCCCCGCAGACCGTCAGGGAGATCACCGCCTCGACGTTACGGGCACGCAGCGCGGCCAGGTTGGCCCTGTGGTCGACCTGGTGCGACAGACGGTGATGGCCCGCGCCGTGCCGGGACAGCTGCACGACCTCCGCGTCCTTCAGACGGCCCTCGGTGACGGTGACCACGCCATGGTCCGTGACGACGGCCTGCTGCGCCGCTCCTTCGAGATGGGGCCACTCGTAATTCCCCGAGCCGGTGATGACACCGATACGCATGGGTTACTTCTCCTTGACGGCGGGATGGGTACGGACCTCGACCAGCGGAAGCAGGGTGCGCAACTGCGCATTCTCGGCGGGGTCGAGGACGGAGTGCTGTACGCACGCTGGGACCAGGGCGCCGTCTGCCGGGTGTGCCATGGAGTACTGGCAGGCGGCCAGCCGTTCCTGTGTCTCACGCAGCCTCGGGTCGTCGCTGGTCTCACCGCGCTGCATCAGCTCCCAGGCCGGGGCGACGTCCTTGGCGTCCATGAACATATGCATGATGAAGGTCACCGGCCGTATCCGGAAACGGTTCCGCAGCAGCCTGCCGACGCCCACCCGGCGTACCGTGCGGGTGAGCCAGCCCAGCGCGATGGCGATCGTGCCCGGGTGCCGGGCGATGACGCGGCTCAGCCTGGCCGCGAGCAGGGCGGGCGGGGTCCCGGTGAAGCTCACCTTCCCGAAGCGGCGGAAGAACGCGTCGCGCACGGCGAGATCGCGCGGGTCGTCTCCGTCGAGGAAGGGAAACCAGCGGTCGCCGACGTAGAAGCCGTAGGCGGAGCGATTGCAGCGCACATCGCCGTTGTGGAACACGTTGTAGTCGAGCCGGGTGCCTGCGCCACGCTCGACCTCCGCCCACACCGCGTCCGGGGTCGCCTGACGGTACTCCTCCTTCCAGCGCCGTTCATCGCCCAGGAACGCGGCCGGCTGGAAGGAGAACATGCCGAACCCCAGATCACGGCTGTCGCGGATCACGTTCGCGACTTCGTCGAGATTGCCCGGGGTGACGGTCATATTGTGGGCGAGGAAGTACCGCACGCCGTTCTCGCGGCGCAGCCTGGCGAACATCGCGGTGAAGCGCCGGCGGTACGGGTTCAGCGCCCGCTCGCTCTCGGGGCGTTCGATACCCCGCCGCCCGTACATGAACTTGTCGAAGTGCGCGGCGAACGACAGCCGGGCGAAGCGCTTGGTGCCATCCGGGCCGAGGGCCAGCTGCTTCAGGTAGTCATAGTCGAAGTCGCCGTGGGTGAAGCTCATGGGTTCGCGGCCGTGCTCGCGCATGATCGCAAGGGTGGCGGCGTGGTCGTCGGGCGGCAGCAGGCTCACCTCGCCGCCGATCAGCTGGGTGTGTGCCCGTGGCCCGCGCAGCTTGCGCAGCAGCCCCAGCTGGGCGGCGACCTGTTCACGGGTGTGGGGGCCGTCGACGCGTACCTGGTTGGCATCGCGGGAGTGGTAGCAAGGGGTGCACTTCAGATTGCACTTGGGGAAGACGCCGTGGGTGCCCTCACAGCCCACGCCGTGCCGGCCGATGATCTGCCCTGGTGTCCTGACCACATCCGGCAGTTCAGCCCAGCGCCGCTCCATGGCCTCGGCGAACTCCGGGTCGTAGGGGCGGGTGGTGCGCGCGAGGGCGCGCAGCGTCGCCACGAGTCCCATCAGCTTTCTTCCTGCTTTCCTTGCTGTGTGCGTCAGTGTGCGTCAGTGTGCGTCGGTGTGCGTCGGTGACGCCGGGGGAGGAGACGAACCGCGGATCACCGCCGTACCAGCCTGCGCAGGGCGAGCAGAGCCCCGATGGCCCGGCTGCCACGGGCCAGGCGGGCGTAGACATCGGTGAGGGCCGTGTGCCAGGGCCCGTCAGCGTAGGTGGGGTAAGGGTGCACGGTCTTGGCGTAGTTCGAGGCCGTCCAGCCCAGGCGGACCGCGGTCGCCAGATGTGCGATCGTCTCCCCGGCCCGCGGCGAGACGACCGTGGCGCCGACGATGCGGCCACGCGGGCCGAGCACCAGGGAGGTGAAGCCCTCGGTGCGGCCGTCGGAGACGGCCCGGTCGACCCGGTCGTTGTCCAGGGAGTGCACCCGTACCCGGTCGCCGTGCTGCCGGCGCGCTTCCTCGGCGGTGAGACCGACACGGGCGACCTCGGGATCGGTGTACGTCACCCAGGGCACCGAGGTGTAGTCAATCCGGCGACGCACGCCGAGCAGCGCGTCCGTGGCGGCGGCCCCGCCCTGCACGCCGCCCAGGTGGGTGAAGGCCGAAAGGCCGGTGACATCCCCGGCGGCGTAGATCCGCGCGTTGGAGGTGCGCAGCCGGTCATCCACCTGGACGGCGCCCTGCTCGGTCAGTTCCACCCCGGCCGCCTCCAGGCCGAGTTCCGCGGTGTTGGCGCGGCGGCCGGTGACGGCCAGCAGGGCGTCGTACGCGATGGAGCCGTCCGGGCCGTACACCGCGCCGTCGGCGACCTTTTCGGCGCGGTAGCCGGTCAGGACGGTGATGCCTTCCGCCTCCAGCCGCTCCCGCGTGACCTGTGAGGCGCGCGGTTCCTCACCTGGCAGCAGCCGGTCCAACTTCTCCATGAGCGTCACCTTTGAGCCGAGGCGGGCAAAGGCCTGGGCCAGCTCACAGCCGATGGGTCCCCCGCCCAGCACTACCAGCCGCTCAGGCAGTTCAGCCACCTCCCAAACCGTGTCGCTGGTCAGCGGATTCGCCTCGGCCAGTCCGGGCACCGGCACCAGCGCCGGGGAGGAACCGGTCGCGATCACCGCATACCGGAAGGAGATCTCCCTACTGCCCACCGTGAGGGTGCGCGGCCCGGTGAAGACGGCCGGACCGTGGGCCACCTCCACCCCGAACGGGCTGAGCGCCTCGGCGGAGTCGTGCGGTTCGATCGCCGCGATCGCCTGCTTGACGTGCCCCATCGCCGCTGGCAGATCGGCGGGGCCGGATGCGGCGGCCAGCCCGTAGACCCCGACGCTGCGGGCGGTCCGCACCTCGGCCGCCACATGGAGCAGCGCCTTGCTGGGCACGCAGCCGGTCCACAAGCAGTCCCCGCCCAGCCGGTCCCGCTCGACCAGCAGGGTGCGATCGCCGAACCGCCCGGCGGTGCGGGCCGCCGTCAGACCGGCGCTTCCGCCGCCGATGACCACCAGGTCGTATGCGTTCATAGTGCGATTTTCTCCGGCTCTCGGGGACAGGCACCGACGGGCTTGGCCGTAGTCGGCGGCGTTGCAGGGAAACCCACCGTGACGGCTCCAGCCTTCCCTCCGCGCACATATTTTCGGCGGCGTGTCGCGGACGGAATGCCGCGAGCCCGAACAGGGTTTCCCCGCGGACACCGCACGGCACGCAGGGAAGGAGCGCCCCGTTGGACGAACGGGACTGGCGCCGTTACATCGGGGATTACCATGACTCCCGCCCCGGCATCACCGAGCGGCTCTTCCAGCATGCCGACGCCTCCCCTCACGCGTGGCTCGCCGATTCCCTCAACTCCCCACCGGGAGCTGTGCTGGACCTCGCCTGCGGTTCAGCGCCCACCCGCGCGTCGCTGCCGGACGCCAACTGGATCGGCGTCGACTCCTCCGAGGGAGAACTCCGCACGGCGGCCCGGCTCGGCCGGGTGCCGCTTGTCCGCGCGGACGCCGATGCCCTGCCTCTGATGACCGGCGCCGTGGGTGCCGTCTGCGCCTCCATGTGCCTGCCCGTCCTCACCCCGCTGCCACGTGTGCTCGCCGAGATCCGGCGCGTGCTGCGCCCGGGCGGTGTGCTCGCGGCCCTGGTGCCCGCCCAGTCCGGGCTCTCGGCGTCCGGCATGTTCGGCTGGGCCCGGGTGATGTACACCCTGCGGGCCCTGCACCAACCCTGGCCCAATCCGGGCGCCCGGGACTCGCTCGCCACGCTGCTGCGGGAGTCGGGCTTCCTCGTCCACTCCGATGAACGCCAGGTGTTCACCCTCTGTCTTGAGACCCCCGAGGCCGTGGCCCTGCTGGTCGATGGCCTTTATCTGCCCGGGCTCACGCCGCAGCGTGCAGCCGCGGCCAAGCGTGCCCTCGCCCACTGGGCGCGTCCGGGCCGACGGCTGGAGCTGCCGCTGCGCCGTGTCGTGGCGGAGCGTTCGATTGATCACATCACACAGGAGTACGCATGACCCGTCGGGCTGTCCCGTCCGAGCCCCCCGCCGAGGCGTCCGTCGCACCGCTGCCCCCGCAGGAAGGCAAGGCCCGCGGAGCGATGGCCAAGTTGATCGTGCTCGCGGTGCTGTTGATGGGTCTGGGCTGCTGGGTGGCGCTGGGCGGCGGCGCACTCCTGGGCGACATCCGCCTGTGGGTTGAATCGTTCGGCCTGTGGGGACCGCTGATCTTCGCGATCTGTTACGCCTTCGCGGTGACCGCGCTGCTGCCCGGATCCGTGCTGACCGCATCCGCCGGGGCACTCTTCGGCCTCACGCTGGGCACGGCGGTGGTGCTGGCCGGGGCCACCGCGGGGGCCGCGCTCTCGTTCGGCCTGGCGCGGTGGCTGGGGCGCCCGGCGATCGCCCGGTACGCGGGGTCAGGACGGCTCGCACGGCTGGACGCGCATCTGTCCCGCCGCGGCTTCGTAGCAGTTCTGCTGCTGCGCCTGCTGCCGCTGTTCCCCTTCTCCGTGATCAACTACGGGGCCGGTGCGGCCGGTATCAGGTTCGCGCCCTATGTGACGGCCACCGCCCTGGGCATCATTCCCGGCACGCTCGCCTACACCGGCCTCGGCGGGGCACTGCGTGAGCCGGACTCCCCGGTGCTGTGGATCGCGCTGGCCGGACTGCTGGCCCTGAGCGTGGGCGGCTGGTGGGGGGCACGCCTCTTCCGGTCCCGTACAGCAGAGGCCGGCACAGCAGAGGTGGGCACAGCAGAGGTCAGCGCGGCAGCCGGCAGCCGGTGACGATCCGGTGGGCCGTCCCGGCGGCAGGGAGGGGAATGCTCCCACCGGCCCATCGGGTTTCCGTCGCATGGCGCGCACCGGTGGCCCTCTCTCACCGGTGCGTGACGTTTACATCCAAGCTCACCACCAGGAGAGACATGACGGTCGACATATCCGATGCCGCTGTTGCGGACGCGGTCAAGGACTACTACGGCAAGGTGCTGGCGTCCTCTGCGGATCTGAAGACCTCGGCGTGCTGTACGGATGCGGCGCCACCGCCGCATATCGCCGCGGCCCTCGGCCGGGTGCACGAGGAGGTCATGGACCGTTTCTACGGCTGCGGTTCACCGATACCGCCGGCCCTGGACGGGGCGACCGTGCTGGACCTGGGCTGCGGCAGCGGACGCGATGTCTATGTGCTGTCCCAGCTGGTCGGCCCCAGCGGCCGGGTCATCGGCGTCGACATGACCGGTGAGCAACTGGCCGTCGCCCGGCGCCACCAGCACTGGCACGCTCAGCAATTCGGCTACGACAATGTGGAGTTTCACCAGGGCTATATCGAAGACCTGGCGGGCGCCGGCCTCGTGGACGGCTCAGTCGACGTGGTCGTCTCCAACTGTGTCCTCAACCTGTCTCCGGACAAACCGCGCGTCTTCTCTGAAATCTTCCGGGTGCTGAAGCCCGGTGGTGAGCTGTACTTCGCCGATATCTTCGCCGACCGCCGCCTGCCCGCAGCACTCCTCGACGACCCGGTCCTGGTCGGTGAATGCCTCGCCGGCGCCCTCTACACGGAGGACTTCCGCCGCTCCCTGGAGCGCACCGGCTGCCTGGACGCCCGCACCGTCACCGCCTCCCCCGTGACGATCAGCGATCCGGACATTGAGCGGAAGATCGGCTTCGCCGCGTTCACCTCACGCACCATCCGGGCCTTCAAACTGCCCCTGGAGGACCGCTGTGAGGACTACGGGCAGGTTGCCGTCTACCGCGGCACTCTGCCGGAGCATCCGCACGCCTTCGACCTCGATGACCACCATCGCTTCCACACCGGCAAGCCGATGCTGGTGTGCGGTAATACCGCCGACATGCTCTCCGCGACCCGCTACGCGGCACACTTCACCGTGACCGGCGACAAGGCGACGCACTTCGGCCTGTTCCCGTGCGCGCCCTCCGACCAGCGCGCCGCGGACGAGACGGGGACAGGATCCGGCTGCTGCTGAAACCTGACGGCGTGGTCACCGGTCCCACTGGTCACTGGACACGGGGACGGGGACGGGCGGTGCACGTTTGTGTGCTCACCCCCTGCCCTCGTCTCCGGAGACCTGACCCCGTCGGTGACGGCTGACCGGTGAGCGGAGTGAGCCGACGGGCCGCTCCTGCCACTGCTTCTGCCACTGCGGGCTGCCTCTCCCGCCCCCTGCCGGGACCGCGCCGCACGGCGTTGCGCGCGATGCGACCCCTGTCAGTCCGAGGACTGCTTCACCTGAATTCCGATGGATTCCCCGTCCGGCCGGAACGCGAGGAGTTCAATTCTTTCCAGAGTCTTCGTGGAAAACCTCCGTGCGTGGGTATACAGCGGTACGAACCTGGGCGCGGGACGGCCGTGCCAGATAACTCGCTCGGCTCATTCGTGTGGCACAGATTCCGTGCGAAGAAAACCATCGGCTGTTTCCATGCAGTTCATGACACTAACCGCAAGATACGCAAAATGGGCTGCGAGGGTGAACAGTAAGAACCTCTCCTCCTGATCTGAGTTGTGCAGTTTGCTCCGGCAGCGGGGCATTCCAGACTCGGAAGGAAGACTCGTGATCAAGAAGGTGCTCGCTACGGCTGCTGTAGCGGCTTCTGTTGTTGGCGCGACTGGCATTGCCGCCACCCCTGCCATGGCGGTCGGTGACCAGGGCCACACCTCACAGAGTGGCAATGGCTCGGCGCAGAAGTACGGGAACACGACCACGGGCGGTTACATGAGCCCGAACATGAGCCTGATCAACGGCACGCTGAACAAGCCGTGTATCGCGGTGCTGCCGGGCAAGCTGAATGTGGGCAGCCTGATCGGACTCATTCCGATCACTGTGCAGGACATTCTCACCAGCAACAACGCCCAGGCCTGCACGGAGAACTCCACGCAGGTCGACGGCGACGACCCGCTGTCGCACATCCTGTCCGACCTCGACCTGCTGTCCGAGAACGGCGCGGCGAGCGTCCGAAGCGACAGGGGCGGCCACGGCCACGGCGGCAAGCACGGCCACCACGGCAAGCACGGCCACCACGGCGGTCACGGTCGCTGATCACCGCCGCACTGGCCCGGGGCGCGCCGAAGCCTTTTCGCCGCCCCGGGCCCAGCCCTCAGGCAACCTCCCCCCTAGTGCTGTCAGTCCCGCTGCTCCATTCGCTTCCGAGTGCGACTACTGAGGCGTTACGCGATCAGGGGCAGGGGGCCAAGCAGAGGGCAGCACAGCTCGACCAAGTGCGTGACTCCGCTGGATGAGTGATTCGTCAAAACCTCCGGCAGCGGGGCATTCCAGATTCGGAAGGAAGACTCGTGATCAAGAAGGTGCTCGCTGCGGCTACGGTAGCGGCCTCTGTCGTTGGTGCGACCAGTGTTGCCGCCACCCCTGCCATGGCGGTCGGTGACCAGGCCCACACCTCGGAGAGCGGCAACAAGGCGAAGCAGGTGTACGGGAACACGACCACGGGCGGCTACATGAGCCCGAACATGAGCCTGGTCAATGGCTCGCTGAACAAGCTGTGTATCGCAGCGCTGCCGGGCAAGGTGAATGTGGGCAGCATCATCGGCCTCATTCCGATCACCGTGCAGGACATCCTCACCAGCAACAACGCCCAGGCCTGTACGGAGGGCTCCACGCAGATCGACGGCGATGACCCGCTGGCGCATCTTCTGTCGGACCTCGACCTGCTGTCCGAGAACGGCGCCGTCAGCGCCCGCGGCCGCTGATCCGCACCGCTGGCACTGCTGGGCCCCGGCCCGCCGAGTCCTCTTCGGCGGCCCGGGGCCCGGTGCGTTTCGCGGGCTGCGGGAAGGGCCAAGGGAAGACCCGGTCCGTACTCCGCGGCCGGTTCCTGCCGGGAATGCGGCATCATCTCCTGCATGGGGAAAGTCGCAGGTCTGGACAGCTCGTCCGAGTTCACCCGCATCGTCGTCTGCGATACGGACACGGGTGCCGTCATCAAGCAGGGGTACGCCCCGCATCCCACGCCCGAGGGCGAGGGCGAGGGCAAACGCACCGAGATCGACCCGCAGGCGTGGCTGATGTCACTCGGCCAAGCCGCGGCCGGCGGGCTGCTGGAGGGTGTGGAGGCCATTGGGGTTTCCGCACAGCTCCAAGGCGTCGTCGCGCTCGACCATGGCGGGAACGCGGTACGGCCCGCGCTGGTCGGCAACGACAAGCGGGCGCAGACCGCAGCCGCCGATCTGGTGGACGCGCTCGGCGGTAAGGAGGCCTGGGCCCAGGCCGTGGGCTCGGTCCCCCAGGCCAGTCAGCCGGTGGCGAAGCTGCGCTGGCTCGCCCGCCATGAGCCGGAGGCCGCACAGCAGATCGCCGCGGTGCTGCAGCCGCATGACTGGCTGTCCTGGCAGCTCCTGGGGCGGCCCGGCCGCCATACCACCGACCGTGGCGACGCCTCCGGAACCGGCTACTGGTCGGCCGCGACCGGCTCCTGGCGCCCCGACCTGGTTGAGCTGGCCCTCGGCCACCAGGTGTCGCTGCCCGAGGTCATCGGCCCCTCGGAAGCCGCCGGACAGACCCCCGAAGGGCTGCTGATCTCGGCCGGTACCGGCGAGACCATGGCCGCCGCCTTCGGACTTGGCGTCGGCCCCGGCGACGCGGTGGTCTCACTGGGCGCCTCCGGATCGGTCTCGGCGGTCCACCATGAGGCCCTTGCCGACCCGACCGGCACCATCACCTCCTATGCCGACGCCACCGGGATGCATCTGCCCGTGGTGCGGACGCTGAACGCCGTCCGGGTGCTGCGCGGCACGGCCGAGCTGCTGAGCTGCGACCTCGAAGGCCTCTCCGCGCTGGCCCTCAAATCCACGCCGGGCTCCTACGGGCTCGTACTGCTGCCGTATCTGGAGGGCGAGCGGACCCCCGAGCTGCCGCACACCGCGGGCACCCTGGCCGGGCTGCGCCGGGAGTCCATGAAGCCGGAGCATCTGGCGCGGGCCGCCTTCGAGGGCATGCTCTGCGGGCTCACCGACGCCCTCGATGTGCTGCGCGACCGTGGCGTTCAGGTACGCCGGGTCTTCCTGCTGGGCCCCGCCGCCGAGCTCCCCGCCGTCCAGACGATCGCTCCCGCGCTCTTCGGCGCCCAAGTCGTGGTCCCCGAGCCCGCCGACTACACCACCCTGGGCGCCGCCCGCCAGGCCGCCTGGGCGCTGGGCGCCGCGCAGGGCACGCTTCCCGCCCAGGAGCCTCCGCGGTGGCCTGCGGCTGCCTGCCAGCTGTTCGACCCCGGCGAGGACCTTCCGGTCGGCCAGGCGGTCCGCCAGCAGTACACGGCCGTACGCGACCAGACCCACCCGGACGCCTTCTAGCCCCTGCTGGCCCCTCCTAAGACTTGATCCGCAATTCACCAAAGGGTGAGCTGGGGACTGCACGCGGTGCCGGGACCGGGCGCTCCGGCGTGGCCACGCGACCCGACCGCCGGGGCGGTTTCGGGCTCGGTGTGGTTGACTCCCGCAGCGCTTCTTCCAGCGCTTCTGCATAAAGGATCTGTGCGTGCCTCGACCTGGTGGTGTCCAGGTACGCGGTCTTCGGGTCGTCCACGTCGGTGAAGCGGCCGAAGGTGGCGAGGGCGGCGGATACGGGGTCGCGCTTGCCGACGAGGCCGCAGGCGATGCACTTGTGCTCGCGGTCCCGCAGTGTCTTGCGTACGCGCTCGCCGCACAAGCAGTGCTGCGACAGGGCCGTTGACCATGTGGAGGCTCGCACCAGCCGACCCCCGGCCGCCTTGCACTCGATATCGAGGGCGGAGATCAGCATGCCCGGCGTGGTCTGCGACAGGCGCTTGCCCCACAGCCGGTACCAGGTGCGGATGTCGCAGTCCTCGATCAGTCCGTCACCTCCGCCGCTGGCCCGCACCCGCCCCCAAGCCGAAGACCCGGAACAGAGGCCCCGCGGCCCCCTACCGGCACGCCGGGATCCCTGCTTCCCTGGACCAAGTCCCACAAGGGAGAAGCCCCATGCGCATACGCACCGCACTGACCCTGAGCGCCGCAATCCTGCTAACCCTGACGTCGTCGCCAGCATCGGCCTCCGGGCACATCGAGCACGACCACGCCAATGACCCGGAACCCTCTAGCCGCTCGTGGGTGTGCACCGAGTCCACCAGCACCGGCCACGCCTGTTTCGCCCCGCAAGGCGAATGGTTCTTCGCCTATGACAAGAGGGTCGACGGGTGGTCCCCGGTGATCAAATGGCGAAGCCGCACCAAGAGCGGCACCGTGTTGCGCGAGGGGCGCATCTGGCACACGAAGGGCGCATACCGGTACGCCTACAAGAACAAGTCCTTCGATGAGGGCAGGGAAGTGGTGTTCCGGCTGTGCCCCGGGACCCACACCTCAAGCGGCCACTTCATCGACCACGACCGGTGTAGCTTCCCGTGGATGTCGGAAACCTGAGATGCCTCCCGCAACGGCGCCCCCCGGGGGCTTGGGTGTCCCGGGGCGGGCGTATCGAAACGTGGGGACGGTTGCCCGGTCAAGCTAAGATATGTTCCGTAATTATGCATAGTCAATCTTGAGGTTGTGGAGTACGGCGACGGCGCGTGTGGTGTCGTTGATCGCCTCGCCTCGCCTCGCCTCGCCTCGCCTCGCCTCGCCTCGCCTCGCCGGCGGTGTCGGCGGAGGACTTTGAAGTCCTTGAGGCGGGCGATGCCGTGTTCGGCTCGTGCCCGGCGTTTGGCGAACGGCTTGCTCTTGGTCTTGCTGGTGATGACGTCGGGGTAGCTGCGGTACGCGCCGTCTCCGATGATCAGCCGGTGGTCGTTGACCTGTTCGGCCATGGTTTCTCGGAAGACCACGATGTCGTTGCGGTTGCCGGTCCAGGCGTCGCCGACGGCGACCCCGCGCCGGTCGCGGGCGCGGAAGGTGAACTGCACGTTGACGCTGCGGCGGTAGTTCTTGGAGTACTTGGTCTGCTTCTGGTCCTCAACGGGGATGAGGGTGCCGTCCACGACCCACAGGTCCGATCGGCTGCCGCCGGGTGTTCGAGGAGTCCGGCGACCAGCGGCGTGAGCCGGTCGAGGATGCGGTGGACGGTGGCGACGCCGACGCCGAAGATGTCGGCGAGTTGGCGGTGGGTCAGGTTGTGCGCCACGCGATGGCGGCCAACAGGACGCGGTTGTCCAGCAGGGGCGCCCACGGCCGCCCGCGCCCCGTCTCGGTGGGTAGTAGGGCGGCGACGCGGGCGACCAGGGCGAGGAACGCTTTGACGGGAAGTCCGGTCCAGTTGAGCAGCGAGCGGGGCCGCAGGCTGGTGACGTTGATCACCGACACGAACGGACACAACAACCTCTTAGGTCAATTACTTCCCGAACCGGGATAGGTGACCTACTTTCCGCGCAACGGGTGGTTTGCGCGCCAGGCATCGAGCCGGTCAACGGGCCACAGCGGGGTGCGGCCGAGGTATACGGGCTTGGGGAAGTCGTCGCGGCTGCTGTTGAGGTTGTAGACGTGCTGGACGGTCACCTTGAGCCGCGCTGCCGCTTGCCGAGCATCTTCGAAACCAGGAATCTTAATCGCCAATCATAGCTGAACTACTCACGTACTGTGTCGTAGGTCAGCTAATTCGGTGACGGGAGGTGACGAGCGATGCAGGCTGCCCAGACACGGAAGTTCCGGGGCAAGAACAAGGCCCCCAAGTGGAAGAAACCCAACGACGGGCAGGTCTCCGTGATCGTGCTGCCGATCGCCGTCACCGACCCCGCCGACATTGACCGGCTGGAGAAGCTGTACGGGGCGATGTGGTCGCTCAAGTGGGCCGTACAGCGGGATGCCCGCGCCAAGGTCGACGCCTACTGGGCCGCGTACCACCAGCGAAACGAGCAGGGCGCGAAAGCCGTACGGCAGCGCCTCGGCCTCTCACGCGAAGCGTTGGAGCGGTGCGCGTACAAGCACCTCGAAGACTCCGGGCACTTGAAGCACCACGCCTCGAAAGCCCTGGCGATGCACATCGCCGATGAGGTGTGGAACGGAGTCTCCCGCCACCTGTTCCCCGACTCCACTGGCCACCGCTTCGGACGTCCGAAGACCGGCCGCTGGCACGACTTCACCCGCATCCCCGGACGTGCCCGCTCCCACACCACCGAGAACAAGTGGGAGACCTTCCGCCTCGTCGGCACCCTCCACGGCCACACCATGGCCTACACCGACGGCGGGCAGCACACGCTGATGCAGCCCCGCCAGATGCCGAAGCCGAGCATCCCCGAGGGCCGGGTGCCCACGGGCAAGCTGACCGTCGCCGGGAAACCGGGCATGCGCAAAGCGAACTGGTGGGACCACTCCGGGCCGCTGGCCGTGGTGTTCGCCGGAGGCCCCGACGGTCGCCGTGGTGACCTCGTTCTTCCCGTCCGCATCCCGCAGGGTGACGGCCAGTGGGAGCGCGCACAACACTTCCTGTCGAACCCGCTGACCTGGCACAAGGTCGACCTCGTACGGCGCAGGAAGGCGTCCGCGCCGGGCGGCTGGGTGTACGAGGCGCACCTGATGGCGCTCGGCCCCGGATACTCCTCCACGGCCGTACGGGAGCTGCGCGACCGTGCCGCCCAGCTCGACCGGATCGGCGGGGTGGACGGCAACGTGTCCAACCTGTCGATCGTGTCCTTCCCTGCCCAGCTCGACGGCGGCAATCCGGTCTCGACCGAGATCACGCTGACCGCCGCCGAGCGCGCCCGGCTGGAGAAGGGAGCCAAGAAGAAGCGGGGCCGCGCCAGGGCGATGGAGCGCTCACGACGGGCGACGAACGCTGCGCAGTACGGGCTGTCGAAGAAGCAGGCCAAGCGCGCCGCCCGGCGTGCCGAGAAGGGCCTTGAGCCCAAATCCGTCGCGGTGCCCGGTGGTGCCCGTGCTGCCCGATCGGATGGGGTGCCGAAGCAGGCGTTCCGCCGTGACCGGCTGTCCGCCAACTACCGCACCCAGCGCACCCGCCAGGCCGAGCACGCAGCCTCGGTCGCCGAGCACCGCAGGCACCGTGCCCGCCTCGTGGCACGGGAGATCATCGCCGCACACGGCCCCGTGCTCGTGATCGAGGACTGCGACATCCGCACCTGGTACCAGCTGTGGGGCAAGCGCCTGTCGCAGACCACGCCGGGCATGCTGATCTCCGCCCTCGATATCGAGTGCAAGGCGGCCGGTGGTCGGCTGGTGCGGGCCTCCACATGGTCAACGGCCCTGTCGCAACACTGCTTGTGCGGCGAGCGCGTACGCAAGACACTGCGGGACCGCGAGCACAAGTGCATCGTCTGCGGCCTCGTCGGCAAGCGCGACCTCGTATCCGCCGCCCTCGCCGCCTTCGTCGACTTCGGCGACGTGGACGACCCGAAGACCGCGTACCTGGACACCACCAGGTCGAGGCACGCACAGATCGTTTATGCAGAAGCGCTGGAAGAAGCGCTGCGGGAGTCAACCACACCGAGCCCGAAACCGCCCCGGCGGTCGGGTCGCGTGGCAGTCCCACGGCAACGCCGTGAGACCTCTGTTCCCCGAACCGCCGGACAGCGGAACCGAGCAACCCCGGATGAGCCACGACCTCGTGGCCACGCCGGAGCGCCCGGTCCCCGCACCGCGTGCAGTCCCCAGCTCACCCTTTGGTGAATTGCGGATCAAGTCTTAGTCCAGGTACCCCCTGAGTTGGTCGGCGAAGGCGTGGTCGCGGAGTTTGCTCAGGGTCTTGGACTCGATCTGGCGGATACGTTCCCGGGTGACGCCGAAGATGCGGCCGATCTCCTCCAGCGTGCGGGGGCGGCCGTCGGCGAGGCCGTAACGGAGCTGTACGACCTTGCGTTCGCGCTCGCCGAGGGTCGACAGGACGGCCTCCAGGTGTTCACGCAGCAGAAGGAAGGCGGCGGACTCCACGGGGGAGGGAGCGTCGCCGTCCTCGATGAGGTCGCCGAAGTTGACATCGTCCTCCTCGCCGACCGGGGCCTGCAGCGAGACCGGCTCCTGGGCGAGGCGCAGCACCTCATTGACCCGTTCCTCGGGAATGTCGAGATGGTCGGCGACCTCCTCGGGAGTTGGCTCATAGCCGCGTTCCTGAAGCATCCGGCGCTGGACCCGGACCACCCGGTTGATCAGCTCGACGACATGCACCGGGACCCGGATCGTACGGGCCTGGTCGGCCAGCGCCCGGGACATGGCCTGGCGGATCCACCAGGTGGCGTACGTGGAGAACTTGTAGCCACGGGCGTAGTCGAACTTCTCCACGGCCCTGATGAGGCCGAGATTGCCCTCCTGAACGAGGTCCAGCATGGTCAGACCGCGCCCCACATAGCGCTTGGCGACGGAAACGACCAGACGGAGGTTCGCCTCGATAAGGCGGCGCTTGGCCATCCGGCCGAGCACCACCAGCTTGTCCAGATCCAGGGCGAGTTGGGTGTCGAGGTTGGTAGCGGTGGACAACTTCTCCTCGGCGAAGAGCCCGGCCTCGACCCGCCGGGCGAGATCGACCTCCTCGGCGGCACTGAGCAGGGGGATACGGCCGATCTCGCGCAGATACTGCCGGAAGAGATCGGCCGAGGGGCCACCGCTCTGCGCGGGGACCTTCTCGGAGAGCGTGGCGGGTGATGGGGATGGGCCGGGTGTGGGCGCGGTTGGGGCGGCAGGGGCCGCACTGGTCAGGGTCTGGGTCTGCACGGGGGCGACCTCCAGGGTGATCGCTGCCAGTTCGGGGCGGCGTGCGATGGGTGAGCGGATCCGGAACTAACGGAGAATCGCGCTCCGAGGACTCAGGCACCGAACCCCAGTGTGGGGTACGACACACTGGGGTCAGTAGGGGTCTGCGCTCAGTTTCTGGACCGAATGACCACGCCCCGCATATGCGCCGCTACGACGGCCGGGGGCTCTTCCCCTAACCCACCCCTGTTATGGGCACTCGCAGCCCCGCGAGGGGCTGTGGGTGGGCACACACCGCCCACCGGCCCGCACCCGGCCACACCCCCCGGGGCCCCCGGGGCGAAGCCCCGGTTTCCGGGAAGGGGCGGGTATTGGGGAAACCTACCGCCGGGGCACCCCGCAGCCGGGCGGAGCCCCGCCACGCGGCGGAGCGGGATTCGGGGAACCCCGCTGTGGGGGAGCCCGCTAAAGCGCGGCTGCCCCGCGCTCCCGCAGAGCCGTGGCGTACTGCTGCAGGACCCACAACTCCTGCCAGACCGCCGCCGACTGCTCATGCGCGCCCTGCGCGTCCAACCGCCGGGCGGCGGACTCAAGCTCTGCCACCCGTGCCCTGGCCGCGGCGAGCCGCACGGCCACCAACTGCTCACCCGCATAGGCCTCATCGGGCTCGCCACCGCCCGGATTGCGCAGCGATTCGACGGTCAGCTCGGTGATGAGCTTCCGTACGGCGTCGTCGGGCGCCGCCTCCCGTACCCGGGGGAGGTAGTCGCCGTCGGCGGCGGCCGTGCCGCCCGCCGCCTCGATGACGCGGCGCACCATCGCATAGGGCGGCGCGGTGAACTCATCGGCACCGTAGGCGTCGAAGGCCGGAGAAACGAGCTGCGGGCACTGCAGCGCGAGCTTCAGCAGCTCCCGCTCGACCAGCTGCGCCGGGCTGCGCAGATGCAGCGCCGGGCCGCTGGCGCCGACGGCCGCGGTGGGTGGGGTGGTGCTGGGCCGCGCGGGCGGCTGCGGTGCGTTGCCACGGCGCCCGCCCTCCCGCTTCCAGCGGGCGAGCTGGCCGACGCGGCGCACCACGAACTGGGTGTCGAGAATGCCGAGCAGTCCAGCCAGCCGCACCGCGTACTCATGCTGGAGGGAGCCGTCCTTGATCTGCGCCACAATCGGCGCGGCCGCCTCCAGCGCGGCCGACCGGCCCTCGGCGGTATCCAGATCGTGCTGGTCGACAACCGAGCGCAGGGCGAACTCGAAGAGCCGCGAGCGGCCTTCGATGAGCTCCCGCACCGCCTCGTCCCCCTTGGCGAGCCGCAGCTCACAGGGGTCCATGCCGCCCGGGCTGACAGCGATTGAGGTACGTGCCGCGAACTTCTGGTCGTCTTCGAAGGCGCGCAGCGCGGCCTTCTGCCCGGCGGCGTCACCGTCGAAGGTGAAGACGACCTCCGAGCGGGAGTTGTCCATCAGCAGGCGACGGAGGATCTTGATGTGCCCCTCGCCGAAGGCCGTACCGGAGGTGGCGATGGCCGTGGTGACCCCGGAGAGATGGCAGGCCATCACATCCGTATAGCCCTCGACGACCACCGCGCGCCCTTCCTTGGCGATGGACTTCTTGGCGAGATCGATGCCGTACAGGACGTGGGACTTCTTGTAGATCGGCGTCTCGGGAGTGTTCAGGTACTTCGGACCGTTGTCGTCCTCGCGCAGCTTGCGGGCGCCGAAGCCGACGACCTCCCCGGTGATGTCCCGGATCGGCCACATCAGCCGACCGCGGAAGCGGTCGATCGGACCGCGGCGGCCGTCCTGGGAGAGACCGGAGAGGATCAGCTCCTTGTCGGTGAAGCCACGGCCGCGCAGAAACCGGGTGAGATGGTCCCAGCCCGCCGGGGCGTAGCCGACCCCGAAGTGCTGGGCGGCGGCTTGGTCGAAGCCTCGCTCGCCGAGGAACCTCCGGCCGATCTCGGCCTCGGGGCTGTCCAGCTGCTCGGTGTAGAACTCGGCGGCGGTCTTGTGGGCCTCGACCAGCCGGGTCCGCTCGCCCTGCTGGCTGGCGCGGCCGTAGCCGCCCTCCTCGTAGCGCAGGGTGATCCCGGCCTGGGCGGCCAGCCGCTCGACTGCCTCGGAGAAGGAGAGGTGGTCGACCTTCATCACGAAGTCGAGGGTGTCTCCGCCCTCCTGGCAGCCGAAGCAGTGGTAGAAGCCCTTGCTCGGGCTGACGTGGAAGGAGGGGGACTTCTCATCGTGAAAGGGGCACAGCCCCTTGAGATTGCCGCCCCCCGCGTTGCGCAGCTGGAGGTACTCCGAGACGACGGCGTCGATCGGGACCGCGTCCCGTACCGCCTTCACGTCCTCGTCATTGATCCTGCCCGCCACGCCAGAAGTGTACGGGGAGGCGGTGACACCGCCGACGGTCACTCCTCCTGGGCGCCGAGGTCCCGATACTCCGGGTGCCGGTCCATCCAGCTGGAGACAAACGGGCACAGCGCCCGTACGCGCAGCCCCCGCTGTCGGGCGTCGTCGAGAGCGGCGCGGACGAGGGCGCCCCCGATGCCCTGGCGTCGGTACTCCGGTTCCACTTCGGTGTGCTGGTAGACCACCACGCCCGCTTTGCGGGTGTATGTCGCGAAGCCCACGAGATCATCGCCCTCGTACGCTTCGAAGCGGGCTGCTGGCGCGTTGTCCTCGATGGTGACGTCCACACATCCATCGTCCGGCGCGGGGCGGCGCTTCGCACGCCGGGACGTCAGCGGCGTCAGCTGAGCTCGCGGACGAGGACATAGTGCGGGCCGACGTCCTCGATCATGAACTCCTCGCCGTGGGCGGTGTAGCCGTGGCGCTCATAGAAGCCACGGGCTTCGGTGCGGCCGTTGCACCACATCACCTTGGCGCCCCGGGCGATCGCCTCGGCGGTTCCGGCGTCCAGTACGGCGGCGCCGTAGCCCTGGCCGCGAGCGCCGGCGGCGGTGGCCATGCCGCGGATGCGGCATGTGGTGCCTTCCAGGTAGAAGCTGCCGCAGCTCAGCACGGTGTTGGTGTCGGCGTTGGTGTCGTCGTATGCCGCGATGTGGAAGGCGGCGGGGGCGGTGTCCTCGGGGAACTTGGCCGACTCGGGGGGCCGGTCTGGGCGCAGCATGGTCCAGCGGAGCGGGAAGATCTCCGACAGGGGCACCAGTGCGGTACGGATCGCCATGCGCCTACCCTAGCCAGCTGGCCTGCCGCGGTTGGTGGCTTGCCGCCCAGCCTGCACCGGCCTGCGGCTCTGCCTGCGGGCGCCCTTCTCGGCTGCGGGGTGCCGTGGCTGGGCCCCCCTTCCCGGCTGTGCCGGTTTGCGGCTGCGCCCCGTGCGGGGCTTGCGCCCCGGGTGCCGGGGTGGGTTTCCCCGATCCCGGCCCTTCCGCTGTACCGATTGCGGCTCCGCCGTGCGGCCGGGCTTGGTGCCCGGGCGCCGTGGAGGCGCCCCCGCCTTCCCGGCTGTACCGACTATGCGGCTCCGCCGCGTGGCGGGGCTCCGCCCGGCTGCGGGGGTGCCTGGGTAGGTTTCCCCAATTCCCGCCCCTTCCCGGCTGTACCGATATGCGGCTGCGCCGCGTGGCGGGGCTTCGCCCCCGGCGGCGGGGGTGCCGTGGGTGGGTGTCCCCGTATCCCGCCCCTTCCCGGAAACCGGGGCTTCGCCCCGGGGCCCCCGGGGTTGGCTCGGTGCGGGCCGGTGGCCGGGTGTTGTGCCCACCCACAGCCCCTCGCGGGGCTGCGAGTGCCCACAACGGGGGTGGGGTCTGGGGGCGGCAGCCCACAGTTTCGGGAAGGGGCCGGGTTAGGGGAATCCCCACCGACAGCAACGGCGCTCAGCCACCACCCGACGGACGGAGTCCGGCGCAGGGGGTCGAAGCTTGTGAGGCCCCCTGGGGCCGAACAATGCGAGGGCGCCGTTAAGAGGAGAGGAAGAGGGCGGAGTTTATGTAGCGGCGGTGGGGGGCCAGGGAGCGGCGGAGGAGGCCGTGGTCGGCTACGTGGGCGGTGCGGCGCTGGTGGGCGGCCAGGTCGAAGGCCGCCAGCGGGACCCAGTCGCGGGCTGGGAGGACCCAGCCCGTGTAGCCGTGGGCGGACAGCAGGTCCAGGACCGGGGCCAGCGGCTGGATGCGGGTTTCCAGCTCGATGAAGAGGGCGGGCCGGCACCGCCGGATCGTGGCCTCGGCGCCGTGCAGAACGGCGAGCTCGCTGCCGTCCACGTCGATCTTGAGCAGGGTGACATCGGTGAGGCCGAGGCTGTCGAGGGTGAGGGACGGGACCTCGAGCGGGGTCCCGTGTACCCCGTCCCGGCGGACCAGTGACGACACGCCACGGTCACCCCGCCCGTCCGGCGGAAGCCACAGCGTGGCGGTGCCGGCGTGGTCGCCCGCGGCGGCGTGGTGTACCTCGACGTTCGGCGGTGTGGTCGCCCGCAGTAACTGGGCCAGATGCGGTACCGGCTCTACGGTGACCACCCGGTCCGCGCGGCGGGCGAGCCGCCGGGTCCAGGGCCCGTACCAGCCGCCGATGTCGACGGCCGTACCGCCGGGCGGGCAGAAGTCGGCCAGGCGCCGTAACTCCGGCTCGAAGCGCGGATAGATGAGCGAGGCGGCCCCCGTCACCAGCCGGGGCGGCAGCCGGGGGCCGAGCCGGGCGGCCAGGGTCATGGCGTACCGACTCGCTCGCTGAACCTCTGGTGCTCCTCCTCGCTGACTGGTTCACCGGAAGAGGGCAGAAGCTGGGGGATGCCGTCCACGATCGGGTAGCGGCGGCGCAGCCGGGGGTTGTAGAGGGCGTCCTCGGGGGTGAGGAGGGTGAGCGGTCCCTTGTCTATGGGGCAGACCAGGATGCGCAGGAGTTCGTCGTCAGGTGATATGGCGGGTGACATGGCGGGTGCCTTCCGTGCTGGGGGATGGGTCGGGTGTGGCGGGCAGCTCGTCATGGCGGGGCAGGGCGAGCAGTACCGATACGGCGAGCAGTGAGCCGCCAAGGCGCAGGGCGAGCCGCAGCGGCTCCTCCGGCAGTGGCTCGGCGAAGGCGACGGTGCCGGCCGCGACGGTGAAGAGAAAGGTGATGGTCGTACAGACCGGCACGATCAGCGAGGCGCGGCAGCGTTGCAGCGCGGTCTGCGAGAGCACCAGCCCGGTGGAGCCGGTGAACATCAGGATGTAGGGGTAGGGCGAGCTGAGTATGGCGGTCGCCGAGCCGCCGGGCTCGGCGGTGTCGAGCAGGCCCGCGACGCCCTTGATGGCGAGCGAGCTGACGCCGTAGAGGAAGCCGACGGCGACGCCGTAAGGGACCCCGGCGGTGGGCATCCGGTGGCGGCGGCGGGCACGGCGCTCGGCGGAGACGAACAGCCCGAGCCCGGTGACGAGGGCGGGGAGACAGATGGTCAGCAGGGTGGGGGTCGGGGCGAGCCGGCTGATGGTTTCGGGGCTGCCGCGCAGCGAGAAGACAATCATCACCAGCGCGATCAGGATCGCGATCATGCTCTGGCGTTCGCGGCCGGTGGGCTGTTCACCGAGGAAGAGCGAGGAGAGGAGGAGCAGCATCACCAGGCCGGTGACGAACAGGCCCTGGGCGGCGACCAGCGGCAGGGTGCGGTAGACGGCGAGCTGGGCCAGGAAGCCCAGGCCGAGCGAGGCGGCGCCGACGATCCACAGGGGGCTGCGCAGCAGATGAACGAGGACTTGGGTGGGGCGGGCGGCGGACAGCGGCGGCAGCCGGGACAGCGCCCGCTTCTCGATGACGAAGCCGGCGCTGAAGAGAAGGTTGGCCAGTAGCGCCGCGGCGACACCCCACCACACGGCTAACTGCCCTCCCGTCGCCGCGCGTGCACCAGCAGAATCGAGGCGAGCGACGGCGTATGGCAGGCGAGCCGGTCCAGTGGGCGCAGCGGGCGGGGCACATCGTGATACGGGGCTCCGGTGATCCGCACGATGTCGAAGCCCGCGGCGGGGAGCAGGGAGCGCAGCGCCCGGGCGGTGTAGAGGCGGAGATGGCCGACCACCTGCTTACCGGGGCGGCCGTGGATGCCGCGCAGGGAGACCTCGGAGAAGACCGGCTGGACGCCCGCCAGCAGCAGGCCGCGGTTGTACCAGGCGGCGAGGTTGGGGGTGGAAAGGAGCAGATGGCCCCCGGGGCGCAGCACCCGGTGCAGCTCGTCCAGGGCCGCGTCGGGGTCGACCAGATGCTCGATGACCTCGCTGAACAGCACGGCGTCCGCCGATCCGGTGGCGAACGGCAGCCCCGGGTCGGTGAGTTCACCCCGTACGGCGGTGAGGTGTTCGCTGGCCCGGCGCAGGGCGTCCTGGGACCAGTCGACGCCGATGATGCGGTGTGCCCGGAGTGTCCGGGCGGCGGTGGCGGCCGCGGTGCCGTCGCCACAGCCGATGTCGAGGATGGTGCCCGGTGTGCTGCCCAGCGCCCCGGCCAGGATGGCGGCCTGGCGCCGGGACCGGTCGGGGCCGGAGGCGACGGGGGTGCCGGGGTCCTCGTACAGCCGCTGAAGGCTGCCTGGCGTTGTGCTGGACGGCGTTGTGCTGGACTGCGCGGTCATGGGGCGGCCTCCGTATCCGTAAGGGCGGTCGCGGCCAGGGATTCGGCGAAGAGTTCGCCGAGGCGGTTCCCCGCGGTGTCGTCGAGGCGGGCGTGTGACCAGCGCAGGGCGAGCTGGAGGCGGCCGTCGGTGGAGACCGTGGTGACGGACAGCCCGCGCGGCATCCGGGCCGGTGCGGAGAACCAGACGGCGCTGGCCCGGCCCGCTTCGCCGAAGTCCAGCGGGTAGGGGACACGGCCGATGTTGGACAGCAGGGTGGTGGACGCCCAGGGGCCCGCGGCGTTGCGCAGGGCGCGGGTGAAGGCGGCCCGTATCCCCACCGGCAGCACTGGTGCGGTCAGCAGGGCGGCGCTGAAGCCGAGCTGGGGGCGGGGCGCCGCCTTCAGCGCCCGGGTGCGGGCGGCGGTGGCGCGCAGCATCCGTTCGATGGCGGCGGGATCGGCTGGTTCCCGGGCGGCGGCCCGTTCCTCGGTGCCGAAGGTGACTTCGACGAGCCGGGTGCCGTTGCCGATGGGCATCTCGGCGGTACGGGGTCGGTCGTCGACGGGCATGGTGATACGGACCGGGTGGGCCCGCTGGCCGTGCTCCCGGTTCCAGCGTCCGACCATCAGGCAGGTGGCGACCAGGAGTTGATCGTTGACGGTGTAGGGCGAGCCCTTGGGCCGGGTGGGCAGCGGCAGATCGGCGATATGCATCCCGTTGCCACTCGCGCGGGTCCGGCCGCTGGTGGCGATACGGGCCGGGCGGGCCCAGTTGGAGTTGGCCGGCGGTGGCTCCGGCGCGGTGCCGCCCCCGCCCGTGCGGACCGGGGCGGGGGCGGGGGAGTTGTCCGCGCCGCCGTAGAGCTCGGCGGCGGTGGCCAGGACGCGCAGACAGGCCGGGCCGTCCAGCGCGGTGTGGTTCATGGTGACCACCAGCACACAGCCACCACCCTGCTCGATCACCTCGATCCGGATGGGCGGGGAAGCGGACAGCGGCGGATTGTCGGTCACGGCCCGGCGACGGGCGTCCTCCAGGGTGCCGCCGGGCCAGGAGACCGGTTCGGTGTCCGGCTCCTCGGTCAGTTCCCACTCATACCGCCGGTGCCACCAGCGGCCCGCTGCCTGCCGGATGAGAATCCGCGGATGGCGGCTCAGCGCTTCCCGGACGGCTTTCCGCAGCCGTCCGGGGTCGAGCCGACCCGGCAGATGGATCTCGACATGGACGGTCTCCGGCTCATCGTCGGTCAGACAGTGCCGGGTGACCTCATCCACGGTCGGGAACGGGATCCGCTGTGCGGTCATCGAGTGGGTTCCTCATAAGGGGGCGGCTGCATGGGCTGTGGCTGCTGTGGCTGTGGCTGTGCCGGGATGCCCTGCGGCAGTGGCGCCGAGGGCCCGGGGCCCGCCGGCTCCGGCGGTACGGTCACCAGCGGCCGGGCCGGACCCCCGGACGCGGGCTCCTCCTCCGGCTCCTCCTCGCGCCGTACCGGCACCGTCACCAGCGCCGCCGCCAGCGCGAGCAGCGCCAGCGCCTGCGCCGGGTGACCGAACGCGCCCTCGCCCTCGGCGAAGCCCGAACCCGCCGCGGTCGCCGCCGCGATACCGGCTCCCGCCATGCCCACCAGCGCGATGGGCACCAGAAGCCCGGGCCGCCACCAGGCCAGCAGTGCCAGCACCGGCACGATGAGCGCGTACGGACCGGAGACCAGCGCCAGCACCAGGGTGAGCACGACCGCGCCCAGCACCCAGCCCGGCGCGGGTGGGGGCTCTTCCTCGCCGAGCGGGGTGCCCGCCCGGCGCCGTACGAAGGCGAGCGCGAGCAGCACCGCGATACCGACGGCGGCCCCGATCAGCCCGCCCTTGTACCAACTGGCGGGCCGGTACTCGAGCTTGACCACGCCGCTGGCGCCCTCGGGCACCAGGAAGCCCTGCTGCCAGCCGTCCAGCCGCAGCGGCGTCAGCTTCTGACCGTCCAGGGTGGCTTCCCAGCCCTTGTTGACGCTCATATGGGTGCGCAGATACGAGGCCGCGCCGTCGCCGACCTCCACCGAGCGGGAGTCACCGGACCAGTCGACGGGAGTGACCGTACGGTGACCGGCGCCCGCGTCCCGCAGCGCTGCGCCGCCCCGGGTGAGGGTGAGATCGGTGATGGCCAGCGGGCCGGTAACACCCGTCTCCACCACATGGGAGCCGGAGCCGAGCTGGACGGTGCCGCCCTTCTCGTCGCCCGCGCAGAGCTCGACGTCGATGGGCCGACGCCCGGTCAGATCACCTACCATGCCGGACGCCTTGGTGGCGTGCAGCGTTCCGTCGATCGCGATCGGCGGACCCTCGCCGCAGGCGAGAGTGAACTTCTCGGTCGGCTTCGGTGCCAGCACCCGGAACTCGTCCAGCCCGGGGATGTACACCTCGTTGAGCCCGACCGGGAGTTGCAGTTCCTCTCCGGCGACCGGGTTGTGCAGGGTCAGCGGAGCGGTCCTGGTGATGGTGATGCGGAGCTGGTCGGTGTTCATCGGCTCGAAGCGGGCCCAGCCGTTCTCATCGACCGTGGTGGTGACGGCGCCATCCGGCGAGGTGATCTCCACCTCGGCGGGCTGGGCAGAGATACCGCCTGCCCGGGAGAGCACGAGGGAGTCGATCTCCTTCTTCTCCGGCCACTTGAGGTGGATCACCGGCTTGTCCCCGGCGATCCAGGCGGTGGTCAGATCGCCGTCCACCAGATTCCGGGCGCTCAGCGACGTTCCGGTGGGGCTGGTGGACTCGGTGGCGGCGGTGATCCGGTCCCGGGAGCCGGGTGCGGCCTTGTCGAGCAGCTCGTCCAGCTCATTGCCGGGCACCGCCAGGGCCTTGGCCGTCAGCGCGTACTCACCGGCGCCGCTGGTACGGAACTGCCGGTGCAGCCCGTTCTCGGCGGCGGCCGGGGAGAGGCCGCCCGGGTCGGCGGCGCGGTGGAGCGAGACCACCGTAGTGTCCGCTGTGTCCGCAGCGTCGGCAGCGTCCGCAGCGCTGCCGCCCATGTCGTTGGGCAGCGACAGCAGCCGGGTCACCTGCACCTTGGGAATGGAGATCTCGGCGAAGCCCGCACCGGTCAGCCCGGGGCGCGCCTCCTGGGCGTCCAGAATGGTCAGCTTCAGCCACTTCGCCGGGCCCTTGGGCGCCCTGACCCGCTGGGTCTCCCCACTGGGCTGCAGGGTGCTGTCGGCGCGGCCCTTGTCGGTCTCGATCCGTACGGCCGTGGGCGCCGGACGCAGCCCGTCACTCTTCAGCGGGGTCAGATCGATGGCGCCGCGCAGATCGGTCGCCTTCTCGAACTCGATCCGGATCCACTGGCCCTTGCTGTCGCCCGCGCTGCCTTCCGCCCAGGCGGTGTCTCCGTTGCCGTCGAAGGCGTTGACCGGGTCGAACTGCGGCAGATGGAAGAGCCAGCTGCCACTGCTGGAAGCGGTGACGGACTTCGCACCGCGCAGGGTGGCGACCGTCTGATGGCTGGATCCCTGGGAGGGCAGGATCTGCTTCGGCTGCTCGCCCGGGTTCTGCAGGCTGCCGGAGTGGTTCCGCTCCTCGCGGGTGTAGGTGTACGAGGTGTTGTTGTTGACCAGCCCGAAACGGGTGTCGGCGCGGCGCAGCCCGTCGGCCACCGCCCGTAGCTTCGGGGTGTCAAGTCCCGGGTGGTTGTCGCCGGTGAGCACGGCGGGGCGGTCCCGGAAGAGGGGATCGGCGGAGAGCTGGAGCAGCGCCTCCGGGCCACCGCTGATCTGGGCGGTGTCAGCGACCCGCTGGAGCTCGACCTGGCCCGGCCGGGGAGTGTCCTTGGGTTCGTAGATCTCCACGGACTGGAGCCGCGGATAGAAACCCTGGATCTCCACGGGTGTGTTCGGCGGGATCCGGCCGCCGGTGGTGAGGGGACCGAAGCCCTTCACCTTCCGATAGCCGGAGGCCTCCAGGGTGCGCTTGACGGTCTGCGGCGGTACATAGCCGATCTGGTCGGGGTCGAGATCATTGCGGACCACGACGTTGTACAGCCCGGCCCGGCCCAGGAAGTCGGCCAGGCCCGGGACTTCGCCGCCGCTCAGCAGCGCCTGCTCGACCGCGTCCAGCGCACGCCGTTCGCCGGGAGTGCCGAAGGGCACATAGTCGCGCTGCGCCCAGGGCGAGTCGGCCAGCACATGCAGCGGCTGATCGATGGGGGAGCCCCAGGTGTAGACGCCGTGCGCGGTGGCGGGCACCACCAGGGCCCGGGTGTCCGGGGAGTTCTTCTCCAGCCAGCCGGCGGTCTGCTGCCAGTGCTTCGGCAGCTCCTTGAAGGCACCGGGCTGCAGAATGTCCCCGTTGGCGTACGGCAGCACCAGCGCCGGGAGGATCAGCACGGCGGCCAGCGCGGGCACAAAGCGGCGGCCCGGCAGCGGTCGGGTGCCCTGGCGCCGGGCCAGCACGCTGACCAGATGCGCCAGTCCCAGGGTGAGCGCGAGGGCCAGCCCCGGCTGGAACTTGTAGATATTGCGGAACGGCTTCAGCCAGCCGTCCAGCCAGCCCTGCACCCCCTCGGCGAAGGGGGCGCCCAGCGCACCGGCGTACCCGGCGAGCATGATGGCGGTAACGGTGATGACGGTCAGCATCAGCCAGCGCCGCTCGGGCATATCGCGCCGGGCCAGACCGGCCAGCCCGAGCGCGGCGGCCAGCGCGCTACCGAGAATGGTGAGCAGCCCGGTGGCCATCAGCCAGCCCGCGGGCAGCCAGGCCTCACCGAAGTTCAGATACGCGACCCAGTTTCCCGCGCCGCGCAGCATCTCCACGGCCGACATGGTGCTGGTGGTGTTCCAGGCCTGTTCGACATACGGCATGAAGTCCTCGCCGTAACCGCCGAGCAGCAGCAGCGGGACGACCCACCACAGCGTCGCCAGGATCACCCCGGGCGTCCACCACAACGCCAGGGTGCGGCGGCGCCGGCCGGTACGGCTGAGGATGTACAGCCCCACCGGCAGCAGCGCGGCGAGCGTGGAGGCCGCGTTGACCCCGCCCATCAAGGGGATCAGCAGCGCGGAACGGGCCGCGGCCACCCGGGGGGAGAGGACCGTGGAGGTCAGCGGCAGCAGCACCCACGGCAGTACGGCGCCGGGCAGCGCGCCGGCGGAGGTGGAGCCGACGATGATGGTGAACGTCGGCCACAGCGCGTACACCGCCGCGCCCAGCAGCCGGGTGCCCGGGGAGCCGATCCGCAGCCGCTCGGCCAGCCGCAGCGCACCCCAGAAGGCGGCGGTGACCACGAGCGACAGCCACAGCCGCTCGGCCAGCCAGACCGGCACCTGAAGCAGGTCGGCCAGTGCGTAGAAGGGCAGCATCGGGAAGACGTAGCCGATGTACTGGTCGGCTATCCCGCCGAACCCGGAGCGGTCGGACCAGAGTTGCCCCAGATCACTGAGGAACTTCCAGGGGTCGGTGGCGACCCCCAGCTTGGTCTCGAACGTCATGTTCCCCGGCGCGGCGATAACGAAGGCGACCAGGACGACGGCCCAGAACCCCACCAGCCACCGCCTGCCACGGGGTTGCTCCGGGGTCATAGTCAGCGTGCTGTCAGCCACAGTCGCCCCCTAGTTGTGGGCACTCGCAGCCCCGCGAGGGGCGTAGGTCCACCCTGCTACGCAACCACCCACCCACACCGGCCGCGACGCTCCGGTCAACCCCGCAACGGAGCTCGCGACGCTTGGTGGGCACAACACCGGCCACCGGGCCGCACCCGAAGAACCGGGCTTCCGGGCGGGAGCCCGGGTTCCGGGGTTGTCGCGTGAACCTGGGCCGGGGACGTCGGCCGGGCAGCAGACTGCTCATCGTCATTGGGGGCTCCGCCGGAGAATGAGAAGAAGGTTCCAGGTGGCGATCTCGCGCAAGCCCGGGACTCGGGTGATGGCACCGGCCAGGAAGGGCCAGTACCGGGAGCGGGCCGTGACGATCTCGACATCGTCGCGGGCCCGGACATGACGCAAAGTAGGGCCGATGTGTACGGCGAAGAGGTTCTCGCCGAGGGTGTGCTTGGCCTCGCGGCCGGTGCGCCGCCGGTAGCGTGCACGGGCCCGGTCGTGGCCGAGGTAGTGCCAGGGGGCCGTCTCATGGCCACCCCAGGGGGAGTACCAGTTGGTGAAGGACACGTAGATCAGCCCGCCGGGACGGGTGACACGCACCATCTCGCTGAGGAAGGTCTGCGGGTCGGCGACATGCTCCAGCACATTGGAGGAGAAGCAGATGTCGGCCACCCCGTCGGCGACCGGCAGCATATAGCCGTCGGCGATGACGGAGCCCGCCGGTTTGCGGCCGCCCGCGCGCAGCTCGCGCAGGTCGGGTTCGAACAGGAAGCTGTGCGCGCCACGGCGGCGGAACTCCTCGGTGAAGTGTCCGCTGCCGCCGCCGACATCGACCACGGTCGCACCGGACAGCGGCGAGTAACGCTCGACCTGCGCGGCGGCGTCCTTCGCCAGCAGGCCGTAGCACTCCTCGGGGTCGCTCTGTTCCTTCCTGAAGGCGCGGAACAACGCGACCGATCTCCGGATGGACGGATCCTTCACGTGTGTCACCTCGCCGCCTGCCGGTCCCGGGAGGAGCGGGAGGAGACAGCGCCGGCGGCGAACGCCTCGGCGGCCACGGCGCGGAAGCTGCGGACCGTATTCGCCCAGCGGAAATGGCCCGCCCGCAGCTCAGCTGCCCGGCCCAGCGCCGTGCGGCGCTCCGTGGACAGCGCGAGGGTGCACCAAGCGGCGGCGAAGGAGCTCTCGCCACGGGCCAGCATCCCCGTCGCGCCATCCTCGATGGAGTCCCGAAGACCCGGTATGTCGAAGCCGATCGCGGGTGTGCCGCGGATGGCGGCTTCCATGACGACCAGACCCCACCCCTCCACCATGGAGGGGTGCAGCAGCAGCCATGACTGGCACAGCAGCCGGTGCTTCTCGGACTCGGAGACATGCCCGGCGAAGGTGACATCCGGCCCGGCCATCGCTTCCAGGCGCGCACGCTCGGGGCCATCGCCGACGATGACCAGCCGCCCGCCGGTCACCGGGCGGACCCGTTCCCACAGCCGCAGCAGCAGATCGATCCGCTTGTACTCAACGAGCCGCCCCATGGCGAGAAAGAGCGGCTCGGGAGATTTCGGCATCAGCGGGTCAGGGTCCGCGACGCCGTTGTGGACGATACGTATGCGCTCACCCGGCACCCCGAGACCGCGCAGCGCGTCGGCGGTGGAACCGGAGACGGCGACCATCAGATTGCGGCGGTGGGTGTCGGCCAGCGCCCAGTGCTCCAGCTTGCGGCCGAGCCGGGCGGCCGGGCCCGGGTAGCGCATGTCCCACAGATCCGTGTGGACATGGTTGACCAGGCACAGGGTGGGGCCGCGGTGCCACAGCGGGGCGAGATACGGCATGCCGTTGCAGACCTCGACCAGCAGATCGCAGTCGCCGACCTGACGGGCGAACGCCCGGCGGGCGCGCAGGAAGTGACCTGCGTCACTACCGGCCGAGACCACTCGGTAGTCCCGGTAGGCCGCTGGTCCGCCGCACAGCAGGGTGACTTGATGGCCATGGGCGGTGAGCCCGGCGGCGATCCGGTCGATCAGCAGCTCGGAACCGCCGGCGGCCGGGTTGCCGAGGTCGCGTCGGGCGAGAAAGACGATCCGGCGTGGGGACGGCGGCTCGACGTTGGTGGCCTGGGTGGTACGCCGCTGCGCGGGGAGCGCGGGGTGCGCGGTGGCGCGAGCGGCGACCGACGGGGGTGGCACGTGCTGGGGCATCGGTGCTCCAACTCGTCTCAAGGTGGGGAGTGGATGTGTGGGGATTGTGAGCCGGGGGGCGCGGCTGGTGAACGGAACGTTCAGTTTTCGTGGCAGTGTTCGATCGGGCTACTCACCGAAGTGACAATTTGGCCCCCGATCGAACCCGGCGCCTCATCACTTCACGCCAAGATCACCCGGTGCGGGGCCGTCCACGCAGGCTCACCCGCTTCCCGCGTACGACCAGCGCCCCGCCCACGATGGCCAGTGCCGCCCCGGCCGCGCCGCCGCCGATCGGCACCGTCTCGCCGACCAGTTGGAGCTTGCGGCTGTCGGCCTTGGCCTGGTCGACCTGCTTGCGCTGGGTCTCCGGGGTGAACGCGATCTTGTCGCTCGCCAGCAGCACCTGGGCGTCCTTGTCGCTGCCCGGTGCGCGCAGGGTCACCTTCGGCCCGATGGTGGCCCTGAGGATCCGGCCGGTGCGCTGGTCGACGATGAGCTCGATGCCGGAGTTGGAGTACCACTCCTCGGCCATCACCTGCGGCCGGTCTACTCCGACCAGCCGCCCGGGCACCTGCCTGGTGCCCGATTTGGTGGGTTTCACGGTGCCCGTGAAGCGCAGGCCCTCATAGCCCCGTACCTTCGTCCGGCCCTGGTAGCGGAGCGCCACGGTGTCCTTCAGCGTGCCGTCCCACCAGCGGTAACTCCGCTCCTGCACATCAAAGGGGAACTTCAGGTACGCCTCACCGGCGAAGGGTTGGGGAGCCTCCTCGCAGCAGTGCACCGGGGCGTTGGTCTTCCGGTCGGTGACCCAGCGCTCGGTGGACCACTGAAATGATTTGCGTGGATCCTCCCGTTTCAGGGTCTGCGGATTGTCGATGGTGGTCGATACGTCCCAGACGGCGACCCCGTTTTTCTCGCTTTCCGAGACATTGCCCATCACCCGCCGGGTGATGGTGAGCCGCTGGTCGTCCTGGGTCTTGAGCGCCTGCTGGTCGAAGTAGCTGCCACGCCCGGAAAAGACCGTGGTCTGCTCCACGTCGATCGGCGTGCGTTTGGCCCGCGGTTCCACGTACCAGGCCAGCAGCGGGCCCAGGACCAGCAGAAACACGCCCAGCCCGAGGAGAATCAGCGAGAGAGGTGAGGCGGAACGGCGCATGGCGGGTGCTCCCGGAGGGTGTAGTGCCCGTTCGTACGAGATGTGAAGACAGTGAGTAACACTTGTCTGGGCCGGTGACCGTAGGCGAACTCTTGACAGCTCGTCAATGCCCTTCCAGACTCAGCAGACGAAACTGGGGTCGGGGGCGATCACTGGTGCAGTGCAACCGTGAAGAGAGGTCCGCCGCGCCATGCACAGACTCCTCGCAGCCGCCCTGACCTGCGTCGTTGCGGCGCTACTCGCTGTGGGCGCTGCCCTGGGCGCCGTAGCCCTGCTCAATGCCAGCCCCGAGCAGCCCAATGTGCCGCTCGTGCACTTCCCGCACCATGAGGAGACCCGATCCCCCACACCGACGTCCGCGCCGGACGAGGACTGACCGTGACCGCCACGGTGCGTTCCGCCTGGGGTGATGTCCCGGCGACCCAGCTGCGGCAGTTCGCCGAACGGGCCCGGAACGAGATCCCCGTGCTCGCCCAGGACATCCTGCGCGAGATCCGCCGTGAGTACCCCGGACTCCCGGTCATCCTGGACGAGTCCGGCGAGCCCATGTCCCTCATCGGCATCCGCCGGGCCCTCGAGCACTTTGTGGAGCATCTGGCCACCGGTCTGGGCAGCCCGCATGTGCACCCCCGGGTCTTCCAGGAATTCGGCCGGGGCGAGCTGTTGCAAGGGCGAAGCCTGGACTCGCTGCAGGCTATCTACCGGCTCGGCGTCCGGCTCGCCTGGCGCCGCCTCGCCGAGATCGGCCAGCAGGCCGAGATCCCGGCCCCCGCCATGTACGAGCTGGCCGAGTCCGGCTTTCAGTACCTCGACGGACTGGTCGCCGAATCCGTACGCGGCTACGCCGAGGCTGCCGCCCGGCAGGCCGGAGAGCGGCTGCGGCTCCAGCGCCGGCTGCTCGATCTGCTGCTCACCGACCATGGCGGCGACGTCTCGATGGATGAGCTGCTGGCCGAGCGAGCGGCCCGGATCGGCTGGCCGGTGCCGCAGGCCGTCGCGGTCGCAGTGCTCGTACGGCCCGCCCGGGAGGCCGTACCGCCCGCGGTCGGCCCCGATGTGCTGCTCGATATGGAGCGGGAACAGCCGCTGATGGTGGTCCCGGACCCGGATGCCGCCGGGCGAGCCGAGCTGCTGCGCCGCGCCACCGCGGGCTGGACCGGCGCGATAGGCCCGCCGGTGCCCCTCGCCGACGCCGCCAAGTCACTGCGCTGGGCCCAGTCCGCGATCACCCTGATGCAGCGCGGACTGCTGCCCAGCGGCGAGCTGCTGCACTGCCAGGAGCACACCGAGGCGCTGGTCCTGTTGCCGCCTGAGGAGCTGATCGACGATCTGGGCCGTCGCCTCCTCGCCCCCCTCGACGACTGCGGCGCCTCCCATGGCCGCCGCTTGGCCGAGACCCTGCTCGCCTGGCTGGAGACCCGGGGCGGCGCCCCCGAGATCGCCGCCCGGCTCAGCGTCCACCCGCAGACCGTCCGCTACCGGCTGCGGCAGATACGCGAGCTGTGGGGCGACGGCATCGACGACCCGGACCGCCGCTTCGAACTGGAACTGGTACTACGCGCCAAACGCCTGCGCGGACAGTAGACCGCTACGGGGTGGGCCGGAGCGCTGTGGCTGGTGTGGGTGGTGGGTTGCGTAGAGGGGCGGGGCTCCCCGAGGTCCCGGTACCGAGTGAGTACCCGGCAGGGGCGTGGGCCCAGACCCCGCAATGTTGTGGGCACTCGCAGCCCCGCGAGGGGGCTGTGGGTGGGCCCAGACCTCGCAGTGTTGTGGGCACTCGCAGCCCCGCGAGGGGCTGTGGGTGGGCACAACACCCGGCCACCGGCCCGCACCGGCCACCCCCGGGGCCCGGGGCGAAGCCCCGGTTTCCGGGAAGGGGCGGGATAGGGGAGCCCACCTGCGCGGGGAGCTAGCCCAGCATGCGGCGGAGCAGATCACGCAGCGCCGTCCGCTCCGCCTCGGAGAGCCTCGCCAGCGGCTCCCGCGCGAAGTCACCGAGCGAGTCACGGAGCCGAGTGCCCGTCTCCAGGCCCGCAGCCGTCGTCGCGGCGAGCTTGACCCGCCGGTCGGACGGGTCCGGCCGGCGCTCCACCAGGCCACGGGACTCCAGCCGGTCGACGATGCCCGTCACATTGGAGGGCTCGCACTTCAGCTGCTCGGCGATCCGCCGCATCGGAAGGGGACCGTGCATCAGTAGCGCGAGGACCCGGGCCTGGGCACCGGTCAGCGCGTATCCGGTCGCGGCCTCGTCGTACTCCTCGTGGTACCGGCCCACGACGGTGCCGATCAGCTCGACCACTTCACGAGCCAGCGGGTCGGGGGGCGTCTTGCGGGGAGTCATGGACACCAGGATACGCGTTTAGTTGACAACCTGAAATATCAAGGTGCACAGTTGTTTCATATTCTGAAGTATTTGGAGGTGCTCCCATGAGCTTGCCCGCTACCGGCCGCGCATGGCATCTGACCGCCCGCCCGGAGGGCTGGCCCACCCCGGACGGCTTCGCGCTGCGCGAGGCACCGATCCACGCACCCGGGTCCGGGCAGATCCTGGTGCGTAACCTCTTTATGTCGGTTGACCCCTATATGCGTGGTCGGATGAACGACGTCAAGTCCTACGTCCCGCCGTTCCAGCTCGACCAGCCCATGGACGGCTCCGCGGTCGGTGTCGTCGTGGCGTCCGAGGCGGCGGGCTTCGCGCCCGGTGACCATGTGCTGCACTGGCTCGGCTGGCGGGAGTACGCCACGCTGGACGCCGCCCACGCGGAGAAGGTCTCCGCCGAGCTGGCGCCACTCAGCGCCTATCTGGGTGTGCTCGGTATGCCGGGGCTGACCGCCTACGCCGGGCTGCTGGAGGTCGCCTCCTTCCAGGAGGGCGACGCCGTCTTCGTCTCCGGCGCGGCCGGCGCGGTCGGCAGCCAGGTCGGCCAGATCGCCAGGCTCAAGGGCGCGTCCCGGGTCATCGGCAGCGCGGGTTCGGACGAGAAGGTCAAGCTCCTGACCGAGGAGTACGGCTTCGACGCCGCCTTCAACTACAAGAGCGGCCCGGTGGCACAGCAGCTCAAGGCGGCTGCCCCGGAGGGCATCGATGTCTACTTCGACAACGTCGGCGGCGATCACCTCGAAGCCGCCATCAGTTCGCTCAAGGTCCATGGCCGCGCCACCCTCTGCGGCATGATCGCGCAGTACAACGACACCGAGCCGCCCGCCGCGCCGCGCAATCTCGCCATGGTCATCGGCAAGCGGCTACGGCTTCAGGGCATGCTCGTCAACGATCACAACGGTCTCCGGCCGCGGTTCGTCGAGGAGACGGCGGCATGGATCCGCTCGGGCGAGTTGAAGTACCACGAAACAGTCGTCTCAGACATCGAGAACGCCGTGGAGGCGTTCCTCGGCATGCTCCGCGGCCAGAACACCGGAAAGATGGTCGTCGCTCTCGGCGACTAGACTCACTCCCGGCCGGCGGGGTCGTGGGCGCGAGCCCCTCGGTCATCCATTCAACTGGAGGATTTGTATGTCCATCCCGAACATCGACGTCCTGTACACCGCGACGGCCACCGCCGAGAACGGCCGTGACGGCCGGGTCGCCAGCGATGACGGCAAGCTGGACGTCGTCGTCAATCCGCCCAAGGAGATGGGCGGCAGCGGCGCGGGCACCAACCCCGAACAGCTTTTCGCCGCCGGTTACAGCGCCTGCTTCCAGGGTGCGCTCGGCGTCGTCGCCCGCCAGGAGAAGGCCGACATTTCGGGCTCCAATGTCACCGCCGAGGTGGGCATCGGCAAGACCCCGGAGGGCGGCTTCGGCCTGAAGGTCGCCATCTCGGCGAACATCCCGAACGTCGACGCGGCCACCGCCAAGGACCTCCTGGAGAAGGCCCACCAGGTCTGCCCGTACTCCAACGCGACCCGCGGCAACATCGAGGTGACCCTCGCCCTCGTCTGAGGCGCGCATATCGCGTACCGCACACCGAAGAAGGCCGCCCCACCCCGGGGCGGCCTTCGCGGTGTTGTGGGCACTCGGTCCTCCCCCGAACGCTATGGGGGAGGGGTGTGGGGGAAACCCCACCGGCCGGGACCTACGGCCTTAGCAGGACCTTGCCGACGTCCGGCGCTCCACTGCCCGCCAGGGCCATCGCCTTGGCGAAGTCATGCAGCGCCAGCTCATGGGTGATCAGCGGAGCCGGGTCGAGCAGGCCGGTGTTGAAGGCCCGTACCGCGTGGGTCCAGGCGGCGGGCGGGGCGCCGAAGATGGAGCGGATGGTGAGCTGGCTGACGGAGAGGTGGACCGGGTCAATGCCCTGGGCGCCCGGTTCGAACATGCCGGTGAGGAGCACCCGCCCGCCGCGCCGGGCGAGCAGACAGGCGTTCCCGGCCGTGCTGGCCGCGCCCGCGGTTTCCACCACCATGTCATAGCGGCCGTACCGCGCTTCGGCGTCGGCGGGGCCGAGTACCCGGGTGGCGCCCATCCGCAGGGACTGCTCGGCGCGGCCGACGCGGGGGTCGATCACCAGCAGTTCGGCGGGTGAGGACGCGGCCAGCAGCTGTACGGCCAGCAGCCCGAGAGTGCCGGCGCCGACCACGGCGATCCGCTCACCGGGCCGGGGCTCGCCCGCGAGTACCGCGGCGGCCACGACGGCGGCGGGCTCCAGCAGCGCGGCGGCGCGGGGGTCGGTGTCATCGTCGAGGACGTGCAGCAGCCGGGCCGGGACCGTCAGTACATCGGCGAACGCCCCGGGCTGGGTGAAGCCCGTCTCGTCGTATCCGCTGGTGCACAGAGTGGTCGCGCCCTCCCGGCATCGCTCACAGGTCAGGCAGGCCCGGAAGCCCTCGCCGACCACCTTGCGGCCGATCAGCGCCGGATTCACACCTTCGCCGACCGCCTCCACCGTGCCGGACCACTCATGGCCGGGAATCACGGGGTAGCGCACATAGCCCTCGGCGCGGGTGCCGTCGTACAGCTCGCGGTCGCTGGCGCAGATTCCGGCGGCGTAGACGGCGATCCGGGCTTCCCCGGGGCCGGGCTCGGCCGCCGGGCCGGTCACCAGCCGGTGTTCACCGGGTTTGTCGATGACGATCGCTCGAACGGTCTTGGTCACGGCTGCCGCCCCGCCTTCGGGTCCCGTTTCTCCCAGCCTCAGCCCATACATCCAACCGGGCCTGCTGCTGGGGGAATTCTGCCGCCGCCACGGTATCCAGTTCGACCCGCCACTTGGGACAGGCCGCGGTGAGTACGGACCGTGGCTTGCCTACTTGGCCGTGATGCCCTCGTAGGCGAGGCGCGCCAGCGTCCGCTGGCCGCGCTTGCTCGGGTGGAACCAGTCCAACGGGCTGAGTTCAGCCGCCGTGAAGCGGTACTTATGGACCGCGCCATCGTCATAGCGGCAGCGCTCATCCGTCGAACAGACCTCCTTCAGCACGGTGTTGTACTCCGACACCCGCTTGGCGACCTGCTCGCGCCGCTCAGTCGCGTCCTTGGTCATGGAATGGGGGTCGCGCAGCATCGACTTGCAGATACCGAATTCCCAGGCCTGCTCAGCCTGGCTGCTCTTGCGGCCCTCGGACCACAGCCGCATCAGATCCGGCACGCTGGCCACATACACCTGTGTCTTCGGCAGCTCATCGCGCAGGATGCCCATCGCCTCGGTGAAGTCCTCTCGGAAGCGCTGTGTGGAGGTCATCCCGCTGACATCCGCACTGCACGCGTCATTCGCGCCGATCAGCACGGTCACCAGCTCCGGCTGGCGCGCCACGGCCTGCTGGGCCTGTCCCGGCAGGTCGGCCATCACGGCACCGGAGGAGGCATAGTTCCAGGTCTTGCCCGCCGGGTCCGGCAGCAGCCGCTGGGCGAGGCTGTCGATTTCGGTGCTCGTACCGGTCGCCCAGGAGGCCTCGGGGCAGTCGGACAGCAGCGAGCAGGCGTCAAAGGCGGTGGTGATGGAGTCACCGAGAGCGGCGATCGAGTCCGGGCTGCGGTTCCACTCAAGGGTGGGCGAGGGCGAGGACGGCGGTCCGGCGGAGCCCGTGGCATCCCGGGGGCCGACGCCGCTGTCGGAGCCGCACGCCACGCCCGCCAGCGACACGGTCATGGCCATGACCGCCCCGGCCGCCGCACGCCCGGCACGCCCCCGGAGCCGTCCCCGCCCCCGCCCGCGTCCGCTCATCGCCATGCAGCCCTCTATTCCGCCATTCCGCCATTCCGCCAAGTGCCGCCCATTCCACTCCGTAACGACCGTACGCGACACCGCCGCGGTTCGGGCACGGTAGCTTTGCCCATGACGGGCGTCAGCGGCCGCCGGACAGCCCCGGACGGGAATGACACATTACATCGCGTCACATGGTGTCCCTTTTAGGGAGAATTCGAGCGGATGGTGTTTACTGTTCGTAACCTCAGAAGCTGGTGGTGACGTAGCTGATGGGGCAGAATGTCAGGCGCTGACCGGCGCATGACCGGTAGGGACTCGAGGCCGCTGGGGAAGGCGAACCTCGAACCGCACTGGAGGTCCCCGGTGACGACACGTGGAGTTCTGTACGTGCACTCCGCGCCACGCGCGCTGTGCCCGCACGTTGAATGGGCTGTGGCGGGTGTCCTGGGCGCCCGCGTCAAGCTTGACTGGATCAAGCAGCCTGCCTCCCCTGGCACTTGGCGTGCCGAGCTCTCCTGGCAGGGCGATCCCGGCACCGCTTCCCAGCTGGCCTCCGCGCTGCGCGGCTGGCATCTGCTGCGCTTCGAAGTGACCGCTGAGCCATGTCCCACCGCCGAGGGTGAGCGCTATAGCTCCACCCCTGAGCTGGGCATCTTCCACGCGGTCACCGGTATGCACGGCGACATTCTCATCCCCGAGGACCGGCTGCGTGCCGCGCTCAGCCGGGCCTCGCTCGGCGAGACAGAGCTGGCCACCGAGGTCGCTCAGCTCCTCGGCAAGCCCTGGGACGATGAGCTGGAACCCTTCCGTTACGCGGGCGAGGGCGCCCCGGTGCGCTGGCTGCACCAGGTGGTGTGACCGCCCGTACGGCCGCCCGTACGGCCCACCCGGGCGCGCGGGCCGGTACCGCGAGCCCTCTCCTGCTCGCCCGCAACAACTGACGGAGAGCGTCCCCGCACAGCGTCGCCGCACAGCACGAAGGGCCGCCCCGTGGTGGGGCGGCCCTTCAGCGCGTACCGATCAGACCGTACGGAAGGCCAGGACGACATTGTGGCCGCCGAAGCCGAAGGAGTTGTTGATCGCCGCGATGGTGCCCTCCGGGAGGACGCGGGCCTCGTCGCGGACGACGTCCGCGTCGACCTCCGGATCCAGCTCATCGCAGTTGATCGTCGGCGGGGCCACGCGGTGGTGCAGCGCCAGGATGGTGGCCACCGTCTCGATGCCGCCCGCGCCGCCCAGCAGATGACCGGTCATCGACTTGGTGCCGGAGATCGCGACATGGTCCAGATCGTCACCCAGCACCTTGCGCAGCGCCTTGATCTCGGCCACATCACCCTGCGGGGTGGAGGTGGCGTGCGCGTTGAGGTGCGCGACCTCCGACGGCTTGAGGTCGGTGGCGTCCAGCAGATTCTGCAGGGCCGCGGCGATACCGCGCCCGCTCGGCTCGGGCTGGGCGATGTGGTGGCTGTCCGCGGACAGGCCCTGGCCCAGTACCTCGCAGTAGACCCGGGCGCCGCGCCGCTTGGCGTGCTCAGCGGACTCCAGTACGACGACACCCGCGCCCTCACCCAGGACGAAACCGTCCCGGCCGGTGTCATAGGGGCGGGAGGCCTTCTCCGGCTCATCGTTGTTCTTGGACATCGCCATCATGTTGGCGAAGGCCGCGATCGGCAGCGGGTGGATGGCTGCCTCGGTACCGCCCGCGACGACCACATCGGCGCGCCCGGAGCGGATCATCTCGACCGCGTAGCCGATGGCCTCGGCGCCCGACGCACAGGCGCTCACCGGGGTGTGCACACCCGCCTGGGCGCCCACCTCCAGGCCGACATTGGCCGAGGGGCTGTTCGGCATGAGCATGGGCACGGTGTGCGGGGAGACCCGGCGGGAGCCCTTCTCCTTCAGCACGTCGTACTGGTCGAGCAGGGTGGTGACACCACCGATGCCGGAGGCGATGACCGCGCCGAGCCGGTCCGGATCGACGCTGGTGCCCCCGGGCGCGTCAGCGCCTGATGCCGCGGTTCCCGCCTTGCCTTCGTAGCCCGCGTCCGCCCAGGCCTCCCGGGCGGCGATCAGGGCGAACTGCGCCGAGCGGTCCAGCTTGCGGGCCAGCGGGCGGGGCAGCACCTCACCCGGTTCGACCGCCACCGGGGCGGCGATACGGACCGGGAGGTCAGCGGCCCATTCCTGCTCAAGCGCCTTGACGCCGGAACGTCCGGCGGTCAGACCCTCCCAGGTCGATGCACTGTCGCCACCCAGCGGCGTCGTAGCGCCGATACCGGTGACGACCACAGTACGGTCGTTCGCGGTCACCTGAACTCCTTGCTGGGAAAGCGCTTCGCCATCCCTGACCATTCACTGTTGTGCAGCTCACGCTGCGACGGGGCTGAAGACACCGGTGGATGCCGGAAACGATGGGAGACAGCCAGTCGGGCCACCGGAGAGCGAGTCAACCCCGATGGGCTGGCAATTGGCGGGATTCCGGATTCATCCTAGGGGAGGCGGGCGGCACCAAGGCGTGACGACATGGCAGTGACCACATGGCCGTGACCTTGGTGCCGCGGCAACCTCAGCTCTGGTGCTTCAGGATGTAGTCCGTGGCGTCACCGACGGTCTTCAGGTTCTTGACGTCGTCGTCGGGGATCTTGACGTCGAAGCGCTCCTCAGCGGCCACAACGACCTCGACCATGGACAGCGAGTCGACATCCAGGTCATCGGTGAAGGACTTGTCGAGCTGAACGTCCTCGGCCGGGATACCGGCGATCTCGTTGACGATGTCGGCGAGACCCTTGACGATCTCTTCCTTGGTGGCGGCCATGTTGGCGCTCCTTCTGATCTGTTGCTTGGGTGGATAAACGGACTAAGGGAGAGTAACGACCGTTGCCGCGTAGACGAGACCCGCCCCGAAGCCGATGACGAGCGCCGTGTCGCCGCTCTTGGCCTGCCCGGTCGCCAGCATCCGCTCCATCGCGAGCGGGATGGAGGCGGCCGAGGTGTTGCCGGTGTTCTCCACATCACGGGCGACCGCGACGTGCTCCGGCAGTTTGAGGGTCTTCACCATCGAGTCGATGATCCGCATATTGGCCTGGTGCGGGATGAAGACATCCAGGTCATCCGCGGTGATCCCGGCGGCTTCGAGCGCCTGCTCGGCGACCTTGGCCATCTCGAAGACGGCCCACCGGAAGACGGTCTGGCCTTCCTGGCGGATCGCCGGGAACTTCTCCGGGAGCTTCTCCACGTCGCCGATGCGGTAGTGGTTCCACGGGATGGTCTGGGTGATGGTGTCGGCCTTGTCGCCCTCCGAACCCCAGATGGTCGGGCCGATCCCGGGCTCCTGGGCGGGGCCGACGATGACCGCGCCCGCGCCGTCACCGAAGAGGAAGGCGGTGGAGCGGTCCTCCAGATCGGTGAGGTCGGACAGCCGCTCCACGCCGACCACCAGCGTGTACTGCGCGCTGCCCTCAACGATCAGGCCCTTGGCGATCGTCAGGCCGTAGCCGAAGCCCGCACAGGCGGCGGAGATATCGAAGGCGGCTGCCTTGCCGGTGCCCAGCCGGTGGGCGATCTCGGTCGCGATCGACGGAGTCTGCTTGAAGTGCGAGACGGTCGAGATGATCACCGCGTCGACCTGCTCCGGGGTGATCCCGGCGTCCGCGATCGCCTTGCCCGCCGCGGCCAGGGTCATCTCGGCGACGGTCTCTTCCGGGCCCGCCCAGTGCCGGGTGGCGATACCGGAACGGGAACGGATCCATTCATCGGAGGAGTCGATGTGCTTGAGGATCTCCTCGTTGGGCACGATCCGGGTCGGGCGGTAGCCGCCGACGCCGAGGACGCGCGCATACGGGGAGCCCTTCGCGGGGTTGATCTTCGCGGTCATGGACTCGGGGCTCCTATTCGGCAGTGCCGTGCTCGGCGATCAGCTCACGCGCCGCATCGAGGTCGGCTGGGGTCTTCAGCGCCAGCGTCCGTACACCCGGCATTCCGCGCTTGGCCAGGCCGGTGAGGGTGCCACCCGGACAGACCTCGATGAGCGCGGTGGCACCGAGCTCCTTGAAGGTCTCCATGCACTGGTCCCAGCGGACCGGGTTGCCCACCTGGCCCACAAGCCGCTCCACGAACTGCCGGCCGTCGGTGACAACCTGCCCGTCCTTGTTGGAGACGACGCGGACCCGCGGCTCACCCACGGTGACGTCCTTGACGGCGGCTTCCAGCGCGCTGACGGCCGGTGCCATGTGGTGCGTATGGAAGGCTCCGGCCACCTTCAGGGCGATGACCCGGGCCTTCTCCGGCTTGTCCGCCGCCAGCGCCGCCAGCTGCTCGGCGGTGCCCGCGGCGACGATCTGACCGGAGCCGTTGATATTGGCCGGGGTCAGACCCAGCTTCTCCAGGTGCGCCACGACGGCGTCCGGGTCGCCGCCGAGGACCGCGGACATGCCGGTCTCGGTGACGGCGGCGGCCTCAGCCATGGCCAGACCGCGCTTGCGTACGATCGCGAGCGCGTCCTTATCCGACAGCACACCGGCGGTGGCGGCCGCGGTGAGCTCACCGACGCTGTGACCGGCGACCGCGCCGATGGCGCCGTCGCTGACACCGTCGAGCAGGGCCTGAGCCGAGAGCAGGCCTGCCGCGACCAGCAGCGGCTGGGCCACGGCGGTGTCGCGGATCTCCTCCGCGCCGGCCTCGGTGCCGTAGTGGACGAGGTCGAGACCCACGACGTCGGACCACGCCTTGAGGCGGTCGGCCACGCCGGGAAGTTCGAGCCAGGGGGTCAGAAAGCCGGGCGCCTGAGCGCCTTGGCCGGGAGCGACGAGTACGAGCACTCTCCCACTCTCTCTTGTATGCGGAGGTCCCCGCCGGTGGGGACCGAGACGAAGAACGGTCGGGGGAATTGTGGACCCCCGACAAACCCGCCAGTCAAGACTACGGTCGGCTGATGCTGTCGGCGAGGCGCCCCAAGATCAGTGCGATACGCAGGGTGAATGCGGAACGGACATCGGAAGGCGACCATCCGGTGACGTCCGTCACACGTCGCAGCCGGTAGCGGACGGTATTGGGGTGAACGAACAGCATCCGGGCGGCGCCTTCGAGGCTGCTGGCCTGCTCCAGATAAACGCTCAGCGTTTCCAGCAGGGCCGATCCGGCTTCCTCCAGTGGTCTGTAGATCTCCTCCACCAGCAGCTGGCGCGCGGTCGGATCTCCGGCCATCGCGCGCTCCGGGAGCAGATCGTCCGCCAGTACCGGACGGGGCGCGTCCGGCCACGCGGCACAGGCCCGCAGCCCGGCCGCGGCGGCCTGCGCGGAGCGGGTGGCCGACAGCAGATCGCCGACCACCGGCCCGGCCACCACCGGACCCGCCGCGAACGGCCCAATCAGGGACTTCGCTGCCTTCAGCGGATCGTCGGAGCCACCCGCGATCACGACCAGACGGCTGCCCAGGACACCGGTGAGGACCTGAAGCTTCGCGGCCCGGGCGGCGCGCCGTATGGCCTCGACCGTCAGCTCGCTGTCCCCCTCCGGCGCGGTACCCAGCACCACCGCGACATGCTCGGGCGAGTTCCAGCCCAGCGCGGCGGCCCGGGAGACGGCGCCCTCGTCCGCCTCGCCGGACAGCACGGCGTTGACGACCAGCGACTCCAGCCGGGCGTCCCAGGCGCCCCGTGCCTCGGCGGCCTGCGCGTACACCTGTGCGGTAGCGAAGGCGATCTCCCTGGCGTAGACCAGCAGCGCCTCACGGAGCACGGACTCATCGCCGGGTGCGGCGACCTCGTCGATGGCCGCCTCGACGACCTCGATGGTCGTACGGACCATCTCCACCGTCTGCCGCAGAGTGATCGCCCGGGTCAGCTCCCGGGGCGCGGTACCGAACACATCAGTGCTGATCGCCTGCGGGGCTTCCGGATGCCGGAACCACTCGGTGAAGGCCGCGATGCCCGCCTGGGCGACCAGCCCGATCCAGGAACGGTTCTCCGGTGGCATGGCGCGATACCACGGCAACTGCTCGTCCATGCGTGCGATGGCCGCGGCGGCGAGCTTGCCGGAGGACTGTTCCAGCCGACGCAGGGTGGCGGCGTTCGGATGCTTCGGAGACGGGTTCGGCGTGGACTCAGCGGGTTCGGGCACAGGACAAGCCTGCCTTATCGGAAGCGTGCCGCGTGTACGGGGTCCACCGGGGCCCAGCGGCACGCGCAGTACGGTGTGCGCATGCTTCAGCTGCGAAGGGCGGATGAACGGTACCGGGGCGGTGATCCCGGGGCCGGGATCGAGACCTGGCACGCCTTCTCCTTCTCGGGCTTCTACGACCCCGGCAACACCGGCTTCGGGCTGCTGGTGGCCTGCAACGAGGAGCGGCTGGCGCCCGGCGCGGGCTTCGCGGAGCATCCGCACCGGGACCTGGAGATCGTGACCTGGGTGGTGGAGGGTGAACTCACCCACGAGGACTCCACGGGGCAGCGGACAGTCATCCGCCCCGGCGACGTCCAGCGCCTGAGCGCGGGCACCGGCGTACGGCACACGGAGCGCAACGCGGGTGACGAGCCGCTGTGCTTTCTGCAGATGTGGCTGGCGCCGGGTACGGAGGCCTTCGGCGGTGAACCGGAGTACGAGGTGGTGCGCGGCATCGCGGACGGTACGCCGTACGCGCTGCCACGTACGGAGGCCGTCCTCCATATCCGCCGCCTGGGAGCCGGGGAGCGCACCGCGGTCCCGGACGCGCCCTGGGTACACCTCCAGGTCGTACGGGGGACGGTGCGCTTGGACGGCGAGCCGCTGGGCGCCGGTGATACGGCACGTATCACCGGCGCGGAGGGCCTGGCCACAACAGCACAGACTCCAGCAGAGCTCCTGCTCTGGGAAATGCACTCCGAACCCCACTACGGCTAGCCCCAGTGTTGTGGGCACTCGCAGCCCCGCGAGGGGCTGTGGGTGGGCACAACACCACCCACCGGCCCGCACCCGGCAAACCCCGGGGCCCCGGGGCGAAGCCCCGGTTTCCGGGAAGGGGCGGGATAGGGGAAAACCCACCGGCGACGGACTAGCCCCCAAGCTCCGCCAGGACCGCGTCCGTAAAGACCGGCCAAGCCTCAATCGCCCACGGCCCGAACGCCCGGTCCGCCACAGCGACACACCCCGCCCCAGCCTCCGGGTCAACCCACAGGAACGTGCCAGCCTGGCCGAAGTGCCCAAACGTACGCGGTGACGACAAAGCCCCCGTCCAGTGCGGGGACTTGGCGTCACGGATCTCAAAGCCCAGCCCCCAGTCGTTGGGCGACTGGTGACCGTACCCCGGCAGCACGCCCCGGAGACCGGGGAAGACAACCGCCGTAGCCTCAGCGAGGGTCTGCGGGGCCACCAGCCGCGGCGCCTGCAGCTCCGCCGCGAAACGGACCAGATCCGCAACCGTGGAGACCCCGTCCTTCGCCGGGGAGCCCGGCAGTTCGGTGGCGGCCATCCCCAGCGGCTCCAGCACCGCCTGCCGCAGATACTCAGCAAACGGAATATCCGTCGCCTTGGCGATGTGATCGCCGAGCACCTCGAACCCCACGTTGGAGTAGAGCCGCCGGTCACCCGGCGGGGCCATGACGCGGTGCTCGTCGAAGGCCAGCCCGGAAGCGTGTGCGAGGAGATGGCGGACCGTGGAGCCCTCCGGCCCCGCAGGCTCGTCCAGCTCGATGGCGCCCTCCTCGATGGCGACCAGCGCGGCGTACGCGGCAAGCGGCTTGGTCACCGAGGCCAGCTCAAAACGCCGGTCCACCGGGCCATGCGACCCGGCAACCGTGCCACCGGCGCGTACAACGGCCGCCGCGGCGGTGTCGACCGGCCAGTTCTCGATGATCCGCAAGCTCTCCATGACACCGAGCGTAACGCGGACGGTTTGTCGCCCTTGCCTGGAGTGCAAGGCTCAGGCCGTGGCCAGCACACCGGCCACGGCCTTCGCGCCCTGCCGGACTCAGCGGTCACGGCCGAGGGCGATGGCTGAGAAGTTGGCCAGCGAGTCGGTGCCGGGCTTGAAGTAGCCCGCGTGTCCCTCGGCGCGATCAGCGGTGACGACGCGGGCGCCGAACTCCGGGTCGGCGGGGCTGGTGCCATGGCCCAGCCCCAGCACCTGGACATGGGGAACGCTGTCGATCCAGTCGGAGTCATTCACGGCCGCCGCCCACACCCGGGCCTTGGTCTTGAGGCCCTTGACGTCCTTGACTCCGGCGCCCGGGCTGCCGAGGAACACCATGCCGCTGAGGTCAGCGCCACCACCCAGGGCCCCACACACCACCGAGCCATAGCTGTGGCAGAAGACGCTGGGCGCCGCGGCACCGGTCGTAGCGGCCAGCCCCTGGAGAAACCGCTCCAGCCGAGGCGCGCCCGCCTCGGCCAGCCGACTGGTGGCAGCGTCGATCCCCACCCCTACCGGGGTCGTGTAGCCGACCCAGGCGACGGTGGCGGTACGTACCCCAGGGGCGTCCCGCACCATTCGCCGACGCAGATTGCCCGCCGCCTCGGTCGCCGTCCGGTGACCGGCGAGGTCATTGTCCGAACCGGGCACAAAGACCGCGGTGCGCTCAGCATGCTCCACATCCCCATACACCTCAACGAGTTGCCCGCGCCCACGCGGGTCAAAGGCGAGCAGCTGGCGACCGGGCTCAAGGGCGCGGCCGTAATGCTCGGCGTACGACCGCGCGTTGGCCCGATACCGCAGCCGGACCGGTGCCCCGTCCAGATTCCCGACCACCATCGGATGCCGCTCAGCAAGCGACTGCCGCTGTGCCCCGCTGAGCCCCGCGAAGAACGCCGCGACCTGCTTCGGGCTCGCCCTCGCCGGGTCGGGAAGCCCCCGCCCCAGCGACACATCCGCCCGCCACGCGGCACTTCCCGGCGGCGGCCCGGTCACCGCCTCCTGCTGCGTCCCGGCCCCCCACCCGCCCGTACCCGCGATCACGGCAACCGCGAGTGTGCCGGTGACAAGCCCCCGTTTGAAGCGCCGCATATCCCTCTCCCTGATCCCATCCGTCTGGACGGGAGGGAGACTGCGGTGATGGCTTACGGCAGGACGTCACCCCAGGGAGCCAACCCGGAGGTGATACCGGGGTAGGGGGCAGGTGAGCCTCAAATCACCCACCCCTTCCCCCTCCTACTCCTCTTCCACTCCCCGCTCGAAGTCCGGTGCGGTGAAGAGCGGCATAAGGTCGGGACGGTCTGCCTGTTCCGCCTGCCGGGCTGCGACGGCGCGTTGCCCAGGAAGGGCGACCGCGTGCCGTACCTGCGGAACACCCTTCTCAACCAGCGCCCGATGATGCCGTACGAGCCACTGCGGCGGCTGGGACATGAGCACCCGCAGCTGGGCGACGGTCAGGTCCCCCGGGACGCGGTTCTCGGTGTCGTTGGCCAGCTGAAGAGCCTTGCGGACCTGCTTCCTGGTGAGGACGGCCTCGGGAGGCCGGGCGAGATAGTCGGCAGCCCGCTTGGAGACCAGGATCCCCTCAGCCACGCGGAACTCCGTCGGCCCCCGGCCCTCCGGCCCTTCGTGCTCACGCTGCTCCTGGACCTCACGTTCATAGGCGGTCATCGGATCTCCCGCGTCCTGGCTCTGCTTGTCCATCTGTTCGTCATAGACGACAACGCGCAGACATACACCGAAGTCACCGAACTGCTGCCCAGAAGTCCACCGGCTGCCCAAGATCAGGTAGTGTTATCGCCCCAGTAGTGAACGCATCGAGGAGGTGAGCCCCATTACCGCTGTATCAGGTCGGGTGCTCTCATCTCACGGCCGTGCGGTCCATCCGGCGTAGATGACCGCGGGAGCGCCCATTGGCGCCCCGAAAGGCTCATATGTCGGTTTCACCGTCGCTTCTTCCTCTCTCCCTCATCGTCACCAGGCTTCGGGCCGTCGGCTGTGTCTTCGCAGAGGACGAGGCACGGTTGCTCCTCTCCACGGCACGGACGCCTGACGAGCTCGCTGCCATGGTGGACCGGCGAGTCGCCGGCCTGCCCCTTGAACACGTCCTCGGCTGGGCGGAGTTCTGCGGCCTGCGCATAGCTGTGGACCCGGGGGTCTTCGTACCCCGCCGCCGCACCGAGTTCCTCGTCCGTCAGGCCGCCGCCCTCGCCCGGCCACGCGCTGTCGTCGTCGACCTGTGCTGTGGCTCGGGCGCGGTGGGCGCCGCGCTGGCAGCGGCCCTGGACCGGATCGAGTTGCACGCCGCCGACATCGACCCCGCCGCGGTGCGTTGTGCCCGTCGAAACATCGCCGCCGCCCACGGTCAGGCCTACGAAGGTGACCTCTACCAGCCACTGCCCTCCGCGCTGCGGGGCCGCGTGGACGTCTTGGTCGCCAACGCACCCTACGTACCCACCGAGGCGATCGGCCTGCTTCCCCCAGAAGCCCGCGTCCACGAACCGCGGGCGGCGCTCGACGGTGGCGCGGACGGACTGGATGTCCAACGGCGGGTGACCGCCGCGGCATCGCGGTGGCTGGCCCCGGGCGGCCACCTGCTGATCGAGACGAGCGAGCGCCAGGCACCGCAGACCGTCGCACTCTTCACCCGCAACGGGCTGATCCCGCAGCTGTCCAGCTCCGACGAGCTGGACGCCACCATCGTCATCGGCACCAGGCCCGCCCTCCAGTCCGGACACCGTCCACGGCATCGGAAATGATCTCCCTTGACGCACAGGGTCACTTCTCTGCTGGAGGCGGCTCGCGTCACTGCGTCAGGAGTTCTAGGACGGCGCGCGGCCCCGGGGGGAGATCCTCCTGCCCGACGTACCGCCGTACGCGGCGGGCGCCGCTTCGCGAGAAGGCTGTCCGTCCACAACGGACGACCACATGGCAAAGGCAAGGAGATTCCACTCCTTGCCACTCTTAACTTATAGCGCACCGGGGGGCTTGCGGCAAGACCCGGGTTATAGCGCAGAATCGGCGGCCAAAAGCCAGCACCTGCGGAAATGGGGGTCGTGAAATGCGCGTGTTGTTGACGACGGTGGGATCGCGCGGAGATGTCGAACCACTGGTGGGACTGGCGGTGAGGTTGCGGGAACTCGGCGCGCAGGTGCGGGTGAGCGCGCCGCCGGACGAGGAGTTCGCGGCGCTGCTGGCGCGTGTCGGCGTGCCGCTGGTGCCGCTCGGCCCGACGGTGCGCTCGGTGGTCGCCGGCACGAAGCCACCGACGGCGCAAGACGCGTTCCGGCTCGCTCCCGAGCTGGTCGCCGCGCGGTTCGACACGCTCACCGCGGCGGCCGAGGGATGTGACGCGCTGCTGGCGACCGGCCTGATGCCGGCCGGCGCACGGGACGTGGCCGAGAAACTGGGCATCCGCTACGTGTACGCGTGCTTCCACATCTTCGGACTGCCGTCACGGCATTTCCCTCCGGGGGCGCGGCCGGGCAAGCAGTCCTCGCCGGAGGAGACCGACCTCAAGGTGCTGTGGGAAGAGGACGCCCAGAGGGTGAACGCGTTGTACGGTGAGGCGCTCAACAGCCATCGGGCGGCGATCGGCCTGCCGCCGGTGGACAACGTCCGCGACTACGTCTTCACCGACCAGCCGTGGCTGGCGGCAGACGCGACGCTGTGTCCGTCGCAGGGCATGACGGACCTCGACATCGTGCAGACCGGGGGATGGATCCTGCCCGACGAACGCCCGCTCCCGGAGGGGCTGGAGGCGTTCCTGGACGCGAGCGCACCACCGGTGTACGTGGGCTTCGGCAGCATGGCCTCGTACGTCCCCAAGGACATCGCCCGGGTGGCTATTGAAGCGGTCCGGGCGCAGGGCCGCCGTGTTGTCCTCGCCCGCGGCTGGGCGGACTTGGCCCCGATCGACGACGCCGACGACTGCTTCGTCGTCGGCGAGGTCAACCAGCAGGCACTGTTCCGCCGGGTGGCCGCCGTCGTGCACCACGGCGGCGCAGGCACCACAACGACGGCGGCCCGGGCCGGCGCGCCTCAGCTGGTGGTCCCCCAGATCGCGGACCAGCCCTACTGGGCCGCCCGAGTGGCCGAGCTGGGCATCGGCGCGGCTCACGACGGCCCGACCCCGACCTTCGACTCCCTTTCCGCCGCGCTCACAACGGCCCTCACGCCCGAGACCCGCGCACGAGCGAGGACCGTGGCCGGCACCATCCGCACCGACGGGGCGACGGTGACCGCGAAACTGCTACTCGACGCAGTCAGCCAGGGAAAGCCGCCCGTGTCCGCGTGAACCACACGGAATCGTCGAGCCAGGCACCGACGGGACAGCACCCCGGCTTCCGGGATCATTGTGTTAGGAGTTCTTAGCCGTGGCCCAGGCCCCCGCGAAGCCCTCGCGTCCGGCGTGCGGTCCGGTGTCACGGATGACGCTGAGCCCGTCCGGTTCGCGTGGCTACGAGGCACCAGATCAAGGCATGCACACCCCCGCCCATGCACCACGGGGCAGCGCATGAGCGGGGCTGTTCGTTGTGCTAGCGGGCTGGGACGACGAACCCCCGGACGGCTGGAGTCTGTCCCTGCGCTGCCAGGTATTCCAGCGCATCGGCTGTGATGTCCCGGTGCCCGTCAAAGATCGCCCAGCGCCCAGACGGGAAATCCGGGCTTATAGGTGCTGCGTGCCCTGGCCGTCCGGCATTTCGCAGCAGCTTCTCCACCTTGCGCGCTCGGTCCGCAGTCATGCCCGAGACTGTACCGGCGGTTGCGGGGTGGGCATGGGACGGATTGCGCACTCGGGGGCATGCTGGCAGTTGGCCGCAACAGCAATGCCGCCGTCTGTCGGGGCACGCCATAGCTCGCTGTCTACCTCGAACCCCGCACGGCGAATGGCCTCCGTTGTGCGGTCGAGGATCGCCGGATCGTAGTGCGTCGGGTCATATCCGGGGTGGTGGTGGACGAAGCCCCCGTGGCGCCCGCACAGTGACGCGTACAGCGCTGTGTGCAGGATCAGCGCATGCCAGCCCTCATCCACCACGCGGGAGGGGGCAAGAGGGATCTCCGGGAACTGTGCACCCGCTACGACGAACTTCGCGGCGTCTCCAACGATGCGCCGCGCCATGGGTTCGGCCATGCCCGGATTACTGTCCTTGATCGTGACGAGTACGCGGTGCATCTCCGCCTCTGAGAGTAGATCGGTCATGGTGTTCCTTTCTCTTGTCATCCCGCTCCGATCGGCGGGAAGTTTCAGTGGAGCTTTCCGGCAGCCGCTACGGGATGATCCCGGGCACACGCGCTCTGTATAGCCAGAGCGAGTAAGGGGCCCGCCAAGCGCTTCACTGTCGCCCCTTGACGCGGCAGATCGAGCAGGGGAACGGGCACGGCTTCACGGGCTGTCCACGGGGCACGTGGAGCACGGGGCGGGGGCGCTGCTCATCCTCGCGCGGCTTCAGCCTGCTGCCTGTGCTTCGCTGGTTTGCCTCGCGGACCTTTGGCCAGAGCGCGTCACTCGCCGTCGTCGATCGAAGATCTTCCGGGCGTGCGTCCCATTCCTCACCGCCGCCTACCGGGCGGAGCTGCACATAGAGCGTTCCCAGCGCCATGACGACGCCTACGCGATCGCGGCTGATATCGAGCACTCTTGCGCCCACGTTCGGGTGATCGTTGCTAGGTTTCTCCACTGTCGGCGCTCCCCAGTAGCGTTGGCCAGCCCCAGGGCGTCGCCACGCTGCCGGGGCACCTTGCTTTCTGTTTGAGCCTTGCCGCTCCACGCTGCGCTGTGTGGTGACAAGTGGTGACAGCCATGGTGACTAGATGGTGACTGCGTACGATGGATGCATGAGCAGTCACGGCGAGTTCGGTCGTACAGTCCGCGCGGAGCTGCAAAAGCGCGGGCTAAGTATTCGCGCGGCGTCAAAGGCCATGAACTACAACCACGCTTTTCTGTCGCGCGTCTTGGCAGGGAAACAGGACCCCTCGCCTGAACTCGTGGATTCTCTGGATGCCTTGCTCGACGCTGGCGGGGCGCTGGTCAAGCGGGCAAACCGCGAACATGTCGCTACGAATCCGACGTTGCTGAACGGCGCGTGTGGGGACGACTACGCACACACCATCCGTGAGACGTCCCGAAAACTGATCGAACTCGACAACGACCTAAACGGTTTACCCATCGCTGATGCAGCCGCTAGGGCGTTCAAGACCGTTCACAGGCGGCTCGGCGAATGCGATTACAATTCTAGTCATGAACGCGACATTCGAGCCGCAGCGGCAGAGTTGGCCGAAATCACCGGATGGGCACTCTTCAACGCGGGGAAGTTCGACGCATCCCGAAGGTTCAACCAGGAAGCCCTATTCCTGGCGAAACTGTCGGGCGATCGTTCAACAGAACGGCTGACGCTTCAAAATATGGGGATGCTCGCCGGATGGGTTGGGCGCCACCGTGAGGAACTAGCTATTGCTCGTTCCGTACTTGAGCAGGGACCGTTGGCCCCGAGGGTTGAGGCCATTTTCCGAGCCAGAGAGGCACAGGGGCTAGCAGGGTCAGCAAGTGACGGGGAAGTTACCCGATCCTTCGACCGTGCACGTTCCTTGCTGCAGGAAAGCGCACCGGGCGACTCGCCGAACTGGGCATGGTGGATCAGCGGGAAAGAGATCGACAGGCAGCAAGGGCGGGTACTCCACGAAACCGGGCAGTGGCGGGCGGCGATCCCGGTTCTTCAACGGGCCATGGAGCCCGAAAGCGGCGCACACGTCGGGTACCGAACCATCGCCTCCGTGCGACTACTGGCCTGTCTCCTCGAAATGCACGCTTGGAAGGATGCGGAGGAGGAGGCAGGAAAAATAATCCCTGCTGTTAGTGAGATGTCCTCAGTCGTGACCCTGAATCTTCTGGCAGAGATTTGCCGCAGGGGTGAGGAACTGACCGGGGCACCCTTCAGCCTTCGCGATGCCCTTCGCCGAATCAGCGTTTCGATGAACGAAGATCCTTACGCAATCTAGGGTGTCCCGTAACTGATCTTTGAGTCGTTGCGGGTGGGTCGCTGTTGTCGTGGCCGGGGCCCATCCGGCGAGGGCAAGGTGGTGGGGGCGGGCGATGCCGGGCATGGTGTGATGTAAGCCGTCGTCTTTCAGACGGAAGTCGCGGAGATCTTCATCTCACCCGTGACCAGCAGTTACAGGACACCCCTTAGGTTCCGTTACGGAGGCGCTGGTAACGGCCACTTGTGACCCTTGGTACCCGAATGAGGGCTGGGGTTGGTCTTTGGTAATCCGGAACTGTACATCGAGGCACGGAAGTTGACCGATCTTGACCGATTCGCCCGGGGTGCCGGTGATGTGACTAGAGTGAGCGGGTCATCACGCTTCGCTCACAGAAGTGAAGCGGCCCTCAACGATGCTGAGAACATCGAAGAGGGCCTTCACCGCCAAGGTCGTAGAAGGGACCCTGGGATGCTTCGGCATGTTATCGCGCCTGCGCGCTTCTTTACTCAAGTTCCGAATGAGATCATCCGTCATCCGAGGCTGAACGGTACGGCTGTGCGGATGTTGCAGTGGGCGTTGTCGTTGCCGGAGGGGTCGCGGGAGACGTTCACGAGTATCGGGGAGCAGATGCCGGAGGGGCGGATCGCGATCCGTAAGGCCCGTCAGCAGCTGGTGGATGAGGGCTTCGTTCATACGCGGCAGTGGCAGTGTCCGGAGACCGGGCGGTGGGAGACCCGGGTGCTGGTCTCCAATGTGGCGCTGACGAGTGACGAGGAGATCGCCGCCGCTTTCGCAGGGCAGCCGGGTGGCAGGATCCTGCCAGCCGGTAAGCCAGCGGGCCGGGCTGTCGGCGACTCACCCAAGGGTGTAAACACCCCGGAGAACACTCCCCACCCTCCCGAGCCCGGGCTCGAACTCGGGCGCGCCGCCCGTGTGTTGGCCGCCATCGGGGCGGTTGAGCCCCGGTTGCGGCTTGGGGCGGCCGAGGCCGTGCGGCTGGCGCCGCTGGCTGAGGAGTGGTTCGCACGCGGTGCTGGGGAGGCCGAGATCCGGGATGCGCTGACGGCCGGGCTGCCCCGGCGCGTACACGCCCCCGGGGCGATTGCCGCGTACCGGTTGCGGGCCAAGCTACCCGCGAAGCCTGTGCCTCCGGTGCCGCCGCCTGCCGAGTGCGGGGAATGCCGGGACCCGCTGCCACGGGGCCAGGAGTCGGGGATCTGCGGCCGCTGCGCCGGAGTAGCGCCACCGGAACCGGACCCGGTTCCGGTGGCGCATCCCGGTCCGGCCCTCGTACGGGCCGCCTTTGAGGTCGCACGGGACAGGGCGCGGACGGCCCGCTCGTGCTAACGGTTCGTTTTCGGGGCACCTCCCAGACGGAGTCTGGGGGAGGTAGCTGGGGGAGAGTGCCCACAACACTGTGGGGGTCTGGGGGCGAAGCCCCCGGTTTTCGGGAAGGGGAGGGTTAGGGGAAGGAACTCCGCCCCTACGATGCGGGGCATGGGAAATGAGCAGGTCCGGCGGCGGTGGGAGCGGCGCACGCAGACGCCACTGATGGTGCTGGCGGTGCTCTTCGGGGTGGCCTACGCCATCCCCGTCGTGGCCAGCGACGCCGGACCAGTACTTCGTCAGCTCTGTTTGGGCGTCGAGTGGGCGGTCTGGCTGGCCTTCGGTGTGGATTACGCGGTGCGGCTGACGCTGGCCGAGCGGCGCTGGGCGTTCATCCGCAGCAACCCGCTGTCGCTGCTCGCCGTGCTGCTTCCCATACTCCAGCCGTTGCGGCTGCTGCGGCTGGTCTCCGCCCTGCTGCTGGCCGGACAGCGCGCCCGGATGGCCTCTCAGGTACGGCTCACCACCTATGTCGCGGGCTCCTGCGCCGGTCTGCTGATGTTCGGCTCGTTGGCCGTGCTGGAGGTCGAGCGTGACTCCCCGGACGCCACCATCCAAACCCTCGGCGACGCGGTGTGGTGGTCCTTCACCACCATGACCACGGTCGGCTACGGCGATACCGCGCCGACCACCGGCCCGGGCCGGGTGCTGGCCGTCGGGCTGATGCTCTCGGGCATCGCGCTGCTCGGCACGGTCACCGCGAACATCGCCACCTGGTTCATCGCCCGCTTCGAGCACGACGACGCCGGGGCCGAGCAGCACAGGGCTGCCCTCGCCGAGCTGACCTCGGAGGTCCGGGAGCTGCGCGCACAGGTGGCCCTGCTGTCGGCCGGGCAGCCGGACGGTCACCGCTCCCACACCTTGAAGCCGCGCACCGCGTATGAGGATTCGGGAGCCCACGCTCCCGATGGGTAGGTGTGAAATTCGCCCGTCTCCTCACACACCGCGCTCTGGTAGACCGTGACGGGCCGCCCGGTGCGGTTGGCGAGAGCCACGGCTCCGGCGCTCTCCGGCAGCGTCACACAACTCTCCATGCCGGTGTCCAGCAGCTCGTACGTATACCGCTCTCCGTGAAAGCCGCGGTGCTGCCACAGACACAGCTCCCCGACCGCGCACTCCCCCAGTCGGGGCGCGGCATGGGCCCGTGTGGCGGAAACCGCCAGCAGGATGGCAACTGCCAGGGCAGCAGAGAAGGCAGTAGAAAAGGCAGCAGAGAACTTTCGCATCTGGATCACTCCCCCGTGTCGGTGCGACGCGACGCGATACGCGCAGGACCAGGCTCGACGCCAGACGGCCGGCCTGCCAAGGGCAGACCGGCCGTTTCACCGGGATAGGTGGCCGAGTTGTCCACAACGGCTGGGCCGTCCACAGCTCACACGTGCACCGAAGGCCCCGAAGCGTTCTGCCCCGGCTTGGTGAACAGTGCGACGCCCGCCGCGATCAGCGCGACGATCCCGGCGATGGTGAAGGCGAGCCCCATGCCGGAGATGAACGAGTCATGCACCGCCCTGGTCATGGCCTCGGCCACCGGCTCCGGGGTGCCCTGGGGAGCGGGCGGGGCGATACCGACCTCGGCGGCGCCACGCAGCCGCTCACCGTCCTCGCCCCGTAGCGGCGGCAGCTGTGCCGCGCTCCACTTCTCCGGCAGCGTGCTGCCCACCCGGGAGGCCATCACGGCGCCCAGGACGGCCGTGCCGAGGCTGCCGCCGACCTGCATAGCGGCCTGCTGCAGGCCGCCCGCGACCCCGGCGTGCTCCAGCGGGGCATTGCCGACGATCACCTCGGTGGCACCGACCATCACCGGGGCGAGGCCGAGGCCGAGCAGCGCGAACCACAGCGACATCTCGGCGGTGCCGGTCCCCGGCTCCAGCGAGGACATGCCGAACATCGCGATCGCGGTGAGAACCATCGCGGTGACCAGCGGTATCCGCGGGCCTACCCTGGTGATCACCGCACCGGCCAGCGGCGAGGAAACGATCATCATGGCGGTGAGCGGCAGCAGATGCAGCCCGCTGTCCACCGGGCTCATGCCATGCACGTTCTGCAGATAGAACGTGACGAAGAAGAGCCCGCCCATAAAGCCGAAGGCCATCAGCACCATCAGAACGGTGCCTGCCGACAAGGGCACCGAGCGGAACATGGCAAGCGGGAGCAGCGGTTCGCGCGCCTTGCCCTCCCAGGCCACGAAGAGCAGGAAGCCAATGAGCGCGCAGCCGAGGAAGGCGAGGGTCCTGGTGTCACCCCAGCCCCACTCGGGTGCCTTGATGAGTGCCCAGATCAGACAGAACATCGCACCGGACAGCAGGGCGATACCGAGGAGGTCGAAGGACTTGGCGGCGTTCTCGGCCCGGTGATCGACCAGGATCACCAGTCCCAGCACCAGCGCCAGCAGACCGACGGGGACATTGACGAAGAAGACGGACTGCCAGCTGACATGCTCGACGAGCAGTCCGCCGACGATGGGCCCGGCGGCGGTGGAAGCGCCGATGACCGCGCCCCAGATGCCAATCGCCATATTCAGCTTCGCGGCCGGGAAGGTGGCCCGCAGCAGGCCGAGCGCGGCCGGCATCAGCAGCGCGCCGAAGAGGCCCTGCAGCACCCGGAAGGCGATGACCAGCGTCACGCTGCCGGAGAGGCCGATGGCGGCGGAGGCGGCGGCGAAGCCGACGACACCGATGAGGAAGGTCTGCCGGTGGCCGAAGCGGTCTCCGAGCTTGCCCGCCGTGATCAGGGCGACGGCGAGGGCGAGCAGATAGCCATTGGTGATCCACTGGACGTCGGCGAGCGAAGCGCCAAGGTCCCGCTGGATGGCGGGGTTGGCGACGGCCACGATGGTGCCGTCGAGGGCGACCATCATCACGCCGATGGCGACGGCGACGAGGGTGAGCCAGGGGTGGCCCCGCAGTCCGTTCCGCGAGTCCGGCGTCTGTGGCTCCGGCGCGCTGTCGGCGACCGGGGCGGTCTGAGAACTCATAGCGGTGAGCGTAATGTCAGCCTCTGACAGTTTGCTATTCAATTCTCTGTCAGCGGCTGTCAGATAACTCACAGGTATGGTGAGCAGCACGAACACAGCCAGGAGGTGGCCCCGGTTGGCCGGACTGCGCGAACGCAAGAAGCAGCGCACCCGGGACGCGCTGATCCGCGCGGCGCATGAGCTCTTCGTGTCCCAGGGATACGAACAGACCCCCGTCGATGAGATCGCCGCCGAAGTGGACGTCTCCCAGCGCACCTTCTTCCGCTACTTCGCCAACAAGGAAGAGGCCGCCTTCGCCATCCAGGAGATGGTCCAGGAGCGCTACTTCACCGCCGTTCTGGAACGTCCCGAGCATGAGGCCCCGATGACGGCGCTGCGCGGCGCGCTCGACGATGGCTGGGACACCATCGGCGAGGCCATCCAGGAGGTCGTTCCACTGGAGCTGCATCTGCGGATGTGGCAGGTCATCGAGACCACCCCCGCCCTGGTGGCCGTACATCTGCGGCGTTCCATGGAGCTGGAGGAGCGGCTGTCCGTCGCGATCGCCGAACGGGCGGGCGTGGACGTGAACGCCGATCCACGGCCCCGGGTGCTGGTCGCGGCGTTCTCCGCGGTGATGCGGGTGGCCATGCACCGCTGGGGGCTGAGCGAGGACCTGAGCATCGAGGGAGCCCGGCGGCGCACCCACGAGTATCTGGACCAGCTCGGTCCGGCCCTTGTCGCCGACTGGTACGCGGGCTCCCACGCGGGCTCCTGCGCGCGCTCCGCCGACGACTCCACAAGGTGACCCGTCCTCACGCTTATGGCCGTATAGCGAGTTTTGCCCGCCGTGAAGAGTGAGACGGCTCACGGCTCCAGCACATGCCCGACAGCGTCTCCTATGGTGTGGCTCTAGTGAATTCATTCCCAAACTTCGGTACGCCCCTGCCCGGCACCGCTCTGTCCGAGACTGCTCTGTCCGAGACCGAGCTGACCGGCTCCACCGCCTGGCGCATACTGCTCACCCTCGTGGTGGTGCTCGTGCTGTTGGCGACCACGGGATGGACCGCTGTCCACAGTCAGGGCGAGCCCGGCGCCCGCGCCGCCGCACTGACGGCCTGGCGGGCCGGCTCCATCGCCGGGCGTGAGCTGCCCGCCGCCAACGCCGGGCCACAGGAAATCAGCCGGTTCTTCGGCTCGCTGACCCAGGCCCAGCGAGACCGGCTCGCCAAACGCCATCCCCTGATCGTCGGCAACCTCAACGGCGCCCCGGTACGGCTGCGCTACCGCGCCAACCGCTTCGCGCTGACCGAGGCCATCGGCATTGAGCGGGAACGCAAGGACGACGACCGGCTGACCGAGGCCGGGCAGCAGGACGCGGGCCGCCGGATGAACCGCTACAAGTCGCTGCTGGGGGACGGACGGCAGATCCTCGCCTTCGACCCCTCCGGGCGCGGCCGGGTCGCCGAGGTCTTCGGGGATCTGGTGCGGGCAGAGCGGGTATCGGTCGTGGTTCCCGGCGTCGACACCGAGGTGCTGAACTTCGAGCGGACCACGAAGAAGTACAGCGCCCCGGTCGGTATGGCCCGGTCGCTCCACCGTCAGGAGCGGGCCACCGACCCCACGGTCCGTACCGCCACCATCGCCTGGGCCGACTACACCGCGCCGCGTGGTGTCGGCATGGACGCCGCCACCGGCGACCTCGCCAGGGACGGCGCACAGCGGCTCAACTCCCTGCTCGGCGCGCTGCCCGGGGACTCCTCGGTGGCGCTGATGTGCCACAGCTACGGCTCAGTGGTCTGTGGCATGGCCGGCTCCGACACGCCCGAGCGGGTGACCGACATAGCGGTGACGGGCAGCCCTGGCATGGGGGCCGACAGGGCAGCGGATCTGGGCACCGACGCCCAGGTGTGGGCCATGCGGGCCAAGGGCGACTGGATCGCGGATGTTCCCCATATGCAGCTCGGCGGGCTCGGCCACGGCGCCGACCCGGTGTCCGCGGGCTTCGGCGCCGAGCGGCTGACCACCCATGGCGCCTCCGGACACACCGGCTACTTCGAACCGCACACGCGCAGCCTGGCGAATCTGGCGGCGATCGGAACCGGCGCTTACGGCTCCGCGGAGCGGCAGTAACGCGCGTAGCGCAGCAGAGGGGGACGGGCGGGCAGCCGCCGCATACGATGGGCCGCATGGGTGACGTACTGGCCGGAATTCACTCCACCTGGGAGTTCGACACCGACTCCGTGCTCATCCGCTTCGAACGGGGGATCCGCACACCGAAGCTGTTCCATGTGCTCCGCGAGCGGCGTATTCCGTACGAGGCGCTGAGCGGAGTCGAGCTGACGCCGGGGAGCAGGCGCGGCACCGTGGTGCTGCGTGCGCTGCCACGGCCGGGCGCCGATCCGCTGCTGGAAGCGGCTGACGGGCAGCTCAAGGACCACAGCGACCCCTATCGGCTGGTGCTGCCCGCCGAGCGCGGGACCCTGGCCGACTACTACGCCACCGAGCTGCGCGGCGCGCTCGGCCCGGGCGCGGAGAAACCCGCCGAGCGCCATCTGGTGGCCGCCCCGGCGCCGCCCCTGCAGTTCAAGGCGTACGACGGGAAGGTCGCCTTCGACGGCACATCGGTCAGCTTCCGGTGGTTCTGGACGGGCGCCTCCTCGGCGAAGTGGAAGGCGGGGGACCAGACCTTCCGGGTGAGCGAGCTGGAGGGCGTCGAGTGGCGCTCGCCAGAGGTGTTCAACGGCCATCTGCGGCTGCTGCGGCGCGGCGTCGAGCCCCCGGACGTGCCGGGCGAGGCTGACCAGGATCCTGCCTCGGTCGTCTTCGGGCTGGGCTACGGCCTGGTCCATGAGTCGCTGCCGCTGGCCGCCGCGCTGCTGGAGGCGGTACGGGCCGCCGAGCCGGTCCCGGCCCTGGAGCCGTCGTCGGCGTCCGGCGCGCATCCGGGCCGGGGCCGTACGGGGTCGTCGGTGCGGCCGGGACGCGCTGACCCAGCCGATATCGCCGAGCGCATCCGGCATCTGGGCGAGCTGCATGAGGCCGGGCTGCTCACGGAGGAGGAGTTCTCCGCGAAGAAGGCGGAACTCCTCGCGGAACTCTGAGCCGCGGCCTCTAGGCTGATCATCCGATGCCCCCTTCATTCCCTTCATCCCCTTCGCCCCTGCTCTCCGCCTCCCCGCGCCGCTGGGTGCGGGTGCTGCCGTACGGCGTGGCGCTCATCCTCATCGCCGTCCTGCTGCCCGTCACCCTCCACGTCCTTTCCCAGGACTACGGGCTGAGCGGTGGTATCGCGGGCGCGCTGGCCGTGGCCCAGACCGCGCCGCTGCTGCTCGCCGTCACCCGCCCGCTGCTGGCCTGGTCCGTCATCTTCACCGCCGATGTGATCGGCGCGCTGGCGCTGCTCAGCGTCGAGTTCCACCCGGACCGGCCCTGGCCGTGGACCCCCATGGTCATCGTCGGGTATCTGCCGCTGTGCCTGGCCGTGGCACTGCGCGAACGGCGTACGGTGCTGCTGGGAACCTGGCTGGCCACGGTGGTTTCCGGGCTGGGCCTGGGGGTGATCGCCCCCGAGCGCAGCGAGGGCACCAATGTGCTGCTGATTGTGCTCAGCGGTGTGGTGCTGTTTCTCGGTGCGGTGATACGGGAACGGGCCGAGGCCCAGCGCAGGCTCGCCGAGCAGGAAACCATCAGCGAAGCCGAGCGGGCCCGCCGCACCCTGCTGGAGGAGCGCACCCGTATCGCCCGTGAGCTGCACGATGTCGTCGCCCACCATATGTCCGTGATCACGGTGCAGGCCGACAGCGCCCCGTACCGGATCGGCGGTCTCCCCAAGGCGGCCGAGGAGGAATTCGGCACCATCGCCGCCACCGCCCGGGAGTCCCTCAGCGAGATGCGCCGCCTGCTGGGGGTGCTGCGCAGCGAGGAGACCCAGGGTGAGCGCGTGCCGCAGCCCGGCCTGGCACAGATTGGCCAGCTGGTCGACGCGACCGTACGGGCCGGGGTCCCCGTCGAACTCACCCTTGACGCAGCCGACGAACTGCCGCGACGACTCTCCCCGGCCGTGGGCCTGTCCGCGTACCGCATCGTGCAGGAGGCGCTGGCCAATGTGGTGCGGCACGCCCCCGGCGCGGACACCCGGGTCTCGGTCTCCGCGAACGAGACGAACCTGACCGTCCTCGTTGTCAACGCCGCCTCCGCCACTCCCTCCGCTCCGCTGGAGAGCACCGGCACCGGCCATGGTCTGGTCGGTATGCGCGAACGTGTCCGCCTCGTCGACGGCACCCTCGATACCGGCCCGCTGCCGGACGGTGGCTTCAAGGTCGCCGCTCAGCTGCCCCTCACTCCCCCGGACGGGAAGGACTCCACCGCCCTATGACCACCCGCGTGATCATCGTCGACGATCAGGCCATGGTGCGCGCCGGATTCGCCGCGCTCCTCGCGGCGCAGAGCGACATCGATGTGGTCGGCGAGGCCCCCGACGGAGCACAGGGCGTGGAGCTCAGCCGCCGTACCCACCCCGATGTCGTCCTGATGGACGTCCGGATGCCGCAGATGGACGGCCTGGAGGCCGCCCGCCGCCTCCTGGACCCGCCACCCGGTGTCACACACCGCCCAAAGGTGCTGATGCTCACCACCTTCGACGTCGATGACTACGTCTACGAGGCCCTGCGCGCGGGCGCCAGCGGTTTCCTGCTCAAGGACGCACCGCCCAGCGATCTGATCGCGGCCGTACGGGTCGTGGCCGCCGGTGAGGCGCTGCTCGCTCCCTCCGTCACCCGCCGCCTCATCGCCGACTTCGCCCAGCAGCGGCCCGCCACCCGCAAAAAGCCCGCGCTCCGGCTGAACGGGCTCACCGAACGGGAGACCGAGGTACTGAGCCTGGTCGCCCGCGGCCAGTCCAACAGCGAGATCGCCCAGACCCTTGTCCTGGCCGAACAGACGGTCAAGACGCATGTCAGCCGGATGCTCACCAAACTCGACCTACGCGACCGCGCCCAAGCGGTGGTCTTCGCCTACGAGTCCGGGCTGGTCACCCCCGGTGACCACTAGTCCGGTCGTGGGTGGGTCGGGGGTGGTCCGGGGTGGAACGTTCCGGACCCATGATTTACGGGCCGACACGCGGCGAAGTGCAGTAGCCTGGTTGAGCCTGTGTCGGCCCACAAATCACGGGCAAGCGTCCGGAACAACCCACCCCTCCCCACCCCCTCACGCCTGTTGTGGGCACCACCAGGTCACCGGAGCCGCACATCGGTACAGCCGGAAGGGCCCGGATCGGGGCCCCCTCTCCCGGCGCCCCCCACAGCTGGGAAAGGGAAGGGGCCGGGAGAGGGGGGAAGCCCTACGCGTCGCCCCCGGCGGCGCCGGGGTCCGCGGCGGTGACGTCGAGGAGCTGATAGCGGTCGACGGCCTGCTTCAGCGCCGAGCGGTCGATCTTGCCCTCCTTGGCGAGCTCCGTGAGCACACCGAGGACGATCGACTGCGCGTCGATGTGGAAGAAGCGGCGGGCCGCCCCACGCGTATCCGCGAAGCCGAAGCCGTCCGCACCCAGCGACTGGTAGGTGCCGGGCACCCACCGGGCGATCTGGTCCGGAACAGAGCGCATCCAGTCCGAGACGGCGAGGACCGGACCCTCGGCGCCCTGGAGCTTCCGCGTGACGTACGGCACGCGCTGCTCCTCCTCCGGGTGCAGAAGGTTGTGCTTCTCCACCTCGACCGCCTCGCGCCGCAGCTCGTTCCAGGAGGTCGCAGACCAGATGTCCGCCTTGACGTTCCACTCCTCCGCGAGGATCCGCTGGGCCTCCACGGCCCACGGCACCGCCACACCGGAGGCGAGGATCTGCGCGGGGATGGCCCCGTTCTCGCCCGGCTGATAGCGGTGCAGACCCTGGAGGATGCCCTCGACGTCGACGTTCTCGGGCTCGGCGGGCTGCTGGATCGGCTCGTTGTAGACGGTCAGGTAGTAGAAGATGTCCTCGGCGTTCTCGCCGTACATCCTCCGCAGGCCGTCCCTCACGATGTGCGCGATCTCGAAGCCGAAGGCCGGGTCATAGGCGACACAGGCCGGGTTGGTCGAGGCGAGCAGCTGCGAGTGGCCGTCCGCGTGCTGCAGGCCCTCACCCGTCAGGGTGGTACGCCCCGCGGTGGCGCCCAGTACGAAGCCGCGGGCGAGCTGGTCGCCCATCTGCCAGAACTGGTCGCCGGTGCGCTGGAAGCCGAACATCGAGTAGAAGACGTAGATCGGGATCAGCGGCTCGCCATGCGTGGCGTACGCCGATCCGGCCGCGATCAGCGAGGCGGTGCAGCCCGCCTCGGAGATGCCGTCGTGCAGCATCTGCCCGTTCGGCGACTCCTTGTAAGCCAGCAGCAGCTCACGGTCCACCGACTCATACAGCTGACCCAGCGGGTTGTAGATCTTCGCCGACGGGAAGAAGGAGTCCATTCCGAAGGTGCGGTACTCATCGGGGGCGATCAGCACAAAGCGCTTGCCGATCTCCTTGTCCCGCATGAGGTCCTTCAGCAGCCGCACGAAGGCCATGGTGGTGGCGATCTGCTGCTGTCCGGAGCCCTTCTTGACCGCCGCGTAGGTCTTGTCCTCAGGGAGGTTCAGCGGCTTCGACCGGTCCACGCGGGTGGGCACATAGCCGCCCAGCTCCTTGCGGCGGTCGTGCATGTACTGGATCTCTTCGGTGTCCCGGCCCGGGTGGTAGTACGGGGGCGGGCCCTCCTCGAGATCCTTGTCCGGGATCGGCAGGTGCAGCCGGTCACGGAAGCGCTTGAGGTCCTCGACCGTCAGCTTCTTCATCTGGTGAGTGGCGTTGCGGCCCTCGAAGTTCGGGCCGAGCGTCCAGCCCTTGACGGTCTGCGCCAGGATCACGGTGGGCTGGCCCTTGTGCTCCTTGGCCGCCTTGTACGCCGCGTACACCTTGCGGTGGTCGTGACCGCCACGGCCCAGGTGGAGGATTTGCTCGTCGGTCATGTTCTCGACCATGGCGCGCAGCCGGTGGTCGCCGCCGAAGAAGTGGTCACGGATGTACGCACCGGTCTCGGTGGCGTACGTCTGGAACTGACCGTCGGGGGTGGTGTTGAGCTTGTTGACCAGCACGCCGTCGCGGTCCTGCGCCAGCAGCGGGTCCCAGGAGCGGTCCCAGACCAGCTTGATCACATTCCAGCCGGCGCCGCGGAAGTACGACTCCAGCTCCTGCATGATCTTGCCGTTGCCGCGCACCGGGCCGTCGAGCCGCTGGAGGTTGCAGTTGACGACGAAGGTGAGGTTGTCCAGCCCCTCACGGGCGGCGAGGGAGAGCTGGCCAAGCGACTCCGGCTCGTCCATTTCGCCGTCGCCGAGGAACGCCCACACATGCGACTTGGAGGTGTCGGCGATGTCACGGGCCTCCATATACCGGTTCATCCGGGCCTGGTAGATGGCGCCGATCGGGCCGAGGCCCATGGAGACGGTCGGGAACTCCCAGAAGTCCGGCATCAGCCGCGGGTGCGGGTAGCTGGACAGACCGTTGGGAGCCTTTGACTTCTCCTGGCGGAAGCCATCGAGATGGGCCTCGCCCAGACGGTCCAGCAGGAAGGCACGGGCGTAGATGCCGGGGGAGGCGTGCCCCTGGAAGAAGACCTGGTCGCCGCCGTCGCCCTCGTCCTTGCCCCGGAAGAAGTGATTGAAGCCCACGTCATACAGCGAGGCGGAGGAGGCGAAGGTGGCGATATGGCCGCCGACCCCGATACCCGGGCGCTGTGCGCGGGAGACCATCACGGCCGCGTTCCAGCGGGTCGCGTTAAGGATCTTGCGCTCGATCTCCTCGTTGCCCGGGAAGAACGGCTCGTCCTTGGTCGCGATGGTGTTGACGTAGTCCGTGCTGCGCATCTCCGGAACGGCAACCCGCTTCTCGCGGGCGCGCTCGATGAGGCGAAGCATCAGATAGCGGGCACGTTCCCGGCCCCGCTCGTCGACTGCTGCGTCGAGCGAGTCGAGCCATTCCTGGGTCTCTTCGGGATCGAAGTCCGGGACCTGGCTGGGAAGGCCGCCAATGATGATCGGGTTGCGATCGGATCCGGAAGCCACGCTGTTCCTTCGCTGCTCGGTATTGCTTTTGGTGTCGCGCCGACTCCCATCGTGTACCGCTGGCGCGCTTACGTCATCTCTACTGAGGGGTAACCGCAGCGGCGTCCGATATCCGGGGTCGGAGCGAGCGCGGCCGGACGCTTGAGTCGGCCAAATCGCAACCTTACGCTTACGTCGGCCATGCTCCGCGTACGGCCGTTCGGCCCCCTCCACCGTCCGTGGCCCCACCGGAATCCCAGGAAAGGCGGGACCAGCGGATGCCTGTGTCGTGTATCACCATGACATGTGCCTTGTGGGGCGAGACGTCAACGTTTGGGCGGTCCAGACGGCTGGGTACTTGCGCGATCCGCCCGGCCCGTGTGGACTACGGCCAAGTACCTCACGTACGTGAGGACACCCCATAACTTTCGAAACATGACAGGAGGCAATCCGTGAGCGCGACCGCGGACCACGCGGAGGAGCGGACCAACCCCGCCGCAAGGCTGGGTTTCCAGCCCGGACAGGTGGTCCAGGAGCTCGGCTACGACGACGACACCGAGCAGGCACTTCGCGAGGGAATCGAGGCCATCACGGGCACGGAGCTCGTCGACGAGGAGTACGACGATCTGGCCGACGCCGTGGTGCTGTGGTTCCGCGAGGAAGACGGCGATCTGACGGACGCGCTGGTGGACGCCATCTCGTTGGTCGAGGATGGATCCCCGATCTGGCTGATGACCCCCAAGACAGGCCGTGAAGGCTATGTCGAGGCCAGCGAGATCGGCGAGGCGGCGCAGACCGCGGGACTGCAGCAGACCAAGCCCCTCAACGCGGGCAAGGACTGGACTGGCAGCCGCTTGGTCACGCCGAAGGCCAGCCGCACCGGCAAGGGCTGAGCCCGGGCCACCACACCAGTTAAACGACGAGCCCCCGTGCGGTCCCATGCCGCCGGGGGCTCGCTATCTTCCGGCTGTCCGCCGGGGCATAGGGTGGGCCCATCACCCTGTGCCCCCTAGTGGAGGGATTCCAGTCCATGGCGATCGAGGTCGGCACCAAGGCTCCGGACTTTGAGCTGAAGAACCAGCACGGCGAAGCCGTCAAGCTCTCCGACTACCGCGGTGCGAAGAACGTCGTCCTGCTCTTCTACCCCTTCGCCTTCACCGGCGTGTGCACCGGGGAGCTCTGCGCCCTGCGCGATGAGCTCCCCACGTTCGTCAACGACGATGTACAGCTGCTCGCGGTCTCCAACGACGCCCCGTTCTCGCTGCGCGTATTCGCCGAGCAGGAGAACCTTCAGTACCCGCTGCTGTCGGACTTCTGGCCGCACGGCGAGGTCTCCCGCGCCTATGGGGTCTTCGATGAGGAGAAGGGGTGTGCGGTGCGCGGCACCTTCGTCATCGACAAGGAGGGCGTGGTGCGCTGGACCGTTGTCAACGGGCTGCCCGACGCCCGCGACCTGAACGACTACGCGCAGGCCCTGAAGGGCCTGTAGGTCGGTGACCGGGGGAACCGATCACAGGATCGGCTCGTTGCTTTCACAGGCATCCGTAATGTACGGGGGCACGTAGTGCTCCTTATCGAATGATCGAAGATCGAACCGAATTGGGAGGACTCGTGGGAGTCAGCCTCAGCAAGGGCGGCAACGTCTCACTGACGAAGGAAGCCCCGAACCTGACCGCCGTCATGGTGGGCCTGGGCTGGGAGGCCCGCTCCACCACCGGTGCGGACTTCGACCTGGACGCCAGCGCGCTGCTCACCAACGCGCAGGGCAAGGTCGCCAGCGACCAGGACTTCGTCTTCTTCAACAACCTCAAGAGCCCCGACGGCTCTGTTGAGCACCAGGGTGACGAGCTGGTCGGCGGTACCGGCACCACCGACGATGAGGTCATCAAGGTGAACCTCGCCACCGTGCCACCGCAGATCCAGAAGGTCGTCTTCCCGGTGTCGATCTACGACGCCGAGACCCGGCAGCAGAGCTTTGGCCAGGTCCGTAACGCTTACATCCGGGTGGTCAACCAGGCCGATGGTTCGGAGCTGGCGCGCTATGACCTGACTGAGGATGCGTCCACGGAGACCGCGATGGTGTTCGGCGAGCTGTACCGGCACGGTGCGGAGTGGAAGTTCCGTGCGGTGGGGCAGGGCTATGCGTCGGGTCTGCGGGGTATTGCGCAGGATTTCGGCGTCAACGTCTGAGATCGCCACGGGGTGGGTGTTCCCGTATCCCGCCCTTTACCGCTGTGCCGGTGTGCGGCTCCGCCGCGTGGCGGGGCTTCGCCTGGCTGCGGTGCCGGGGGTTTTCCCCTGACCCGCCCCTTCCCGGAAACCGGGGCTTCGCCCCGGGCCCCGGGGTTGGCCGGTGCGGACCGGTGGCCGGTGTTGTGCCCACCCACAGCCCCTCGCGGGGCTGCGAGTGCCCGCAACACTGTGGGGGTCTGGGGGCGGCAGCCCCCAGTTTCGGGGAGGGGTGGGGTTGGGGGCTCTCCCCTTCGGTACGCAGACGGGCTGGAGCTGGCGCGCTATGACCTGACCGAGGACGCCTCCACCGAAACCGCCATGATCTTCGGCGAGCTGTACCGTTACAACGGCGAATGGAAGTTCCGCGCGGTAGGGCAGGGCTACGCGTCAGGGCTTCGCGGCATCGCTCTAGACTTCGGCGTCGACGTTACGCGAGAAACGGTCCGCGTTCCGCCGGGCCGGCCGCGCATGGCGCGCGGGGGGTCTCCATGCGAGAGATTGGGTAGTCAGTGGTCCTGAGAACCTTCGGCTGGTCCTTCGGCGTCACCGCCGCCGGGCTGGTCTTCGCCGCGTACTTCTGGGGCTGGACTGGCTTCGCAGTGGTCGCGATCCTCTCCATCCTGGAGATCTCGTTGTCCTTCGACAACGCGGTGGTCAACGCGGGCATCCTGCGGAAGATGAATGCCTTCTGGCAGAAGATCTTCCTCACCATCGGCATCATGATCGCCGTCTTCGGTATGCGGCTGGTCTTCCCTGTCGTGATCGTGGCGGTCAGCGCCGAGATGGGTCCCATCGAGGCCGTCCGGCTGGCGATGAAGGACCCGACCCGGTACGAGCAGCTGGTCACCAATGCTCATCCGTCGATCGCGGCCTTCGGCGGGATGTTCCTGCTGATGATCTTCCTCAACTTCATCTTCGATGAGCGCGAGCACAAGTGGCTGGGCTGGATCGAGCGTCCGCTGTCCAAGCTGGGGAGCATCAACGGGCTCTCTGTCTGCGTGGCACTGATCATCCTGCTGACCACGGCCACCACCCTCGCCACCACCGCCCACCAGTACGGCGGTGTGCATGTGGACAAGACCTCGACGGTGCTGCTCTCCGGTATCGCCGGTCTGATCACGTACCTCATTGTCGGCGGGCTGTCCGGCCACTTCGAGGACAAGCTCGAAGAGGAGGAGGAACGCGAGCACGAGGCCGAGGAGGCCGCCAAGCGCTCCGGGAAACAGCCGACCGCGCTGGGTGTGGCGGGCAAGGCCGCCTTCTTCCTCTTCCTCTATCTGGAGGTGCTGGACGCCTCCTTCTCCTTCGACGGGGTCATCGGCGCCTTCGCCATCACCAACCAGATCTTCTGGATGGCGCTCGGCCTCGGTATCGGCGCGATGTACGTACGTTCGCTCACCGTCTACCTGGTCCGCCAGGGCACGCTGGACGACTACGTCTTCCTGGAGCATGGCGCGCACTACGCGATCGGTGCGCTCGCCGCCATCCTGCTGATCACCATCAAGTGGGAGATCCACGAGGTGATCACCGGCCTCATCGGTGTCTCCCTCATCGCACTCTCCTTCTGGTCTTCCGTCCGCCACAACCGGGCCGTCGTGTCCCACGGGGGCGGTGGCGAGGGGAACTCCCCGGCGAAGTCGCAGGTGACCTCCGGAGTGTGAACGCCCGGTTAAACCGGGTGTTACGGCGCCTCATTTGCGGAACGCTCTGTGCGGGGCGGCTGTCAGTCTCCCAATTGATGGCCGCCTCACGGCAGTTGTGTTGTCAGGGCGCTGGGATGTGGGGGTGCACATGGTCTCCCTGTGGGAGCACTGGAGGAGCGGCGGCAGGAACAGAGGGCCGCGCTTCGACACGGTGGGGGGTGCGTCGAGCTACGCCATCGAGCTGACGAAGCGGCATCCGTCGCTCTCGCTCACCGAGCAGGGCGCCGAGAACGGCACCATGAGGGTCAATCTCTCCTGGCGGATGCGTACCTCTGACTTTGACGAGCGGCCGCGCCGCAAGGCGTCGCTCCGCCATCCCTTGCAGATGCTGAAGCCCGAGCCCGTGCACGGGCACACCCAGGGCATGGTCGATGTCGACCTCGACTTGGCGTGCATGTATGAGTTGGAGGACGGCAGCAAGGGTGTTGTCCAGCCGCTTGGCGGCCTCTACGGCGCCATGAACGAGCCGCCGTACGTCAAGCTCAGCGGCGACGACCGGTTTGGCTCGGCATCCGGCGAGACGATCTACATCAATCTTGACCACAGCGAAAAGATCAAGCGACTGCTGATCTTCGTCTATATCTACGACGGCACCCCGGCTTTCGACCGTACGCATGCCGTGGTCACGCTCGTCCCCAGCAACGGCCCCCATGTGGAGGTCGGCTTGAGCGAGCGAACCCCGGACGCGCGTTCCTGCGCGGTGATGCTGATCGAGCATGACAAGGGCGAGCTGATCGTCCGCCGCGAGGTGCGGTACGTCTACGGCTTCCAGTCCGACCTCGACCGGCTCTACGGCTGGGGCATGACCTGGGGGCGGGGCTACAAGCCCAGCGCCCGATGACTCACCGGCCCACGAACTGCGGCCCCTGCGGCGGCAGCGTGAAGGCCGGGTCCGGCAGGGGATAGCCATAGGCGGGCTGCGGCACCGGCTGCGGCACCGGCTGGGGATAGCCGTACGCGGGCTGCGGCTGCGGGGGCACCGGGGGCGGGGGGCTGGCCGGTGGCTGCGGATAGCCGTAGCCCGGCTGCAGCGCGGGCACCGTGGGATACGCCGACGAGGGCGAGGGCTGCGGCTCCGGGGCGGGGCCGGGCTCGGGGTGCGGCATGGGCTCCGGCTGCGGCTCCGGTCCCGGTTCTGGCTCTGGTGAGGGCTTCGGCTCCGGCTCGGGCCTGGGCTTCTCCGGCTCGGGCTGCGGCCTCGGCTCCGGCTCGGGGTGCGGCGTGGGCTCCGGCTCGGGGGGCGGCTCCGGGCGCGGCTGCGGCACCGGGTCCGGCAGCGGGAAATCCGGCTCGGGGGGCGGCTTCGGGATGGTGCCCAGCGACGGCTCCGACGGCTCCTGCGGCTCCGGGGCGTGCTCGGTCCCGCCCTCCTCCACCGAGACCCCGAACTCAGTCGCCAGGCCGACCAGCCCGCTCGTATAGCCCTGCCCGAGCGCCCGGAACTTCCAGCCGTCCCCGCGCCGGTACAGCTCCCCGCAGATCAGCGCCGTTTCGTCACCGGTCTCCGGCTCAATGTCGAAGCGTGCGATGGTCTCCCCGCTCCCGGCGTCCCGCAGCAGCAGCCGCAGTCCACCCTCCACCTGCGCGAATGTGCCGCCGTCCGCCGAGGCGGCGAGCAGCACCCGGTCCACGGACGGCTCCAGCGCCGCCAGCTCCGTCTCAACCGTCTCGGCCAGCCCCTCCGGCTCCCGGGTCTTGGGCAGATGCCGGACCAGCCCGGATGGGTGCCGGGGCTGATTGAAGAAGATGAAGTCCTCATCCGAGCGCACCCGTCCATCGGCGCCCAGCAGCAGCGCCGAGGCATCGACGTCCGGTACGCCCGGCCCAGGTGACCAGCGCAGCACGGCGCGCACCGCCGCTGCCCGCAGCTGGATGTTCGAGCCCTTCACCATCGCCTGCGTCATACCTGTCATCCTGCACTCCCTCGGGCACTCGCGACAACGCGAGACCTCGCTGCGTCCCGAAACGGTGTCCGCATGCCGACGGGTTATCGGCGGCGATACCGGTGGGGGTTACCGGCGGGGTTACCGGCGGGAAGGGCGCCGGTAAGGTGATTTTCATGCGGCATGGGAACTCTTGCCCGGTCCTCGCACGTACGATGACCGGTCGGGTGACGCACCAGCGGCCCGGTGCACCATCAGCGAGACGGGGGTTCCATGCGCCATTTCAGGCATCTCACGCCTGACGTCCGGCATACGCTGTTCCATCAGGAACCCGCCGAGTTCACCACCGCATCCCCGGCCCGTACCCTCTCGGTAGCGCTCGGCGCCACTCTCTACAGCCCCGCCACCCGCTCCCAGCTCGCCGCCGATGTGATCAAGCAGGCCAGCCGTGGTGTTGTCTCCATGGTGCTCTGCCTGGAGGACTCCATCGCCGATGCCGATGTGGCCACCGCCGAGGACAATCTCATCCGGCAGTTCACAGAACTCGAGCAGCTCACCGGCGCCACCGCCGTCGATGAGCTGCCGCTGCTCTTCATCCGGGTCCGTGAGCCCGAGCAGATCACCGGCCTCGTCCGCCGTCTCGGCCCGGCCGCCCGGCTGCTGTGCGGTTTCGTCCTGCCGAAGTTCACCGAGGAACGGGGCATCGCCTTCCTCGAAGCGCTCACCAGCGCCGAGTCCCAGTACGGGCAGCGGCTGTTCGCCATGCCGGTCCTGGAATCGCCCGAGCTGCTGTATCTGGAGTCCCGCGCCGAAACCCTGGCCGGAATCGTTCGCACCGTCGACAAGTACCGCGACCGCGTGCTGGCCCTGCGCCTCGGGGTGACCGACTTCTGCGCCGCCTACGGACTGCGCAGGACCCCGGACATGACCGCCTACGACGTCAAACTGATCGCCACCGTCATCGCCGATGTGGTCAACACGCTCGGCCGCTCCGACGGCACCGGCTTCACCATCACCGGGCCCGTCTGGGAGTACTTCCGGCTCCACGAACGCATGTTCAAGCCTCAGCTGCGCCGCAGCCCCTTCACCGGGCGAGGAGCCGAGGAACTGCGCACCGATCTGATCGAGCACGATATGGACGGACTGCTCCGCGAGATCGAACTCGACCGCGTCAACGGCCTGCAGGGCAAGACCTGTATCCACCCCTCGCATGTCGCACCCGTGCACGCGCTCTCCGTGGTCAGCCATGAGGAGTTCAGCGACGCCACGGACATTGTGCGGCCCGAACGGCACGGCGGGGGAGTGCTCCGCTCCTCCTACACCAACAAGATGAACGAGGTGAAGCCGCACCGGGCCTGGGCTGAACGCACCCTGCTCCGGGCCGAGGTCTTCGGAGTCGCCCGGGAGAACGTGGACTTCGTCGATCTGCTGGCGGCGGTCACCCGGTGAGCACAGCGAGTACAGCAGACACAGCGAACACAGCCAACACAGCGATGAGCACAGTGAGCGACGGGAACAACAGCGTGGTGTGGACCGGCGAGTGGGCCGCCAGACGGCTCGGCATAAAACTGACCGGCGAGGGCTGTGAAGAACTGCTGGGGCTCGCGGTGCGCGACAACGCGAAGCGGGCCCATCTGCTGGTGTCAAACGTGCTGGGCAAGCATGTCCCGCAGCGCCCCGAGATCGTCTACGGCACCGGCCTCGGCCTCGGCCAGCGGGTGCGCGAGCTGCTGGGGGAGGAGGCCGCCGCCCGGGCCGTCGTCCTCGGATACGCGGAGACCGCGACCGGCCTCGGGCACGCCGTCGCCGATGGGATAGAGGTCGCGTCATACCTGCACTCCACCCGGCGTCCGGTACCGGGCACCGAGCCCGTGGGCGGCTTCGAGGAGGAGCACTCACACGCCACCTCACATCTGCTGCTGCCCAAGGACCCGGCACTGCTCGGCGGCTCCGGCCCCCTCGTACTGGTCGACGATGAGTTCTCCACCGGAAGCACCATCCGCAACACCATCACCGGCCTGCACCGCGGCTTCCCCCGCGACCGCTACGTCATCGTCGCGCTCGTCGATATGCGCGGCCCCGAAGACCGCGCCCGGATGGAGAAGTTCGCCGCCGAGCTCGGCGCCCGGGTGGATGTGGTCTCGCTTGCGGAAGGCGCCGTAACCCTGCCCGAAGGAGTGCTGGAGCGCGGACAGCGGCTCGCCGCGGCCCACCAGAGCGAGCCGCCCGCACCGGCCTCGGCCCATCGGCCGATACGGGTCGATCTGCGCTGGCCGCACGGCCTCCCGGACGGTGGCCGCCACGGCTTCGCCCCCGCGGACCGCGCCCGTCTGGAAGCGGCCCTGCCGGGCATGGCCGACCGTATCGCCGCCGCGCTCCCGGAAGGCGCCCAGCGGGTGCTGGTACTCGGCACCGAAGAGCTGATGTACGCACCGCTGCGCCTCGCCGACGCACTCAGCGGCTCCACGAGCGCCGAGGTCCGCTTCTCCACGACCACGCGCTCACCCGTGGTGGCCGTCGACGAACCGGGCTACGCGATCCGCACCCGGCTCCGCTTCCGGGCCCACGACGCACCCACCGACGACGGCTCACGCGAACGCTACGCCTACAACGTCTACAGCACCTCCGGGCAGGGCTTCGACGCCATCGTCGCCGTCACCGACTCGACCGCCGACACCCCCGAACTCCACGCTCCCGACGGCCTGCTGGCCCATCTGGCCACCCACACCAGCCGGGTGCTCCTCGCGGTCATCCCCTCCTGCACTCCGCTCCCGAGCCCACTGCGCGGCCCCGCCTTCTCCTCCTACGCCGCCGAGGAGTGCGGCTGGCTCCTCCAGGACCTCTCCAAGGTCTCCCTGGAGGCCCCCACCGAGGAGCGTGAGGAAGCCATCCAGAGCGGCGGCGCCCACTACGCCGAATCGCTCCCCGTCGAGTACCAGCCCAGCGCCGAGTACCAGCGGCTCTTCCACTCCGCCCTGGACGCCTCCGCTCACCGGATCGCCCGCGCCGTCGGTGCCGTCACCGAGACGGTCCTCGCCGAGCGCGCTCCCCGCTCCGGCCGCCCGGTCCTCGTATCACTCGCCCGCGCGGGCACCCCCGTCGGGGTACTGATGCGCCGATGGGCGCAGCACGCCCATGGCCTCGAACTGCCGCACTACGCGATCTCCATAGTCCGCGGCCGGGGCATCGACACCACCGCCCTGCGCTGGCTCGCCGCCCACCACGACCCGGCCGGGATCGTCTTCGTCGACGGCTGGACCGGCAAGGGCGCCATCACCCGCGAACTCGCCGACGCCCTGCGCCCCTTCCCCGGCTTCGACCCCACCCTCGCCGTCCTCGCCGACCCGGGCGGCTGTGTACCGACGTATGGCACCCGGGAGGACTTCCTCATCCCTTCCGCGTGTCTCAACTCCACCGTCTCCGGGCTGATATCCCGTACGGTCCTCCGCGCCGACCTGGTCGGTCCCTGTGACTTCCACGGCGCGAAGTACTACCGCGAACTCGCCGACGCCGATCTCTCCGGGCACTTCCTCGACACCGTCACCGCGCGGTTCGCCGATGTCGCCGCCGAGGCCGCCGCCGACGCCCGGCAGCTGCTCGCCGCCGACCGCACGCCCACCTGGGTGGGCTGGCGAGCCGTCGAGCGGATCAGCGAGGAGTACGGCATCGGCGACGCCAACCTCGTCAAGCCCGGCGTCGGCGAGACCACCCGGGTGCTGCTCCGCCGCGTTCCGTGGCGCATTCTCGTCCGCCGTGGCGCCGGCGCCGACCTCGACCACGTCCGGCTGCTGGCCGAGCAGCGCGGCGTCCCCGTAGAGGAGACCGACGAGCTGCCCTACAGCGCCGTCGGTCTGATCCATCCCCGCTATACGAGGGGCGCCACCGGCACCGACGGAAAGGCCGTCAAGTGAACACCGCCCCCGCCACCGCCCCCGCCACTGTGCCTGCCACCGTGCCCACCACCCTGTTCGCCAGCGACCTCGACCGCACTCTCATCTACTCCGCCGCGGCCCTGGACCTGCGGATGCCGGACGCCCAGGCCCCCCGCCTGCTGTGTGTCGAGGTCTACGACGCCAAGCCGCTGTCGTATATGACCGAGACCGCCGCCGGACTGCTGGCCGAGCTCGCCGCCCGGACCGTCTTTGTCCCCGCCACCACCCGCACCCGCGAGCAGTACCAGCGCGTCCACCTGCCGGGTCCCGCCCCCCGCTACGCGATCTGCGCCAATGGCGGTCATCTGCTCATCGACGGCCGGACCGACCAGGACTGGCACCGGGCGGTCCAGCGGCGGCTGGCCGCCGACTGCGCCCCACTCGCCGAGGTCCGTGACCATCTGCGGCGCACCGCGCGCCCAGAGTGGCTGCTCAAGGAGCGGACAGCCGAAGACCTCTTCGCCTACCTCGTCGTCGACCGGGACCGGCTCTCCGACGCCTGGATCAAGGAGCTCGGCGACTGGGCCGAGACCCGCGGCTGGACCGTCTCCCTGCAAGGCCGCAAGATCTACGCTGTGCCGCGACCGCTCACCAAGAGCGCCGCCGTCGCCGAGATCGCCCGCCGCACCGGGGCAGCCGGCATCATCGCCGCCGGAGACTCACTCCTGGACGCCGATCTGCTGCTCGCCGCCGACCACGGCTGGCGCCCCGGCCACGGCGAACTCGCCGACTCCGGCTGGGCGGCCCCGCATGTCACCGCACTGGCCGAGCGCGGGGTCATGGCGGGGGAGTGCGGCCTTCGCGCAGCTCTGCGACACGTCGCTGGGCGAGGCCCCGCAGCCGCTCCTCACGTTCCACCATCTCCGGATGCCGCTTGCGCCAGTACGGGTTGTCATGCGGAAGCTTGCCGCTGACCCGCCCGTACATCCCGAACACCATCAGCATCAGCCCGACAACAAAGCTGAACAGCACGTTCTGGATGCGGAAGGCGAGGAAGTTGTACTCCGTCTCCAGCAGCGCCAGATTGACGAAGCCACTGAGCAGGAAGGCCACACCGAGGACGATATTGAGCGTGGAGGCGAAGTTTCCGCCCTTCACCGCTCCGAAGAACAGCAGCAGACCGATGGCGATCGACAGTACGCTCAGCGCACCGTTGGTGCTCAGTCCGGCGATGACCTCGCCCTGGGTGTCAAAGAAGCCAACCCGGTCGATCAGACCCAGGATGCCGAAGGCAATCAGCACCAGGCCGGTGAGTCCAGCGCCGAACCGGTACACCTGGCTCAGCTTGTGGTCGAGGGGCAGATGCTCATCGAGGTCGATATGGCCAAAGGCGTGGCCGAAGCCGAAAGCCATGACCATCCTCCTTAGCTGGACGGAGCTGGAAGCGTGTCATCATCCAGGATCCGCCCAACCAGGGCTTGGCTCAAGCGCAGCAGCCGCCTCCGCAACAGCCACCGCCGCCCTGCGGCGGTGGCTGTTGCGGAGACGGGGAACTGCCGCCGACCGCCACCGCCGACAGCAGCTTCACGGTGTCCTGGTGCCCGGCCGGGCAGTCCGCGGGCGCACCGGACTGGGCCATCGGCCGGTTTACCTCGAAGGATCTCCCGCACTCCCGGCAGCGATACTCATATCTTGGCATGGCAGCAGAATAGCCGCAGGTCAGCGTTGTGAGGCCCGGTTGCCGCGGATGTCCTGCACCACACCGGCCACGGTTTCCTTGATCGCGTCCAGCTCGGTCAGAAACCGCCAGTAGTCCGGGTGCCGCCCTCCTGACTCCAGCTGGGCCAGCGCCCGGTCCAGCCGCGCCACGGAGTCGTCCAGCGGCCCGGCATGCCGGGGATCGGGCGTGCTCCGCCCAGCCATCGCCAGCCGCTGTGCGTCGCGGATCGCGAACCGCGCCCGCTCGGTCTCCTTCTCATGGTTGAACGAGACCTCATTGAGCCGCTGCAACCGCTCACCGGCCGCCGCGACCGCGCCATCCCCGGTGTTCAGCAGCGCCCGCACCGAGGCCAGCAGCGCGGTGGCGTCCTCCCAGCGCTGCTCATGACGGGCCCGCTGGGCCTCCCGCACCTTCTGCTCGGCCTCACCAGCGGCCCGCTGCGCCTCCTGGGGCACCTGCTGCAGATCCTGCCAGCACGCGGCGCTGAACCGCCGCCGCAGCTCGCTCAGCACCGGCTCGACCGAGCCCGCCCGGTTGGCCAGCGCCTGCGCCCGGGTCCGCAGTGAGGCCAGCCGGCGATCCAGCTCGGCTGCCTTCTCCGGCAGCCGCCGCGCCTCCTCCCGGATCGCCTCGGCCTGCCGCTGCACATCCTCAGCCCGCCGGATCGTCTCCCGCACCCCGTGCTGCCCGGCACCCTGGTTGAGCTTGGTCAGCTCCGGCCCGAGCGCGGCCAGCCGGGCCGCGAGACCGTCAGCCGCGAGACCGGCGGCCCGTACCGCGTCGAGCGCCTGTGTCGCGGCGAGCAGCGACTGCCGACCCCGCTCCACGGCGGGGGCCACCTGGGCGAGCTGGGTCTCGGCGTGCTCCAGCAGCCCGCCGATGCTGTGCGCGAACCGCTCCAGATCAACCCTGGTCTGCTCAAGCTGCCCCTTGACCCGGCTCAGATCGTGCAGGGCCCGGGACGCGGCGGTGGCGTCGAGCCCGTCCCGGTCGAGATCATGGGAGTCGACGGCGCTGATGTACGCATGGCTCACCTCGTCGATACGGCGCCCGAACTCCGCGAAGTCGTCGGCGGTCTTCCGGGCGGGCGGCGAATCATCGACGGCGGTGATCGTCTCAATCGAGATCCGCAGATCCCGCTGGGCGGTGTCCAGCTCATAGAAGGCTGCCGCGGCGGCGTCCTTGGCGGCTTGCGCATCGGCCCGCAGATTCTCCGCGCGCCCACTGCCCCAGCCCCACCGCCGAGTGCCGCCCCCGCTCATCGCTGCCACGCAATCCTCTCCAGTGTGCCGCCGCCAGTGGATCGGATCTCATTCTCCCATCCTGGCGGAGGGAACACACGAGCCAGTCATGCCCCGGGCCCGGGGCCAGGGCACTCCCGGTGCCGGGTATCCTTTACCCTCGTTGTGCACGGGCGCATAGCTCAGCGGTAGAGCGCCGCCCTTACAAGGCGGATGTCGTAGGTTCGAACCCTACTGCGCCCACATATCCAAGCGGCGCGGTCCCGTGCGGGACCGCGCCGCTTAGCTCCGTTTTCTGCTTAGCTCCGTTTTCTGCGGCTGTACGCGGCGTAGCTGAGGCCCGCACCTGCCGTGAGGGCCCCAAGAGCACCGGACAGCAGCGCCCGGAGGTGGTTGACGCCGGTGTCGGCGAGGTCGCCCGTGGGGGAGGACTCGGCGGCGGCTGACCGCTGGGCGCTGAGGCAGCCGGTGAAGGGCACATGGTGGGTCTCAGCGCCCGCCGCTGTCAGGGACTTGGCGATGACGGTGCCCTTCAGCGGTCCGCTCGTGCCGAGGTCGACGGTGGCGTGGGGGGCCAACACCGTACCGGGCCAGGAGGTGCCGGGCTGCTTCACGATCGCGGTGGCGTCCAGGAAGTTCCACAGGAGCTTCGACGGGAGGCCCGGCGGGCCGCTGATGTCATGGGTGCCACCGTCGCTCATGTCGTAGGTGCTGCCGGAGACATTGACCAGCGCGGTGGCGCCCTTAGGAAACTCAAAGACGATGCGCTGTGCGCTGGCGAGCTGGATGGCGCTGACCGGGAAGACATTCAGCGTGGAGTCCTCGCCCGTCAGGGTCAGTTCGGAGTCACCGCCGGAGATGGTACGGGTGACGCTGCCTTGGGCGGGACGGGCGCCCAGCGTGGCGGAGAGCTTGCGCAGCTTACCGAACTCGGCCGCGAAGTCGAACAGCGTGGAGCTCTCCATCGCCCTGCTGCCGGACTTGAGTACGGCGGGTCTGCCCTCCAACGCGCCGTAAACGGCTGTACCCCGCTCCAGCACGGTGAAGGCGTCGCTGCCCACGGCGCCATTGCGCAGGGTGCCGCCCACGACCAGCGTGGCCCCGCCCGGCAGCTTCTCGGTGGTGGAGAGCTGGCGGCCGAGACTGAAGCCCTCGGTGAAGTCGGCGTCCCCGCCAATGGCGATGGCACCCTCGCTGTCGGACGTATGGACCGCGTCGCCCTCGATGAACTCGTTGTATGACCTGGCGATGCCCAGGTGATCGCGGCAGGAGCTGCTAGCGCTGGCGCTAGCCGTGCCTGGCAGGGCCAGTGCCAGGGATCCGCCCACCAGCACGGCGGCGACGGAAGCGGATAGGCGCATATGACGCATGATCGCTAGCCGGTGACCGACGGGTCAAGGCTGGTTGTCGCCAACGTGCACCATGATTCGCATGGCCATCCCACGGCCCGCCCGCACCCCCGCCGAGGACTCGGTGGCCGGAATTGAGTCGCAGGGATCACAGGTCCGGCACCCGCCGATGGGGTCGAAGAACGTGATCGGCACGCATCACCATAGAGAGACAGCTCAGGAGTCTTCGGCATTGTTTTGACTGCACCAAGCCGGTCGTCCAAGGAGCTGGAACGCCGGGCGCGCGGAAAGCCTTAACGCGCCTGACTTTTCCTGACTTCGGCGGGGAATGTTGTACGACGGCACCGGTACACCGCTCGTACCCCGGTGGGCGTCGGTCTTCGCCCTGACATGACGTGTGCTGCCCTGACGTTGGGAAGGACGTAGCATGAGCAGTGAGCCGAAAGCCATGGACATCTCGGTGGCATCGGATTTCTGGGATCACCTCCCATTCGATGTCCGCAGCGAGACGTTCCGCGCCGACCCCTACCCCTTCTACGAGCGACTGCGCGCCGACGGCCCGGTGGCCCGGCTCTCCGAAGGCCTGCTGGTGGTCACCGGCTACAGGGAGAGCATGGCGGTGCTCAGCGATCCGCGCTTCGGGTTCGGGTCAGGCTCGATGGAATCGCAGTCGTTCCTCCTGGTCGATCCCCCCGAGCACCGCAGGCTGCGGGCTTGGGTCTCCGCACCCTTCACGGTGCGCGCGGTGGAACGGCTGCGGCCGACGATCGGGCACAAGACCCACGCGCTCATTCAGCAGGCGGCCGGCAAGGGAGAGGTGGATGTGGTCGCCGATCTCGGCGTTCCCCTATCTCTCGATCTTATCTGCGCTCTGGTGGGGGTACCGCTCGACGCCCGGCCGCAGTGGCACGGGGCCTTGTCGTGGCTGACGGCCGGTTTCGACCCGGAGGCGTTGCGGGACCGGAAGACGAGCGAACACGTCGCTTGGGCCCGCCTGGAGTTTGCTCGTTACCTCAAAGGTTTGATCCAAGAGCGCCGACAAGCACCCGGTGACGATCTCGTCAGTGTGCTGGCGGCCCCCGGGCCGGAACGGTCAACGCTCACCGACAGCCAGATCATCACGGCGATCGGCCAGTTGGTCGTAGCCGGCTATGAGCCCACGGTCGACCTGATGGCGAACGGCATGTACGCCCTCCTGCGCCACCCGCAGCAGCTCGCCTATCTCCGTGAGCATCCCAAGGAGGCGTCGGCGGCGGTGGAGGAAGTGATGCGCTATGACCCGCCATTCCAAGTGATCTCCCGGCTGGCGTTGAGTGATGGGGACATCAACGGTCTGGACGTCGCCGCGGGCAGGGTGGTGTGGATCCTGACCGGAGCCGCCAATCGGGACCCGGAAGTCTTTGCCGACCCTCACCGGCTCGACGTCACTCGCTCTCCTCGCCATGTCTCCCTCGGCTGGGGCGAGCACTTCTGTCTTGGCGCCCGGCTCGTGCGAGTACAGGGACAAGCCATGCTGACCGCTTTGGCGCAGTGTCACCCGGTTCTCACTGGTGAGCCGGTGTCCTACCGGCCGACGCTCATGAGGCGTGGTGTCGAGAGGTTGCCAGTAGCCCTGACGGTTCAGCCGGATCAGGAGGGCAGTTGGTCCTGATGCCTGTGGCCTGGGCCGCGCGGTTATCCGTACGGCACGGGCCACAGGTCCCCCGGGCGGGTTTGCTCAGGTGGACGGGTCGGCCTCCACCCGGCCGATCCGTCGCATACAGCGCTGGGCGAGATCGCTGACGGTGGCGCTGTTGAGGAGCTCCACAGTGGGGAGGTCGCAGCCCAGCCGCTGGCGGATCGCGGCCACCAACTCGGCGCCCATGAGGGAGTCGAGGCCGAGCTGGTCCAGGGGTTTGTCGGATGGGATGTGGTCAGCCGTGGTCTGCAGGATCCGGCTGAGAATATCGGTGAGGGCCTCGGTGACCAAGGCGAGAGCCTGGTCCGCCGATACCGTCGCCAACTTCTGGATCAGTTGGTCGTCCTTCCCGCCACCATGACCCGCACTCGAACGGAAGGCCGTAAAGCGAGGAGCGTTGATCCCGCTCACGCTGTGCTGTGCTTGGCCCCAGTCGATCCGCGCCACCATGGCGACCTCTTCACCGCGGGTTACGAGGCTTCCCAGGGCATCGAGGGCCTCACGAGGAGATACAACATCGAGGCCCATCTTGCGCAAGAAGTTGCTGAGTTCATGACGCGCGACATAGCCCACCTCGTCCATGGCCCCCCAGGCGACCGCGAGAGCGGGCCTGACGGAGCGTTGGCGAGCGCGTGCAAGGGATTCAAGGAACAGGTTGGCGCCGACGTAGTTGCTCTGCTGCTTACTGCCCAGCATCGCGGCGGCGGAGGAGTACAGGACGAAAAGGTCAAGTTCACGGTTTCGGGTCAGGCGGTGGAGGACGTCCGCGCCCTGAGCCTTGGCGGCCAGCACCCGCCGTACGCGGTCATCGGTCAGCTCGGCCAGCGGGGCGTCGTCGAGGACCATGGCCGCGTGAACCACTCCGCGCAGCGGGTTTTCGGGGGTATCCGCCTCGGCCAGCACGCTTCTCATTGCCTCCATATCAGCGGTGTCGGCTGCGTGGGTGGTGACGGCGACCCCCAGGGTGCGCAGCTGCTCAAGAAGAGCCGGGGCTTCCGGGGTGTCGGCGCCGCGACGGCCCACGAGGGCCAGACGGCGTGCGCCACGTTCGGCAAGCCAGCGGGCGGTGGCGGCGCCGAGCCCGCTGAGCCCGCCGGTGACCAGGTATGTGCCCTGGCGGCCCACCTCAAACTGCCGGGGCGCCACTTGCAGCATGGGCGGCCTCTCCATGGAGATGACCACCTTGCCGATATGCCGCGAGTGCTGGAGTGCCTCGAATGCCTCAGTGACCCGGTCGGCGGGATAGACGTGATGGAGGATCGGGCGGTAGATGCCCTCGTGCACGCCTTGGACGACCTCCTCGAACTGGGCCGCCATCACACCGGGCCGGGCCTGGGCGAGCCCGGCGAGGTCGGCGGCGCTGAAGGTGATGTTGTGGAGGAAGGGCCGCAGCAGCAGCCTGCTGTTCCCGTACAGGTCGCGCTTGCCCAGCTCGATGAAGCGTCCGCCGGTGCGAAGCGCTTCCAGGCCACGCGTGATGGCCTCTCCGGCCAGTGAGTTGAGGATGACGTCCACCCCCTGACCGCCGGTGAGGGCTTTGACGCGTTCCGCGAAGCCCAGAGTCCGGGAGTCCAGCACATGGTGGATGCCGAGCAGACGCAACAGGTCGCGCTTGGTGGGGGTGCCGGCCGTGGCGATGACGTGGGCACCCGCTCGCTGTGCGTACTGCAGCGCGGCTAGCCCTACCCCGCCGGCGGCGCCGTGCACCAGCACGGTCTCGCCTGGGGACAGCCTCGCCAGATGGTGCAGGCTGTGGTGGACGGTGAGGAAGACCACCGGGAGGGTTGAGGCCTGGGCGAAGCTCATGTGGTCGGGGATGCTGCCCGCCATGGTGGCGGGCACGGTGACATGGGAGCCCAGAGTGCCGGAACCGAAGGCGAAAACTCTGTCGCCGGGGGAGAAGGCCGTAACGCTGGAGCCGACCGAGACGACCGTGCCCGCGCATTCCATTCCAGTGCTGTAGTCGGCGCCCGCGGAATCGCCTTGCCGGTCGTCGAGTGGGACGGCGCCGAGAGCTTGCAGCACGTCACGGTAGTTCAGCGCGGCGGCCCGGACCGAGACGACGATCTCGTCGGGCCCCGGTTGCGCAGTCGCGGCGGGCGACCAGACCAGCCGGTAGGAGCGGCCGGGCTCGCGCAGTCGCAGGGCGAAGGAGGACGAGGCCGTGGCCACCACGCTCCGGCAGAGGTCCGCCCTTTGGCGGACCCGGGGTACGAAGCGCCCCGACCGGGTGAGCAGAATCTCGTCCTCGGCTGTGGGCTCGGTGAGTTCCGCTGCCAGCCTGGCGGCGGCGGCCTCGGGCCGACCACAGTTCTCCAGAGAGACACGGTGGACGAGGAGGCCGGGGTACTCGTTGCCGAGGCAACGCGCCACGCCCCAGGCGGACGATGCTGTGGGGTTCAGGGGCTGTTCGGGCTCGGGCAGCGCGCCCGAGGGAGGCGTGACGAGCCAGAGGCCCGTCTCGGTGTTCTCGGCGAGGCGGTCGGCGGCGACAGCCAGGGACCTCAAGACCGCTGCGTGCTCCACGGCACGGTCCAGGTCCAGATATCCGCCCGCGTCGGATTCCTCCGTTTCGTGTGCGGTGTCCTCGCCCAGCAGCACCACCACACCGGCGGGTTCGGGCCGCTCTGTCAGGAGCGCGGACCAGCGGTCGGTGTCGCGGAGGAGCGGACTGCGCCGAACGGTGAGGCCGCTGGATGTGCTGAGGCGTTCGGCCAGGGCGGCCGCCAGCCGGTCGTGTGCGGGCTCGGACACCACGATCCAGGCCCTGCTCCGGCCGGGGGCAGGGGCGTGTTCGGAAGGCGTGAGTGCGGCTGCGGGCACTGGTCGGCACGACCGCCGGGCCACGAGGACCGAAAAGTCCTCGATGCGGGGCTGTTCGCTGTCCTGCGGGGCATCGTTGCACTCCAGGGCGGTGATCTGTCGGTAGCCGGCTTCACTGAGCAGTTCCCGCCATGCCGCGAGAGACAGCAGCGGCCCCGAGGGGCGCAGGTCCGTGTCCTGCTGATCCCAGAAACTGGGCAGGAGCCCGAACAGCAGGGCCAGGCTGGCCGGGTCGTGCGCCTCCACGACGAGGAGGGTGCCATTGTCGGCCAGCAGCGTACTGACGTGGTCGAGCGCCGGGCGCAGGTGACGGCTGGCGTGCAGTGCGTCGCTGGCCACCACGAGATCGAAGCTGCCTTCGGCGAACCCCTGGCCTACCGGGTCCTGGTCCAGGTCGAGGACCCGGTAGTCGACGAAGTCGTACACCGCGAAGCGGTTCTGGGCGCGGGGGAAGAAGGTGGCGGAGACATCGGTGTATGTATAGCGGGTCCGTTCCGGTGGCAGTACCGGCAGCAGGAAGGCGGTGGTTCCCCCGGTGCCCGCGCCGACCTCGAGGACGCGCAGGGGCCGGTCGGCGGGCCACTGCCTGACCATGGTCTCCACGACCGCGCGTGCGCCCCGGTTGGCGCAGTACGTCATGCCCGTGTCGGTGTAGAACTCTTCCAGGAGGTAGCGGTTGGCTTCCGAGAAGATTTCTTCCATGGGATCGCGATCGCCCCGCAGCACGGCCACGAGCTGTGTGCCGAAGCGGCCGAGGAGCGACAGTCCCACCGCCTGCTCCGGGTGCTCGTCTGTGAGCGCGCGGAACCGCTCCTGGGGCTGTGCCGGCCGCAGCATACGCCAACGGCGGTCGCCGCCTGCGGGATTGTCGTCCCCTGCGGTCATCACCGGCTCGACCAGACCATGGGCGTGTGCCGTCTCCAGCAGCAGGCCGAGCAGCTTCGCATACTGGGGGAGTGCCCCGGCAGCGATGAGGTCCGCGATGGTGAACGGGCCGCCCTCGGCGTCGGCATCCGCCAGCAGGGTGCCCACCGCCGCCGTGCCGAAGTGCGCTGCCAGCTCCCGTGCGATCACGAAGGCGGCCGCGCCGCCACAGCGCTGCCAGGTGGCCTGCGTGCCGCGTACCTCGTCGCGGCAGAGCCGGGCGATTTCACGTGGGTCGACAACCGTGTCAGCCGCTGCGAAGTCCTGTCCCTCACGCGGCGCCGCCCGCATAACGGTGGAGTAGTGCGGTCCTGGCGTGCGGGCCGCCTCGTCGAACCGGCGCAGCCGGCACCCTTCGAGGGTGAGGCAGATCAGACCGTTGGCAGCGAGCACCGTCACATCCCACAGTGCCTCGCGCTCGGATATCGCCCGGGAGCGGACATGGATGTGCCCGGTGGAGGGCATGCGGCGCCAGGCGCGGACCCGGTCGATGGCCACCGGCAGGAAACCTGCCTGGTCGGCGATGCCCTTCTCGATGAGTGGCAAGCCGGCCTGCAGGGCGCCGTCGAGGAGCGTGGGATGCGCCTCGTAGCCGGACAGGTCCGTCACACCGCTGTAGCGCGCCAGGACCTGATCAACCCCGGACAGCAGGTGCTCGCTGAGCACCTGGAAGGCGGGGCCGTAGTGCAGGCCCCCGCGTGCGGCAGCGGTGTAGTGCTCCTCCACGGCCTTGCGCCCGGGCAGGTCGGCGGCGATCTCATCGAGGTCCATGAGTCCGGGAGGGGGCGCATAGAGCCGCCGGACACGGGCGCGGGCGTGCTGCTGCCACGTTTCCGAACCCTGGGCGCGGGCGGCGATCTGCACGATGCCGTCGTCGGTCGACAGGGTCGTCTGGAGCTGGAGTTCTGGTTCATCCCCGAAGGGCAGCACCAGGGCTCGCGGGATGGTCAGGTCCGTGATCTCCACGGATTCCTTGTGCACGCGCCGGCCGGCGGCCAGGGCCATTTCCACCAGCCCTGTCGCCGGCATGACGACTGCCTCGCCGATCTTGTGGTCGGCCAGCCAGGGCAGTCGTGCCGGGTCGAAGGGACCGTGCCAGGTCGGTTCGGCGGCCGCGGCGCGTTCCCCGAGCAGAGGGTGGTCGATGGTCCCGTCTCCGCAGCCCCCTACCCAGAGAGAGGGGTCGCCGTTCCAGTGGCGCTCACGTTCCCAGGGATAGGCGGGCAGGTCCACCACCCGCCCCGGGCGCGGGAAGAACACGCTCTCGCCGCCGCCGTGCCCTGCGGCCAGCAGGTGAGCGACGGCTGAGCGCACAGCCGCCGGACCGTCGGTGTCACGGCGCAGCGTGGGCAGCACTGTGGCCGACGAGGGCGACTGACGGGAGCCTGCCAGGCGGCGCAGGTAGCCGCCCAGCACCGGGTGCGGGCCGACCTCGACGAACGTCTCGCAGCCGAGCTCCAGCAATCGCTCGATCGCGGAGGCGAACAGTACGGGCTGGCGAAGGTTGCGCCACCAGTACGAGGGGTCCATGGCGCCGTAGTCCAGCAGGGCGCCCGTCGTGGCGGAGGCGTAATGGACGTCGCCACGCCGGGCCTTGAGGCCGTCGAGCGCGGTCAGCAACCCGTCCCGCAACGGATCCATGGCGTGGCTGTGGAAGGCGTAGTCCAGCCCGAGGTCGCGGAAGAAGACACCCTGGCCCTGAAGTGTCCGCCCCAGCTCGGCCAGGGCGGTCTTGTCACCGCTGACGGTTATGTCCTGCCCGCTGTTGATCCCGGCGATCTCCAAGCGGCCGGTATAGGGGGACAGATAGTGCCGGATGCGCTCGGGGTCCGCGCCGACGGCCGCCATGCCCCAGTTCCCCGCGGTCGAAGCCTGCGCCCGCGAGCGCTCGACGACCACCCGGGCCGCAGCGTCCAGGCTGAGTACGCCGGCCGTCCAGGCTGCGGCCATCTCGCCCGCGCTGTGCCCGACCACCCAGGTGGGCCGGATGCCATGGGTACGCAGTACGGATACGAGGCCCACCTGCACGGCGAAGAGCAGGGGCTGGGCGACATCGGTGGTGTCTGCTCGCCGACGGTCGGCGGGGGCGGTCAGCTCCGCCAGCACCGACCAATCCAGCAACGGGCGCAGGGCTTCGTCCGCGTCCGCCACGCCCGCGAGGAACGAGGGCTCGGTGTTGAGCAGGTCCGCGCCCATGCCCGCCCACTGCGAGCCGTTGCCGGAGAAGGCCAGCGCGACACCGGATTGCCTCGCCGCGGGTGCCAGGGCGCCCGCCACCTCCTGCTCCCCTTCGGCCAGCCGGTACAGATGGGTTGCCGCCTCTGTCGGATCGGCGGCCAGCACCACGGCCCGCTGTTCATGCCGGCCGCGCCGCAGAAAAGCGGTGCAGGCCAGGTCGTAGAACTCTTCGGGGGCGCATTGCCGGAGGCGGTCGGCCATACGACGGGCCGCGGCCAGGGCGGCGGTGCGAGTGCGGGCTGATACCAGCACGGGTAGCCGGTTCTCGTTGGCTCCGGGGGTGCGGGCAGGCACGGGTTCCGGGCCGCGCGCGAGGATGACGTGGGCGTTGGCGCCGCCGAATCCGAAAGAGTTCACCCCGGCCACGGCCCGGCTTCCCGACGGGATGTCCAGCGGCCGTGTCTCGACGGCCGGTGCCAGCCGCCACCCCTCAAAGTCGATCTCCGGGTTGAGCGGGCGCGCATGCAGGTTCGCGGGCACCTGTCCGTGCCGGAGGACGAGCATGGCCTTGAGCAGGCCGGCCATGCCGGACGCGGGCTCCATGTGGCCAAGGTGACTCTTGGCCGACCCGACCGGAAGCGCACGGCCCGGCGCGCGCTTCTGGGCCAGCGCCTCGCCCACCGCCTGGCACTCCACCGGGTCCCCTACGGGCGTACCGGTGCCGTGCATCTCCACATACGCGACCTCGTCGGGGGACACGCCCGCGGCCGCGTACACCTCGCGCAGCAGGGCCGCCTGAGCGTCGGCGCTGGGCTGTGCCAGCCCAGGAGTACGCCCATCGGTGTTGACACCGCTGCCCAGGATGACGGCCCGCACTCGGTCGCCGTCTTCCAGCGCGCGCGACAGCGGCTTGAGCACGACCAGACCGCCTCCCTCGGCCCGTACATAGCCGTCCGCATCGGCGGAGAAGGTGCGGCAGCGGTGGGTGGGGGACAGCATCGAGGCCTTGGAGAAACCCACGTACTCGAAAGGGCTGAGCAGAACGTGGGCGCCTGCCGCCAACGCCATGGTGCAGCGGTCGCCGCGCAGTGCTTCGCAGGCATGGTGAACGGCCACCAGGGAGGAGGAGCAAGCCGTGTCCACCGTGACGCTGGGGCCGCGCAGGTCCAGGAAGTGTGATACCCGGTTGGCTATGTTGGCAGCCGCTCCGCCTGACATGGTGTAGGCGTTGGCGGACCGGGAGTCGAGTCCCTGCAGAGCCGCGAAGGACTGGCTGGAAGAGCCGACATAGACCGCGGTGCTGGAGCCGGTGAGTGCGGTGGTGGCGATACCGGCGTCGTCGACGGCTTCGACCGCCATCTCGAGCAGCATGCGCTGCAGCGGATCCAGGCGTCCGGCTTCTCGGGGGGACATGTTGAAGTACCCGGCGTCAAAACCTTGAATGCCCGTCAGGAACCCACCGGCCGTGGAGTAGGCCTTTCCGGGACGCCGTGGGTCGGGGTCGAACCAGCGGCTCGCGTCGAAACGCTCGGGAGGGGCTTCGCTGATCAGGTCGCGCCCTTCGAGGAGCGCGGTCCAGAACTCGTCGGGGCTGGCGATGTCGGCAGGCAGTCGGCAGGAAACGCCCACGATGGCAATGGCATCGTGGGCCGGGGCGCCCGGGAGAGAAGCCGAAGGTGAAAACGCCACAGAGCACTCCTTCAAGATCTATTCCTGACAGCAGGAGAACGGAAGGGGACATGCGGACAGGTGGAAGGCGCTGACAGCGGCCATAGGTTCTGATCAACATAAACATAAGCAGAGATGCCAGATGCATCAATGGGTGGAGGTATTTCAATCTCTAAAAGATGGAAATATGTCAGAAGTCTTCTAAATATCAATCAATACTGGGCGGTGTTATATGCAGAAAATCCTATTACATATTTGCGCTTACTGTCTCTATTTGCCAAGTAAACGTGTGAGGCATCTTCCCAGGTTTTTCTGGGCAGCCACTACGGGGTGGCGCGGGGGTGTGGCGCTCAACTGACCAAGCAGAAAAGGGGGTTCAGTGGAAAGGCCGACAACAGACGGCATTTACCCGCTCATTGACAGTGTTTCGGGTAACACGCCGGACATCCACTCCACGGCCTTCGTTGCCCCCACCGCGGTCATCCTCGGAGCGGCGCGTCTGGGGGCCCGGTCCAGCGTCTGGTATCACGCCGTGCTGCGTGCGGATTACGACATGATCGAGGTGGGAGAGGAGTCCAATGTGCAGGACGGTGTGGTCCTGCATGCCGACCCCGGCTATCCCGTGAGAATCGGCGCCCGCGTCTCCATCGGCCACAACTCCACAGTGCACGGCTGCCATGTGGAGGACGACGTACTGATCGGCATGGGCACCGTCCTGCTCAACGGCAGCCGCATCGGGCGGGGTTGCATCGTTGCGGCGGGCACCGTGGTCCCCGAAAACCGTCGCATCGCGCCTAGCTCCGTCGTGGCCGGCCCCAGGGCCGCTCTGGTACGCCCTGTGCAGCAGGAGGATCTGGCCGCGATCCAGGTCGTTGCACGCGCCAACCTCGCCATGTCACGCCTTCACCGGTCTCGGGCGGAACCACCCCACCAGCGGGAGGGGTCCCCGTGACCGGCTCCGGTACCGCCCGCGGTGGACCCGCGGTGCGACGGCCGCGGGTGGTGCTGGCAGTCGTGTCCAGCACTGTCTTCATGGCCATGCTCGACAATCTCGCCGTCAACAACGCGCTGCCCAGTATCGGAGAAGAGCTGGACGTGGGCGTCAGCGGACTGCAATGGGTGGTGGCGAGCTACACCCTCATCTTCGCCGCCACATTGCTGTCCGCCAGCGTCCTCGGTGACTGGCTCGGCCAGCGGCCCGCCTTTCTCGTCGGGTTGCTCATCTTCATCGCGGGATCCGCGCTTGGCGCCATCGCGCCCACCTGGTCCCTGCTTGTGGCCGGGCGCCTGGTCCAAGGGGCCGGAGCCGCTGTTGTCATGCCGGCCAGTACCGCCCTACTGCGCCACACCTTCACCGAAGACCGAAGACGAGCCAGGGCGATGGGGGTGCGGGGCGCGGCTGCCGGCCTGGGGCTCGCACTCGGCCCATCCATCGGTGGCCCCTTGGTCGACTCGCTCGGGTGGCGCAGCGTCATGTGGATCAACATTCCGATTGGCGCGGTCGCATTCGTCCTCGCCTTACGGGTGCTGCCGCGACCACCCGCCGTTGCGGCCCGGTGGGACCCCATCGGCCAAGCCCTCGCCGTCACCGGACTGGGCAGTCTGGTGTACGCCCTGGTCCAGGGACCGGTCGACGGCTGGCGGGCACCCACCGTCCGGGTCACCCTCGTGGTGGCGGTCCTGTCGTTGCTCGCCTTCGTCCTGGTCGAATGGCGGGGTGCACGGCCCATGCTGGACCTCAGGCTGCTGCGAGACAGAGTCTGCGGTGCTGCGGCTGTCGCCTACTTCACGGCCAGCATGGGACTGTTCGGCGGCGTTTTCTTCCTGAGCATCTACCTCCAGGACATCCTCGGCTGGTCGGCGTCGGGCGCCGGCGCCGTGTTCCTGTCGGCCTCGGCGTTCATCGTGCTCGCTGCCCCCGCCGCCGGCGCCCTGACCGGCCGTTACGGAGCCCGCGCCCCCCTGACCCTGGGTATGGCACTGAGCGCCCTCGCCCTGCTGGGGCTCAGCCGGTACGGCCGCGACGCCGCATACGCCGATTACTGGTGGCTACTGCCCATGCTCGGCACCGGAGCGGGCCTCACGTTCATCCCCGCATTGGTCGCGGTCGTTCAACGCTCACCGGTCAGCAGGACCGGGATGGCGTCGGCTCTCATGGACGCCCTGCGGGAACTCGGTGGAGCCGTCGGCGTCGCGGCCCTGGGCGCGGTCCTTACGGCCCGGATGCGCGCTTCACTTCACCAACAGGCGGCGGCATCCGGCCTCCCCTCCGGCCAAACGCATGACCTGGTCGATTCGGTCATCTCCCAGGGGCCGACAGCCGGCTTCGATGCTCCGATGCCCGCAGCCGACCCGGCACGCCTGGCTATCTGGGTACAACAGTCCTTCGTCGACGGGCTCCAGCTGGCATTGCGTTGCGGTGCCGCCGCCCTTGCCTGCGCGCTTGCCGCAGTTGTGCTGCTCCTGTGGGGTGCATCCGGTCGTGGTGAAGCCGCATTGACCATGGGGCGTCACCACGACGTGAAATCTCGACACCAATAGGCCGACAGGCTTGGAAGCGCTGTAGTGCAGAAGGCAACCGCCCCCGGGCTGAAACGCGGAGGCTAGGCCCTGTCCCGGTCCTCGTCCGGGGTTTCGTTGTCGCAGCCGCCTAGTTCTTCGGACAGCTCGTGGACCAGTGCGGTCAGATCGCGTGGCCGGTCCGGGGTCCACCAGTCGCCGAGCAGCTCGGCCAGGGCCTTCTCCCGGGCGACCGAGAGCCGGTCGGCGGCATCCTGGCCGGAGGCGGTGAGGATCAGGGGCAGCCCCTCACGTACCGCCAGACCGCGCTCCTCGATCTGCCGGGCCCCGGCGGCGACGATGCCCCGGTCGATCCCGGTGCGTTCGGCGAGCAGGGCCGGTACGACCGAGCCATAACGGTGAATCCGCAGCAACAGCCAGCTCGCCGCAGGCCGTAGGTCAAGACCGGCGTCCTCGGTGAGCCGGACGTACAGACCCTTCTGGCCCTCGCGGCTGCTCAACAGGGTCAGCGCGCGGATGAGTTCATCGCGGGAGGAACGCTCCACCGGGTTGACAGCCAGGGTTTCGCTCTCATCCGGTACCTGCACACTGGCGCGTAGCGGGGTCTCCTTGAGGAACCACGCGAGGACAAAGGCGGCCAGGGTCACGGGAACCGCCCAGAGGAAGATATCGGTGATCGACTCGGCGTAGGCGTGCAGCGCCCCGGCTTGCTCCTCGGCGGTGAGCTCGGCGACGGCACGCGGGTCTTCCTGCAGCGTCTGGGGGGTGACCCCGGGTGGCAGTGGCTCGCCCTCCAGCGCGGTTTCCAGCCGGGGGCCAAGCTTGTTGGTGAAGATCGTGCCGAAGACGGCGACCCCGACCGAGGCGCCGATCGAGCGGGAGAAGCTGGCGCCTGAGGTGGCGACGCCAAGGTCCCGGTAATCCACCGCGTTCTGCACGATGAGCACCAGCACCTGCATCACCAGGCCGAGTCCCAGTCCGAAGACCAGGAAGTAGACGCTGATCTCCCAGGTGGCGCTGTGCTGGTCGAGATTATGGAGCAGCAGCAGGCCGATCGTGGTGACGGCGGTGCCCAGGATGGGGAAGACCTTCCAGCGGCCGGTGCGGCTGACGATCTGGCCGGAGAGGGTTGAGGTGGTCAGGATGCCGAGGACCATCGGCAGCAGATGCACACCGGACAGGGTCGGTGAGACGCCGTGCACGACCTGGAGGAAGGTCGGCAGATAGGTCATTGAGCCGAACATCGCGAAGCCGATGACAAAGCCGATGACCGAGCAGATGGTGAAGGTACGGATGCCGAAGAGCTTCAGCGGCAGCACCGGTTCGGCGGCCCGTCGCTCAACGCGGATGAACGCCGCGAGCAGCACCACGCCCAGCACCCCGAGCCCGGTGATCTGCGGGGAGTCCCAGGCCCAGGTGGTGCCGCCGAGCGAGGTCGCCAGCACCACGCAGGCGGCGACGGAGGCGATGAGGAAGGTGCCGAGATAGTCGATCCGGTGCTTCTCGGCACGCACCGGAATGTGCAGCACCGTGGCGATGACAAAGAGTGCGAGGGCACCGAGCGGCAGATTGATGTAGAAGACCCAGCGCCAGGTCAGATGGTCCACGAACAGTCCGCCGAGCAGCGGGCCGAGCACGCTGGTGACACCGAAGACCGCACCGAACAGGCCCTGGTAGCGGCCGCGGTCCCGGGGCGGCATCAGGTCGCCGACGATCGCCATCGACAGCACCATCAGCCCGCCGCCGCCCAGGCCCTGTACCGCGCGGAAGGCGATCAGCTCCGCCATGTTCTGCGACAGCCCGCACAGTGCGGAGCCGATCAGGAAGATGACGATCGCGCTCTGGAACAGCCGCTTGCGTCCGTACTGGTCGCCGAGCTTGCCCCACAGCGGGGTGGCGGCGGTCGCGGCGAGCAGATACGCGGTGACCACCCAGGAGAGGTGGTTCATACCGCCGAGGTCGCTGACGATGGTGGGCAGCGCGGTGGACACGATGGTCTGGTCGAGCGCGGCCAGCAGCATCCCCATGAGCAGGGCGCCCATGGCCAGATAGAGGGTGCGCTTGGGCTGGCCGGTTTCCCGCGCCGCGGGCCGCGCATGCGTCATAAACCCATGGTCAGCGCTGTGCGGCCGACCGTACAGCGGAGTGAGGCCATTGGCGTCACAGGGGTCCAGTACTCTTTTTGCGATTCCGAGGGAGGGGCGCCACCGTGACCGGAGTTCAGCAATGTCCGGTTTGCCGTAGACCAGGAGACAAGGCGGGCCGGCCGTCCTGCCACTGCGCGGCCGTGAAGGCGGTGTTCCGGCCAGCCGACCTGCCCGAGGAGGGGCCCGACCCAGCGGATGTGGCGCTGTTCCCCGCCGGTCCGGCTCGTAGCGCCGATGAGAGGGTCGCCATACGTCCCGTATCGCACCGCCGCCGCAGGGGGCCGGGACGCGCGATCGCCATCGGTGGCGCGGCGCTGGCTGTGGTCGGCTGTGCGGTGTTCGTCGCTGCGCTGAAGGAGGGGGACCGGGATGTGGAGGACGAGGCGCGGCCCGATGGCGGCAGACCGTCGGCAGTGACGCCCACGGACCCGGCGTCCGCGACCGGCGGTCCGGTGCGCCCGAGCGGCAGCCCCTCCATATCGAGCCCATCGCCCAGCGCGAGTGCGTCCCGCTCCCGGCGCGCGGTGGCGGACGAGGAGGCGTCGGCCTCCCGCAGCCCGGCGGCGTCGGGCACTACGGATACGGCCCCGTCCGCCGGTGCGCCGTCGAGCGCGTCAACCGTATCGGGCGGGTCAGGCGGGTCAGACGGGTCAGGCGGGTCAGGCGTGTCAGACGCGTCGGGTGCGGAGGCGACAACGAGCGGCGGCCGACCGGCGCAGGGCGGCGGGACTCTGCGGCAGGGCGACTCCGGTCCCGAGGTCGCCGAGCTGCAGCGGCGGCTCGCGCAGGTCAATCTCTACAGCGACCCGGTCGACGGCGAATACGACGACGGGGTCCGTTACGCGGTCCAGCGCTATCAGAGCGGATATGGCGTGCGGGGCGACGCCGAGGGCGTGTACGGCCCGAACACCCGCCGCTCACTGGAGGAAAGAACGGACTGATCGCCCCCGGGGCGGAGGCGGGGGCGGGCTGGCGTTGTGGCGGGGTGGTTTGTATGGTGGGGAAACAAAGTGGCTCCGTTCGCTTCCCGCACCTGACGGCGGGTTCCCTGACCGGCGGACGGGGCCACTCCTTCTTCCCCTGGAGGCGCTCACCATGGACGACGCTGCTCCCGTGATACTCACCGCCCGCGCGCTGCTGCTCGACATGGACGGCACCCTGGTGAACTCCGACGCCGCGGTGGAGCGGGTCTGGCGGGGGTGGGCCGCCGAGCAGGGCATGGATCCGGGCGAGGTCCTCAAGGTCGTGCACGGCCGACAGGGGTACGCCACGATGGCGATCCTCCTCCCGGACCGTCCGATGGCGGAGAACTACGCCGACAACCGGCGGCTGCTGGCCCAGGAGACCGCCGACACCGCGGGCATTGTGCCGATACCGGGCGCGGCCGCTTTTCTGGCCGCGCTTGAGGGGGCGCCGCACGCGCTGGTGACCTCGGCGGATGCCGCGCTCGCCACGGCCCGGATGACCGCAGCGGGGCTGCGGATCCCCCAGATCTGTATCACCGCTGAGTCGGTGAGCGCGAGCAAGCCGGACCCGGAGGGTTTTCTCAAGGGGGCGGCGGAGCTGGGGGTCGATCCTGCGGACTGCGTTGTCCTCGAGGACTCCGAGGCGGGGGTCGCCGCGGGGAAGGCGGCGGGTATGCGGGTGCTGGGGGTCGGGGCGCGGGCGGGGGCTTTCGCGCCGACGGGGGTTGTCGACACGTTGGAGGGTCTGCGCGTTTCGGTGCTTCCCGACGGGACGATCCAGCTGCGGCTGCCCTAGCCCGGGTGGGGTTTCCCCGTGTCCCGGCCCCTTCCCGGCTGTGCCGGTGTGCGGCCCCGCCGCGTGGCCGGGCTTCGCCCGGCTGCGGGGTGCCGTAGTGGGTGTCCCCGTACCCCGCCCCTTCCCGGCTGCACCGATGTGCGGCCGCCGCGTGGCGGGGCTTGCGCCCCTGGGCGCGGGAGTCCTGGCGCGGGCTCGCCGGGTGGCCCCGTTGCCGGGCCATGCCCGCGCAACTACTGGCTGGGGGTGCTGTGGTGGGTGTCCCCGTATCCCTCCCCCAGCTACCGCTGGGAGGTGCCCCCACCTTCCCGTAACCGGGGCTTTGCCCCGGGGCCCCGGGGTTTGCCGGTGCGGGCCGGTGGCCCGGTTGTGCCCACCAAGCGTCGCGAGCCCCGTTACGGGGCGGGCCGGAGCGTCGTGGCTGGTGTCGGTGGGTGGTTGCGTAGCAGGGCGGGCCCACGCCCCTCGCGGGGCTGCGAGTGCCCACAACCTGGGGTGGGGGTCTGGGGGCGGAGCCCCCGGTTTCGGGAAGGGGCCGGGTCAGGGGAAAGCCTCGTAGAGGCTCCATGCGCCGAGTGTGGCCATCACCCCCGCCGCCACGCGAGTGATCACGCGCAGCGGCACCCGCCTCATCAGCGCGCGGCCGCCGAGGATGCCCAGTCCGGCCACCGCCCAGAGCGCCAGCACCGCGCCGATGCCGACCGACACCGGATCGTCGTACCGCGCCGCGAGGTTCGCCGTCATGATCTGCGTCAGATCGCCGAACTCCGCGACGATGATGAGCATGAAGCCGCTGCTCGCGACCTTCCAGAAGGACTGGTCGGCGGGCTGCCGCACATCCTCCCCGCCGTCGTCCTTCTGCCAGAGCAGCATTGCCGCCCCGCCGAGGAAGAGCAGACCGACGACCGCCGCGAGCAGCCGCTGCGGCAGCAGGGCGAGCACGCTGCCGGCGGCGATCGCCAGCGCGACATGCAGGGTAAAAGCGGTCGCGACGCCGATGAAGACATACGAAGCGCGGTAGCGGGTGCCGAGCACCAGACCGGCCAGAGCCGTCTTGTCGGGCAGCTCGGCAAGGAAGACGACGCAGAACACGACGGCGGCGACGGTAAAGCTGAACACGAGCGGATTCCTCTTGGGGTCGGCCGTGCCGACAGGATCCGCGGGGAGCGCGCACACTTCGGCACGGCAGCGTCCAGGACACTGCTGCCGAAGGTCTCGCTGGCGCACCCGCACTGGTGCGCTCCGGGCGCCGGGGCGGGATAAACCGCCCAGTATGTCGACGATCCGGCGAAGAGCTACTCCCCTTCAGATACGAACACCCTACGGCATCCCCTTGCGGTGCAGCCGTCCCCGGGCGATCAGCTCCAGCGTCACCGCCACCGCGACCACCTGCACCAGCACCAGCGCGACCAGCACAAACAGCTGTACCGCCCCGGCCATCAGGGGCGAGGCGCCACCCAGCAGCATGCCGACGAACGCCCCGGGCAGTGTGACCAGACCCACCGTCCGGGTCTGGTCAAGACCCGGCAGCAGGGCTTCCGAGGCCACGGGCCGGGCGATCTCCAGCCGGGCCTCCCGCTCCAGCAGTCCCAGGGCCATCCCCGCCTCCACCTCACCGCGCCGACCGTGCAGCTCGGCCAGGGCCCGCCGCCCGGCGAGCACGGTCGCGGTGAGCGCGCCACCGATGAGGATGCCCGCGATGGGGATGAGCGCGATCCCCTCAACCGGCACCAGCCCGGTGAGCACCAGCGTGGCGATGACCGGGAGGACCCCGGCGGCGATGGGTGCCGTGGCCCACCACCAGGTCCGGTTGCCGGTGATACGGCGGCCCGCGGTCCATACCGCCACGGTGAACATCAGGGCGACAAAGCCGAGCAGCGTGGGGACCGCGCCCACGGCCCAGCCGATGATCAGGGAGACAGCGGCGAGCTGGACGGTGGCGCGTAGCCCGGCGGTGATCACGGCGCGGGCGTATCCAGCACCGCTGTCCTGGGTGAGGCGGGCGAACGCGGCCACACCGGCGGCGGTGAGCAGCAAGGCCGCGAGGAGTATGCCGAGGACCGGGTTGACGGGCAGCAGGGCTTCGGCCGCCAGATGTGCGGGCGCTGACACCTGATCACCTTACGGCGGCCACCGCGGATGGAACGCATCGGACGGCACATAGGCCTTGTTATGACGTGTCCATGTCTTCAGCCTGTTACCTGTGGCCCGCCGGGAGGAAACCCTGCGGCGTCACCATGCCGGAGCGAAGCCCAGCACGATCCCCCACTCAATTCCCCCCCCACCCTCTCAATTCCCCCCACTCTCCGGGAGTTCGTATGCACAGCACCAGTCTCTACGCGCGTCAAGCCCGTGCCCCGCTGGCCGTCGGCGCGGCCCTGTGCGGTCTGCTCATCGGTCTGACCCTGATGACACCCGCCGCCCAGGCGGCGCCCCCCACTCCGCCCAGTGCGGGCGAGGCCCGCACCGTGCTGGCCGGGCTGACCGAAGCCGTCGAAGGGTCCATGGACGGCTACAGCCGGGACCTCTTCCCGCACTGGATCGACCAGGGCGACCGCTGCAACACCCGGGAGGTCGTCCTCGAGCGGGACGGCGAGGACGTCCAGAGGGACGATCAGTGCCGGGCCATCGGTGGCAGCTGGCTCTCGGAGTTCGACGGCGCCACCCTGAACGACGCCGCGGATGTGGACATCGACCACCTGGTCCCGCTCGCGGAGGCCTGGCGCTCCGGCGCCCGGGACTGGTCCGCGGCCAAGCGGCGGTCCTTCGCCAACAATCTCAGTGCCGCGCAGCTGATCGCCGTATCCGCCACCTCCAACCGCCAGAAGGGCGACAAGGACCCAGCCAACTGGCTGCCGCGCGACGCGTACCACTGTGTCTATGCCCGCTCCTGGGTCTGGGTCAAGAACAACTACGGCATGACCGTTGATTCCGCCGAAAAGGCCGCACTCACCAGCACTTTGAACAACTGCTGACGACAGGGACAGGCTGCCCCCGTCCGGAAGGTGATCCATCCCACAGCGGAGGCCCACGCTCCGGACGGGGGTTCGACTCCGGGCGGCCGGGCAGCATGATGGGCGCTACCCCGCATGCCCATCACCCTCAGGAGTCAACAACGTGGCCGACCACCACGACCGTCACATCGCCATCGTGGGTGCCGGGCCGCGCGGCACAAGTGTGCTGGAACGGCTGTGCGCCTCAGCCCCGGAACTGCTCGCGCCGGGGACCCGGCTGACGGTTCATGTGGTGGACTCGTCCCCGGCCGGGGCGGGGCAGGTGTGGCGTACGGCGCAGCCGGCCGAGCTGCTGATGAACACCGTCGCCTCGCAGGTCACACTCTTCACTGACCACAGCGTCGACTGCGCAGGCCCGATACGCCCCGGCCCGAGCCTGTACGAGTGGCACGAGCGCCGAAGCCCCGGCGCTCTGGGCCCGGATGACTACCCGACCCGTGCGCTGTACGGCCGTTATCTGGAGTGGGTCTTCGCCCGGATCCTGCGCGATGCCCCGGAGAACATCTCCATACGGATACACACGGACCGCGCGGTAGGGCTCGACGACGCCCCCGACGGCTCTCAGGTCCTGGAGCTGGCGGACGGCACCCGGCTGACCGGGCTGGCTGCCGTGGTGCTGGCCCAGGGCCACCTCCCGGCCTTCCCGGACCCGGAGCAGGAACGCCTCGCCTCGTATGCCGCCACCCACGGCCTGCGCTACCTCCGGCCCGGCAACCCGGCCGATCTCACCACCGAGCTCGCCGCCCTCGCCCCCGGCCAACCGGTCCTGCTGCGCGGGCTCGGCCTCACCTTCTTCGACCATATGGCCCTGCTGACCACCGCCCGGGGCGGCCGCTTCACCGACGATGGCGCGGGCGGCTTGCGCTACCTGCCCTCCGGCAAGGAGCCCCGTCTCTACGCGGGTTCCCGGCGCGGCGTCCCGTACCACGCTCGCGGCGACAACGCGAAGGGTCCGCACGGCCGTCACACCCCGCTGCTTCTCACCCCGGACACCATCGCTCAGTTCCGCAAACGGGTCATGGCGGACGACGCACCGGACTTTCTGACCGATGTCTGGCCCCTGGTGGCGAAGGAGGTCGAAACCGTCTACTATGAGGCGCTGCTCGCACACGGCGCCGGACCGGGCCGCGGCGACGCCCGGGGACCGCGGGGAATGCGGGAATTGCGGGGCTTCCGGGGAGCCTTCCTCGCCGCACCACACCGCAGCGCCGAAGAGACGGCCGTACTGGATGAGTTCGGCGTCGCGGCCAGCGAACGCTGGGACTGGGACAGCGTGTCCCACCCGGATACGGGCCGCACCTTCACCGGTCCGGCGGCGTACCACGGCTGGCTGCTGGCACGGCTCCGCGAGGACATCGAACACGCCCGGTTGGGGAATGTCGACGGCCCGGTCAAGGCCGCCCTCGACGTACTGCGCGATCTGCGCAATGAGCTGCGCCAGATCGTTGACCACGGCGGCCTGACCGGGGCGTCCCGACGCGATCACCTGGACCGCTGGTACACCCCGCTCAACGCCTTCCTCTCCATCGGCCCGCCCCGCCAACGGATCGCGGAGATGGCCGCACTGATCGAGGCCGGGGTGCTCACGGTGGTCGGACCGGGGCTGGAGGTGAGCCTGGACACAACGGGCGGATTCCTCGCGCGTTCACCCAGGGTGCCCGGGTCCATGGTGCGGGCGACCGCGCTGATCGAGGCGCGGCTGCCCGAGCCGGATCTGCGGCGCACCGCTGATCCGCTGCTGGCCGCGCTCCTCGCCTCCGGTGTGTGCCGCCCGCATACCGTCGGCGGCGCAGGCGGCTACGAGACCGGTGGAGTCGATGTCACCCAGTCTCCGTACCGCCTGATCGACGCTCAGGGCCGCCCGCATCCGCACCGCTTCGCGGTGGGGGTACCCACAGAGGGCGTGCACTGGGTGACGGCGGCGGGTGCCCGGCCCGGCGTCAATTCGGTAACGCTGATGGACACCGACGCGATCGCCCTGGCAGCGCTGCGGTCGGTACCTAAGCCGCGCAGCCCGGATACCTATGACGCGCCCGCACACCAGGACAACTCCAACTCCACCCCCGTCGCAACTCCTTAGCCGGCTTAATCGGCCTAGGCCGTTTCTTTTGGATCATCTCGCTGACCAGATGAAGATGGCGGCGAGGTGGAGTCCGGCGAGGTAGATGGTGGCGGTCTTGTCGTAGCGGGTGGCCAGGCCGCGCCATTGCTTGAGTCTGTTGATGCAGCGCTCGACCGTGTTGCGCCGCTTGTAGGCGTCGCGGTCGAAGGCTGGTGGTCTGCCGCCGCGGCTGCCGCGGCGTTTGCGGTTGGCGGCCTGGTCGGCGGGCTGCGGGATCACGGCCCGGATCCCGCGCCGACGGAGATGGGTCCGGATCGCGCGGGATGAGTAGGCCTTGTCGGCCAGGATCACGTCCGGCGTGATCCTGGGCCGGCCGATTGGCCGGGGCACCCGTAAGCGGGCCATGACCTCGGGGAATGCGGGTGCGTCACCTGCCTGGCCAGGCGTGATGACGAAGGCCAGGGGCCGGCAGTGGCTGTCCGCGGCGAGGTGGATCTTGGTGGTCAGTCCGCCGCGGGAGCGTCCGAGGGCATGGTCGTCCGGCTCGCCGGCCGGGGCCCCTTTTGACGGGCCCCGGCGGCGTGCTGGTGGGCTCGGACGATGGTGGAGTCGACCGCGACGACCCAGTCGAGGTCGCCTTCGGCGTCGGCCTGGGCGAGCAGGGCGGTGAAGACCTTCTCCCAGGTGCCGTCGGCGGCCCACTTCCGCAGGCGGTTGTGGGCGCCCTTCCACGACCCGAAGTGCTCGGGCAGGTCCATCCACGGTGTCCCGGTGCGGTACTTGAACGCGATCGCGTCGATCACCTGGCGGTGATCACGCCACCGTCCGCCCCGCTTCGGAGTCCGGTCCGGCAACAACGGCTCGATCCGTGCCCACTGGGCATCAGTCAACGACACACATCAACCAACGATCAGATGATCCGAAGGAAACGGCCTAGCGCCCCATATCGAAGGGCACCGAGAAGCACGCCAGCCGCGCACCGGCCTCCCCTGCCTCACCCGGGCCGGTGCGCGTCGGGTGCTCATGGATCACCACGGAGCGCGCCTCGCCCTTGCGGAACGTCCACTTCTGGTGGGCTACGGCGCCGCCGGAGCCGTGCGCGTCGGTTTCGAAGTCCAGCCAGACCTCGTTCCTGGGGTTGGCGAACCGGGGGTCGCGGGACGGCTGCACCGGGTCCACCCTGTGCTGATAGTGGTGGCCGGAGTCCTCCGGATCGACACCGCACGGCTCGGTGTGCACATGGGCCCCGTAGGAACGTTCCGGCTCAATCCCCTCGACATGCATCTCCACCGACGTCCGGTTCCCCTTGATCCGCTGCGCCACCGCGACCGAGGAGCCGGGCGGGATCACGGCCCCGTCATAGGTCACCGCGTCCGGGGCCATGTGCTGACCGGGGTGGGCGAAGACCCCCGTCGCCCTCATCCAGTAGCTGTCGCCCGCTCCGCCCGCCGCTGTGGCCGTCGCGGGAACCGCCGCCAGTACCGTCGCCATCGCCGCCGTTGCCAGCCCTGTCGCCAGCCCTGTCACCATGCCCAACTCCTTCGTTCGTGGTCCGTTCCGGTGCAACTCTTCCGTGTATCCGGGTGAGATCGGCGCCACACTCACCCGGCCGATCCCTGCGGGGGACACGGGCGTACGCTGTACGGCGGTAAGCAGCTCCCTACGGGGGCCAAGATGGGGAGTGAAGGTGCTGGAAACGCTGGGGACGTTGATCTACGCCCCGTGGATCTATGTCCTCATCGCGCTGTCCGTACTGCTCGATGTCTTTCTGCCGCTCCTCCCCAGCGGCGTCCTGGTGATCGCCGCCGCCACCGCCGCCGCGGGTACCACGGCCGCGGATATGACCGGGCTGGCCGCACCGCCACACCCCAGCGCCCATCTCCCCGAAATGTTCTTCCTGGTGCTCTGCGCCGCGACCGCCTCCCTGCTGGGCGATCTGGCCGCATACCAGCTCGCCCGGCATGGCGGCGCCCGGTTCGAGAACGTCATCGCCCGCTCCCGGCGGCTGACCACCGCCCAGCAGCGGCTGGGCCAGGCGCTCATCCGTGGTGGCGGGCCACTGATGGTCCTCGCCCGCTTCGCCCCCGCCGGGCGCTCGGTCATCAGCCTGGCCGCGGGTGCCACCCAGCGCCGTGCCAAGCACTTTGTGCCGTGGTCCGCCATCGCGGGACTCACCTGGGCCGGATACAGCGTGTGCCTCGGGTACTTCGGCGGCCAGCTCTTCGGGGTCAACTGGGGCAGTACGGCGATCTCAGTGGCCGCCCTCTTCACGGTCGGGTCACTGGCCGCGTATCTGCTGCACCGCAGACCATCGGCCGCCAGGGCCTGACGGCTGCGACGATACGGGCCATGACCGCCCGTACTCCGTACTGGATCACCCGCCCCGAACGCCCCGCGGACACCGCCGCCGTCCGCCGTATCAACCTCGCCGCCTTCGAGACCCCTGCCGAGGCGGACCTCGTCGACGCGGTCCGCCAGGACCCGGCCTGGCTGCCGGAGTTCTCCTACGTAGCCGAGACCCCGGACGGCGAGCCCATCGCGTACGCCCTGCTCACTCGCTGCCTTATCGGCGAACCCGAGACCCCCGCTCTGGCGCTCGCCCCCTGCGCCGCCCTCCCCGAGTACCAGGGCCAGGGCGCGGGCTCCGCGGTCATCCGCGCCGTCCTGCCGGCGGCCCGCGCGGCGGGGGAGCGCACGGTGATCGTCCTCGGCCATCCCACCTACTACCCCCGCTTCGGCTTCACCCCGTGCTCCCGCTTCGGCATCACACCACCCGCCGGACAGGACTGGCCCGACCTGGCCTTCCTAGCCCTCTCCCTGGACGGCGGCCCATTGCCTCGCGGCGAGGTTCATTACGCCAAGGCTTTCGGCGTCTGAGCAGCGTGCCCGGGCGACCTTCCCCAATCCCGCCCGTTCCCGAAACTGGTGCTTCGCCCCCGTCCCACAGCCGCCGGAGGGGGCGGGGTTGGGGAAAGCCCTCGCGGCCAGGTCTGAGCGTCGGCACACGGCGGCCCGTAGCGCTATCTCGGCGGATCTTACGGCGTTACGCTTCCCCCACCGACCCCAGCCCGCCGCCTCCGAGCTCAACGGCATCCAGCTCTCCTCTTCGCCGTGGTGAAGAGGCCATCTCACCCACGCTCGGTTGCCGTACTTCCTCCTCCCGGTCGTCGAAGCAAGCCGCACAGACCAGGATCGGAATGCCGTCCGTGTTGTGCTCCCGCCCCAGCAATACGAGCCCTGCCATAACCGGCTGATCGCCGTGGAACTCCTCGCCGCAGCGGAAGCAGCAGTTCTGGCTCAGGACATGACTGTCAACTGAGGCCGAAGCCGCGAGGCTCCGCCTCGCCTCCAGCGGTTCCGCATTCGCCGTCACAACTGCTGCGCCTTCACCGCATCAGCCGGAACTGGACGACGTACGGCGCGGTACTCGCCTCGCTCGATCAGCACAGGCGGACGCCCGGCCAGGATCAGAGAGCGCCGGTCACCGTTCCAGTCGGCGCGCATGTCAACAACGCCGTAGTACCGTCCCGACGAGTCCACGTTCACGGGTGCCATCAGAGCTGCGGTCCACACGGTGCCCTCACCGCCCCTGTATCGACTCGAACCCACACCCGCTTGCCGCCAGGATCTGGCGCGTACCCGAAGTCGGCAGCGATCTCCCGCAGCAGCCACAGGCCACGCCCTGACTCGGCGGACCACTCCGGCAGGGTGACGATCGGCATATCCGGAGAGCGGTCGTAGACCGTCACATAGATGGATGGCCCCGACTTGGTGATCTCCAAGATGCACAGCGGATCGTCCGTATGGCGCGCCACGTTGCTCAACAACTCGGTCACGCCATGGAGCACGGTTTCTGTCACTTCGGAGGGCTGGCCCCATTCCCGCATGGCGGCCTTGGCGAGCCGACGGTAGTGGGCGAGGTCGCCCAGCTTCACCATTAACTGCCAGGCATAGGCGAGCTGTTCGCCTCCGTCGACACGGTCTGCAACTGCCATGACTCCTCCAGCGCCGCAAGGGCGCACGTCTAGCTCAAGGCGTGCAAGGTCAGCAACCCGTCACCCGCTGGGTGCGCTGAGTCACACGATGATGGTGGAGTGCGAAACATCGCCTAGGCAAGTATTCCTAGAAACTTCCATCGCATCGAGTGGAGTTGGCATATGACAGCTGTACATAGGAATGTCGGCGGTACATCATGCAGCCATGGCTCAGAGCGACATGCCCACGATGCGCAGCAAGCGACTCGGTAACGAGTTGAGGCGGCTTCGCCTCGCCAAGGGGCTCAAGGTCCAGGACGCCGCCGACAGGCTGGAGTGCGGCCAGCCGAAGATCTCCCAGATCGAGAACGGCAAGCGCGGCATCCGGCCGCTCGACCTCACGATCCTCTTGGAGCTCTACGGCGTTGATGACGAGACTCAACGAGCCAACCTCAGGCGGTTGGCCAAGGAGATCCACAAGGTTGACTGGTGGAGTAGCCAGGGGCCGCTGTTGCACGACTCACTTCGTGACTACCTGACCCTGGAGGCCGACTCGGAGCTTGTCCGAGCCTACGAGCCGATGGTGCTCCCTGGACTCCTTCAGACTGAGGCGTACATGCGGGAGATCTTCATGGCCGGGCAGCGCCCCAAGCGCGTTGACACACTCGTTGAGACCCGGATGAAACGCAAGGAGCTACTTGCGGATCATCTTGACTTCCGCCTGCGCACGATCATCGACGTCCCGGCTCTCCATCGCATCAACGGACCGGCCGAAGTCGTCCGCGAGCAGCTCAGCTATCTCTTGGAGACCGGTAAGCGGACGAACGTCAATGTTCAGGTACTGCCGTTGGATGCCTCGCTCCCGACCGAGCAGTACGCGCCGTTCACCATCTTCTCGCTCCGAGGGGAACCCCCGATCGACGTGGCGTGGTTGGAACACATGACCGGTGGTACGTTGTTGGAGCAGCGGCCTGACGTCCAGGTTTACACACAGACGTGGGATGAGTTCACGGCCGCGGCGCTATCACCATCCGAGTCACAGCAATACATTCGTGATCTCATCAAGGAAAGCGGATCATGATATCGAAGCATGCCCCATCTGTGCTGGTCAGCGAACTTGATGGCGCGCTCTGGCACAAGAGCACCTACAGCGGCTCCGATAACGGTTGCGTTGAGCGCGGCAGGCTGCAGACTGGCCGTCAAGCGATCCGCGACACCAAGGACCGGGGCCTTGGCATGATTGTCTTCGAGCCGGACGCCTGGCAGTCATTCGTGGACGCGGTTCGCTCCGGAGCCATGTGAACTTGGTATCTATAGACCCCATTTGGCAGAAGTCTTCCTATTCCAGCACAGGCGCCGAATGCATCGAGGTGGCCTCCGCTCCAAGCGGCATCGCAGTACGTGAGAGCGATGATCCGGCTGCCATGCTCACAGCTGACCGTGTACACGTTGAAACTCTCATCAACGCCATCAAGTGGGGAACCTTCGAGCACCTTGTGGGCTGAGACGCTCAGTGCTCAGCCTCTCGTCCGCTGGGCGACGGACTGAGTGGTTGCGTCGCCATCACGGTGGTATAGGTACCCCGCGTAAGCACAAGTATGAGGCATTGGGGGAGCAGGTCAGTGTCCATCAGTTCTTGGACACGGAAGATTCGGTCGGTAGTTGTTGGGGGAGCAGGCGATCATGTTGATTGAGAGGAAGCGTTGGCCTGTTAGGTAGTGCCCCCAGGCTTCTGACTGCCCGGCGTTGAGGCTGACCAGAGCGAGGCGGTACATGTGGTCCAGGCGTTCGTCTGGCAAGTCGCATGCGGGTTGCAGGGACGCAATGTAGGTCAGTAGCCGGGATCGCATCCAGTCGGCGCCGTCCGCCGGATCGCGGCAGGTGATCTTGATTTGGCTGGCTGGGCGCAGCAGCCAGTGGGACAGTTCGAGTGGCGGGACTTCGGCTGAGCTGAACACCGCCGCATGGGCATGGGGGAAGGGCGGCTCGGCTGGCCGCCTGGGACCGTCTTTTTGCAAGGAAGCTGCGGGGCCGATCCATAGGTAGCCGTGATGGTGCATGGTGTCTCTCCGGACGGGATGGCGCCCCCGAGTCGCTGGCCGGGGGCGCTGTGGTTACCGCTGGCAGCCGCTTCCGCCGCCGCAGTCGGGCTCGTCGGCGGGTTCGGAGGGGGAGTCGGAGTCGGGCAGGGTGTCGCCGTCGTCCGGGTCCTGGTAGAACCATTCGGGTGCAACGCGCATGAGGCTCCCTTTCGTGGAGGGTCCGGTTGTGTTGTTGCCGTCCCGTCCTCTGCCAGGGCTTGCAACGGTCACCGGCAGAGGATGGGAGTCTTAACTCGTCTCGCTGGGTACGGCTCAATGCCGCACTCCTGACAGCTTTTGGCGGGTGGCTCGGGTTCGCCGCGACTCAGCGCGTTCGTGCAGGCATCACTGCGCGGCTCTCCCACGTGGGCCGGGTACGTCGGCATCCATGCAGAAGGCGGCCTGCTGCTCCCGCGCCCGGGGCAGCAACTCCCGCAACAGGGCGGCGCTGACCAGACGTCCTTGAGGCGGGGACAGCCAGTGCAGGCTGACGTGGTCCGCGTTCAGGTTCCCCGGAAGAGCCAGGGAGCAGCATTCGCCGAGGGCTTCAGTGCCCGGCTCATCCCAGCGGTCAGCGGTACCCACGGGTACGAGGAAGTGAGTCTTGGGCACCGGCCCGAGCGGATCGCATACCACCGGGCCGCAGCGTCCCGTGGTGGCCGTAATGAGGAGATCGGCGAGTTGAATCCCTAGTTGGCCTTCGACGCCGATGGCATCCCACCATTTGCCGACGTCCGCCGTGTCGATGGTGTCCACATCGGGCAGCCATGCGGGACGGATCCGTTGAGGGCAGTTCCGGGTTCCTGAGTCCATAGCCAGGACCGTAGAAGCCGTTGTTTCTTCAATCCCGCCGTGTTTCTCAGTGTTTCTCGCCTCGGCTGTCGGTTTTCTGGATGTTGCTCATCTGTGGCCGAGGGAAGTCCTCGCGCGGACGATGAGGCGGTGGGCGGCGGGCCCGTATGCGGCGGTTTCATGGAGAAGCGACCACGTCTTGGCATAGAACGCCACGTCTTCAGTCGAGTCCAGCCATAGCTCGGCGTTCCACGTATCCGCGATTACGAGGCTGTCATCGATGATCCAAAACCCATGCTTGGGAGAGAACTTCATCCGTACACCAAACGGAATGATTCCGAGCGTGACGGTATCCAGTCCGATAAGCCCAGCCAGTCGGTCGAGTTGCGCCGCCATCACCGCAGGAGAACACCGCAACGTATGCAACGCGGCCTCCCAGATGACCGCTTGGAAGAGGTGTCCGGGCTCGTACAGCGCCTCTTGGCGTTTCATACGGGCCCGTACACCGGCTTCGATGTCCCGAGGCGCGCTGAGGCGTTCGGAGACGTCGGTGAGCACACTGCGAGCGTATTCCGGTGTCTGGAAGACACCAGGAATGATTGCCGGTTCGAACAGGCGGATATTCTGCGCCTGCTTCTCCTGGGTAACATTGAGTTCTTGGAGCGCGCGGTGTCCGGCGGCAAGCTGTCGACGCCAGCTGCGAGAACTGGTCTCCAGGCCGCGCAGACGTCCTTTCAACTCGGACGTGACCTTGGGCTGACCGGTTTCCCTGGCCCACACCTCGAGGTCTTCCAGGGTTGCGGTCTGCTTGCCGTTCTCAAGCTTGGAGATCTTCGATGGCACCCAGCCGCAGCGTCTGGCCAGCTCCCGGACGGTGAGCCTGGCCTCGGTGCGCAGCTCGCGCAGCCGCGCACCGAGGGATATCCGGGCTTGCTGGAAGTCAGTGCTCACACATGGGAACGTACCTGCTTGAGGAACTCCTCACGTCGAGCTGCGTAGTGCCAGGCCGCATCCCGGACCTGGCAGTACCGGACGATCCGGGTCGGGTCCTCGATCAGTTCCGCGCCGAGGTACCCGTCATTCTCATCGAAGTGCAGCAGTAGTGCTAGGCGCGAGTCGAACAGCCAGAAGTCCTCAGCGGGCAGACCGAGCTTGTCGGCCTCTGCTCGCCGCATGTTCCGGATGTCCTCACCTGCCGCGTTGTTGCTGGCTGCGCTGGCGAGTAGGAACCGCTGCCCTTCAGTGGGCGGGTCGTCAACCAGCCGAACCCGCTCAAATCGCTTGCCCTTCTCTGTCTGTGTTCGGACGTTGGTGCACCAGTCGCTGCCCTCAATCCCAAGTACCTCACCGCGCAAGAACCGTGCATACTTCTCGCTGGCCCGGTCAGAGGCATAGCCGCGACGGGTCTCCAACCGCCAGGCAGTGTGCTCGAACTGGCGAAAGTAGCCGCCGAACGTAGCGTCGTCGATGAACTCCGGCACGGTGATTTACTCCTTTGGAGCGAAGCGGGTCAGCAGCTCGCGAGGAACGATGACGAATGTCTCGTCATCAGCGACGTCCTTGAGCTGGGCAATGTCCTCGGGATCGGTCACTGCCTTGCCCTGAACGAGGACTTCGCCGCTGTCCAGGTCGTCGTACAGAGCGGGACACTTCCCCTCCTCGGACGTCGTTCCGATCATCCGCAGCCTCCGGGCCATATCGATCCCCTCTCGCGCCGGTTGTGCCGGTCAAGTGACCGGACTGCAGCGCACAGTAGCGATGAGATCGAGAAACACGAAGACCGCCTGCGGACCCGGTAGAGGCTTCCTGCTGCCGGGACACCCCGCCGTATCAGTCTGCCCGACATGGCTTGGTACCACGATGCTGGTCTTCGAGGCTGTCATCTTCGGACTTGCCACGCTCCGGCGAGGCGTCCAGCGCCCTTGGTCCCTCGCGGGAGCCTCCGCCCTGGGCTGACCGGTCGAGGGTCTCGGCTGTTCGTTCCCGCTTCAGCCGTTCTTCGGGGGGCAGCCTGCTGTGCCACCTCGAAGGTCCAGGCGGCCTTCCGGGCCGCCTACCACCTCCCACAGGTCGACACCGTTGCCGTAGGCACCGACGAACCCGCCCATCTGGGCGGACTGATCGGCGCCCTGGCTGGCGAGGTCGACGAGCAGGCGATCCACCAGTACCGTCGCCTCCTCCGAGAGCGGTCGCGCGGTCAGCCCGTCTGAAGCTCCGCGACGATCTGCTCCGCCATGCGGCGTGCGGGCTCCAGCCGAGGGTCCTCCGGGTGCGCATCCGGCCCCAGGATCTTCGAGCACACGAACAGCGTCATCAGCTTGCCGTCCCGGCTCTCGAAGTCACGGCGTCGCTCTTGCTGTACACGATCGGCCAGAGCCGGAACGGGAAGGGAGCTTCCCCACAGCGAAGCGGAGTCCAGCCCCCGCGGCGCGTTCCCCCAGTCCTCCCAGTCGAAGAGGCAGAACGTCGGCGCGGTCATGTTGGCCCAGTTCAGATCCGCGTGCGCGGGCACCCACCACTCAACGGTCGTGTCGAAGTCACCAGCGAACGCGCCATGAATGGCCTCGGTGACGAGGGCCTGCGTGATGGTGACAGTGTCCGGCGTAGCGACGCGTCTCGTGTCCTGAGCCGCCAGCGCGTCCAACGAGGAGCTGAACGCCTGCCACCACTCATCCGGCAGCTCCGGCCCCTCGCTCAGCACGGCGGTGCCGATGGGTGGTCCTGGCAAGAGCTCGGTCTCGTCGGCCCGCCACATCACCGCCTCGTCCTCGTCCCGCCAAACCACACACCCCTGCCATGCAGGCAGGGCGATACCCTCCAGACGCGCGGCGCACTCGGTGCCGTTCCAGCCCTGAACGCCGATCTTGTCGAGCCCTCGCCTCTCGATACGTACCCACGTATCACGGTCCGTCCGCGCCCCGACCGAGCGGCGTTTACGGACAACCGCGTCCCGGCCCAAGCGGGCCTGAAGGGACAGCTCCACGCGATCGAGAACGTTGTCAACCGGTTCAACTCGCAAGTCGACGGCACGCGCCGAAGGTACCGAGAGCGTCATACGGACGACCATAGCTGCACGGAGGTGCTCGCCGAGAGGCAACGGCATCCTGGTGAACCTGAACCACACCATCCAGCTCTACGGCGACACCACCGCCGCGCGCCAGGCCCAGCATGCGGCGAACCAGCTGCTGGGCAGACCGGGATTCAGTCCTGCTTCGGGGCGGCCTGCTGTGCCACCTCGAAGGTCCAGACGGCGGCGCTGGTGGAGGCGGGCTTGGGGCGGTCGCCCTCGCCCTGGCCGCCGCCCTGGTGGGCGGCCTTCATCGGGCCCTCCATCCAGGCCTGGAAGGACTCTTCGTCCCTCCACCGCGTATAGACGAGGTACTGGTCCGTCCCTTCCAGCGGGCGGAGTAGTTCGAACCACTCGAAGCCGTCGGCGCCCTCCACAAGCCCGGCGCGCGCGCCGAAGCGCTTTTCCAGGGTTTCCCGCTGCTCTTCGGGGACGGTCAGGACGTTGATCTTGACTACGCTCATGAGTCCATCTTGCCGTACGCACCACGCAACACCACGCAGCGCTGGATGTGGACCCGTTCGGGCATGCCGTGACACCCCGGTAGTAGGTGCGGGAGTGCGGTGACGTCACCTTCCTGCGTCTGAGGTGGCCCCGCAGTGGCCGGGACGGGCGTAGACCGTGATCTGTGCTCCTGTTACTCGCGTGGTGGAGCATTTCTGGAAGAATGCGCGCAGTGTCGTCCGCTTGGCGATTTCCTGTGCGGTCATGTCGAGAGGTTGTCCCGCAGGGTCGTTGAGCGTGACTATTCTCGGCGTATCGAGTATGCGTGAGCGGATTTGCTGGGCGGGGAGTTCCGTGCCCTGAAGCGAGTGGGAGGCGGCCGGGTCCTGGTGCAGGGCCAGATCTCTTACGTTGCGGAACTCATGCGGATAGGACATCGCCCACTCCCTGCGTCTGGCGGGCATGAAAAGTACGCCGTCACCGGGGGCCGCCGCACGCTGCACTGTTTCCGCGACAGCGGTGACATTGTCTTTGCGGCTCTGTGGGGTCCGCAGGTGGAGGTGTATGGGGAGCAGTGCGGCCAGGATGGCGGTGAGGGAGATCGCTGCCACCGTTACGCGTAGGCCATGGGCGGGAAGCAGGCGCTGGAGGGGGTCCGATCGCCATAGCCAGTCCAGTGCGGAACCCGCCAGCAGTGCGAGAGCGATGGTGGAGTAGAGCACATAACGATCGATATACACCGGCTTATGAAGCGATGCCAGCAGGAGCGCGGCCGTGGGCAGGGTCAGCAGCGGGAGGGCGAGTGTCCGGAGACGGACTGGGCTGCCCGTGGCGCGGGTTGGTACCAGGGCGCAGATGATGCCCAGGATGGCCTGGGCGGCGAAGGCTGACCACTGGGCCCAGCTGGGGTGTCCAAGCCATGAGATCTGGTCCGACTGGCGCATGCTGAGCACAGCGAGAGGTGACAGTCCTGCGACAACGGCACCCGCTGACATGGCCCATGAGCGTCTGAGGGCAAGGGGAAGCCGGGCGAGGAACAGGGTGCTGCCGTGTGCGAGTAATGCCAGTACCGCGAACTCGTGGAGCAGGCAGGCGATCAGGAGGGTGGCGGTGTAGGCCAGCCACAGCTGTTTGCTGGGCCGGGATATGGTGCGAACCAGTAGATACGTGGAGAGGGCGACGAGCGCGCACACTAACGCGTAGGAGCGGCCTTCCTGGGCGTACTGCTGTATTGAGGGGATCAGCGGGAAGATTGATCCGGCGATTAATCCGGCTCTTGGCCCGGCTAGTTGGTGTCCAAGCAGGGCGACGCAGGCGGCTGCTATGGCCATTGCCAGTACTGAGGGCAGTCTCAGGGTAATCAGCCCGCCGTCCCAGATGCTGAAGAGAGCTTTCATCAACAGGTAGTACAGGCCATGCACTATGTCGATGTTTTCCAGCAGGTTCCGGATTTCGGGGAGGCTGCGGTGTGCGACTTGGTAGGTGACGGATTCGTCTCGCCACATGGTGCCCTGGCGTCGTATTCCCCATAATCCCAGGAGGAGGGCCACCATCGAGGGGATAAGAGCGGTGGCGGTCTGGGATGGGCGGGGTCGTTTACGGACTTCGCTGTGCTGGGGCAGGGAATCTGCCGCAGGTGTCCGTTGTATGAGTACGATGTCGCGCTCCGGTGTGGAAACGGGGGGTGGATGGATCGCGACGTTGATTCTATGGTCGGCTGAGCGAGGGGAGTTTGGTTTCCGTGGTGGTTAAGAGGGCGTGTTGAAGCGGAATTGAGGCATCCGGCGGTTATCGCTCACAGCCGCTGGATGATCGTGCCGGTTGCCAGGGCGCCGCCCGCGCACATGGTGATCAGGGCGAACTCCTTGTCCCGCCGTTCCAGTTCATGGAGGGCGGTGGTGATCAGGCGGGCTCCGGTGGCGCCCACCGGGTGGCCCAGGGCGATGGCGCCGCCATTGACGTTCACCTTGGACAGGTCCTGTTCGAAGACCTGGGCCCAGGAGAGCACGACCGAGGCGAAGGCCTCGTTGATCTCGACCAGGTCGATATCCGCCAGGGACATTCCGGCCTTGCCCAGTACGGCCCGGGTGGCGTCGATCGGTCCGTCCAGGTGGTAATGCGGATTGGCGCCGACGAGGGCCTGGGCCACGATACGGGCCCTGGGCTTGAGCTTCAGGGCTCGTGCCATCTTCCTGGACGCCCACAGCACGGCGGCGGCGCCGTCGGAGATCTGGGAGGAGTTCCCGGCGGTGTGTACCGCGGTCGGCATGATGGGCTTCAGCCGGGCGAGGGCTTCCATGGAGGTGTCGCGGAGGCCTTCGTCGCGGTCGACGAGGCGCCACATGCCCTGTCCCGCGGCCTGTTCCTCCTCCGTCGTCGGCACCTGTACGGCGAAGGTCTCACGTTTGAAGCGCTCCTCCGCCCAGGCCTCGGCCGCCCGTTCCTGGGAGATCAGGCCGAGGGAGTCCACCCGCTCCCGGGTCAGTCCCCGGCTACGGGCGATCCGCTCGGCGGCCTCGAACTGGTTGGGCAGATCCACATTCCACTCGTCCGGCCATGGCTTGCCCGGCCCATGCTTGGAGGCGCTGCCCAGCGGCACCCGGGACATGGCCTCCACACCGCAGCCGATGCCGATGTCGATCACCCCGGCCGCGATCATGTTCGCCACCATATGGTTGGCCTGCTGTGAGGAGCCGCACTGGCAGTCCACGGTCGTCGCCGCAGTCTCATAGGGGAGCCCCATGGCGAGCCAGGCGTTGCGTGCCGGGTTCATCGACTGCTCGCCGGCGTGGGTGACCGTACCGCCGACGATCTGTTCCACGCAGTCGGCGTGGATGCCGGTGCGGCCGAGCACCTCGCGGTAGGTCTCGCCCAGCAGATAGGCCGGGTGCAGATTCGCCAGGGATCCTCCGCGCTTGCCGATGGGGGTGCGTACGGCTTCGACGATGACGGGTTCGGCGGCCATGGCTCGTCCTCTCCGGGCGGCGGCGCTGAAAACTAGTACGCGTTCTAGCTCCCCTCACAGTCTTATGACCAGTGCTGGACCCGCGCAAGGGTCGTGCACAGCGCTTGTTGGCAACAGATGACGCCATGGCTCTTGCTACTTGTAGAACCCGTTACTAGCTTGCCGGTCCATTCTGATGGGCTGTCAGAAGTACTGTGAGCACCCCTGGAGTCGCTGATGCACTGTCCCGCGCTGCCCGATGGATTCGACTTCACCGACCCCGATCTGTACCAGCACCGTGTCCCCCTCCCGGAGTTCGCCGAGCTGCGTGCGACCTCTCCGGTGTGGTGGAACGCCCAGCCACATGGCATCGCGGGCTTTGACGACGACGGCTACTGGGTCGTCACCCGCCATGAGGACGTCAAGACCGTCTCTACCCACCCGGAGATCTTCTCCTCCAACCTCAACTCCGCGATCATCCGCTTCAATGAGCGCATCAGCCGTGAGGACATTGAGCTCCAGAAGCTGATCATGATCAATATGGACCCGCCCGAGCACACCCGGGTCCGCCAGATCGTCCAGCGCGGCTTCACACCCCGCGCCATACGTGCGCTGGAGGACGCCCTCCGTCACCGCGCCCAGCGGATCGCCGAGCACGCCAAGGCGGACGGCACCGGTGACTTCGTCAGAGATGTTGCCTGTGAACTGCCGCTTCAGGCCATCGCGGAGCTGATCGGCGTCCCTCAGGAGGACCGGGCCAAGATCTTTGACTGGTCGAACAAGATGATCGGCTACGACGACCCGGAGCTGGCCATCACCGAGGAGATCGGCAAACAGTCCGCCGGTGAACTGATCGCCTATGCGATGAACCTGGCCGCACAGCGCCAGGAGTGCCCGGCCAAGGACATCGTCACCCAGCTCGTCGCCGCCGAGCACGAGGGCAACCTCAGCTCCGATGAGTTCGGCTTCTTCGTCATCATTCTCGCCGTCGCGGGCAATGAGACCACCCGTAACTCCATCACCCACGGTATGCACGCACTGCTCACCCACCCCGGGCAATGGGAACGCTACAAGGCAGAGCGGCCCGCGACCGCGGCCGAGGAGATCGTCCGCTGGGCGACCCCGGTGATGTCCTTCCAGCGCACCGCTACGAGGGATACGGAGCTGGGCGGTCAGATGATTAAGCGGGGTCAGCGGGTCGGGCTCTTCTACTCCTCCGCCAACAACGATCCTGAAGTGTTCGAGAACCCGGAGGCCTTCGACATCATGCGGGACCCCAATCCGCACCTGGGGTTCGGCGGTGGCGGACCGCACTACTGCCTCGGCAAGAGCCTGGCCATCCTGCAGATCGACTTGATGTTCAACGCCATCGCCGATGTGCTGCCCGGCATCCGGCTCGCCGGTGAACCCCGCCGTCTGCGCTCCCCCTGGCTGAACGGCGTCAAGGAGCTGCGGGTGCGGTACGCATAGGCTCACGCAAGGCGGGCTCGACGGGGGGCCGGTCGGTGTCCTGGTCGGCCGTTTCCGACGGCTGACCAGGACCGTAGCGCCGCCACACCGCCGCGATACCGAAGCCCGCCGCGACCACGGCGGCGCCGCCCACCGCGTCCAGCAGATAGTGGTTGGCGGTGCCCATCACCACCACCGTGGTGAGCAGCGGATAGAGGACACCGAGGAGCCGTAGCCAGAGATTCGGCGTGAGCCGGATGATCACGATGCCCGCCCAGAGGGACCAGCCCACATGGAGCGAGGGCATCGCCGCGTACTGGTTGGAGATGCCGGTGAGCACGCCGAAGTCAGGGTCATCGAAGTTCTGCGGGCCATGGGCGGTGTCGATATAGTCCAGCCCCGGCATCAGCCGTGGCGGCGCCAGCGGATAGAGCCAGAAGCCGACCAGGCCGAGCAGGGTGGCGAAGGAGAGCGAGGTACGCGCCCAGCGGTAGGTGGCGGGGCGGCGCAGATAGAGCAGGGCGAGCAGGGATATGGGGATCAGGAAGTGAAAGGCCCCGTAGTAGAAGTTCATGCTGTCGTTGAGCCAGCCCGTGTGCGCCACGGCCTGGTTGAGCCAGTGCTCGATATCGATGGACAGGAACTTCTCGATGTTCAGGATCTGCTGGCCGTGGCCCTCGGCCAGGTCACGGCCGCTGGGCGCCATGGAGCGCACATAGGAGTAGACGAAGTAGCCGACCCGGATCAGCAGCAGCTCCAGCATCAGATTGGGGCGGCTGAACGGGCCCGAGGACTCCGGCCGGTCCCACAGCGTGGAGGTGCGGGAGACAAAGGGCAGCACACAGGCGGCCAACAGGGCCGCGAGCAGCGGGGCGTTCTCGCCCAGCGGCGCCAGCCAGGCGATCTTGGGCACCAGCGCCTGGGCGTCCAGCGTCATCACCAGCACCAGGAACACCGGCCAGACATAGCGGTCCCCGGTGCGGCGGCCGACCCGGCCGACGGCGGCGAGCAGAATCCACAGCTGCTGGTGCTGCCAGGCGACGGGCGACACGGCGACCGCGACACAGCCGGTGAGCGCGGCTGCGAGCAGCAGCTGACCGTCCCGTGCGTAGTGGGCCGCGCGGCGCAGCCCCAGTACCGCTATGGCAGCGGCGAGTACGGCAAAGAGCCCGATCTCCAGCGGCCCGGCCAGCCCGAGCCGCAGCAGCAGACCGTGCAGTGACTGGTTGGAGAGCTGGTCGGACGCACCGCCCAGACCGACGCCCGCGACATGGTGCACCCAGTAGGCCCAGGAGTCACTGGGCAACGCCGCCCAGGCCAGCGCGGTAAGGGCCGCGAAGCCACCGCCCGCGATCGCGGCCTCACGACGCCGGCCGACCAGCCACAGCAGCGGTACGAACAGCAATAGCGGGGGCTGCAGCGCGGCCGCCACGGCGACCAGCGCCCCGCCCAGACGCGGCGCCCTGGTCCCGTAGATGAAGCCACCGAGTACGAGCAGCACCGGGATGATGCTGGTCTGCCCCAGCGAGAAGGTGTTGCGGACGGGGACGGAGACGACCAGCAGGCTGATCGCTATGGGTGTCGCGATCAGCTGGGCGCGACTGGAGAGCACCCCCGGCAGCGCCCGTACGGCCAGTACGCCCAGCGCACCGACGAGCAGCAGCGTGCCGAAGGTCCAGGCCACCCCGAGCCCTTGCTGTGCGGCGTTGGTCAGTGGCCTGAGCACCAGCCCGGCCAGCGGTGTACCGGTGAAGGTCTCGCTGTCGTACAGGGAGTGCCCGTCCCGCAGCACCCCCCGGTCACCGAGCCAGGCCACCAGATCCGTGAGCCGTTTCTCCGGAGGGAGCCGCAGCACCGCGACCGCCTGGCGCACCGCCAGGGCCCCCGCCAACAGCCATAGGGCCACCAGCGCCGTGCCGGTGCGTGACCCCCACTGCACCGGTGTCTCGCGGCTGGTCGTTTCTGTTGTCACGTTCTGCGTCCCGTTCAGTCCCGTCTCACTTACCGATCACATGCCTGCGCGGTGGGTCTGCCACTCGCGGGTACACGTCCTGGCTTCAAGCCGGGGAGCGGTCGACTCCGGACGTCAGACGCAGAAACTCCACCGTTCACCTGACAGTTCCTGATGTGGGGTGGATCATATGGCATGTTGTCCGGTCACCCATCGGGCCTTTCGAAGGCGACCGGGGCGTCAAAGGCGGCGCGGCGCGTAGCCCGGCGCAGGGCGCGCAGGATCGTTCCGCCCAGGGTGAGGGTCAGTACGGCGGTCAGCAGCGCACGCGGCAGATCCCAGCCGAGCGAAGTGGCCAGCCAGTACGCGGTGAACCGGGCCAGGTTCTCGGCGAGCGGGTCGCCCGGGACGAAGGAGATGCCCGAGCTGAGCCCCGCGATATACGTCCAGCCCTGGAGGTTCATCACGACGCCGTAGAGCACGGCGGCGACCGCCCCGTACGCGGCGATCATCAGCCGCTCGCGGTGGCCGCGCAGCGAGTGGGGGCCGGGCAGCAGGCCCGCCCCCATGGCCACCCACCCCATGGCCAGCATCTGGAACGGCATCCACGGACCCACCCCGCCGGTCAGCAGGGCGGACGCGAACATCGATACGGCGCCCAGGACGAAGCCGAAGCCGGGTCCCAGGACGCGGCCGGAGAGGACCATCAGGAAGAACATCGGTTCCAGGCCCGCCGTCCCGGCGCCCAGGGGCCGTAGCGCGGCGCCAGCGGCGGCGAGTACGCCCAGCATGGCGATGGCTTTGGCGTTCAGGCCGGTGTCGGCGATGGTCGCTATGACCACGGCGAGGAGGAGCGGCAGGAGCGCGGCGAAGAGCCAGGGGGCGTCTTTGGAGTGTGCCAGGCCGGAGGCGGAGTGGGCGAGCAGGGGCCAGCCGAAGGCGGCTGCGCCGGTGGCTGAGACGAGGGTCAGGGCGGTGGCTGAGCGGGGGCCGATCCGGATGGCTTGCGCTTGTGCGTCGGGGTCTCTTCCCCGGTCCCGCCCCTTCCCGTAACCGGGGCTTCGCCCCGGGGCCCCGGGGTTGGCACGGTGCGGGTCGGTGGCCGGTGTTGTGCCCACCCTCCGCCCATGGCGGAGACTGCCCACAACGGTGGGGGGTTTGTGGCTCTCGCTCATGGGGTTGTCTCCAGGGCTTGGTGGACCTGGGGGACTGTTAGCCAGCGTTGGGGGGTGAGGATCTTGGCGGTTTGGGGGGCGAAGGCGGGGGAGGAGACGACGACGTCGGGGGTGGGGCCGTCGGCGACGATCTCGCCCTGGGCCAGGATCACCACGCGATGGGCGAGTTCGGCGGCGAGTTCGACATCGTGGGTGGCCAGCACGATCGCGTGGCCCTGGGCGGCCAGGTCGCGGAGGATGCCGGTCAGGCGGGCCTTGGCGGCGTAGTCCAGACCACGGGTCGGTTCGTCGAGGAGGATCAGCGGCGGGGCGGCGGCCAGGATGATGGCCAGCGCGAGGGCCAGGCGTTGGCCCTCGGAGAGGTCCCGGGGGTGGGTGGTGTCCGCGATGTCCGGGAGGAGGGCGCTGACCAGGGCGCGGCAGGTGCCGGGTGCCGCCTGGGCGTCCTGGTCGGCGGCCTCGCACTCGGCGGCGACGGTATCCGCGTAGAGCAGATCGCGCGGGTCCTGGGGGACCAGACCTATGTGGTGCAGGAGGGTGCCGGGCTTGGTGCGGTGGGGCGTGTGGCCGCCCACGTCGATGGTGCCGTGGGCGGGCTGGTGGGCGCCGATGAGGGAGCCCAGGAGGGTGGTCTTGCCCGCGCCGTTGCGGCCCATCAGGGCGATGGTCTCGCCGGGACGGACGGTGAGTGAGACGTCGTGCAGGACGGGGGTGCGGGCACGGCGCACGGTGAGGCGGTCGACCGTGGCGATGGGGGTGGGGGAGTGGGGTTCGGCCGGGGTGGGTGGGGTGTGCGGGGCCAGCCGTTCGCGCAGGGGTGCCGCCTTGCGGCGTGCGTCGCGTACCGAGAGGGGGAGCGGTGACCAGCCCGCGAGCCGTCCCAGGGCCACCACCGGGGGGTGAACGGGCGATACGGCCATCAGCTCGGCCGGGTCACCGAGCCTTGCCGGGGCGCCCGGTGCGGACAGCAGCAGCACCTGGTCGGCGTACTGGACGACCCGCTCCAGCCGGTGCTCGGCCATCAGGACCGTCGTGCCGAGGTCATGGACGAGGCGCTGGAGGACGGCGAGGACTTCTTCGGCGGCGGCCGGGTCGAGCGCGGAGGTCGGCTCGTCGAGGACGAGGACCCGGGGGTGCGGGGTGAGCACCGAGCCGATGGCCACGCGCTGTTGCTGGCCGCCGGAGAGGGTGGCGATGGGGCGGTCACGCAGCTCGGCCAGACCGAGCAGGTCCAGGGTCTCCTCCACCCGGCGGCGCATGGTGTCGGGCGGCAGGCCCAGGGATTCCATGCCGTAGGCGAGTTCGTCTTCCACGGTGTCGGTGACAAAGTGCGCGAGCGGGTCCTGTCCCACGGTGCCTACGATATCGGCGAGTTCACGTGGTTTGTGGGTACGGGTGTCGCGGCCGTTCACCGTCACGCGCCCGCGCAGGGTCCCGCCGGTGAAGTGCGGTACAAGCCCGGAGACGGTGCCCAGGAGGGTGGACTTGCCGACGCCCGAGGGGCCGACGAGCAGGGCCAGTTCCCCCTCCGGGATGGTGAGGTCGATGCCCTGGACGGCGGGCTCGGTGGCGTCCTCGTAATGGACGCTGACATGCTCGAAGCGGATCACTTGGGTTTCCTCGGTACGGGCGGTACGGGCGCGAGCACGGCCGGAGCCAGGCCGAGCAGTGCGGCGGCCGCGGGCCACAGCGGCAGCGGGGGTACGGCCAGCGGGACCGTGGGCGGGCTGAGCGCGGCGGGGGCCTGGGCGGCGGCCCAGATCATCACGGCGGCGACCGCGATCCCGGAGCCGGAGACCAGCCAGGCGCGTGCTCCCCAGCGGTCCGGCCGGTAGCGGGTACGTACGGTACGGCGGCCGCCCAGCCACAGCCCGCCGAGCGCGGCGGCGAGCCCGAGCAGCAGCACCGGCAGCCCGTATCCAGCGCCTTGGGCGGCGAGCAGACCGTAGGTACCGGCACATACGCCCAGCAACCCACCGAGAGTGAGCGCGTTCGTGGTGTGCCGGATGGCACGCGGCACCTGGGCGGAACGCCCGTAGCCGCGGGCGTCCATCGCGGCGGCGAGTGCGACCGAGCGCTCCAGCGCGCCCTCCAGCACCGGCAGCGCGACCTGCGCGAGGGCCCGCGCTCCTTTGTCGTTACGGCCACGCAGCCGCCGGGCGGTGCGCAGCCGCCGCACATCGGCGACCAGGTTCGGAGCGAAGGTCATCGCCACGACGACGGCGACCCCCGCCTCATAGAGCGCGCCGGGCAGTGACTTGAGCAGCCGGGCCGGGCTGGCCAGGGCGTTCGCCGCGCCTACACAGATCAGCAGGGTCGCCAGCTTCATTCCGTCGTACAGCGCGAAGAGCAGCCCCTCGGCGGTGACCCGTCCGCCGAGCCGCACCCCCTGCGCCCAGTCGGGCAGCGGGACTTCGGGGAGGGTGAACAGGATATGGGTGCCGGGGATGGGGGAGCCGAGGACGATCGCGAAGACCAGCCGGATGGCGAGCACCAGCAGTCCGAGCTTGAGGAAGGCACCGTACGAGCGTGCCCACGGTGCGTCCGTGCGGCGCGCGGCGACGACATAGCCCGCGACCGCCACCAGCAGAGCGAGCAGCAGCGGATTGGTCGTGCGGGACGCTGCCGTGGCCAGCCCCAGCGCCCACAGCCACCACGCCCCCGCGTGCAGCGCGGTGACGCGGCTCGCCTGCGGCGTCCGCAGGGCGGCCGCGCGTGAGCTGCCCGGCATAGCGGTCATGATCTGCGGCGCCGCGCCTGCCAGATGGCTCCACCGGCCAGCAGGGCCACGGTGACGATGCCCGCGATCAGCGGGATGGTGCTGTTCTGGCTGTCCTGGCTCTCCGGGCTGTTCTGGTTGTCCTTCGCGCCGTCGCCGGTGGAGATCTGCTCGCCGCAGCCGGACGCGGGGTAGCCCGCGATGGCGCAGAGCAGGGAGGCGGAGTTGTAGCGCAGCGGCTGCGCGGTGGCCGCCAGGGCTTCGGCGGCGGTGCCGTTCTCGGGGAGCTGGGCACAGGCGGTACGGGCCTTCGGCGGTGACTCACCTTCGGGCGCGTCAGCGGCGGTGCCGGGGTCGATGACAAGCGCGATCCGCTTCTGGCTGCCCTTGGCGGGCGTATGGGCGCAGATGGCCTTGAACTCCGCCGTGCCACGTGGCTTCGCGGCGTTGCCGGAGTTCTCGCTGACGGCGAAGCGGAAACCGAGTACGCCGCCGTCGGCGGGGCGCGCGGTGGCGGGGCCCTGGGTGGCGTAGGCCCAACCGCCCTGGTCGTCCTGGGTCCAGAACGACCAGTAGCGGTAGCCCGTTGCCGAGTCCGCGTGCGCGGGGGCGGGGGCGTGAGCCGTGCTGAGCGCCAGCACTACGGCGCTCAGCACGGCGGCGGCAACGGAACGCAACCGCATCAGCTGCCCTGCTTCTTCTTGTTGCGCATGCTCAGCAGAAGTCCGATGCCGACACCGGCGACCACACCGACGCCGATGATCCACCACACCGCCGGGGCCGGGTCGTCGTTCTCATGCTCGTCCGCCTGGGCGGAGTCCGGGGTGGCTGCCGGGGTGGGGCCGGTGGCGTTCAGCCGGTCCACGAGGTTGACGCCGCCGAAGGAGGCCGGGTCGGCGCCTGCGGCGTTGACGGCAAGGACCAGCTGACCGAGGGCGGCCGGGTCGTTCTTTGACTTGTCCCACTTGGTGAAGTTCTTCTCCAGCCAGTTCAAGGGTTTCTGGGCGGCGCCGGGGTGCTCACCCGCGGCCAGGGCGAGCACGGCCAGCGCGGTGTTGCCGTAGTCCGGCTGGTCCCCCTGGTTCCCCTGGTCCCCTTCGCTCCCTTCGTCTTCGGCGCCCGGCATGGCGGGGGCCTTCAGATACTGGCCGTTCTTCTCCAGCGCGCTGGAGAGATACCGGGCGGCGGCCCGCGCGGAGTCCTTCAGTACGTACGTACCGTCATCGCGGCAGGAGGGGGCCGGGATGACGGAGGTGTCCTTGCGGTCTTTCTCTTCGGCCGGAGCGACATCCAGACCCCTGCCGAGCGCGGCGAGCGCCGCGGCGACGGTGGCCGCGTCATTGGGCGCCAGCTCGCCCTTCTCGCCCGGCTGGTAGGCGAAGGCGCCGCGCTCACCGGCCTTGGCGTCGCAGCCGAGCTGAAGACCGGTCAGCGCATGGAGCGGGGAGTTGTCGCCCTTGGCGGAGCGGGCCTTCTCCAGCTGCTGCCCCGCCGCGGCGAGCGCGCCGATGACGACCGCGGTGGAGTTGGCGTCGGACGGCCCGCCGGGGTTGTAGCTCCAGCCGCCGTCCTCGTTCTGGACGGTCTTCAGCCAGTTCACCGAGGTCTTCACGGCGTCCTGGTGCCCGTCTGCGGTGGCCAGTGCCTGGACGGCGACCGCCGTGGCGTTGGTATCGCCAGGGGTCTTGGCGTCACAGGGCTTGCCGCTGTCCGCGCGGTAGGAGACGAACGAGCCGTCCTCGCACTGCTGACCGGCCAGCCAGGTCACGGCCTTCTTCGCCGGGGTGACCCCGGTCGCGTGCTGGGCCAGCAGGGCGACCGACTGCCGCCAGACCCCGTCGTACTGCGGGTCACCCTCCCCGTACAGCCCGGTCGGTAGCCGCTTCTGCGGGGACGGCGATCCGTCGGCGAGGGCCACGGGGGCTGCGGCCGCGCAGAGTAGGGCGGTTGCGGCCAGGGCCACGGCGCTGCGGCGCAGGAACATGACGGTGCCTTTCGGTGAGCGGCTACGTCGGCCGGGCACCGCTGGCCGACCGCGCTCACCGCGCGGGGGCACACCGGGCTCAGCTTCCGTATACCTCGACGGTGCCGGTAGCCGGGCCCCGCCGGGTGGCGGTGCGCTCCGGCTGCCAGGAGCCTTGCCTCCCACCGGGTGCTCCGGCTCGCGGACCTGTGCCAGGCACGCTCACGGTTGCGGGTCAGCGCCGGAATCGCACCGGCTTCCCCCGGTTGAAGGCGGATACTGCACCGCACACTCTAACCGGGGCGTTCAGACCGCCTGGTACGCCACCGGGTCCGAGCCCGGCACCGGCTCCGCCTCGCCCAGTTTCACCAGGCGGCGCAGATGCGCCTCGGCCTCCGATACGGCGATGTTCCGGGAGCCGTAGGGAATGCGCCCCCAGGGCCGGTTCCACTCCATCTCCTCGGCCAGCTGCCAGGGGGTGAGCGGCCGCCCGGTGATCAGCGTGCGCAGGCCCGCCAGCCGCTGGGCGTGGTGGGCGAGCAGTTCCCGGACCCGTCCGGTGGCACCGGTGAAGGGGTGCTGATGGGCGGGGAGCACTTCGGCCGGGTCGAGGCGGGAGACGCGTTCCAGGGAGTCGAGATAGTCGCCCAGGGGATCGGTGACGGTCGCGTCGTCGGGGTCCTCATAGAGGCCGATATGCGGGGTGATCTCCGGAAGGAGGTGGTCTCCGGAGAAGAGGCGGCCATGTCCGGGCCTGTTCAGCGGGTGGTCCTCTTCGAGGTGCAGACAGACATGTCCGGGGGTGTGGCCCGGGGTCCAGATCGCGCGCAGCCGTCGCCCGCTGAGATCGAGCAGCTCACCGGGGACGATCTCTCGGTCGGGAAGGGCGGCCCGGGAGCCGGGCAGGTCTCCCGGCTGCGCGGCGCGCAGCGGGGCGAGGTGGTCGTCCGGGGCACCGGCGGCGGTGAGTTTGGCGGTCAGGTAGTCCAGCCACAGGGAGGGGTGGGCCTCCCGGGTGCGGCGCACCACCTGGCTGTCGGCGGGGTGCATGGCGATCCACCCGCCGGAGGCAGCCCGCACCTGCCCGGAGAGCCCGTGATGGTCGGGGTGGTGGTGGGTGACCAGGACGCCGTGAATATCCGAGACGTCGGTGCCGCAGGCGGCCAGCCCCTCGGTAAGGGTGTCCCAAGCGGTGGGGTCGTCCCAGCCGGTGTCGATGAGGACCGGGCCCCGGCCGGTATCGAGGAGGTAGACGAGGGTGTGGCCAAGGGGATTGTCCGGGATCGGGACGGGGATGCTCCACACCCCGCCCCCGTGCGCGGTCACCTGCGGCGTGCTGGTCATACGGTTCCCCTCTCGTTCCGTAACGCACAGGTCCGGGCACGTTCATTGCTCACTATAACTAGAACTGGTACTAGTTCTGATGTTGCGTCAGATATTTTGTTCCAGCCTTCGGGAGGCAGAGCTATGACCGACCTCATCGAGCATGGACAGCTCTATATCGGCGGGAAGCTGGCCGACCCGGTCGGCACCGGCACCATCGAGGTGGTCTCGCCGCACACCGAGGAGGTCATCGGCCGGGTGCCGCACGCCTCCCGTGAGGATGTCGACCGGGCCGTACGCGCCGCCCGTACGTCCTTTGACTCCGGGAGCTGGGCGGACCGGACACTCGAAGAGCGGATCGAGGTCGTCACCCGGCTCAAGGACGCCTTCGCGGCCCGCCATGAGGAGATCGCCGGGCTTATCTCCCGGCAGAACGGCTCCCCTTACTCCTGGAGCGTCCTCGCCCAGGCGCTGGGCGCCATGATGGTCTGGGATGCGGCGATCACGGTGGCCAGGAACTACCCGTACGAAGAGCGCCGCGACGGCGTTCTCGGTCCGATCCTGGTGCGGCGTGAGCCGGTCGGGGTGGTGGCGGCCGTAGTTCCCTGGAACGTCCCGCAGTTCGTGGCCGCCGCCAAGCTCGCGCCCGCACTGCTCACCGGCTGCTCGGTGATCCTCAAGCCCTCACCCGAGACCCCGCTGGACTCCTACATCCTGGCCGAACTCGCCGATGAGGCCGGGCTGCCGGAGGGGGTGCTCTCCATCCTCCCGGCCGACCGTGAGGTCAGCGAGTATCTGGTCGGGCACCCCGGTATCGACAAGGTCTCCTTCACCGGCTCGGTGGGCGCGGGCAAACGCGTCATGGAGGTCGCCTCCCGCAACCTCACCCGGGTCACCCTGGAGCTGGGCGGCAAGTCGGCGGCGGTGATTCTGCCGGACGCCGATCTGGAGACGGCGGTCGCCGGAATCGTGCCCAACGCCTGGATGAACAACGGCCAGGCCTGCGTCGCCCAGACCCGCATCCTGGTGCCCCGCAGCCGCTACGGCGAGATCGCCGAACGCTTCGCGGTGGCGGCCGGCGAACTGGTCGTCGGGGACCCGCTGGACCCGGCCACCCAGGTCGGCCCGCTGGTCGCCGAGCGCCAGCGGCGGCGCTCGCTCGACTACATCGCCATCGGCCAGGACGAGGGCGCCAAGGTGCTGACCGGTGGCGGCAGGCCCGCCGCGCAGCCGACGGGCTGGTATGTCGAACCGACCCTCTTCGGTGACGTCAGCAACTCCATGCGCATCGCCCGGGAGGAGATCTTCGGCCCGGTGATCTGTCTGCTCCCCTACGACGACGGAGCCGGCCCCGGGGAGGCCGTCCGTATCGCCAATGACTCCGACTACGGGCTGTCCGGCAGCGTCTGGACCGCGGACGTCGAACATGGCGTTGACATCGCCCGCCAGGTGCGGACCGGAACGTACTCGGTGAACACCTTCAGCCTGGACATGCTCGGTCCCTTCGGCGGCTACAAGAGCTCCGGCCTGGGCCGGGAGTTCGGACCCGAGGGATACGGCGAATATCTGGAGCACAAGATGATCCATCTGCCGCCGGAGGGCAACTGATGGGGGAGCGCTGGCATATCGAGGTGGACCACGGCGTCTGCATCGGCTCCGGTATGTGTGTGAACAGCGCACCCGAGGACTTCCGGCTGGGCTCGGCACGGCAGTCCCACCCCGTGGCCGGGGAGCGCGACCCTTCCGAAGCCATCCTCACCGCGGCGGAGAGCTGCCCGGTCGAAGCGATCATCATCACCCGTAGCGGCTCCGGGGAGGCGGTTTTCCCACCCGAGGGGTAACCGATGGTTACCCATGCATTTCTCACGGTGACCTCATGACAGCCGTGACTACTCCCCCTCCGGCCCGGCATGGAAGCGTTTGAGCCACGCCGACCGGAGGGGACAATGGACAGCCGTTACGAGGTTTTCTGCCTTGCGGACAGAAACTTCTACGAGACACCTGGCCGTATGTCCGCCAGGCCGGGCGGGGCCGACACGGTTCTCAGCACCGCACAGCGGCCGGTTCCGGACGGCTGGCGGCACACCCGCTCCGCCGACTGGCTCGAACTGCGGCCGACCGGAGGCCAGTTCCCCGCGCAGGGCTGGAAGATCCATGTGTCGGCCGGTCTGCACAACGCCGACCGGGTCGCCGCCCGGGTGTGGGACTACTGCGTTGCCCGGACGATCCCGTTCAAGTTCGTGCCGGACCTCAACCTGCTGCGGCTGCGCAACGCCAAGTACGCCAGCCGTGGCACCAGCGGCAAGTTCTGCACCATCTACCCCACGGACGACGACCAGCTGCACACCATCCTGACCGAGCTGGGCGACCTGCTCGACGGTGAGCCCGGTCCGTACATCCTCACCGATCTGCGCTGGCGGGAAGGCCCGCTCTATGTGCGCTACGGCGGCTTCGCCGCCCGCTACTGCCTTGACGAGCAAGGCCAGCTCGTCCCCGCGATGGAAGACGGCGAGGGCCGTACGGTCCCCGACCGCAGGGACCCCGCGTTCTCCGTACCGGAGTGGGTGACCCTCCCCGGATTTCTGCAGCCGCACCTCAACGCCCGCAACGCCGCCACGGTCGCCGATCTGCCGTACCGCATCGAACGGGCCCTGCACTTCTCCAACGGCGGTGGCGTCTACGCCGGCAAGGATCTGCGCACCGGCGAGGACGTGGTGCTCAAGGAGGGCCGCCCCTATGCCGGGCTCGCCGCCGACAGCGCCGACGCCGTCACCCGGCTGGAACGGGAGAAGGCCGCCCTGGAACGGCTCGCCGGACTGTCCGTTGCCCCGGCCGTACGTGACTGGTTCAGCCTCGACGGTCACCACTTCCTGGTGATGGACTTTCTGCCGGGGCAGACCCTCAACTCCTTCTTCGCCCAGCGCCACCCGCTGCTGGTCGCCGACCCCGACCCGGATGCCGTCGCCGAGTACACCCAGTGGGCCCTTGCCATCCACCGGGCCGTGGCAGAGGCCGTCGCGGCCGTGCACGAACGCGGTCTGGTCTTCAACGACCTGCATATGTTCAACATCATGGTGGCCCCGGACGAGAAGTCCGTGGCGCTGCTCGACTTCGAGGCCGCGGCTCTCGCCGAGGACAACCCCCGGCAGATCGTCGCCCACCCGGGCTTTATCGCCCCCGCCGACCGCCGCCGCTTCGAGATCGACCACTACGCCCTCGCGTGCCTGCGCCTGGCGCTCTTCATCCCCATGACGACGCTGCTCGCCATCGACCGCAGCAAGGCCTCCCACCTGGCCCACATAGCAGCAGCCCAATTCCCGGACATCCCCGAGGATTTCCTGACCGAAGCAGTCACCGAGATAGAACACTCCCCGAGCGTTGTGGGCAGTCGGCCCGCCCAAGCGTTGTGGGCACTCGCAGCCCCGCGAGGGGCTGTGGGTGGGCACAACACCCGGCCACCGTCCCGCACCGGCCACCCCGGGGCCCCGGGGCGAAGCCCCAGTTTCCGGGAAGGGGCGGGCATAGGGGAAACCAACCGCCGGGGCACCCCGCAGCCGGGCGGAGCCCCGCCACGCGGCGGAGCCGCTGATCGGCACAGCCGGGAAGGGGCGGGCATAGGGGAAACCCAACCCCGGGTCCCCGTCGGGGGCGAAGCCCCGCCGCGCGGTGGAGCCGCAGGTCGGCCCAGCCGAGAAGGGGCGAGACCGGGCGAGCCCCACAACGGCCCGCACCCCGAACACGGCCCGCACCCCATAACCCCGTGGCCGCAGAGCCGGGACTCGATGGCCCAAGCCATCCTCGCCTCCGCCACCCCCACCCGCGACGACCGCCTCTTCCCCGGCGACATAGCCCAGTTCGCCGAGGGCGGCGGCCTCGGCCTCGCCCATGGCGCCGCCGGAGTGCTGTACGCACTCGCCGAGACCGGCGCCCCCCGCTATGAGCAGGGCGAGCAGTGGCTGCTCGACCACACCGACCCCGCCCCGCGCCGCACCCCGTTCGGCCTCTACGACGGACTGCTCGGCGTCGCCCATGTCCTGGACGGCCTCGGCCACCGGACACGCGCCCTGGAGCTGACCGACCGCGTGCTAGCCGAGAAGTGGCAGCAGCTCGGCCCCGATCTGCACAGCGGTCTCGCCGGACTCGGCCTCGCCCTGGACCGCCTGGGCACCACCACCGGCCAAGGCAGCCTGCACACCCGTGCCATGGAAGCCGCCGAACTCGCCGCGGCCGCCCTGGCGGAAAAGCGACTGGCGGAAAAGCGAGACGGCTCGCGTACCGGATCCGCGCGCGCCGGACTGCTGTACGGCGCCACCGGCCCGGCCCTGCTCTTCCTGCGGCTCCACGAGCGCACCGGCGATCCCGCGCTCCTGGACCTGGCAGGGGACGCCCTCCGCCAGGACCTGGCGCGCTGTGTACGGGACAGCCAGGGCTCCCTGCAGGTCGACGAAGGACCGCGCATGATGCCGTACCTCGGCGCGGGCAGCGCGGGCATCGCGATGGTCCTCGACGACTACCTGGCCTACCGCCCCGACGCAGCCGAATTCCAGCAGGCCCGCGACGGCATCCTGCCCGCCGCGAAGCTCCGTTACTACGCGCAGCCCGGCCTCTTCCGGGGCCGCGCCGGGATGATCCTGCACCTTGGCCGCACCGCCACCCCCGGCGCCACCGCCGATGACCTTGAGCACCAGCTCGACTGCCTCAGCTGGTCCGCCATGTCCTACCAAGGCCATCTGGCCTTCCCCGGCGACCAGATGATGCGTCTGTCCATGGACCTTTCCACCGGCACCGCAGGATGCCTGCTCGCTGTCGGCTCCGCCCTGCACCACGAGCCCGTACAGCTGCCCTTCCTGCCGCCGCTCAAGCGGCCCTGAGACCGGCCCCGAAGAGGGGGTCGTCACAAAGAAAACTCCGTCCCCAAACACACAGGAGGAAACACCATGGCTCTTCTCGACCTGCAGACCCTGGAGACCCCGGAGATGTCCGGCGGCGGCAACCCGAGCGCTGCCAGCCTGCTGCTCTGTGGTGACAGCAGCGTGAGCCTGACCACCTGCTGACCCCTCCCGGGCGCAGCTGACATGCATGCGGTCCCGGGCGGCGGCCTCATCCCGTCCGCCCGGGACCGCACGTCACCACAGGAGGAGGAGACCCGCACCATGGCAGCACCCGCCGCCGACCGGATTCTCCTCGACGCCACCCGGCACAGTGCGGTACGGACCATCGCACTCTGTCTGACGACCACCGCCGCCGCCGTGGCCACCCTGCTGCTGCCCGCCACCCTGGGCCATGCCCTCGATCTGCTGCTGGCACAGGGCGCACCGCAGGAAGCGCAGACCAACCCCACCCCCAGCCCCAACCCCGACACCAGCACCACCTACTGGATCACGCTCTGCGCACTGCTCCTTGGCGCGCTCTTCCTGCTGGACGCCGTGGAAACGGTCCTCACCGGCACCACCAACGCCCGCAACACCGCCTGGCTGCGGGGCAGGTTGCTGGACCGCGTGCTGGCCATCGGCCCCGCCGGTGCCGCCCGGTTCACCCAGGGCGATCTGGTCACCCGCTGCACCGGGAACGCCGCCCACGCGGGCACCGCACCCACCGCGGCCGCCGCCCTGCTTGCCGCGCTGGTGACCCCCATCGGCGGGGTGGCCGCCCTCGCCCTGATCGACCTGCGGCTCGCCGCCGCCTTTCTTGTCGGGGCACCTGTTCTGATCCTGCTGCTGCGTACCTTCGCCCGCTCCTCCGCCGACTCCGTCGCCCGCTACCAGGAGGCACAGGGCACCATCGCGGGACGGCTCAGCGAGGCCCTGGCGGGGGCCCGTACGGTCGCGGCGGCGGGCACCTACGAGCGGGAACGCACCAGGATCCTGGGCCCCCTGACCGAGCTCAGCGAGCAAGGGCACCGGGTGTGGCGGGTGCTGGGCCGGGCCACCGCACAGGCGGCCGCCCTGGTGCCGCTGCTGCAGACCGCCGTGATCGCGGTCGGCGGTCTGCTGCTGGTGGCCGGGCAGCTCACCGTCGGCGAGCTGGTGGCGGCGGCCCGCTACGCCGTGCTCGCCACCGGGGTGGGCGTGCTGGTGGGCCACCTCAATGGCCTGATATGCAGCCGGGGAGCGGCCCGGCGGCTCGCCGACGTGCACTCCGTACCGGCCGTCCCGTACGGCACGCGGGCGCTCCCCGCCGGGCCCGGGCGGCTGGAGCTGCGCGGGGTAACGGCGGTACGCGGTGGCCGGACCGTGCTGCGCGGGGTGGATCTGACCGTGCCGGGCGGATCGACGGTGGCCGTGGTGGGGCGCTCCGGATCGGGCAAGTCGGAGCTGGCGCGGCTGGCGGGGAAGCTCACCCAGCCGGATGGCGGCGAAGTGCTGATGGACGGTGTCCCCGTGGACCGTATCGACCGGGCGGAGTTGCGCCGGGCCATCGGCTACGCCTTTGAGCGGCCCGCACTGCTGGGTGGCACGATCGGCGGCACCATTGGCTTCGGCCCGGCCGACCCCGGCCCCCGGCGGATCGCGGCCGCCGCCCGCGCCGCCTGCGCGGAGGGTTTCATACGAACGCTGCCCGCCGGTTACGACACCCGCTGCGCGGACGCCCCGCTCTCCGGTGGCGAGGCGCAACGCCTCGGCTTGGCCCGGGTGTTCGCCCATGACGGGCGGCTGCTGATTCTGGACGACGCCACCTCCAGCCTGGACACGGCCACCGAACTGCAGGTCAGCGAGGCGCTGCTGGGCGGCGAACGGTCCCGTACAAAACTGGTGGTCGCCCATCGGGCCTCCACCGCCGCCCGCGCCGATCTGGTGGCCTGGCTCGATGAGGGCCGTATCCGCGCGGTGGCTCCGCACAACAGGCTGTGGGAACTCCCCGGCTACCGAGCCGTGTTCGGCGAGGACGAAGATGGCTGAACAGGCGAACTCGGCTGAACACCGGCGCAACGGCGGGCTATGCGCGGCCGGTCTGCGCTTTATGCGGCGGCACCCCCGGGCGCTGGCGTCGCTGGGCGGCTGGTCCATGCTGGAAGCGGCGCAGACCTTTCTGCTCGGTTACGCGATCGCCCGGGCCCTCGATGACGGTTTCCTGCAGCATCGCCCGGCCGTTGGCCTGGCCTGGCTGGGCGCCGCCGCGCTGGGCATCCTGGCCGGGGCGCTGGGCAGCGGCCGGGTGTACCGGGCGGTGGCCGCGCTGGCGGAGCCGCTACGGGATCTGCTGGTCCAGCGTGTTGTGGGGCGGGGGCTGCGGGACGCCGTGCTCCGGGGGCGGGCGGGGGAGTCGGGGGAGATCTCCCGGTTGACGCATCAGGTGGAGATCGGCCGGGACAGCTTCGCGGGACTGGTGATGTCCACCCGGTCGTTTGTCTTCACCGCGGTCGGGGCGCTCGTCGGGCTGTTCTCCCTCCATCCGCTGCTGCTGGTGATCGTCCTGCCACCGCTCGCGGGCGGCCTGCTGATCTTCGGCCTTACGCTGCGCCCGCTGGCCCGGCGGCAACGGGTCTTTCTGGAGGCCGATGAGCAGCTGGCCGAGACCCTGGGTGCGACCGTTGCCGGGCTGCGGGACACGGTGGCCTGCGGTGCCGAGGAGCGGATACGGCGGGACGCGCTGGCCCGTGTCGAGACGGAGCGCCGCGCCGCGGGCGCCCTGGCGCGGTGGAGCGTCGCCCGGGCGGTCGCCCTCAGCGTGGGCGGGCAGTTGCCGATTCTGCTGCTGCTGGTGATGGGGCCCTGGCTGCTGGCGCGTGGGGTGAGCGCGGGCGCGCTCGCCGGAGCGTTCACCTACCTCGTCCAGGCCCTGCTGCCCGCGCTGCAGAGCCTGATCCAGGGGCTGGGCGGCGCCGGGGCCCGGCTGGCGGTGGTCATCGGCCGACTGCGGGACGGTGGCGGCCAGGACGGGCCACCTCCCGCCGCCCACCAGCTCCCGGCGCCCCAGGATCCCGGCGCCGCCCTGGAGTTGGACGGGGTCACCTTCGCCTATGGGGAGCGGGCCGAGCCGGTGCTCGCGGGGCTGCGTCTGTCGCTCCCCATGGATGCCTCGCTGGCCGTCGTGGGGCCGAGCGGCATCGGCAAGTCGACGCTCGCCGGGCTGATCGCGGGGCTGCTGCGACCGACCGGCGGTGTCGTCCGGCGCCGTGGGGAGGTGGCGCTGATCCCGCAGGAGGCGTACGTCTTCAGCGGTACCGTCCGTGACAACCTGAGCTATCTCTGTCCCGGCCCGGTGCCGGACGAGACGGCCGGGGCAGCGGTCGAGCAGACCGGAGCCGGTGAACTGACCGCCCGGCTGGGCGGCTTGGACGGCATGATCGACCCGGCGGCGCTGTCCGCGGGGGAGCGGCAGCTGATCGCCCTCGCCCGGGCGTATCTGTCGCCCGCCCGGGTGGTGGTGCTGGACGAGGCGACCTGCCATCTCGACCCGGCGGCGGAGGCCCGCGCGGAACGGGCTTTTCTGCGCCGTCCCGGTGCGCTGATCGTTATCGCGCACCGGATCAGCTCGGCCCGGCGCGCGGACCGGGTGCTGGTGCTCGACGGCGCGCACCCGGTCTGTGGCCGCCACGCGGAGCTGCTGGCGTGCTCCGCGCTCTACCGTGATCTGGCGGGCAGCTGGGGAGGCTGGCGCCCGGCGGGCTCAGAGCCAGCCCGCGCGCTGAGCGATGCAGATGGCGTCAACGCGGTTACGGGCCCCGGTCTTGCGGGTGATCGCGGACATATAGTTCCGTATGGTCCCGTTGCTCAGATGAAGGGAAGCGGCGATCTCGGAGATCGAGGCTCCTTCGGCGGCGAGGGACAGAACGCTTAGCTCCCGTGGCGTCAGTGGCAGCTTCGCGGCCTGCAGAAATCCAAATGCGAGTGAATCGTCAACGAAATGCTCGCCCTTGGCCACCTGGCGGATTCCGTGCACTAATCGGTCGGGGCTGGCGTCTTTGTTCACAAAGCCCAGCGCGTTGGCGTCATGTGCCTGACGCAGCAGTCCCGGCCGTCCCGGAGTGGCTAAAACCAGTAGGCGGCAGTGAGCCGGGAGCAAAGTCCGTGATAATTCAACTATGTCGCCGGGCTCCTTCTCGCCTGGCCGCTCCATGTCCGCGACACAGACATCGATCTGCGAAGAGCGCGCTCTCCATGGTGCGTTGTGCCAGGAAACGGCGGTTACTTCCAGGTCGTGTGCCTTATTGAGCAGTGCTTCCAGCCCTGATCGCAGCAGGCGGATATCGTGCACCAGTAGTACCCGGATCACAATCCTCTTCCTCCAGCCCCGTTCACCGGCTGCATGTCACGCAGGCGTCCATATTCAACCGGCAGTAGCGATATCATGACTACGCGAAACAAGCCACAGGGGAGGTACAGGGGCGCATCCCAGCGTGAGAGCGCCCCTAGTGTGCGCCCTCAGGTGCCGCCGTTGACCAAGTCATCACGTTGATCAAGCCGTCACATCGATCAAGCGGCAGACCGTCTCGATATCGATTTTGACCTGGGCGATAGAGGCTCGCCCGGACAGCCAGGTGATCAGCGCTGAGTGCCAGGTGTGCTCGATGACCCGGACCGCCGACAACTGCTCGGGTGTGGGTGGCGTCTCCAGGCCCATGGCGTCCAGGATGATCGCCGTGGTGAGCCGGGAGACCGTATCCACCTCAGGGCTGACCGAGCGGTCCGCGAAGGTCAGGGCCCGCACCATGGCGTCGGCCAGCTGCGGTTCGCGCTGCATCGCCCGGAAGGCGCGCATCAGCGTCTCAGCCACCCGCGCTGCCGGTTCCTCGTCCGTGGGCGGGCGCTTGTGCAGCGTCTCGTGCATCTGCTGCAGCTGGTCCTGCATGGTCGCGACCAGCAGATGCACCTTGGAGGGGAAGTAGCGGTAGAGCGTACCGAGGGCGACCTGGGATGACTCGGCAACCTCGCGCATCTGTACCGCGTCAAAGCCGCCGCGACGGGCCAGCTGCGCGCTGGCGTGCAGGATCCGGCGGCGACGTGCCTCCTGGCGCTCGGTCAGCGGCGGGGAGGACGGCGGCTTGGACTGTGTCGTCATGCTTCCCGATTCCATGGCGTGCGATCCGTGCATCTTGACAGGGTGGCCAGCCGTGGCGCGAATCACCTGGTCCGGCCGGTCCAGGTTGGTGACCGGCCGGTAGATTCATGGGTCGAGCGAGGGCGGGGTGGCCACTCCTGAAACTTGTTCTACCTTAGCGTGAGCGGTTACGCTCCGGCGAAAGTCCAGCGAGAAGGGGGCCGCGAGTGACCGCAGAGGCCATACAGGACGCAGCGTCCGGCCCCTCGCAGAGCGTGGGCGGTGCGGAACGACCGCTGCGCATCGCCCTGCTCACCTACAAGGGCAACCCCTTCTGCGGCGGGCAGGGGGTGTACGTCCGCCATCTGTCGCGAGAGCTTGTCCGGCTCGGCCACCACGTCGAGGTGATCGGAGCCCAGCCCTACCCCGTCGTCGACGCCGGAGTCACCCTCACCGAGCTGCCCAGCCTGGACCTCTACCGGCAGCCCGACCCCTTCCGCACCCCGGGGCTCGGCGAGTACCGCGACTGGATCGACGCACTTGAGGTCGGCACGATGTGGACCGGCGGCTTCCCCGAGCCGCTGACCTTCTCCCTGCGCGCCCGCCGCCATCTGGCCGCCCGACGCGGTGACTTCGACATCATCCACGACAACCAGACGCTGGGCTACGGACTGCTCGGCGGGCCTCAGACGCTGGGCGCCCCGCTGGTCACCACGATCCACCACCCCATCACCGTCGACCGGCAGCTTGAGCTGGAGGCCGCCGAGGGCTGGAAACAACGCATCTCCGTACGCCGCTGGTATGGCTTCACCCGGATGCAGAAGCGGGTCGCCCGGCGGCTGCCGTCGGTGCTCACCGTCTCCGGCTCATCCCGGCAGGAGATCATCGATGACCTCGGAGTGCGTCAGGACCGTATCCATATCGTGCACATCGGGGCCGACGCCCGGCTCTTCTCCCCCGACCCGGCCATCCCCGAGATCCCCGGCCGGATCGTCACCACCTCCAGCGCCGATGTCCCGCTCAAGGGCCTGATCCACCTGGTGGAGGCGCTGGCCAAGCTGCGCACCGAGAACCCGGACGCCCATCTGGTCGTTGTCGGCAAGCGCGCCGACGACGGCCCGGTCGCCGCCGCCATCGAACGCTACGGACTGTCCGACGCTGTCGAGTTCATCAAGGGCGTCAGCGACCACGCGCTGGCCGACCTGGTGCGCGGCGCGCAGATCGCCTGTGTGCCCTCGCTCTACGAAGGCTTCTCCCTGCCCGCCGCCGAAGCCATGGCCACCGGTACGCCGCTGGTCGCCACCACCGGCGGCGCCATCCCCGAGGTAGCCGGTCCGGACGGTGAGACCTGTCTGGCCGTTCCGCCCGGTGACGCGGGCGCACTCGCCGCCGCCCTGGGACGGCTGCTCGGTGACGCCGGACTGCGCAAGCGACTGGGCACCGCCGGACGGGACCGGGTGCTGCGCCGCTTCACCTGGGAACAGGCGGCGATCGGCACCGTGGAGCGGTACCGGGAGGCCATCACCCTCACCCGCCAGCGCGTCTAGCCCCCTCATCCCGCCCGCCCATCGCCCCACCCCCGGACGAAAGCAGAGTCCCTGTGCTGACCGTCGATTTTTCCCGGTTCCCGCTCGCCGCGGGCGATCATGTCCTCGATCTGGGGTGCGGCGCCGGACGCCACGCCTTCGAGTGCTACCGACGCGGAGCGCGTGTCGTCGCACTCGACCAGAACACCGAGGAGATCCGCGAGGTCGCCAAGTGGTTCGCCGCCATGGAGGAGGCCGGTGAGGCCCCGGCGGGCGCTACCGCCACCGCGATGGAGGGTGACGCGCTCAACCTGCCCTTCCCCGACGACAGCTTCGATGTCGTCATCATCTCCGAGGTGATGGAGCACATCCCGGACGACAAGGGCGTGCTCGCCGAGATGGTCCGGGTGCTGCGCCCCGGCGGCCGGATCGCCGTCACCGTGCCGCGCTACGGCCCGGAGAAGATCTGCTGGGCCCTCTCCGACGAATACCACGAGGTCGAGGGCGGCCATATCCGTATCTACCGCGCCGAGGAGCTGCTGCGCAAAATGCGCGAGGCCGGTCTGCGGCCCTATGGCACCCACCATGCGCACGGCCTGCACTCGCCGTACTGGTGGCTCAAATGTGCATTCGGTGTGAATAACGACAAGGCGCTCCCCGTTCGCGCGTACCACCAGCTGCTGGTCTGGGACATCATGAAGAAGCCGCTGGCGACCCGTGTCGCCGAACGCGCCCTGAATCCCCTGATCGGCAAGAGCTTTGTCGCCTACGCGACGCTGCCGCACACGCCCGCCGTCCACAGCACGGACGAGGACGGCGCGTGACGAGCCCGGAGCGCACTGAACGGCTCATTCTTCCCGGCGTACTCACCGCCGAGCAGGCCACCCAGACCGTGGCGGGCATCGCCGCCACCCAGCGCGCGGACGGCGCCATCCCCTGGTTCCGGGGCCACCATCTCGACCCCTGGGACCATATCGAGGCCGCCATGGCACTGGACACCGCCGGGGAACACGACCGTGCCGAGGCCGCCTACAACTGGCTCGCCAGGCACCAGCTCCCCGATGGCTCCTGGTACGCCGCCTACGCGGACGGCGACGCCGACACCCCCACCGACCGGGGCCGGGAGAGCAACTTCTGTGCGTATATCGCCGTCGGCGTCTGGCACCACTATCTGTCGACCGGCGATGAGGCCTTTCTGGAACGTATGTGGCCGGTGGTGGCCGCGGCGATGGAGTTCGTACTCGGGCTCCAGCAGCCGGGCGGCCAGATCGGCTGGAAGCGGGAGCCCGACGGCACCCCGGTCGCCGACGCCCTGCTGACCGGCTCCTCCTCCATCTACCAGGCGCTGCGTTGCGCGCTGGCCCTCGCCGAGTACCGCGAGGAGCCACAGCCCGACTGGGAACTGGGCGTCGGCTGGCTGGGCCACGCGATCCAGCACCACCCCGAGCGCTTCCTGGACAAGTCCCGCTACTCCATGGACTGGTACTACCCCATCCTCGGCGGCGCCCTCACCGGGCCGGCCGCCAAGGAACGCATCGAGGAACACTGGGACCGTTTCGTGGTACCGGGTCTCGGCGTGCGCTGTATCCTGCCCAACCCCTGGGTCACCGGCGGCGAGAGCGCCGAACTCGCGCTGGCGCTCTGGGTGATGGGGGAGTCGGACCGTGCCCTGGACATCCTGAGCTGGATTCAGCACCTACGGGCCGCGAACGGCATGTACTGGACCGGCTATGTCTTCGCCGATGACGCGGTCTGGCCCGAGGAGCAGACCTCCTGGACGGCGGGCTCCATCCTGCTGGCCGTCGCCGCCCTGGGCGGCGACGAAGCGACCATGCAGGTCTTCAGCGGCGAACGCCTCCCCACCGGCCTCCCCCCAGACTGCTGCTAACGCAACGCCTTGCGGGCTCCCCGCCCCGCCCACCTGTTGTGGGCACTCGCAGCCCCGCGAGGGGCTGTGGGTGGGCACAACACCGCCCACCGGCCCGCACCTGGCCAACCCCACCCACGGCACCCCGCAGCCGGGCGAAGCCCCGTCGCCCCGCTCCCACGCGGCGCTCTACGCGCCCTGAGCACGCGTACGGGAAACGAGTTACAGGAACGAGTTACGGGCCCGCCTGCCCCAGGCCCGCGACGAAGCGGGAGAGGTCCGTGATGACGCGGTCGGGATCCTCCCAGTGCACCATGTGCCCGTGATCCTCGTACACCACGAGCTGGGCACCGTGAATGGTCTCCACGATCGTCTCCTGGTCGCTGTGCGGGATGAGTTCGTCCTGGTCGCCCCAGATGACCAGCGTTGGCACCAGGATCCCGCCCAGGGTGGCGCGCAGGTCTGTTTCCAGCAGCCCGCGCAGGGTCTCCTGCCAGACGCGTGCGGGAGCCTTGAGGCTTTCCTCGACCATCCTGTCCAGATGCTCTTCGGGCACCGGACGGCTCACCAGGCCGGTCCTGAACGGCTCGACGGCCGCCCGGTCGAGAGGATCCCGCAGCGCCTCGGCGGCCTCCGCCATCCCGGACAGTCGTGGGTTGTCCGTCAGGGTGGCAGGGGCACCGATGAGGACCAGCCCCGCGACCCGGTCCGGGTGGCTGCCCGCGACGATGCGTGCGGTCACGCCGCCACTGGCCGTACCGACGAGCACCGCGCGGTCGATCCCGGCGGCGTCCATGAACTCCACCAGGTCGGAGGCGAAATCCTCGGGCCGGTAACCGCCCGGGGGCCGGTCGGCTTCACCGTGACCGCGCTGGGTGGGTGCGTAGCCGTGGAGGGAGACCGGGAGTCGGCTGAGCACCGTCTCGAAGGACGCCCACGACTCGGTGACGGCGTGCACGAACACGACGGGTGCCCCGGCTGGGTAACCCGCCTCGGCATAGGGGAGCGTGAGCCCGTTAGCGAGCTGGGCCTTCTTGAGGGCGATGGTGGTCATGGCATGCAGGGTGCCATCACCCGCACCACCGGCGCCCTTCCCGCGCCTCGTAGGGGTGTCACTTGCTCCCATCAGATGACGGGCGGGGCTCGGGGTCCCGGTCCAGGCCGAGCAGCCGTTCGGCGACGACATTGAGCTGGACCTGGGTGGTGCCGCCCGCGATGGTCAGGCAGCGGGACATCAGGAAACCGTGCACCGCCCGCTCGCCCGGACCTTCGCGCAGCGCGCCCGCCGGACCCAGCAGCTCCAGCGCCAGTTCGGCGGTCTTCTGCTGGTGCTGGGTCTGGATGAGCTTGCGGACGCTGGCGCCCGCGCCGGGCTCCAGGCCGGAGAGCTGTTGGAGGGTGGTGCGCATGGTGATGCAGGACAGCGCGTGGGCCTCGGCTGCCAGCGCGCCGACACGTTCCCGGACGGTGTCGTCGGCGGCCGTCGAGTGCTCGATGAGCGTTTCCAGGCCGGTGTCGAAGGTCAGCTGGTCGGCCATGTGGACGCGTTCGTTGCCCAGGGTGTGGCGGGCGACCCGCCAGCCGTCGTTCACCTCGCCGATGACCGCGTCCGCGGGGAGCAGCGCGTCGTCGAAGTAGACCTCGTTGAAAAGAGAGTCTCCGGTGATCTCCTTGAGCGGGCGGATATCGATGCCGGGGGTGTTCTTCATATCGACGACGAAATACGTCAGCCCCTTGTGCTTGGGGGCGTCCGGGTCCGTACGGGCCAGGAGGATGCCCCAGTCCGCCCACTGCGCGGCGGACGTCCACACCTTCTGGCCGTTGACCCGCCAACCGCCCCGGGCGGTGCGCTCGGCCTTCGTACGCAGCGAGGCGAGGTCGGACCCGGCGCCCGGCTCGGAGAAGAGCTGGCACCACAGGACATCACCGCGCAAGGCGGGGCCCAGATGGCGTTCCCGCTGGGCCTGGGTGCCGTAGCTGATCAGCGAGGGCACCACCCAGGTGGCGATTCCCAGGTCGCTCACTTTGACGCCCGCCGCCGCCAGCTCCTGCTGTACGGCGAGCTGTTGGACTGGCCCGGCGCCAAGGCCGTAGGGCTGCGGCAGATGGGGTGCCGCGTAGCCGGTGGGCGCGAGGGCGCGGCGGGCGGCGGCCGGGTCAAGGCCCTTGACCGGCTCGATCGCCGTACGCGCCTGCTCCCGGTACGGCTCCGCCTCGGGCGGCAGCTCCAGGCGCAGTTCCCGCCGGGCGCCCCGTGCGGCCAGCCGTGCGGCACGCAGCCGCTGGGTATCGCCGGTGCCGAGCAGCTGGCGCGCCACGACCGCGCGGCGCAGGTACAGATGTGCGTCGTGTTCCCAGGTGAAGCCGATGCCGCCCAGGATCTGGACGCAGTCCTTGGTACAGCTGTACGCGGCGTCCAGGGCGGTGGCGGCGGCCAGGGTGGTGGCCAGCCCCCGGGATTGGGCGGTGTCATCGGCGGCCCGGGCCGCGTCCCAGGCCAGGGCGCGGGCCTGTTCGACGCGGACCAGCATATCGGCGCAGAGATGCTTGATCGCCTGGAACTGGCCGATGGGCCGCCCGAACTGCTCGCGCACCTTGGCGTATTCGGCCGCTGTTTCCAGCGCCCAGGCCGCGGTGCCGCAGGCCTCGGCGGCGAACAGGGCCGCCGCCAGGTCCCGTACCAGATCCCCGTCCACCGGCAGTTCCCGCCCGGCGGGCACGGTGACGCTCTCGGCGCTCACCTCCGCCGTGGCCCGGGTGGGGTCGGCACTCTCCTGCGTACGGACCCGTAGCGCCCCGGCGTCCACCGCCAGCCATACGGTCCCGCCCACCGACCCGGCCGACCCTGCCGCCGCCGCCGTCTCCGCCGAGAGCAGCAGCAGATCGGCGTCCCCCGCCCCCAGCACCGGCGGGGCGGTGCCGTCCAGCACATAGCCGCCGCCCTCGACGGCGGCCGCGGTCAGCGAGCCGGCGCCCAGTGCGACGGCGCCGATCCGCCTGCCCTCGGCCAGGGCCCGTACGAGCTCCCCCTGGCCGGCCCGGTGCAGCAGCTCGGCGGCGAGGGCGCTGGGCAGATACGGGCCGGGCAGCGCGGCCCGGCCGGTCTCCTCCAGCACTACCGCCAGATCGAGCAGCGTGCCGCCGCCACCGCCGTACGCCTCCGGCAGCTGCGGCCCCAGCAGCCCCTGCTCGGCGAGCCCGTCCCAGTATCCGGGCCGCCCGCCCCTGCCCGGCGAGTCCAGGAGCTTGCGCGTCTCCTCGGGCGGCACGGCCCGCGCCGCCCAGCCGCGTACGGACTCGGCCAACTCTCGGTGCTCCTGCGAGATCCCGATCCCCATGCGGGCACAGTAGAACACGTTTCATTCCGGTGGAAGGGGAGAAGGGGCCTCCCCGTACACCTGCGGGGCCGGTAGGGCAGCATGGGCGGCATGACGACACCCAAGCCCGATATCGTCGCCGCCTTCGAGGAGGCGAAGGGTTTTATGCCCCGCCATGAGGGCCTTGCCCTCTACGCGGCGGCGGCCGACTCCGCACGGCTGGGCCTGCCGCTGCTGGAGGTCGGCACCTACTGCGGCCGGTCCACCATCCTGCTCGCCGACGCCGCCCGCCAGGCGGGGGTGATGGCGATCACCGTCGACCACCACCGGGGCAGCGAGGAGCAACAGCCCGGCTGGGAGTACCACGACCCGAGCGTGGTCGACCCGGCGGTCGGCCGGATGGACACCCTCCCCACCTTCCGCCGCACCCTGCACGCCGCCGGGCTTGAGGAGCACGTCATCGCCGTCGTCGGCCGCTCACCGCAGGTCGCGGCCGTATGGGGCGGCGAGCTCGGCCTCGTCTTCATCGACGGCGGGCATACGGATGAGCACGCCACCGCCGACTACGAGGGCTGGGTGCCGCATCTCGCCGACGGCGGCCTGCTTGTGATTCACGATGTGTTCCCGGACCCGGCCGACGGCGGCCAGGCGCCCTACCGGATCTACCGCCGCGCGCTGGACTCCGGGGGATTCAGTGAGGTGTCGGCCACCGGATCCCTGCGAGTGCTGCGCCGTACGGGAGCCGGGCTCTGACGATGTCGCTCGGCAGACGGCTCTTTGTCACCCTGGCCCTCCTGCTGCCGCTCGCCCTGGCGGGCGGCCTGGTGTGGCTGTCCATATCCACGCGGCGGGCCGGGGACGAGGCCCGTACCGAGGCTGAGGCCAAGGCCCCAGGCCCGGAGCCCACGGCCACTTCCGCGGCCACTCCTACGGTCGGCGATCCCGGCAAGCCGCTTCACGGCAAGGTGATTGTGCTCGACCCAGGCCATAACCCCGGCAATCGCGACCATGCCCGGAAAATCTCGCGTTCCGTTGATATAGGAACCGGGCGAAAGGCGTGCGATGCCGTCGGCGCCGCCACCAATTCCGGCTATCCGGAGGCGGAATTCACGCTGGAGGTCGCCCGTAAAACCCGTGATCTGCTCCAGGAGCGTGGCGCCACCGTACGGTTCACCCACGATGCCGATCGCCCCTATGGACCGTGCGTCGACGAGCGGGCGAAGATCGGCAACCGGGCCGAGGCGGACGCCGCGGTCTCCATCCACGCCGATGGATCCGCCCAGCGGAATCGCGGATTCCATGTGATCGTGCCCGCGTCCGTGCGGCGGGGCGCCGCCGACACCACCGGGATCACCGCCCCGTCCCGCCGCCTCGGCGAACGGCTGGTGGACCGCTTCGCGGCCGCGACCGGCACCGAACCCGCGAACTACCTGGGGGAAAGCACTCGTTCCTCCGCCCTGGTGACCCGCGGCGACCTCGGGGGACTCAACCTTTCCCGGGTCCCGAAGGTCTTCATCGAGTGCGGCAATATGCGCGATCCGCAGGATGCCGCCCTGCTCACCGACCCGGACTGGCAGCGTAAGGCGGCGCGAGGAATCACGGACGGCATCGCGGCCTATCTCACAGGGAAGCAGTAGCGGGACCCGTGTCTTCTCGCACCCGATTCATCCGTACGATGGGGGCCGCCCCCGTGATGACCAGACCACGACGACGAGATCGACTAAGGATCTGACGTGAACAACCGCTCGCTCACTCGAGGCGACGCAGTGGTGATCGGAGCAGCGGTTCTGCTGTTCATCGCCTCCTTCCTCGGCTTCTATTCAGCCAAAGGCTGCGACGGAGACGACTGCTCCGTGAACGCCTGGGAGCCCGCCCTGTTCCCAGTGCTGCCGTCGGTGTTCCTCGCCGGGGTCATCGCCGCCGCGCTCATCGTGGCCGGGCGTTTTCTGCCCGCGGAACGGAAGCTGGTCGGCCTGACCCTCCCCCAGTGGGGTACGGCGCTCGCGGTGTTCGCCGTATGGTCCTCGTTCTGGGGCCTCTTCGGGGGCGGCGAGAGCGTCAACCCCGGCGTCGGGGGGATCCTGGGCTTCCTCGGCACGCTGATCCTGGCCGGTGGCGCGATCGCCACGACCCTTGTCCCGGCCCTCCAGGCCCCGCTGATCCCGGCGAGCGCCCCGCCGCAGATGGGTTACCAGCCGTACGGTGCGGGCCAGCAGCCCGGGTACGGCTACCCCGGCGCCCCGCAGCAGGGCCAGCCGCAGCCCGGCTATGGGTACGGCTACCCGGGCGGCGCCCAGCAGCCCGGCCAGCCGCAGCCCCACCAGCCGCAGCCCACTCCGCAGGACCCGCAGCAGTCCTACGGCGGCCAGCCGCAGCAGCCCCAGCAGGGCCAGCCCCAGCCCCAGCCCCAGCCCCAGCAAGCCGCAGCCCCGGACCCGAACTTCCAGCCGTTCTGGTTCGCCGTTCCGGTCCCACGCCCGCTCTTCGGCGAGGACGGCTCCCCGGCCCCGGTCGCCGAGCTGGCGCCCGGCACCTGGTACCTGGCGGTTGAGCAGCGCGGCCAGGCGCTGATCGCCCAGACGCAGGACGGCCGTCGCGGCCTCCTCCAGGACACCTCGGGCATCCAGCGCGGCTGAACTGCCCTTCGCGCCCAAAGCCGTGGTCCCTCGCCCTTCCGGGTGGGGGACCATTGCCATACACTCCCGCGCCATGCGACTCGGCCTGGCGCTCGGCTACTGGGGGCGTGGTCCCAACCCCCACCACCTCGAACTCGCCCAGCTGGCAGAGAAGTTGGGATATGACTCGGTATGGACGGCGGAGTCCTGGGGCTCGGACGCCTTCACCGCGCTGACCTGGATCGCCGCCCACACCTCCCGTATCAGGCTGGGCACCGCCGTAGCGCAGATGGCCGCCCGCACCCCAACCGCCACCGCGATGCACGCGCTCACCCTCGACCATCTCTCCGGCGGCCGGATGATGCTCGGCCTCGGGCTCTCCGGCCCACAGGTCGTTGAGGGCTGGTACGGACGCCCCTTCCCCGCCTCCCCCCTGACCGCCACCCGCGAATACGTCGACGTGGTCCGCCAAGTCCTGCGGCGAAAGGCCCCGGTGGAGCTGGACGGCCGTTTCCACCCCCACCCCTACCGGGGCCCGGACGGCACGGGTCTGGGCAAGCCGCTCAAGCCCATCACCCACCCACTCCGCGCCGAACTCCCCATCCTGCTGGGTGCCGAGGGCCCGAAGAACATCGCCCAGACCACCCGTATCGCCGATGGCTGGCTGCCGCTGTACTGGTCACCGATGCGCACGAACGTCTACGAAGCGTCACTGGCCGCCGTCCCGGATACGTTCCTGATCGCCCCCATGGCCCAGGCCCGCGTCTGCGACGACATCGCCGAAGGGCTGCTGCCGGTCAAGGCGATGCTCGGCTTCTACATCGGCGGCATGGGGCACGCCGCCCGTAACTTCCACGCCGACCTGATGGCCCGTATGGGCTTCGAGGCCGAGGCACGCCGCATCCAGGAACTCTTCCTCCAGGGCCGCCGCGATGAGGCCATCGCAGCCGTACCGGACGCCTTCGCCGACGAGATCTCCCTGGTCGGCCCCCGCGAGCGGATCGCCGAACGGCTGGACCTATGGCGCACGGGCCCGGTCACGGACCTACTGGTGACCGCCCCCGACCCGAACACCCTTCGCACCCTGGCCGAGCTCGTGCCTACATCTCCCTGACAGCTGCTCGTGACCGGCACATCCGGCGCGGTGGGAACGGGCGTGGGCTTCTCCGGCTTCTGTAGATTGGGCTTTGCCCAGGCGGGCGGCGGTGGCAGATACCGCAGCAGCCGCTGCCGTACGAAGCCCCTGGGCGAGCGCACCCCCTCACCAGGGCCACCACAAGGGCTATCGCGAAGAGGGCGATGGCAGTGGCGATGACAGTGACTGCAATGAATTCCCCCATGGCGTTCCCCCTGTGCTGTGCCATGCCGTATCTACGATGAGTACCCCGGCCCGACCGGTCTCAAAGTTGACCTGCACAGGGGCTGGCACCCGCTGTCCCTCGACCGGGGGACACCGCGGGATGGCGTCCGTTCTCAGTGATCGTGACCTGTTTTTCTTTCTCTGTCGCTTAGCCGACCGAGCACTTGAGAGGCTGTATCACGATGCTGTTCGCACGGAGCCTGTTCCTCCAGATTCATGATCATGATGAAGCGTTCCGGCTGCTGTGCAGCATTTCGGCTGCTGGTGAGGAACACGGCGGCTGGGAAAACGAACGTATCGCCTCCCTTGTCGACGACCCGGAGCTGGCCTACAAGATCAGTCGACATGGTGCTGACGAGGACAAGCACGGCCGTATCTTCCGTGGCCTCTTGAATAAGCGCGGGCTTGAGGAAGTGTCATTCCCCGAAGAGCTCGACTATATGAGGCAGCTTGAGCGCCAGGGTATTGGCGTCGCGCACAGTGCCTTGCGGCGCGGCGAACCCCTGGGTGCGGACGATGTCGTCGACTATCTGGTGCACAGCCGGGTCACCGAGCAGCGGGCCGTCGATGAGTTGCGGTTGATGAGGACGGCTCTTGCCGAGCGTCCCGATATGCTCCGCGTGCTGACAGTGATCGGCCGCGATGAGGACACGCACCTCGCCTACGCTCATGAGGAGCTGTTGCGTCTCGCGCGCGGTGACCGAGAGCGCGCTGTGTTGATCCGGCGTCAGTTGCGCCGGACGGCGCTCGTGGAGATCCGGGTCCACCGGGATGTCAGCCTCGCCGTGATGAGCCGCATGGGCGGCATCCTGGGGTGGTCGAAGGTCAGGGGCCGACTGCTGTCGTGGGCCATCCGGGCGACGTATGTGTACGAGCGTTGGGGCGGGTGGCGGCGCATGACCAGGTTGAAGATGCCCGCGCCTGAGCTGCGCAACGCGCTCGGACGTCCGGCTCGCGTCGAGCGCGCGTAGCAGCGCTCGCGGGTGCGTGGATGAGCAGGCGCATATGAGGGGGCAGGCACCCTGGTGCTGGCCGCTCCTTGGCCATCTGCCCCAGTTCAGCAGGCGACCGTGGGACTTCTTGGGATCGTTGTCCGCCCACGGTGATCTGGTGCAGATCCGGCTCGGACGGCAGCCTGGCTTTGTCGCGTGCCAGTCCGGGGTGGCACGGCAGGTGCTGGCGGACCTCCGTACGTTCGACCGGTCAGGCCCGGCGTATGAGCGGGTACGGAAGGCTATAGGGGACGGTCTCGCCACAGCGGCGCACGCGGACCACCGCCGTCAGCGTCTGCTCTTGCGACCGGCGTTCACACCGCAACGGATGCCTGAGTACGCGGCGGTGATGCACCGAGAGATTCAGGGGACTGTGGAGCGGTGGCAACAGCACCAGGTCGTCGATCTGGTGCAGGAAATGTTCTCCCTCACCGCCAGCGTGGCGTTGCGTACGTTGTTCTCCTCCCGGATCGGCCGCCAGGCCACCGCCGAGCTGCGGGACTGCTTCGGGGTCTTCTTGCGGAGCACCATCACGCAGATCGGGTTTCCCGGCATCCGGCATGTGCCCACGCCGGGAAACCGTCGGTACACCAAGGCATTGGACCGCTGGCGGGCCCAGGTCGGGGGGATCATCGGCGACGCAAGGGGTGCGGGGAATGAGCATCAGGATGTGCTCGCCTGGCTGCTGGCCGCGCGGGACGACCAGGGCGTGCGACTGACGGACGCTGAGGTGTCCGACCAGGTCGCGGTCCTGCTCCTGGCCGGAATGGAGACCACGTCCGCCGCCCTGGTATGGACCCTTCAGCTGCTGGGCCGCCACCCGCTGGTTCTTGAGGAGCTGCACGCCGAGGTCGACGATGTGCTGGGTGGTCGTATCGCCGACTGGAACGACCTGCCCAGGCTGGAGCTGACCGGCCGGATCGTCAAGGAGGCATTGCGCCTGTATCCCCCGGCGTGGTTTCTGGCCCGGTTCGCCTCACATGAGACCTGCCTGGCCGGTGTGCGGGTACCCAGCGGAAGCATGGTGGTGGTCAGTCCGTACGCCCTGCACCGCCGTCCCGACGCGTACTCCGATCCGTACCGGTTCGATCCCGAACGCTGGCGTGATCCGGCGGTCGGCCGCACGGCGGCGGCCAGCGGCCGTTTCCTTTCCTTCTCGGCAGGACCGACCAGGTGCCTCGGCGAGTCATTCGCCCTTGCCGAGAGCACACTGGCGCTGGCTTCCATTGCTGCGTGCTGGCGATGGCAGCCCCATCATGACTGGGCGGCGGTGCCCTCAGCGCCCAGAGCCGTCCTGGTTCCGCAGGCTCTCCCCGTCCGGCTCTCACGACGGTGAGGGTGTTGGAGCGGCATGCAGATAGGCGGCCAGCTGCTTTACGCGGCTGTCGTCGGCTTCGTAGACGGCACTGAGGATCTCCGGACGCAGCGCGATGGAGCGGCCGAGCCGGTCGAAGGATTCCTGGGCCTGCCGCCTGCGCATGCTGGTGAGCGCTTCGGTGCCCAGGAAGTAGGGCAGCCGGAGCCCGAACTCGATCGACGTATCGGCTGTCTCGGTCGCATACAGCTCTGTCGCCGTTTCCGTGGTCATCGTCTCCAGCGGCGCACGACCGGGCGTGAACATCGCGCAGGGCCCTTGCTCGGCGGCGGACTCCACGATGAGGCCGGCCAGGTACCGGGCGATCACCGGCGAGCTGTGGAATCCGTCCCGGTAGGTGCCGGTGGCGAACAGCAGACCCGGCATGGGGGAGCGGCCGATGAGCGGAAAGGTGTCGAGGGTGATGGGCCGGTTGCCGTAGTGCCAGCGCCGTACCGAGGAGAAGCCGATCCGCCGGTCGAACTGCTCCATGGCGAACCGCAGCAGGGATTGGGCGATGCCGACGCGGGGGCCGTCCGGCGGGTCGAACAGCGCGATATTGGTCGCCCCGATGTACTCGGTGCCCCCACCCAGCGGAACGAGGTGGAGGCCGCAGCCTCCGGACCGGGTGGGGGTGCGGACGACATGCCCGAATCCGGGGCCACGGTGACGCCGGGTTTCCACCGCGAACCCGGTGCCATGCAGCATGGGCTGGACCATGCCGACGGGCAGCTCCTCGATGAGACGCTGTGTCGGGGAGCCCGCAGCGAGAACGACGGTGTCGGACGTGACCGTTTCCCCCGTGGACAGCCGCACTCCGGTGGCGCGCTCGCCCACGGTCACCAGTCCCGTCACCTCGCCGGGAATCTCCACGACCCCCTGTCGGCCTGCCGCTGCCTCCAGTGCCGCGAGCACCGCGCGGGCGTCGACCGCGCCTTCACGTTCGAGACAGAGGGCGCGCACCGGGTGCTCCGGAGGGAGCGCGTCCAGGCCCTCGATGTCCTGGATGTCCACCTCCTCGTGCGGTTCGCCGTGTGCTTCCGTGGCGGCGCGGACGGCCTCGAAGTTCTGGACGGTCCCAGGTGTGGCCTGAGCTCCGAGCAGCAGGAGAGTGCCCGGCGTCCAGGCGTCGAGCGGCGCTGGAGATCCGGTGCTTTCCACCAGCCGGTCGAGCCATTGCGGCCAGGCGTCCAGAGCATCGCGGGCGAGTTCGAACTTGGCGCGGGACGCGGGATGCGCGCCGGTGAACCGGGTGACTTCCGCGAAACAGTTCAGCATGGCTCCGGCCGCCACCGTGGCCGAACCTGGGCGTGCCGTGGGGCCGATGACCGCGATACGCAGGCCCGGCGAGCGAACCGCGGTTTCGAAGGCGATCGACAGTCCCAGAACGCCGTTCCCAACGATCACCACGTCAGCTGTCGTCCGCTCCGCCACGCGTGAGACTCCTCGCCAGTGCTTCAACCGGATCTGAGGTCACAACCGGACACTGTAGGCGGGCAGGACTGGGGAGTCCGACGACCCGCCCGTGGGCTCCGCCTGTGGGCTCGTACGGAGGTATGGATCAGTAGTGGTAGCGGGCCTGGAGGATGATGACCTCGCTGTCCTTCACCTGGTAGACAAGGCGGTGCTCGTCGGTGATACGGCGGGACCAGGCTCCGGGTGCCATGTGTTTGAGGTGCTCCGGCTTGCCGATCCCGGTGAAGGGGTCGCGCAGTACGTCATTGATCAGCCGGTTGATGCGCTTGGCCACCTGCCGGTCGGTGTTCTGCCAGTACAGGTAATCGGCCCAGCCGGCGGGGTGGAACGCGAGCTTCACTCGCCGCTCTCTTCGCCCTCGACCGGGATGAGGTCGCGGTACTCGTAGTTGCCGGTGGCAACGTCCCGCACGGCGCGCAGCAGGCGCTCCGCGTTGGCGGGGGAGCGGAGCAGATACGCCGTCTCCTTCAGGGACTCGTACTCCTCGGCGGGGACGAGGTAGGCAGTTCCGGCGCGGGAGACGATCTCCACGGCGGTGGCGTCGTCGTTCACTTCCTCGATCAGGGGGAAAAGACGCTTGCGGGCCTCGCTGGCGGTTATGGACATGTGCACTCCTTTTGAGTGGTACCAGGTAACGGTACCAGACTGAGTCGCCGGGAGCGATAGTGCGGCGGCCACGCCCGGAACCATCGCGGTCGCCCCCCGTACACGCCCTGCTACCTCAGCGCGCCCCTTCACCGAGGGGGCGCGGGGTGTGACGCTGGGCAGCCATCGGGTCGGCCGCAGAGCTGGTCTTTGAAGGGGGCCTCATGCGTCGTACGGACTATGGCGTAACTACTGCCTTGGCGGGCTGCCGCCGTGGCTTCAGACAGTGGCGGGGCGAAGGTCCTCGCGTCCGTTGGCGGGGTCGGATATGAGGGGGCATCAGGCGGGGGAGGGCCATGGCGAGCTAAGGGCCGGTGGCAGTCGGGCGGCCACGCCGGTCCGGGTCGTCTGGCAGGACGAGGGCATCCCCATGGGGGCGCTCTTCGATGACCGGGTGGATGACCGGATGGAGGCTCGGGAGGCTGCCGTTCTGCCGGTGGCCAGCGCCTCTCCGGTCGATTGCGGGGCGGCGGCTGACGAGGCCGGGGCCGATACGCGGCCCTCGGAGGCGTCGCGGCGGCTGTCCGAGGCGGGTGATCCTGAGCTGGTGGAACACCCTGGTCCGACCCGGCCGGGCTGGGTCGCGGCTCTGGTGGGGCTGATGGCGCTCGCGGGTGCGGGCTGGCAGTTGTGGCTCGGCGGCGGCACGCGGCAGCACGCGACGCCGCCGTGGCAGTGGGCGGTGGTCGGCGGGTGGGGAGTTCTCGCCGCGATCGCCTTCGGGGGTCTGAAGCGGGGCCGGGTCGGCAGCGTCTGGACGCTGACCCTGTTCGGCCGCTATCGGGGAAGCGTACGGCGCACCGGGCTGGTGTGGATCAACCCGGTGATGCGGCGTCGGCGGGTCGATGTACGGCTGCGGCACTGGCGTAGTGAGCCAATGCCCGCGGTGGACGCCCAGGGGGTGGCGCTGCGTGTCGTGGTCCTGGTGGTGTGGCGGGTCCGGGACACCGCCCGTGCCCTGCTGACCGTCGAGGACCACACCGCGTATCTGCGCGAACGGGTGGAAGCGGCGTTGGTCCGGGTGCTCTCGCGGCTGCCGGCCGACGCCTTCCAGGGTGACATGCCCACGCTGCGCGATGTGGAGGCGGTGGGCGAGGCTCTGACGAGTGAGCTGTCTGCCGAGTGCGGGTCCGTGGGGATCGACGTCTTCTCCGTGCAGCCCACCCGTATCGAGTACGCGCCCGAGGTGGCCGCCGCCATGCGGCGCCGCCGGGTAGCCGCCATCGACGCCCAGCACCGCGACAGTGTGCTGACCGATGTTGTCGACGCCGTGGGCGACACCGTGCGCCGTCTCACCGCCAGCGGGCTCCTGGAGCTCGACGACTACGAGCGCAAGGTCCTGGTCAAGGACCTGACCGTCGCCTTCTACACGGCGCGGAGCAGCGCCGGGGAACAGAGTTGGGAGCAGTGAGAACCATGCCCGCACCGGAATTCACCGAAGAGATCCCCGCCGACTGCCGCTGTGTCTTCTGTACGGGGGCCGCCGTGGAGACGGCCCAGCGGCACGGCGGCGTACCGCGGCGCTGCACCGCACGCCAGGCGATCGCGGCCGCCGTGGGCGCGGCCGCGCTGCTGGGGGCGGGCGCCGGCACCGCGGCGGCGGAGCCCGCCCCCGCGCGCCCCGGCTGGGACGGGAGCGTGTACTGGTACAAGGACTCCACCGGCTGGTGGCGCTGGACCGCGCACTATGACAAGTACCGGCGCCACATGGGCGGAACGGCCCGCCCGGCCAAGGCTGTTTCCTCCCGTTCCTACCGGCAGACCGCCGTACGGCGGCGCGAGCCCGTCTTCCGCGGCAAGCAGGGCTGGGACCCGGTGGACCGGGTGTACTGGTTCAAGTCCGGTGGCCACTGGTACTGGACCAGCCACAAGAGCAAGTACAAGGCCCGTACGCGGGCAGCAGGGTCCGGCAGCTCTGCCAAGGCCGCTCCCAAGGCCGCTTCCAAGGCCGCTTCCAAGGCCGCTTCCAAGGCCGCCGTCAAGAAGCGCTCCACCCGCTCCACCACCTCGCGCGGTCGGTCCCCGGCCCGTTCCGGCCGCTGGACCGCCCCGGTCTCCAGCTACGTCTTCACCGGCTCCTACGGCCAGCGCGGCGGTTGGTCGAGGGGCTACCACACCGGTCAGGACTTCGCGGTCCCCACCGGCACCGCCGTATCCGCGGTCGGTCCCGGCCGAGTGGTCGCGGCGGGCTACAACAGCTATTACGGGTACGAGATCGTCGTCCGGCATGCCGATGGCAGCTACACCCAGTACGCACATCTCGCCCGTATCCAGGTGGCCGTCGGACAGAGCGTGTCCGGGGGCCAGCCGATCGCGAGGTCCGGCGCCACGGGTAATGTCACCGGCCCGCACCTGCACTTCGAAGCCCGCACCACGCCCCACTTCGGCTCGGACGTCAATCCACTGGCCTATCTCCGCGCGCGGGGCGTCAGCGTGTGAGGCGTCGGCGTCTGAGGCGTCGCGTCTGAGGCGTATGTGACTCGTGACTGATGGCAGGTCAGCCCCCGGTCCTAGACCTATATCCGCATGTACGGGGCGCGGTGTGGCTGCGACCATGACCGGATGGCCCAGTGCACTCCTGAACCCGGAACAGTCAGCGGTAAGCGCACCACCACCCCTCGGCTGTGGGTGGTGGTGCTCGTCGCGTGCGCCGGGCAGTTCCTCGTCGTACTCGATGTCTCCGTCGTCAATGTGGCACTGCCGTCCATGCGGGCTGATCTGGGGCTGAGCGAACTCGGCCTGCAGTGGGTGCTGAACGGCTACACGCTCACGTTCGCGGGATTTATGCTGCTCGGCGGGCGTGCGGGGGACATCTTCGGGCGTAGGCGGATGTTCCTGGTCGGGCTCGGGATGTTCACCGGGGCCAGCCTGGCGGGCGGCCTCGCGCAGGAGCCGTGGCAGCTGGTCGCGGCACGGGCTGTGCAGGGGATGGGGGCGGCGGTGCTGTCGCCGTCGACCCTGACGATCCTCACCTCCTCGTTTCCGGAAGGACCGGCCCGGAGCAGGGCGATAGGGACCTGGACGGCCGTGGGCGCCGGGGGCGGCGCGGCGGGCGCGCTTGTCGGCGGGGTCCTCACGGACACGCTGTCCTGGCGCTGGGTACTGCTGATCAATGTGCCGATCGGTGCGCTGGTGCTCATCGCGGCGGTGCTGTGGCTGGCCGAGAGCCGGAACGGGAGTGGGCGGCGGCTCGATATGCCGGGGGCGCTGCTGGTGACCGGGGGACTGGGGGCGCTGGCCTACGGGATCGTGCGGACCGAGTCCGTGGGATGGACGGCGATCGGTGCGCTGGGGCCGCTGGTCGGCGGGCTCGCGCTGCTCGGGGCGTTTGTGGCCGTGGAGGCCCGGACGAGCGTGCCCCTGGTGCCGCTGGGGCTCTTCCGTAGGCGGTCGGTGTCAGCGGCGAACATCGCCATGTTCGTCAACGGCATGGCGATGTTCTGCATGTGGTACTTCATGTCGCTCTATATGCAGAACGTGCTCGACTACACCCCCATTCAGACCGGCCTCGGCTTTGTCCCGCAGTCCCTGACCATTGTTCTCGGCTCCAAGCTGGCGCCCCGGCTGATGCTCTGGACCGGCGCCAAGCGGCTGGCCGTCCTCGGCTCCCTCATCGCCGCCACCGGCTATGTCTGGCAGAGCGGTCTGCAGGTGAACGGCGGCTACTTCGATACGGTCCTGGGCCCCGGTCTGCTGATGGCGCTGGGCGCTGGGCTCGCCGCGACCCCGCTCGCCACGGTGGCCACGGCGGGCGCCGCGCCCGGCGACGCCGGGCTGGTCTCGGGGCTGGTCAACACCTCACGGTTCATGGGCGGTGCGCTGGGTCTCGCGGCGCTGTCGACCCTGGCCGCGTCCCGTATCGACGGGGGCACGGAACCGGCCGGCCAGGCCGCGGGATACTCGCTGGCCTTCCAGGCCGGGGCCGGGATTCTGCTGACCGCTGTGGTACTGATGATCTTGGCACTGCCGGGCAGCGAGGAGGAAGCCTCACATGCATGACCTTCCCAGTACGGGCCGCCGTGTACTCGTCAGCGGAGCCTCCCGAGGACTCGGCCGCGCGCTGGCCCAGGAGTTCGCCGCCAACGGCGACCAGGTGGCGGTGCACTACGCCGCACGGCGCGCGGAGGCGGAGGAGACCTTCAAAAGTCTGGCGGGCGAGGGGCATACGCTGCTCAGCGCGGATATCTCCGACCCCGGCCAGGCGGCCGGACTGGTGGCGGAGGCGGCCTGGGAGCTGGGCGGCATCGATGTGCTGGTGAACAACGCCGCCGTCAGTTCCCCGCACCCGCCCGCCACCACGCCGTACGAGGAGTGGACGGCCGCCTGGCGACGGCACACCGGGGTCAACCTCCTGGGTACGGCTCACCTCAGCCATCAGGCCGCCCAGCACATGATCGAGCAGGGCGCCGGCGGCCGTATTGTCAACATCGGCTCCCGCGGCGCGTTCCGGGGCGAGCCCGACCATCCCGCGTACGGCGCTACCAAGGCCGCCGTGCACGCGCTGGGCCAGTCCCTCGCGGTGGCGCTGGCCCCGCATGGGATCGCGGTGGCGTCCGTCGCTCCCGGCTTCATCGAGACCGAGCGGGTCGCCCACCGGCTCGGCGGTGCGGAGGGTTCGGCGATCCGTACACAGAGCCCGTTCGGACGGGTGGCGGAGCCGGAGGAGATCGCGGCGGCGGTGCTCTGGCTCGCCTCGCCGCAGGCCCAGTGGGCCTCGGGCACCGTTCTTGATCTCAACGGTGCTTCGTATCTGCGGACGTAAGCAGATGTAAGCGGAGGTAAGGAGCGGCGCTAGCTGACGGGACGTCAGCCAGGGGTATTCCCAAGTCTGCCGGGGTGCGTTATATATGGGGCCACTGGCTAGAACGTGTTCTTGTTCGGGGATGCGTTCCGGCCGGTCCCGTACGACCCCGGCGCGGCTGACGGTGCGGACGGCTGGGCCGGGGTCTTCCACCGCACCCCACCGTGGCCAAGGAGCACCTGCCCCATGCCCATCGATGTCGCCAAAGCCCTCGCCGCCGAGCCCGCTACCGTGGAACTCTGCTGGGGCCACAAGGACGTTCAGCTGTACCACCTGGGTCTGGGGGCGGGTGCGCCCGCCACCGACCCCGGCGAGCTGCGCTACACGCTGGAGAGCAAGCTCCAGGTGCTGCCCAGCTTCGCCACCGTCGCGGGCGGTGGCATGGCCATCGCGGGCGGGATCTCGACATCCGGCATCGACGTCGATCTCGCCGCCGTGCTGCATGGCGCGCAGGCCATCGAGCTGCACCGGCCCATCCCGGTGAGCGGCGCCGCCACTCAGACGTCCAAGATCGCCGCTGTCTACGACAAGGGCAAGGCCGCGGTCATCGTGCTGCGCTCCGCGGCCGCCGACGCCGACGGGCCGCTGTGGACCTGCGACACCCAGATCTTCGTCCGCGGCGAGGGCGGCTTCGGCGGCGAGCGTGGCCCCGCCAGCCGCCTCGACCTCCCCGAGCGGGAGCCGGACCGCGTCCTTGAGCGGCCCATCCGGGAGGATCAGGCCCTCCTCTACCGGCTCTCCGGGGACTGGAACCCGCTGCACGCGGACCCCGAGTTCGCCAAGCTCGCGGGCTTTGACAAGCCGATCCTGCACGGGCTGTGCTCCTACGGCATGACCCTCAAGGCCGTCGTCGACACGGCGCTGGACGGGGATGTCACCCGGGTCAGGGGCTACCGCACCCGCTTCGCGGGAATCGTCTTCCCGGGCGAAACCCTCCGTATCCGCGCCTGGCAGCTGGACCCCGGGCGTATCCAGGTGTCGGTCACCGCCGTCGAGCGGGACGACGCGCCAGTGCTGGCCGACACCCTCATCGAGCACACGTAGCACCGCAACCATCACGGGAGGCGCCGGTTCAGGCGCAGTGAGGAGAGCCGTACCGTGCGCGCAGCCGTACTGCAGGAGATCGGCCAGGACAAACTCGAAGTCCTCGATGATGTCGAGGCGGTGGGGTTCGGACCTGGGAAGGTCCGGATCCGTATCAAGGCGACCGGGCTGTGCCACTCGGATCTCTCGGCGATGAGCGGTGTGCTGCCGCAGCCCGCGCCGTTCATCCCCGGGCATGAGGGCGCGGGCGAGGTGCTGGACGTCGGTGACGGCGTCACCAGCGTCCAGCCCGGCGACCGGGTGCTGGTGAGCTGGCTGCCCGCCTGCGACGCCTGTGCGGCCTGCAAGCGCGGTCAGGGGCATCTGTGTCTGACCGGCTTTATGAACGCGGGCACGCCGAACTTCAAGCGCCCAGGCGGGGATGTCTTCGGGTTCGCCGGGACCGGCACCTTCACCGAGGAAGCCGTCGTGGACGCGGGCAGCGCGGTGCGGATCCCGGATGATGTCCCTTATGAGATCGCCGCGCTGATCGGCTGCGGGGTCACCACGGGGCTGGGCTCGGCGCTCAACACCGCGCAGGTCGCGGCCGGTTCCTCGGTCGCCGTCATCGGCTGCGGCGGGGTCGGTATCAGCGCCATCCAGGGCGCGCGGGTCGCTGGCGCCGCGCGGATCGTCGCCGTCGACCCGGTCGAGTCCCGCCGCGCGGCGGCGCTGCGCTTCGGGGCCACCGAGGCGGTGGCCCCCGATGGGCTGGCGGACGCCAAGCAGCAGCTCACGGCGGGTGAGGGCTTCGACTACGTCTTTGAGGTCGTCGGCAAGTCGGCCACCGCCCGGACGGCGTACGAGGCGACGCGGCGGGGCGGGACGCTGATCATTGTCGGTGCTGGGGCGATGGATGACTTCCTCCAGCTCAATATGTTCGAGCTGTTCTTCGACGAGAAGCGGATTCTGCCGTCCATGTACGGGGGCGGGGATGTGCACCGCAGCTACGACCGCGCCATCGCGCTGTGGCGGGCGGGCCGTATCGACCTGGAGGGGCTGATTACGCACCGGGTGCGGCTGGGGGAGATCAATGAGGCGCTGGATCAGATGCGGAGCGGGGAGGCGCTGCGGACGTGCATCACGGTTTAGGGGGCGCCGGGGTGGTGTGCGCCCCCGGCGCATGGCGGGCTTCGCCCCCCCCGGGGCCCGGGTTCGCCGGTGCGGTTTCGCCGCGCGGCGGGGCTTCCCCCCGCGGGGGGCTGTGGGGCGGGTTCCCGGGAGCCGGGGCTTTGGCCCGCGGCTGCGGGGGTGCTGTGGGGTGGGGTTCCCCTATTCCCGCCCCTTCCCGTAACCGGGGCTCGCGCCCCGGGCTCGCGCCCCGGGCCCGGTTCTTCAGGTGCGGGACGGTGGGTGGTGTTGTGCCCACCAGGCGTGGCGAGCTCCGCCCCGGGGCGGGCCGGAGCGTCGTGGCAGGTGTGGGTGGGTGGTTGCGTAGCAGGGCGGGCCCAACCCCTCGCGGGGCTGGGGGCACCTCCTGGGGGCACCTCCCTGGGGGCACCTCCCAGCGGTAGCTGGGGGAGGTAGCTGGGGGAGAAGTCTGGGGGAGATTGCCCACAACAGGGGTGGGTTGGGGAACGCTGAGATGGAAGGGGATGTGGATGTTGGCGCTGCAGGGGAAGACCGCTGTCGTTACGGGGGCGGGCCGGGGGATCGGGCGGGCCGAGGCGGTGGAGCTGGCCAGGCTCGGGGCCAGCGTCGTGGTCAACGACTACGGTCAGCCCGAACCGGCCGAGGACGTCGCCGCGCAGATCCGGGCGGCCGGTGGCCAGGCCATCGCGCACCTGGGCGATGTCGCGGACTTCGAGCAGGCCCGCGAGCTGGTCCAGCTGGCGGTCGATACCTATGGGCAGCTCGACATCCTGGTCAATAACGCGGGCATTCTGCGCGACCGGATGGTCTTCTCCATGAGCGAGGACGAGTGGGACTCCGTGATCCGCGTCCACCTCAAGGGGCACTTCAATACGACCCACTTCGCCGCCGCACACTGGCGCGAACGGTCCAAGGCGGCGGGTGGCGCGGTCTACGGCCGGGTTATCAACACGTCGTCCGAGGCCTTTGTCGCGGGCTCCCCCGGACAGCCCAACTACGCCGCCGCGAAGGGCGGCATCGTCGGGCTGACCACCTCGACGGCGATGGCGCTGGCCAAATACGGCGTAACGGCCAACGCCATCTGCCCGCGGGCCCGTACTGGGATGACCGAGGATGTGTTCGCCGGGGTTGAGGTCCCCGAAGGGGAGGGCCTCGACCCGCTGGCACCCGAACATGTCTCGCCACTGGTCGGCTATCTCGCCTCACCGGCCGCGGCGAAGGTCAACGGTCAACTCCTGGTGGTGCACGGCGGAATGGTCGCCGTGCTCGACCGCCCGAAGGTGGCCGTGAAGTTCGACACGGCCAAGGATGTCTTCAGCCATGAAGAGCTGGACGAGCAGCTTTCCCCGTACTTCGCGGAGCGCCCCGCGAATGAGACCTTCGCGGCGGTCGAGGTGCTGGGGCTCAAGAAGGGTTGATCTCTTCCTGGTTGGATTCCTGCGCCGGGCGGCGGTGGCGGCCCTGCGCGGGAATCCTGTTCTCCTCGGCGACGGCGGCCGGGCCGCGGTGCTTACCCCCGCCGCTGGTGTGCTCGCTCGTGGTCTCGGTCTGGGACTGGGACATCGTGAAGTAACTCCGTGGATTGCTTGCGCTACCCGACCCAATCCTAACCGTTGGCATGCCTATGGCAGCGGGGCCTCCTGCAAGGGCACCGGCTTGTGCGTGGTGTCGGCCGGTGGTTCGGCCCGTGGTTCGGTGAGCGGTTCGGAGGCGGGCGTCATGGGGTCCGGCTGCGGGGTCACCGGCTCGGTGGGCGGCTGGATCCGGGCCAGCCCGCAGGGCGCGTACGGCAGCCGCAGTTCACCGTTCCGGGTGAACAGACCCGTGCCGCGCAACCAGCCCTCCGGGGCGGTCAGCTGCCGCAACTCCCGTTCCGCAGGGCGCCATACGGCCACCCCGGTGCCGTTCGGCCCATCAACCCGCAGGGCCACCGCGCAGCTTTCCGGCATCAGCATCTGCCCGGGCTGTATGGCGAAGGGCAGTACCGAGACCCCATGGGGATGCAGCGCCTCAGGGAAACGGACCGGGCGGTGGCTGCCCAGCACACCCCAGCCGATCCGGTCATCACCGGGGGCGTTGGAGCGTACGAGGAGCAGTCCGCTGTCCGGATCGGCGAGCAGCAGCAGGTCGTCGCTGTCCTCGGCGATCTGCAACAGCGGGCTGGTCTCCCCGCCCCGCCCCAGATCCACCGCCACCGCCTTGGTGCGCCCGGCGGCGCCCGCCGCCGGGCCCTTACGGTTGAGCGCCAGCAGCCGCCCGTCGCGGTCCAGCCAGCCGCCGTCCCAGCAGTGGCCCGGCACCTCGGCGACCCGTTCCGGCCCCGAGCTGCCGCCTGCCACCTGCCATACGGTCGTGGACTGAGCGCCCGGGGCGAGGGCATAGGCGGACCGCCCGTCCGGTGCGGGCGGTAGCAGGGTGAGCCGATCACACTCCAGAGCGCCCAGCGAGAGTTCTCCGGTGGCCGGCCCGGTCGGGTAGAGCAGCACGAGCCGATGCCGTCCGTCGACCCGGCGGACGATGAGCACTCGCCCATCGGTCAGCGGCAAGAGCTGGCTGTCCGGCTCCTCCGGCTGATTTCCGGGGAGCGGTACGGCATACGGCTCCGGACCGTCCAGCGTCCAGCGCTCCGGATACCAGGCGTCACCACCGTCGGGCGCGACAAGCCGGGCCGCGTACGAACCATCCGCCGCGATCACGCAACCGGCGTGCTCGGCTGTCCCTCCGTCTCCCGTGGCGCCCTCGATGGCACAGGCTGTCATCGAAAGATCACCTCCAGCAACGACGCTAGTTTTCGCACTTGCTGCCGAACCATGCGAGTTGGGTCGCTTCACCCGTAAGGGTGTTGCTGTTCCGATTTTCCTGTGCGGGTGGGAGCGAGTGTGCATGGGGGACTGGGCTTTGTGGTGTCCGGTGCTGTCCGGGTGGTGGCTGGCGCGGTGGCTGCCGCGGTGTCCGGGCGATGGCTGAGCGGTGGCTGGGGCGTGGCTGGGCGGTGGCTGGTCAGGCGGGCGGGTGGGAAAGGTAGCCTTTCCACGTGCCCGCACTCTCCGATGTCATCGCCGCGCTCGACGCCCTCTGGCCCCCTGAGCGGGCCGAGCAGTGGGACGCGGTCGGAACGGTCTGCGGCGACCCCGACACCAAGGTGACCCGGGTCCTGCTGGCTGTTGACCCGGTACGGGAGGTCGCCGATGAGGCGATCGCCCTCGGCGCCGATCTGCTGCTGACCCACCACCCGCTCTATCTGCGCGGCACGACGACGGTCGCGGCCAGCACCTTCAAGGGCCGGGTCGTGCACGAGCTGATCAAGAACGACATCGCTCTGTATGTCGCACATACGAACGCCGACCGGGCCGACCCCGGGGTCTCCGACGCCCTCGCCGGTGCGCTCGATTTGCGGGTCCTCGGCCCCTTGGTACCCGATCGGGAGGACCCGGAGGGGCGGCGCGGGCTCGGCCGTATCTGCGAGCTGGCCGAGCCGCTGTCGCTGGCGGCCTTCGCGCAGTACGCCGCCGCCCGGCTGCCCGCCACCGCACAGGGCGTACGCGCCGCCGGGGACCCGGACCAGATGGTCCGTACCGTCGCGGTGTGCGGCGGCTCCGGCGACAGCCTGTTCGACGAGGTGCGGGCCGCGGGCGTCGACGCGTATGTGACCGCCGATCTGCGTCACCACCCGGCCTCCGAGGCCCTCGAACACTCACCGCTGGGGCTGGTCGACGCCGCGCACTGGGCCACCGAGTGGCCCTGGTGCGAGCAGGCCGCCGCCCAGCTCGACGCGATCTCCGAACGGCACGGCTGGGGCCTGCGTACGCATGTCTCCCGCGCCGTCACCGACCCCTGGACCGCCCACGCGGCCTCCGGGCCACACCACGATTACTCAGGAGCCCCCAACTGAACGCCGAGCCCGCCGACCAGATCCGTCTCCTCGATGTCCAGGCACTGGATGTCCGGCTCACCCAGCTCGCGCACAAGCGCAGGAACCTCCCTGAGCACGCCGAGATCCAGGCGCTGGAGGGTGACCTCACCCAGATGCGTGACTTGCTGATCGCCGCGCAGACGGAGGAGAGCGACACCGCCCGTGAGCAGACCAAGGCCGAGCAGGACGTCGACCAGGTCCGGCAGCGCGCCGCCCGCGACCAGCAGCGGCTCGACTCCGGCGCGGTCACCAGCCCCAAGGACCTGGAGAGCCTGCAGAGCGAAATCGCCTCGCTGGCCAAGCGGCAGGGCGATCTGGAGGACATCGTCCTGGAGGTGATGGAGCGCAACGAGGCCGCGCAGGCACGGGTGGCGGAGCTGACCGAGCGAGTATCGTCGGTGCAGGCCAAGGTCGATGACGCGGCGGCTCGGCGGGCGCGGGCCACCGAGGAGATCGACGCCGAGGAAGCGACGGTGCGCAAGGAGCGCGAGGTCGTGGCCGGGTCGGTGCCCGCTGATCTGCTGAAGCTGTACGAGAAGCTGCGCCAGCAGCAGGGCGGTGTGGGCGCGGCGCGGCTGTACCAGCGGCGCTGTGAGGGCTGCCGTCTTGAGCTCAACATCACCGAGCTGAACGAGGTCCGCGAGGCCGCGCCCGACACGGTGCTGCGGTGCGAGAACTGCCGCCGGATCCTGGTCCGTACGCCCGAGTCAGGTCTGTGATGGGGCGTCGCTTCCTGGTCGAGGCGGACGGTGGTTCCCGGGGCAACCCGGGCCCGGCCGGCTACGGAGCGGTGGTGAAGGACGCGGCGACGGGGGAGACCCTGGTGGAGGCCGCGGAGTATGTGGGGTACGCGACGAACAACGTCGCGGAGTACAAGGGGCTGATCGCCGGGCTGCGCGCGGCGCGGGAGCTGGACCCTGAGGCGACGGTGCGGGTCCGGATGGACTCCAAGCTTGTCGTCGAGCAGATGTCCGGGCGCTGGAAGATCAAGCACCCCGATATGCGGCCCCTCGCCATGGAGGCGAAGGGTATCTTCCCGGTGGACGCGGTCGCGTATGAGTGGATCCCCCGGGAGCGGAACAAGCACGCGGACCGGCTCGCGAATGAGGCGATGGACGCGGGCAAGCGCGGCGAGACGTGGGAGGCGAGCCGTTCGACGGCGGAGCTTGACGCGGCGGCTGACGCGGCGGTCGGCGCGGTCGGCGCGGCTGACGCGCTTCGGGCGGCCGCGCCCGTGGAACGTACGCCCACGGCTCCGCCGGTGGGTTGGGCGGCTGATCTGGGCGCGCCCACCACGCTGGTGCTGCTGCGGCACGGGGAGACGGTGCTGACGCCGGAGAAACGCTTCTCGGGCAGTGGCGGCAGCGACCCCGAGCTGTCGGCGGTCGGCCGCCGCCAGGCGGAGGCCGTCGCGGCGGCGCTGGCGGCGCGGGGCACCGTTCAGGTTGTGCTCAGCTCGCCGCTGCGGCGGTGTCAGGAGACGGCGTCGGTCGTTGCCGCGCGACTTGGTCTGGAGGTCCGCACGGATGAGGGGCTGCGGGAGACCGACTTCGGCGCCTGGGAGGGGCTGACCTTCGCGGAGGTCAAGGAGCGCTACCCGGATGACCTGGACGCGTGGCTCGCCTCCGCGAAGGCGGCCCCTACGGGTGGCGGTGAGTCCTTCGCCACGGTGGCGCGGCGGGTCGCGCTGGCCCGCGACAAGGCCCTCGCCCGCTATGCGGGCAAGACGGTGCTGCTGGTGACCCATGTGACGCCGGTCAAGACCCTGGTCCGGCTGGCCCTGGGGGCCCCGCCGGAGTCCCTGTTCCGGATGGAACTGGCCGCCGCGTCGCTTTCGGCGGTGGCGTACTACGCGGACGGCAACGCGTCTGTGCGGCTGCTGAACGACACGGGGCACCTGCGGTGAGCTGAGCCTTACGTTGCTGGCTTTCCCGCCGTGGGTGGTTTTTTGCCCGCCCGCCCACCCGTTGAGGCGTGACGTTGCCTCACCCGGGTTCTGGTCCGTTGTGGGTCGGGGGTGGTCCGGGGTGGGCCGTTCCGGACCCATGATTTACGGGCCGACGCGCGGCAGCGTTGAGTTGGCCGGTGAGGCCTGTGTCGGCCCACAAATCACGGGCAAGCGTCCGGAACAACCCACCCCTCCCCACCCCCTCACGCGTTGTGGGCACTCGCGCCGCCGTGTGGTGTGGGCACTCGACCCACACCAGTGTTGTGGGCACTCGGGCCGCCCATGTGTTGTGGGCACTCGCAGCCCCGCGAGGGGCTGTGGGTGGGCACAACACCCGGCCACCGGCCCGCACCCGGCCAACCCCGGGGCCCGGGGCGAAGCCCCGGTTTCCGGGAAGGGGCGGGATACGGGGACACCCACCCACGGCACCCCCGCAACCGGGCGAAGTCCCGCCGCGCGGTGGAGCCGCATGTCGGCACAGCCGGGAAGGGGCGGCGGGTACAGGGAACCCCCCGGCGCCCCCGCAACGGGGCGGAGCCCCGCCACGGGGCAGGGTGAAATCCCCCTGCGCGCAAGGGGGTTGACGAACAAAGCCATGGTCGAGTGTGATGACATCGTTCGGCAATGACGAACATCGATCTATATGGCCGTCCCCCGGTTGGGTAAGCGTGCGTCCTTCAGTCTCCCCAATGACAGAACGACAGATGGGATCAACGTGACCGTGCAAGCTGTCGTCCAGGCCGCCCACTACCACCGCACCACCGTCCGGACTCCACAGCGGCCACGAAGTCGCCCGGTCCTGTGGGAGGACCGCCGGTGAACATCGGTTTCCCCGACACCGTCCTGGCCGCCGACGAGCTGCACGACTCCCTTTCCGACCCCCTCATGGAGGTGATGAACTTCCTCAACGAGATCACCTCCCGCCACCCGGAGGCGATCTCCTTCGGCCCCGGTCGGCCGTACGAGGGCCTCTTCGAGGTCGAGCGGATCGGCGAGTACCTCGACGCGTACATACGCCATCTCTGCGACAACCTGGGCCGCACCCGCGAGGAGGTCCGCACCCTGCTCTTCCAGTACGGGCGCACCAGCGGCCACCTCCAGGAACTGGTGGCCCGCACGCTGCGCAACGACGAGGGGATCCAGGCCGGTCCCGAGTCCATCGTGGTGACCGTGGGCTGCCAGGAGGGGATGTTCATCGCACTCCGTGCGCTGTTCGCCGGTCCCTCGGATGTCCTGCTGGTCTCCTCGCCGTGCTACGTCGGCATCACAGGGGCGGCCCGTCTGCTGGACATTGAGACAGTGCCGGTGCCCGAAGGCGAGGACGGGATCGACCCCGGGGCGCTGAGGCGCACCGTCACCACGCTGCGGGCGGTCGGGAAGCGGCCCCGCGCGCTGTATGTGGTGCCCGACTTCTCCAACCCCACCGGCACATGCCTGACGCTTGCCGCACGCCGTCGTCTCCTGGAACTGGCCGAGGACGAGGATCTGCTGCTCCTGGAGGACAACCCGTACGGTTTCTTCACGCGCACCGGCACTTGTCGGCCCACGCTGAAGGCGCTCGACAGCCAGCGCCGCGTGATCTACCTCGGCTCCTTCGCCAAGACCTGCTTTCCCGGCGCCCGGGTGGGTTATGTGGTCGCCGACCAGCAGGTCCAGACGCGGGATGGCCGCTGCACGCTCCTGGCTGAGGAGCTGTCCAAGGTCAAGAGCATGGTCACGGTGAACACTCCCGCGCTCAGCCAGGCGGTCATCGGCGGGATGCTCATGACGCACGGCTACCGCTTGCGGGAGGCCAGCAAGGCGGCCACGGACTTCTACCGGGAGAACCTGACGGTCCTGCTGGACTGTCTGGAACGCCTGCTGCCGCCGAGTCGGCGGGAAGCGGCCGGAGTCCAATGGAACTCGCCCGAGGGCGGGTTCTTCCTCACCCTGAGTGTCCCCTTCCCGGCGGACAACGCACTGCTGGAGGAGTCCGCTCGCGATTACGGGGTGATCTGGACACCCATGAGCTACTTCTATCCGGACGGTGGCGGCCGGTATCAAATGCGGCTGTCCCTCAGCTGTCTCACGCCAGATCAGGTGGCGGAGGGAGCCCGCAGACTGGTGTCCCTGCTGGACCCGTCCGCTACGCGGTGACGGGGCGATCAAGGGTCACCGCTGAGCTGCGCAGCCGCCGTGCCGAAGCGCCGGGGCGCGCGGCAGCCTCGCTGCCTCACCGGCGAGGCGCTCGATGCGGTCCCAGTCCCGGGCGGCGAGGGCCTCGGCGGGAAGCATCCATGTCCCGCCGACGCACCGGACGTTGGGCAGGGCCAGATACCCGGGCGCCGTCTCCGCCCTGATACCACCTGTCGGGCAGAATCGGGCCCGGGGGAGGGGCGAGGACAGTGAGTTGAGGTATTCCCGCCCGCCTGCTGCTTCCGCGGGGAAGAACTTCATCTCCGTTACGCCGTGCTCCAGCAGCGCGACGACCTCCGAAGCCGTCGAGACCCCCGGCAGGAACCGCAGGCCGGAGCCCCGCATGGCGTCCAGGAGGCGGGCCGTCCACCCGGGGCTGACCAGGAAGCCCGCGCCGGCGGCGACGGCGGCGGAGACCTGCGCCGGGGTGAGCACCGTGCCCGCGCCGACCACGGCTTCCGGTACCCCGTCCGCGATAGCGCGTATCGCGTCCAGCGCCGTATCCGTCCGCAGGGTGACCTCGATCGCGGGCAGCCCGCCCGCGACCAGGGCGCGGGCGAGCGGTACGGCGGCGGAGACGTCATCGAGGACGGCCACCGGAATGACGGGGGCGAGGTCGAGCAGGGAAGCCATGGCGGCATCCTGCCCGGCGGAGAGCGATGGGTGAAACGGCCGTTGCGCCCATTGCAACTCGGTACAGCTCAGTGCAATTCAGTGCAGCTCAGTGACGATCACGTCGAGCTGCCACGGCTTCCCCGCCTTCGCGGGGGTCTTGTACTCCACCCGGTGGCCCAGCCCGTCCAGCGTCTGGGCCAGCTGGGCGGGGGTGCGGGGCTGGGTCCCCTCCGCCAGCAGCGAGCGGACGATCCGTCCCTTCGTCGCCTTGTTGAAGTGGCTGACCACCGACCGCTTCTCGACGCCGTTGACGATTTTCGACTGGAGCACCCGGACGGTCGCCGTACGCTCGGCCAGCTCGCCCTTCGGCTTCCACATGGCCGCGTACGCCGACGACCGCAGATCCAGTACGAGCCCGTCGCCCGCCGCGTTCGGCAAGACCGTGTCCATGGGCCCCCGCCAGTACGCACCGAGCCCACCGAGACCGGGCAGCTTCACCCCGCCCGAGCAGCGGTAGGCGGGGATCGGGTCAGTGATCCCCACCGCTCCCCACAGGCCGGAGAAGACCAGCAGCGCCTGTTCCGCGCGCTTGTGTGCCGCCGTACTCAGGGTCGCCAGGTCCAGCGCGTCGTAGAGCACCCCGGTGTAGATCTCCCCCGCGGGGCGGGTCGGGGCCGTTCGCAGGCCCGCGTTCTTCGCGACCTCGCCGCGCAGCCCCTCGCTCAGGCCCAGCACCTCACGTGCCTTCTCCTCGTCCCCCGAGCAGAGCTCCACCAGCTCCGCCAGCACCGTCGCCCGGGCGTCCGTCAGCCCCGGCAGCGACAGCGCGTCCAGCGACAGCGTGGGCCCTGAGTCACCGGCGGCCTTTCCTTCGGACGGCGGCAGCAGCACGAGCACGGTGTTTCTCCTTCGTATGACGTCCTACGCCGCGTAAAAGCGGCGATCTGAAGGGTACGGCCATACGCTCGCCGTATGCCCAGCCGCCATCTGCGTATGACCGGCACCGACGGCGCCGCGCTGCGTACCGCCCTGCGTGAGCTGCGAAGACGGCTCGGGATCCCGCCCGGCTTCCCGGCCGGGGTACTGGCCGAGGCGGAGCAGGCGGCCCGCGCGCCCCGGCTGCCGGCGCAGGACGCCACCGACATCCCGCTGTACAGCGTCGATCCGCCCGCCTCCCGCAACCCGGGCCGGGCGATGCACCTCGCCCGTCGCCCGGGTGGCGGTTACCGGGTTCACTATGCGGTCCCCGACATCACCGCCTACATCACCCCCGGCGGTGCCCTGGACGCCGAAGCGCACCGCCGGGTGACCACCCTGGATTTCCCCGACGGCCGCGTCCCGCTCTACCCCGCCGTGCTCAGCGAGGGGGCTGCCAGCTTGTCGCCGGGGCAGGACCAGCCCGCCCTGCTGTGGCGGTTCGAGCTTGACTCAAGCGGCGGTGTCATCGATACGCACGTACGGCGGGCGCTGGTCCGCTCCCGGGCCACGCTCGACCACGAGACCGTCCAGCGGAGCATCGACGGCGCCACCGCCGAGGAGCCGGTCGCCCTGCTACGGGACATCGGCCGGTTCCGTGAGGAGCGGGAGCGCGCCCGTGGCGGCATCTCCCTCGTCGTCCCGGAGCAGCAGATCATCCCGGACGGCGAGAGCTACGCCCTGGACTACCGTGCGGTCCTGCCTGCCGACGGCTGGACCGCACAGATCTCCCTGCTGGCCGGGATGGCCGCCGCCCGGCTGCTGCTGCGGTCCCACACCGGCGTTCTGCGTACCCTCCCCACCGCCACCGGCGGCGCCGTCACCCGGCTGCACCGGGTCGCCCGGGCCCTGGCGATCGACTGGCCGAAGAAGCACACCTCGTACGCCGATGTCATCCGCTCCCTGGACCCCCGGCGCACCAACCACGCCGCTTTTCTGCAGGAGTGCGGCACCCTGCTGCGTGGCGGCGGCTACACCGTTTTCACCGGACAGCGACCGCTTCCCGACCACACCGTGCACGCGGCCGTCGCCGCCGAGTACACGCACTGCATGGCCCCGCTGCGGCGCCTCATCGACCGCTATACGGGCGAGCTCTGCCTGGCCGCCGTCGCGGGCGCGGAACCGCCGGAGTGGGTGCTGGCCGTCCTGGCTGACCTTCCCGAGGAGATGGCGGAGGGCACCCGGAGGGCCGACGAGGTGGAAGGGGAGTGTGTCGAACTGGTCGCGGCGGCGGTGATGTCGGGCCGGGTGGGGGAGGTCTTCGACGCGTATGTGGTCGAGGAGGGCACCGTTCAGGTCCATGAGCCGGCGGTCCTCGGCCGTATGACCGGGTCGGCTGTTCCGCTGGGTGAATGGGTACGGGCCCGGCTCACCGGGGCCGCCCCGGGGCGGGAATCAGTGCGCTTCGTACAGGCGTAATATGACGTAGACGGCAGACGAGTCGTGCGGGCGGTCGCGGCGGGATCCCAGGATCTCGCTGAGGAACGTCCGGGCTCCACAGAGCAGGGTGGTAGGTAACGCCTACCTGGGGTGACCCACGGGACAGTGCCACAGAAAGCAAACCGCCGGGGCCGCAAGGCACCCGGTAAGGGTGAAACGGTGGTGTAAGAGACCACCAGCGCCCAGGGTGACTTGGGCGGCTCGGTAAACCCCACCCGGAGCAAGGTCAAGAGGGGCTGTCATCCCGGCCGGGACGACAGCCCTGCGCGGACGCTGAGGGCTGCTCGCCCGAGTCCGCGGGTAGACCGCATGAGGCCGGTGGTGACACCGGTCCCAGATGGATGACCGCCTCCCGGCGGACCGCGAGGTCCACCGGAGACAGAACCCGGCGTACAGCACGGCTCGTCTGCCGCCTCTGCGCTGAGAGTCGTTCCCGACGCAGCGTGCCGATTCTGGTTGCCGCCGCCCCAAGTTGCTGACATGTACGCTCTGTGATCGAGTGACTACGTAATCTGTAGCCCAGGAGCTGGAGGTCCTCAGTGGCCGGACTCGAATACGTCGGTTACTTCCCGCAGTGGTCGATGTACGACCGGAAGTTCTTCCTCAAAGATCTCGATACCAACGGCACCGCGAAGAAGCTGACAATCCTCAACTACGCGTTCGCGAATATCTCGTCGAACAACAAAAGACATCCCGGATACAAATGCTTCGCGGCGACAGCGCCGTACGCAAAAAGGGACCCCGAGGCCGACGGCTCCATCGACGTCGGGGACGCCGACGCCGACTGGCTCTGGCCGTTCAAGGCCGAGGATTCCGTGGACGGCGTGGCCGACCCCGGGTGGGGTGACGATAAGCACCTCAAGGGCAACTTCAACCAGCTGAAGAAGCTCAGAGCCAAACACCCGCACCTGAAGGTGCTGGTGTCGATCGGCGGCTGGACGTACTCCAGGAACTTCTCCGAGGCTGCCAAGACACAGAAACGGCGCGAGGAGTTCGTCAAGTCCTTCATCGACTTCTACATCAGAGGCAATCTGCCGACGGAGATCTGGACCGACACGAAGAACTACCCGGCTCAATTCCGCAAGGTGTACGGTGGCGCCGGACTGGCTGCGGGCATCTTCGACGGCTTCGACATCGACTGGGAATGGCCCGCCAGCAACGCGGGTCTGCCAGGTAATGGTTTCAGCCCGGAGGACCGGAAGAACCTGCCGCTCCTCCTCAAGGAGTTCCGCAAGCAACTGGACGTCCTGGACCTCCCGCAGAAGCCGCGCGGCGGCAAGTACCTGTTGACCGCATTCCTCCCGGCCGATCCAGAGGTCCTCAAGGTCGGCTGGGACGTGCCCGAGATCATGAAGTTCCTCGACCACGGCAACCTCCAGGGTTACGACCTGCACGGCCCCTTCGACTGCCCCAGCAACTGCGTCACCAACCACCAGTCGGCCCTGCACCTCATCGCCGACGACCCGAGCACTAAAAAGCTCTCCGTGGAAACGGCCGTCAAGGCATGGCTCGACGCCAGGGCCCCCAGGCAGAAAATCGTCCTCGGCGTGCCCTTCTACAGTCGTGGCTGGGAGGGTGTGCAGAGCAGCGCCAAGAACGGCCTCTTCCAGAAGGCCACCGGCCCGGTCTCCAAGGCGAACGGTGCCAAGTATGAGGCAGGCGTTAACGACTACCGCTCCCTCGCCCCGTTGGCGCAGCAGGGCTACACGGTCCACCGGGACGACGCGAACGGCGTCGCCTGGCTGTTCAACCCGGAGAAGAAGATCTTTTGGACCTTCGACGACCCCATGGCCGCCTACCAGAAGGCGAAATACGCCAAGGAACTCGGCCTCGCCGGCGCGATGGCCTACTCGCTCGACGGAGACGACAAGAGCACCGGCATCCTCTCCCAGCACATCCGCGCCGCCCTCAACGGCGAGAAGCCCCCGACCAAACAGCCTCCCGCCAAGAACGCCTGCACCGCTCCTGAGTGGAAGGCCGAGTACATCTACAGCAAGCCCAGCATCGTCACCTACGCCGGCAAGATGTGGCAGGGCCAGTACTGGACCCAGAAAACCCCACCAGGCAGCAAGGACAGTGGCGGCGGCACGCCGTGGCGGGAACTGCGAACCTGCCAGCTGCCGATCCATCTTGAGGCCAACGGGGCGCAGCCCTGGAAATCGGGTGTCGCATACGCGTGCGGCACCATGGTGACCCACAACGGAGAGCTGTTCACCGCGGCCTACGATGTCAAGGCCACCCAGAACATCGCACCCGGCACAGACCCCAACACCTGGCAGCCCCACGGCCGCTACGAAAAGGCAGGCATCTGACGAGGCCAAGCGCATCCCGACAGACCAGCAGATCCGTCCGATGCCACCAGAAAGCCCAGGCCGGAACCTATCTGACCTGGGCTTTCACCGGAGCCGCCTAAGATAATCGAAATTTTGACCTGTGTATTGCGTGATTTCACCCGCCCGCGCCCACGGGTGACGCGCGCTGAGGCCCGGCAGCACCCCAGAGTGCTGCCGGGCCCAGGTGACGCGGCGCTGTGGAACGGCACCGGGAACCAGACGTTCGTGGACGCTGTCTGCCCGGTCACCATGGTGCAGGTGGATAAATCCGGCATACAGCTCGACTCGTCTGCCGCGCTACGTTTCTGCGGATCGTCCCCCCGAAAGAGGCGACGCCTTCCCTGAGTACGCAGCGTCTTCACGGACGGACTCCTGAGCTCGATGGCGTCGTCGAGCCGCTCCAGCAGTCCGGTGACTTGGTCCATGAGGCGGGTAGGGGGTTCGCGATCACGCCCTTCCTCCTTGGTTGTCGGAGCTGACGAGTTGCGCTGGGTCGCCTGTTAGCCGTACGAGGGCACCGCTGGTTTCGGCGCCGTCGATGAGTTCCGTCATGTACTGCGGGTCGGCCACGTGGGCGTCGTGGAGGATCAGGACGTCCCCGAAGGCGAGGTGGAATTCGGTCGGGGTGGTCCCGCCGCTGCGAGCTTTCCGCGAATAAGCCGACCCTTCACACCTCTGCCCTGCCAGAGGATCCGTCGGGATCGAAAAGTGTGTCTTGCCCAGCTGGCTCGCCGCGATCGGGGACCAATCCAGAAGATGCTTCAAATGGTAGGTCGTGCAGTCCTCTCAAAGCCGAGGCCACCTGGGCGCCAGCAATACGCGACAAACACCTCAAGCCTACCAGCAATAGGCCCTTGTGCTCCATCGTGAAGAGATGCGCGAACGACTTCGCTTTCCAAGCCGAATCACCCAGAAGGGCATCAAAGCATGTCAATTCCGCCACTTGCAGAAGTTCTCGGGCGACTTGCGGATTCGCTCGCAGTCTCTCCACTAGGTCGAGATAGTCGTTGAGATAGGCGGGTGGCGTCGCCACCGCATCGCGCAACGAAGGATAGTCAATGCGAATGGGCTCGGCACCCGCACCCACGTATGCCTTGTGCGTTCGATCCTGAACGTGTCGCAAAAAGGCGTCCGCCCTCTCCAGTATGGGAAGCACATAACTGCCGTCCGGATTGCCAACAGTGAGCGCACTCTCAAGCCTGCGACGCAGCAGCCGCTCGGGGATGTCATCAAGGCGCCCTGCGTCCTGCAAGGCGGCCAAGAGGACAGCAATCAGACTGTGGCTCGCCAGGGCCGGGCGACCAGACATCAGCGTGCAGCTCATCGACGTCACCTTCGCTAAAACCACGCTGCAGTCTGCGCTTCGTCGAATCAGCCCCAGCCACGCACGATTCACCGTCAGCAGGGCGTGATACGAGAGGTAGTGCGTCCGCCAACGCTCGAACATGTGCCGGGGGGCGGGAGCTGGGCGGGCAGGCAGTCCTCATCGAGCTGCTTGGAGCAGGAGAGGAACGCACTGCCCAGCTTCAGCTCGTACCGCCCGGGGATCTACTCTTCGGTGACCAGGGACCGCTCGATCGCAGCTACCTCGGCGCGCAACCGGTCGTTCGTCGCCATGACCGTCACCGTAGTGCCGCCTGGCTGGGTCGCAGGTCAGACGCCGTTTCATGCCTGAGCAGGAGCAGATGATTCCGAACCTGGCGCCGCCGGTGACCAGGACAACGGTCGGTGCAACCAACGAGAACAACGACGGAGCCGAACTCTCATGGCAAGGCTTTGCGTGGGCCCCGTTTGCTGGAGATGACGCCGAGTAGCAGGTTGGTCGGCAGGAGTGCTGGGCCGGTGCGTTTATGTGCCGGTCCGGCATGCTGTGTCGGTGGGCGGATGCTGTTGGGCCGGAGTGTGGCCCCGGCTGCACGCGGTCCTCCTCGCCAAGCTCCGCGGCGCGAACGCCCTGGACTTCTCCCGGGCGGCGGTCGACGGCTCCCACATCCGGGCGAGTTCTAAGCGCAAATGGACCGGCGGCTTCTCTCGCCGGATGGGCGACGACACGCGGCGGAATGGCTGGGTCGCCGCTGGGGTCGGCGCCGTACCGCCGCCGCAGAGCTGGTTCTCCGGGGCCGCGCGCTTTGACGCTCCGTGCTTTGATGCTTTGACACCCCGGGGAGGGGAGCCTCGGTGGAGGCTCCCCTCGTGTGGGGCGGTAGTCAGGGGCCGGGGGTCTACGGGAGTCCCGGCCAGTTGCCGGCGATCGGCTTCGGGTAGCCGTCGTCGGCCTTGCCGGTGGCGATGTCGTAGCGGATGTACTCGGAGCCGCGGAAGAAGTACGCCTTGCCGTTGTTCCACACCACGCCGCCGTCGAGGTCCGTCGCCCACAGTCCCGGCCAGTTGCCGGCGATCGGCTTCGGGTAGCCGTCGTCGGCCTTGCCGGTGGCGATGTCGTAGCGGATGTACTCGGAGCCGCGGAAGAAGTACGCCTTGCCGTTGTTCCACACGACGGAGGCGTCGATGTGGGAGGTGAACAGCTCCGGCCAGTTGCCGGCGATCGGCTTCGGGTAGCCGTCGTCGACCTTGGAGGTGGCGATGTCGTAGCGCACGTACTCGGAGCCGCGGAAGAAGTACGCCTTGCCGTTGTTCCACACCACGCCGGCGTCGACCCGGGAGGTGAACAGCCCGGTCCAGTTGCCGGCGATCGGCTTCGGGTAGCCCGGGTCGACCTTGTCGGTGGCGATGTCGTAGCGGTAGTACGTACTGCCGTCGAACAGGTACGCCTTGCCGTTGTTCCAGAGTACTGGTGCTGTAACCATCTGCTCGGACACCTCCTCGGTGAATGCACTCGTGGTTGTCTGCGTTGCGGATCGCGTCCGCTGGCCGGTTCTTTGCCAGGTTGCCCGCCCCGCCTGGCCATGGACGAGGTCGTGCTGGAACGGCGTGGCTGAACTCGTGCACCAGGGTGCCGAGACTGCATTCCGTTTACTGGCCGTCCCGGCGCTCCAGACAGCGGAGCAGAGCCAGACGTTGTGTGTTTCCGGTCCGCTGCGTGGGGCCCCTTGCGGTGGGTGAGCATCCCTGAGACGAGGGAGTGGCTAACTGACTCCCTATATCCAGCTATAGGACACTTCTCCCGGTTCGGCAAGGCGGTTGATTTGTTGGCGGACCCCTGCCGCCTTCTCCATTCCGTGCAGGGCCACGTTCAGCAGCACGGGGCTGAGCACGCCCCAACGCAGTGGATAACTCGTCTACATGTCACCCTCCGTGTCTGTGGGGGTGTGGTGGTTGCCGTCGGCCTCGGGTTTGCGGACGGGATGATTGTCTGCTCCATTCGGGTTGTCTTGAGCCCGGCGCCAGTGGCCGGTGTGCGGGGGCGAGGGAGGTATGCAACGCTGACGATACGGATTCCCTCGATTCGGCACGGGACGGCTGACCACTCATCTCATCGGTGTGACGGAAGACGCGGGTGCGGCGCGGGAGTCGAGTTCTCCGTTGCCGTTATCGGCCCCATCCGTTTGCAGGGAACGAGCCGAATGGTTGAGCTCACCGGAGTTCTGGCAGGGAAATCAACGAAGAAGGGTTTTATCATGCCTGAGCAGGAGCAGATGATTCCGAACCTGGCGCCGCCCGTGACCAGGACAACGGTCGGCGCAACCAACGAAAACAACGACGGAGCCGAACTCTCATGGCAAGGCTTTGCGTGGGCCCCGTTTGCTGGAGATGACGCCGAGTAGCAGGTTGGTCGGCAGGAGTGCTGGGCCGGTGCGTTTATGTGCCGGTCCGGCATGCTGTGTCGGTGGGCGGGAGACTGCATTCCGTTTACTGGCCGTCCCGGCGCTCCAGACAGCGGAGCAGAGCCAGACGTTGTGTGTTTCCGGTCCGCTGCGTGGGGCCCCTTGCGGTGGGTGAGCATCCCTGAGACGAGGGAGTGGCTAACTGACTCCCTATATCCAGCTATAGGACACTTCTCCCGGTTCGGCAAGGCGGTTGATTTGTTGGCGGACCCCTGCCGCCTTCTCCATTCCGTGCAGGGCCACGTTCAGCAGCACGGGGCTGAGCACGCCCCAACGCAGTGGATAACTCGTCTACATGTCACCCTCCGTGTCTGTGGGGGTGTGGTGGTTGCCGTCGGCCTCGGGTTTGCGGACGGGATGATTGTCTGCTCCATTCGGGTTGTCTTGAGCCCGGCGCCAGTGGCCGGTGTGCGGGGGCGAGGGAGGTATGCAACGCTGACGATACGGATTCCCTCGATTCGGCACGGGACGGCTGACCACTCATCTCATCGGTGTGACGGAAGACGCGGGTGCGGCGCGGGAGTCGAGTTCTCCGTTGCCGTTATCGGCCCCATCCGTTTGCAGGGAACGAGCCGAATGGTTGAGCTCACCGGAGTTCTGGCAGGGAAATCAACGAAGAAGGGTTTTATCATGCCTGAGCAGGAGCAGATGATTCCGAACCTGGCGCCGCCCGTGACCAGGACAACGGTCGGTGCAACCAACGAGAACAACGACGGAGCCGAACTCTCGGGGATTGGGTACGTCGAACAGGTCGGTAAATTCATTCCGTTTGCTGGGGATGACGCCGAGTAGCGGACTGTTTGGCAGGAGTGCCGGGCCGGTGCGTTCATATGCCGGTCCGGCATGCCGCGTCGGTGGGCGGATGCTGTTGAGGGGATGAGTTGACGGGTGTGTGAGGTGCCCGCGATTGCGGGTCTGGCTGAGTTGTGGGGCCAGACGTTGGGTGATGAGCGGATCGGCGTGGCTGTCATCGATGGTCCGGTCGATCTGTCGCATCCGGTGTTTGATGGCGCGCAACTCTCTCGTCTGGACGGGATCTGGCCGGAGGAAGAGTTCGACGGGCCAAAGGCGTCTCATGGGACGCAGGTGGCCAGTGTGTTGTTTGGGCAGCATGAGGGCCCGGCGCCCGGGGTGGCCCCGAAATGCTGGGGTGTCAGTATTCCGGCGTTTTCCGATAGCCGAGGGCGGACCTCGCAGCTGGATTTGGCCCGGGGGATCGAGGCGGCGGTGGAGGCCGGCGTCCATGTGATCAATCTGAGCGGTGGGCAGCTGAGCCCGTCGGGTGAGGCCGATGACCTGCTGGACAGGGCGGCGCGGTTGTGTGAGGAGCGCAACGTGCTGCTGGTGGCGGCGGTGGGCAATGACGGGTGTTTCTGCCATCACGTTCCGGCCTGTCTGCCCTCCGTGCTGGCGGCCGGAGCTCTTGATGATGTGGGCGACCCGCTGGAGTCCAACAACTGGGGCCAGGCGTATCAGCAGCAGGCAATTCTGGCCCCGGGGGCGAACGTCCTTGGCGCGGTGCCGGGTTCGGGCACGGCCAAGGCCAGCGGAAGCAGCTTCGCGGCACCCATCGTCTCGGGAGTGGCCGCACTGTTGCTGAGCCTGCAGGTGGGCGCGGGACAGGAACCGGACCCGCGGCGGGTGCGGCAGGTGCTGCTGGACAGCGCGGATGCCTGCCAGTGGGCCGATCCCAGTGCATGTATGCGTTTTTTGGCGGGAAAACTCAACATCAAGAAAGCGGTGTATGCCATGCCCGAAGCGGGCGACGTGACCACGAGCGAGCCGGTCGAGCTTTCTGCCGGCGGGTGCAGTTGTGGAGGTGAGGTCAGCGACGCCCCACCTGAGGTTCCGGTAAGCCGTGCACCGGTATCCGTGTCCGAGGTAGCAGCTGCTGCCGAGGTGGTGTCAGCCGCCGGGATGATGGGTGCTGCCGGGGTGGTGGCCTCGGGGGCCGACGGCCCGGTGTGGAGTCCGCTGGCGTACACGCTGGGTACCTTGGGCTATGACTTCGGCACCGAGGCGCGGCGGGACAGTTTCAAGCAGCTGATGACCGCGGTGTCCGCCGAGGGCACGGCGGTGCCGGCCAATCCGTATGACTCCCGGCAGATGGTGGACCATCTCAGGCTGCATCCCTCCGAGGCCACCTCGCTGATCTGGACACTGAACCTGGAACTCACCCCGGTCTACGCCATCGAAAGCACCAGCCCGTACGCGGCAGGCGTCTACGAGTTGCTTACCGATCTGCTGTCGGGTGAGTGTGCTGCCGAGGACGACGAGGATTACATCGAACGGGTCAGCGTCCCGGGACGTCTGACCGGTCGCACCGTCAAGCTCTTCTCCGGCCAGGTCGTCCCGGTCATCGAAGTCGCCGCCCCCCGAGGCCTGTACGGCTGGAACATCAACGCCTTGATGACCGCGGCACTCGCCGCCGCCCGCCGAAGTCACCCCACCGGTGAGACTGATGAGGCCCTCACCGGCCGGTTCCGGGAATTCCTGGCCCGGGTCTACTACGACCTGCGCAACCTGGGAACCACCTCCGCCGACCGGGCCCTGAACTTCGCCGCCACCAACGCCTTCCAGGCCGCCGACACCTTCGCCTCCGCCGTCGCCGACGGCATGACCCTGGACACCATCGAGGTCGAAAAGAGCCCCTTCTGCCGGATCGACAGCGACTGCTGGGACGTCAAACTCCGTTTCTTCGACCCGGAGAACAGCCGCCGCGCCCGCAAGGTCTACCGCTTCACCATCGACGTCAGCGACCTCATCCCGGTCACCCTTGGCACCGTACGCACCTGGTCCGAACGATAAGGAAGGTGAGGGCCATGGCAGGTCATCAGCCCAGGCAGGCTCCGCCGGTGCGCCGGCCTGAACTGGTCCGCCCGCACGAGCTGGTCGACGTCGTGCACGGGTCACCCGCGCATCTCGTCAAGATCCGCATGGATTTGATGCACGGCGCGAATGTCAACGATCCGCAGCATTTCGCGTGGCCTGGATATGACCGGATGCAGGTGTCCAGCCATGGCTGAGAAACCCGCGACGGCGAAGACCGCGGCGAAGAAGACTGCTGTGAAGACGAGCACAGCGAAAAAAGCGAGAAAGAAGCCTGCTCCCGAAGAGCATCCGGTCATCCCGGAGTGTGGTCTGTTCACCGGGTTGGTCGACTACGGCATGTGGGTGCAGATGTTCCAGGACCGGCGCGAAGAGCCGTCGACCGGATTTCGGCGAGGCCGCATCTGGGCCTGACATCCCCTTTCCACGGTGAGGGCTGCCCCCGCAGCCCTCACCGATCACGTTCGAGACCGACGCGAAGGAATATCGCTGTGCCTGACCTTGCGTCCATCCCCGGCCTTGCCCCGCTGTGGGAGCGGACCTTGGGTGATCCCGGAGTCCGCATCGCCGTGCTCGACGGCCCCGTCGAAGTCACCCATCCGTGTTTTGACGGGGCAGACCTCACCGTGCTCGAACCGGGCTGGCTACCCGGCGAAGAAGACAAGGGCGAGGGCGAGGACGGATTTGCTGAGCATGGGACGCACATCGCCAGTGTGCTCTTCGGCCAGCACGGCAGCCCGGTGACCGGGATCGCGCCCCGGTGTTCCGGGGTGATCGTGCCGTGTCTGCGGGACAAGGCCAGTGTGTTGGATCCGGTCAGTCTGACCCGGGGCATTGAGGCGGCAGTGGACGCCGCCGTCGACATCATTCACATCGCGGTCTGCATGCCGACCTCCTCCGACGACGCCGACGGCATGCTGAAGCGGGCGATCGCCCGCGCCACCGATGCCGGGGTACTGATCGTGGCGCCCTCGGGAAACGACTGTGGAGAGTGCCGGTGCATCCCCGCCGCGCTGCCGCAGGTCCTGGCCGTCGGCGCCTGCGACGACGACGGCACGATGTTCAAGTTCAGCAACTTCGGCCCGCAGTACCGCGACCACGGCATTGTCGCCCCCGGCGGCAACATCCACGGCGCGGCCCCCGGCGGCAAAACCGCGATCCACAAAGGCACCAGCTGCGCCGCACCCATCGTCACCGGCGTCGCCGCGCTGCTGCTCAGTTTGCGACGCCAACACGGCATGCCACCCGACCCGGCAGCAGTGCGCGCCGCGCTGCTGGAAAGCGCCTGGCCCTGTCGTCCCGAAGATGCCCACGGCGAACCGGCCCGCTGCATGGCCGGCAAGCTGGACATCGGCGGCACGGCCGCAATCCTGTTCCCCCAGCCCCCACCTGCGGTTCCGGCAAGCCGTGCACCCGCATCCGTCTCCGAGGCAGCGGCCCCCACGGAGGTAGCGGCCCCCGCCAGGGCGGCGGCTCATGCCGCGGGCGTGGTGACCTCAGGTGTCGGCGGCCCAGCGTGGAGTCCGCTGGCGTACGTGCTGGGCACCTTGGGCTACGACTTCGGCACCGAGGCCCGGCGGGACAGCTTCAAACAGCTGATGGCCGCCGTGTCCGCCGAGGGCACGGCGGTGCCGGCCAATCCGTATGACTCCCGGCAGATGGTGGACCATCTCAGGCTGCATCCCTCCGAGGCCACCTCGCTGATCTGGACACTGAACCTGGAACTCACCCCGGTCTACGCCATCGAAAGCACCAGCCCGTACGCGGCCGGCGTCTACGAGTTGCTCACCCGTCTCCTGGCCGGACAGGTTGCTGCTGAGGACGACGAGGAATACATCGAGCGGGTCAGCATCCCCGGGCGGCTGACCGGCCGCACCGTCAAGCTCTTCTCCGGCCAGGTCGTCCCCGTCATCGAAGTCGCCGCCCGCCGAGGCATGTACGGCTGGAACACCAACACACTCGCGGCTGCAGCCCTTCAAGCCGCCCGCCGTCACCCCACCGGTGAGAATGAGGCCCTCACCGGCCGGTTCCGGGAGTTCCTGGCCCGTATCTACTACGACCTGCGCAACCTGGGAACCACCTCCGCCGACCGGGCCCTGAACTTCGCCGCCACCAACGCCTTCCAGGCCGCCGACACCTTCGCCTCCGCCGTCGCCGACGGCATGACCCTGGACACCATCGACGTCGAAAAGAGCCCCTTCTGCCGCCTCCACAGCGACTGCTGGGACGTCAAACTCCGCTTCTTCGACCCGGAGAACAACCGCCGCGCCCGCAAGGTTCACCGCTTCACCATCGACGTCAGCGACCTCATCCCGGTCACCCTTGGCACCGTACGCACCTGGTCCGAACGATAGGGCGTGCTTGACAACGGCTCCTCGCACACGGCCAAGCACACCAAGACATGGCTCGCCGCTCATCCGCGCTGGCACGTGCACTGGACACCGCCGCACGCATCCTGGGTCAACCAGGTCGAGCTGTTCTTCTCGGGGCCCGCGCCGCGAAGATGCTTCTGGCGTCTCACACCCGATCCGGGCGCCGGGCCCGCAGCGGCCGGTACCCGGCCGGGTCGAGCTTGGCGAGCTCGGTGTCGACCTCCACGTTGATGGTGCCGTGGTAGTTGACGTTCTCACTGTGCGCCGGGGAAATGTGCGCGAGCAGTTCGTCGTCCACCGCCCGGCCCTCGGCGCGCATCTGGGCGATGGCCAGGCCGTAATACTCGCTTGTCCAGGTCACCACGGAGTTGGTCAGCACCGTCAGGCACCACGCCTGCTCGGTCTGCCCGGCCAGGAACCGCTCGCGGATCTTGCCCTGGTGGGCGTAGTGCAGGTCGCGGCGCAGGGAGTGCAGCGACTCGCCCTTGTTGAGCTGCCGGGCGATCTTGCGGCGGTAGGTCTCGTCCGCCAGGTAGCGGGCAGCGTAGATCGTGCGCCGAAGGGCCCCGTACTCCTTGAGGGCGGCGGCCAGGGTGTTCTGCCGGGAGGAGGCGGAGAGCTTGCCGACGATCAGGGAGGCGGTGGCGTGCCCGAACTTGATCGAGGCCGCCAGCCGTAGCAAGTCGTCCCAGTTCTCTTCGATCAACCCCATGTTGATCTTCTGGGTCAGCAGCGGACCGGCGACCGGCCAGAGCCTGCTGACGTCGCGCTGCGGGTCCATCCGATAGAGGGTGATCTTCCCCAGATCCCTGATCCGCGGCGAGAGCTGCATTCCCACCAGATCGAACAGCGCGAAGTTGACCAGCGTCACCCCGTGCGTGTCGGTGGCGTGCTCGGTGATCGGCAGGTCGGTCTTGTTCCCCGTGGCGCTCGCCCACACCCGGTGGACGTAGTCGAGGGCACGTGCCTGTCCGGAGCGCAGCGTGTTCTGAGCGTGCCGACCGCCCTCGTGGTCGGGGTGCATGAGCAAATGTGTCAGCTGGTCGACGTTGCCGCCGACACGGGCGATGTGGCAGGCGATGGCCGCGGTGATGCGGTGGCCGTGGTCAGCCGCGCCCTGGCGATCCTCACGCAGGATGAGGGCTCGGCCGTCGGCGTCGAGCTTGCTGTAGCTGCCCGTCGCGTAGCGGCCGATGAGGTCCCCGAGCAGGATGAGGTCGGCCGCAGCCCGAGGGAGCTGATGAAGTCCCAGGAGTGCGAAGCGAGCGCCTGTGATTGCCTCTGGTTGGGTTTTTGCTGGAGGATGAAGCCTTGGCGCAGGAGTGCGGAGAAGGGTCGCCGTATGGCATTCTGATGGTGTCTCGCAAGGACGTGGACATCACCTCGGCCCGCTAAAACCAGCGGTGGTGCGGAACCGACCTCCAATCGGTGCTAGCGAAGCCTCCAGGACGGCAATCCTGGAGGCTTTCGTATGCCTGGCTCCAAGTGGAGGCAGACGTCCCCATCGCGGCTCGACCGGGGTCCAATCGGAGCGCCAGCAGAGGGGCCACCCCCTGACCGGCACCGACCGACTCGGAGCCATATCAGAGGGACGGCCTCTGACTGCCTCCGAGCGGCTCAGGGTCGAATCGGGGTCGAATCAGAGTGATTACCTCTGACTGCCTCCGATCGCCTCTGCAACCCGTCCTTGCAGGTCACAGCCGCTTCGACTCACATAAGCGCAGGTCAGAAGGGTGCGTCGGATGAACCCGGCGTACAGCACGGCTCGTCTGCCGCCGCTGCTTCGGGCTTGGGCGCGCCGCGTCAGGACTTGCCGACGGTGATGCCGCGCTGCTCGTAGTGGGCCAGCGCGAGCCCCAGGCCGAAGAAGGTCGGCGCCCATTCGCCGACGAAGATGCCCCACCGGTCCGCCCGGGCGAGGTCCGCGTTGGACTCCGCTTTGCGGGAAGTCGCCCAGCACAGGACGGTGAGGCCGATGGATCCGATGGCTGCCATGTAGGCGTGTTCGCTGCGCAGCCCGGCGTCGTGCAGCTTCTTGATGACCACGGTGTCTCCCTGTCGGTATTCGGTGTCGTGGTGTCGTTCACAGGCTGCTACAGGTGGCTGCGGTCCGCACTTCTCGTGTTCGACTGGGTGTCGAACGCCGGGTGCCTGACCGCCGCATGCTGGTGCCACGGTTGGCGGCGGCTGGGGTGCGGACGCGGCCCTTCTGGGCGCACCCTGGGGGCATGGAGAAGAAGCGGCCCCCCGAACCGGAGTATCCGGTCGTGGTGGGGTCATTTGGCGAGAACCACCGGTACCGCCTGGTGTGGCTGCGCGGGCATGGCTGGGAACCGCTGGAGAAGGAAGAGTTCGAGCTGCGGGTGCGAGAGGTCTTCCCGGACATCGACTTCGACGACCCGGAGCAGGTCCACTGGGTCGACAAGCCGGAGGAGTGGCCCGCCTGGCACCCCGGTGAGGCGTGAACTTTACCGACGCCGCTGTGGTCTCTTGGGGCGCCACGCACCACCCTGTGCCGGGTGGACTCACCCCTCGTCACCGTTCTCCTGCCCATGGTGCTGGGCGTCATCATGCTCGGCCTCGGACTCTCGCTCTCCGTCACCGACTTCCGCCGAGTCGCCGAGTATCCACGCGCCGTCGCCGTGGCGCTGGGCTGCCAGCTCCTGCTGCTGCCCGCCGTCTGTTTCGGGCTGGTGCTCGCCTTCGGTCTCACACCCGGGCTCGCGGTGGGGATGATGCTGCTCGCCGCCTCGCCCGGCGGTACCACGGCCAACCTCTACAGCCATCTCTTCGGTGGCGATGTGGCCCTCAACATCACGCTCACCGCGGTGAACTCGGTGCTCGCCGTCTTCACCCTGCCGGTGATCGTCAATCTCTCGCTGGCGTACTTCACCGAGGACGCCGGGGCGATCGGGCTGCGCTTCGGCAAGACGCTGCAGGTCTTCGCCGTCGTCCTGGTACCCGTCGCGGTGGGGATGCTGATACGGGCCCGCAGGCCCGCCTTCGCCCTGCGGGCGCACCGCCCGGTGAGGGTGCTTTCCGTGCTGATGCTGATCGGGATCGTCAGCGTGGCGATCACCGCCGAACGGGAGCAGATCGGCGGTTATCTCGCGGAACTCGGGCTGATCCTTGTGGTGTTCAGCGCGATATCCATGGCCACTGGCTACAGCGCCGTCCGCCTGGCGAGGGCCGGGCATCGCCAGGCGGTCGCGGCCTGTATGGAGATCGGCATGCATAACTCCAGCCTGTCCATCACCATCGCGCTCAGCCCCGCACTGCTGAACAGCTCGGAGATGGCCGTGCCCGCCGCCCTCTACGGCGTGCTGGTGTACTTCACCGCGGCGGCGGCGGGCTTCCTGCTCACCCGCGCCGCAGGACCTCCCTGGCCAGCTCCGGCGGGGACCGATGGCCGGAAGGACCCGGTGTGAGGTCCAAGTCCGGCCAGCACGACCCCGGCCGGGGCAGCCCCCGGCCGGGGTCGTACGGGCTTTACCAGGTCACCGGCAGCCGTTCCGGCAGCCGCTTGATGAAGCCGGTGCGCCATACCAGCTGTTCCAGCGGCACCGCGAGGCGCAGGGCCGGCAGCCGCTCCAGCAGGACCTCCAGCGCTGCTTCGGCGTGGACGCGGCCCAGTGCGGACGCCGGACAGAAGTGGCGGCCCGCGCCGAAGGACAGATGCGGGTTGGGGTCCCGGTCGAAGTCGATCCGTTCGGGATCGGTGAAGACCTCCGGGTCGTAGTTGGCGCCCTCGACGAGGACGAGCACCAGCTCACCGGCCTTCACCCCCACCTCGCCCAGGCTTACGTCCTCGGTGGCGAGGCGGGGCAGGCCATCTCCGATGGAGAGGTTGTAGCGGAGGAGTTCATCGACCGCGCGGCTGATGATCTGCGGCTCTTCGCGCAGCCGCCGCATCAGCTCCGGCTGCCGTACCAGCGCCAGGATGGCGTGCTGGAGGAAGGCCGCCGTGCTCACCGCGCCCGCACCGAACAGGGAGACCGCGACGGTGGCGAGGTCATCGTCCGATACGTCACCGCCCTCGGCCCTGAGCGCGGCGAACCGGGACAGCAGGTCCGCCTCTCCCGGGACGGCCGAGCGTATGTGCTCGACCATGTAGCCGTGGTCCTTCCACCAGTTCCGCGCGGCGCCCTCGAAGGGTTTGGCGGCCGTCATAAAGGCCACATCGATGCCGGACATCAGCCGCCGCCAGTCGCCGAAGGGCACCCCGATGACCTTGCAGTGCAGCGCGGCGGAATACGGCTCGGTGAAGCCCGCCCGCAGATCCGCCGGGGCGCCCTCGGCCATGACCGTGTCGAGCAGCCGGTGTGCCTCCTTGCGCAGCCAGTCGGGCAGTTCGCCGTCCCCGGCCTTGGGGGAGAGCGACTTCATGACGGCGGTGCGCAGTCCGGCGCTGTTGATATTGCCCATGTTGTTGACGACCTCGGGCGGGATCGTCAGCGCGTACTGGCGGGGCGCGCCTTCCCGGGCGGTCTCCGGAAGGCTGAACCGCTCGTCTTCCAGGACCTGTTTGGCCAGTGCGTAGTTGCTCACCAGCCAGGCCTCATCGCCGGTGATCGTACGAACCCTGGCCACCGGGCGTTCTGCGCGCAGCGGTCCGCACTCGGCGGGGAGTTCATCGCCGCGCCGGGAGAGGGGGAAGTCCAGCTCAACGCGCGGGCTGCCCTGCGGGCTGTGCTGCGGGTTCTGCGGGGTGACGGTCATGCGGCGATGTCCTCTCGGAGGTGCTGCGGCCGGGCTTTCGGGGTGACGACGGCGTACGCCTGGTTGTCCACGGCGCGCAGCCCGGTCTCGCGTTCAAAGAGCGGCCCGGTGAGCGGCACCCGGGCGTGGTAGCAGGACACCGAGGACGGCATGCCGAGAATGCCCGGGGTGTCGACGAAGAACGGCAGCTCGGCGGCTATATAGCTCATTCCTGCGTGCAGCTGGGCCGGTGTGGGCTCCTCGTCCTCGGCCAGCCGGTAGCCGACGAACTGCCGCACCATCGCGGTGCAGGCGGCGAGGAACTCGGTGTCGGATTCCATGGCGCGGCCGACGCTGTGCTGCAGTTCGCGGTAGACGCCGTTGTCAGCGAACTCGGAGAGCGCGTGCACCCGGACGAATCCGGTGAGCGGTCCCGCGCTCTCCACCCCGCGCTGAATCCGTCGCCGTACGGCCTTGAGATCCTTGGTGGAGCGCTTCCTGGCGTGTTCGGGCGAGTAGCCAAGAGCTTCGAACATCGCGTCCACATAGAGATCGGCGTAGACGATGTCGACGGCCTCGAAGGTGCGGTCAGCCCAGCTGACCAGCTCCGCGATGCGCTGCGGCGTGAAGTAACTGTTGCCTGGGCTCACGCCGATCAGGGCGTGGTCGCCTTGCTTGCAGATAAGCCGGCACCTGTCCGTGAGTGGCAGGACGTCAAACGTCGGACACTCAGACATACGGTGGCCTCCCTGTACGGTCCTGATTCCGGGCATGCGGCATACGAATGCCCGGTGGTCGTGGTGTGTGCGGGCGCGCCGGAACCACAGCAGGGTCGATACAGCAGGGTCGATGCTGTGTGGGTCCGCTCGGACGGAGGAGCGGAGAGCGGCGCGTAGTGCCTACTGCCCTTCCCAGAGCAGTGGAATGTCGGCTAACGACATGTACGCACGGTAAAACCCCCTGGCGCCGCTAGTCCCGTAAGAGCCGTGTGCTCTTGGTGTGGCGGCGACTACAGCAAGCTATCTCGTTACGCTGGAGTAGTCGACAGTTACGGGCGGTGCGCAGCTAAATTGTCAGCCGCGTCCGATATACGGCATCGCGGTTGCCATTACCGTGGCGAACTGGATGTTCGCTTCCAGCGGCAGCGAAGCCATATGCACCACTGTCCGCGCGACATCCATCGCGTCCATCACCGGCTCGACCGCCGTGGTGCCGTTCGCCTGAAGAATTCCCGCCTGCATACGGGCGGTGAGCTCGGTCGCCGCGTTGCCGATGTCGATCTGTCCGCAGGCGATGCCGTAGGCGCGGCCGTCCAGGGAGAGCGATTTGGTCAGACCGGTCACGGCGTGCTTGGTGGCGGTGTAGGCGATGGAATGCGGGCGTGGGGTGTGAGCGGAGATCGAGCCATTGTTGATGATCCGGCCACCCTGCGGGGACTGTGTCTTCATGGCCTGGAAGGCGGCCTGAGCACAGAGAAAGGCCCCGGTCAGATTGGTGTCGACGACGGAGCGCCAGTCGTCATAGGCCAGCTCTTCCAGTGGTACGGCTGGCCCGAATACGCCCGCGTTGTTAAAGAGCAGGTCGATCCGGCCGAAGTGTTCTTGTGTCGTGTTGAAGAGCGTGGTGACGGAGGTGGGGTCGGTGACATCGGTGGGGATGACCGCGACCGGTCCTTCGGGCGCCGCCAGACCGGCCGTCTCCGCCAGCGCTGACTCACGCCGCCCCGCCAGCGCCACCGCCCAGCCCGCCTCGGCCAGCGCCAGTGCCACGGAGCGGCCGATGCCCGAGCCCGCACCGGTCACGACGGCGGTCTTCGGCGTGCCGTTCAATGGTTTGTTGATTTCTGGCGTCATGGGCGAAGGCTACGCGACGCCTGTACGGCGACGGACCGCCATCAGACCGCCACTCGGGTGACGCGGACGTGCCAACTCTCCGCCGCTCCGGCCCACTGCACTCAGACGCATGACGTACACCAGGAGCGCAGACATCGAACACCGCGCCGCCGCCCGTCATGTGGTCCGACGCAGATTTCTGACCGTCACCGGTGCCGCGGCCGCGCTGGCCTTCGGCACGAACCTGCCCGACACCGCCCACGCTGGACCAACCCACAAGCCCCCGCGCCTCGATGAGGATCCGTTCACCCTGGGCGTCGCGTCCGGCGACCCGCTGCCCGACTCGGTTGTCCTGTGGACCCGGCTGGCCCCCAAGCCGTACCGGGCCGACAGCGGACTGCCGGGCCGGCCCATCACCGTCACATGGGAGCTCGCCCACGACAGGGGATTCACAAGGACAGCCGCCAGCGGTGAGGCCATCGCCCACCCCGAGTTCCACCATGCCGTGCATATCGAGGCCGAGGGGCTTGAGGCGGCCACCAGCTACTGGTACCGCTTCCGGGCCGGTGGCTGGACCAGCCCCACCGGACGCACCCGTACCGCGCCCGCCCAGGACGCCGTCCCCGAGTCGATGCGGCTGGCCTTCGCGTCCTGCCAGCGCTATGACCACGGCTACTTCACCGCCTACCGGCACCTCGCCGCGGAACCGGACATCGACCTCGTCATCCATCTGGGCGATTACATCTACGAGTCCCCCATCGACTCGGCCGGTGGCGCCCGTCAGTACACCGACCGTGTCCTGCCCGGCCACTTCAACCGGGAGACGGTCACCCTCGACGACTACCGGCTGCGCTACTCGCTCTACCGCAGCGACCCTGACCTCCAGGCCGCACACGCCGCCCACCCATGGATCACCACCTGGGACGACCACGAGGTGGACAACAACTACGCGACGGACACCTCCCAGGACGCCGACCCGCCGGAGGAGTTCCTGATCCGGCGGGCCGCCGCCTACCGCGCGTACTACGAGAACATGCCGCTGCGCCGGCCCCAGCGGCCCGACGGCCCCGACCTCCAGCTCTACCGGCGGCTGCACTACGGACGCCTCGCCCAGCTCGACATCCTCGACGGCCGCCAGTACCGCGACGACCAGGCGAACGGCGATGGCTGGAAGGTGCCCGGTGAGGAGTCCCAGGACCCCTCCCGTACGATGCTCGGCGCCACCCAGGAGCGCTGGCTGGCCACCGGCTGGCTACGGTCACGAGCCGTATGGAACATCGTGCCGCAGCAGACCGTCCTCTCCCGGCGGCACAGCCGGCTCGAAGGGCCATTCCCGGTCTCCATGGATGCCTGGGACGGCTACCCGGCCGCCCGCGGACGGCTTCTGGCGGCCGCCGAAACGGCGCGCATCGCCAACCTCGTCGTGCTGAGCGGCGATGTCCATGTCCATTACGGGCTGGACATCAAGGCGGACTTCGACGACACCGACTCCCGCACCCTCGGCGTGGAACTGGTCACCACCTCGGTCTCCAGCGGTGGAGACGGGGCCGAACGGCCCGCCAACTGGGACACCCTGATGAAGGCCAACCCGCATCTGAAGTTCTACAACGGCCAGCGCGGCTACGTTCTGCTCACCCTCAACGAGGAGCGGCTGCGCGCCGACTACCGCACCGTCCGCCAAGTGACCACTCCCGGTGCCCCCCTCACCACCGCCGCCTCTTTTGTCTCAGAGGCGGGTGATCCAGGACTGAAACCAGCGTGACGAGGAGTGTGACGAGGTACGACGGGGTCGTCGGATAAGTACTGGGCCGGGACCGCGGTCCCTGGGAGAATGCGTCAGCCGTCAACAATCTCCTGGAGAGGTGCATGACCGAACCCGGCCCGCCATCCCCGGCCGCTCCGCCCGTTCCCGCGCCCGCGCCGACGCCGCTGCTGACCCGCCGGCAGCAGGCCGGTCTGCTGCTCACCCTCATCCTTGGCAGCCTCACCGCACTTCCCCCGCTGTCCATGGACATGTACCTCCCCTCGCTCCCGGAGGTCAGCGGCGCGCTGAGCAGCCCCGCCGCCCAGGTCCAGCTCACCCTCACCACATGCCTGCTCGGACTGGCCATCGGGCAGCTCATCGTCGGCCCGATGAGCGACCAGTTCGGCCGCCGCCGACCGCTGCTCATCGGCATGACCGGGTATGTGGCGGCCAGTACCGCCTGCGCGTTCGCACCCACCATCGAGACGCTTACCGCCTTCCGGCTGCTCCAGGGACTCGCCGGAGCCGCCGGGATAGTGATCGCCCGCGCCGTGGTCCGCGATCTGTTCGACGGTCTCGCGATGGCCCGCTTCTTCTCCACCCTGATGCTGATCTCCGGCGCCGCCCCGGTCCTCGCGCCCGTACTGGGGGGCCAGGTGCTGCGCTTCACCGACTGGCGCGGCATCTTCCTCGTCCTCGCCGGGACCGGCCTGCTGCTGACGCTGATCACTTTCCGCTGGCTCCCCGAGACCCTGGCCCCCGCCGACCGGCACAGCGGCGGCATCCCGGAGGCACTGCGCACCATGCGCGGCCTCTTCGCCGACCGGATCTTCACCGGCTATCTCCTCACGGGCGCCCTGACCTTCGCCGCGCTCTTCGCCTACGTCGCCGCCTCGCCCTTTGTCGTACAGGAGATCTACGGAGCCTCCCCGCAGACCTTCAGCCTGGTCTTCATGGCCAACTCCATGGGCCTGGTGGCCGTCGGTCAGCTCAACGGCAAGGTGCTCGTCGGCCGGGTGAAGCTCGACCGGGTGCTGGGCCTTGGGCTGTGCGTCATCGGGGCGGCGGCCCTCGCCCTGCTGCTGATGACCTCGGGCGTTTTCGGCCCGGTCGGTCTCCTCCCGGTCGCCACCGGGCTCTTTGTGCTGATGTCCGGGATGGCGCTGGTGATGCCCAACGCCAACTCGCTCGGGCTGATGCGTGCCCCGCACGCGGCGGGTTCGGCCTCCGCGCTGCTGGGCACCGCACAGTTCCTCGTCGGCGCGCTGGCCTCACCGCTGGTCGGTATCGCGGGCGAGCGGACGGCCGTGCCGATGGCGGTCGTCCAGCTCACTACGGTGCTGCTCGCCGCCGTCTGCTTTACGGGGATGTGCCGGCCATGGCGCCCGCGCGGCTGAGACGGCGGCTGAGCAGGGGCACGCCGGGGCAGGCGGGCCTGGACCCGGAGGAGCTGGCCGCGCTCGTCCGGGACATCGACGCACTGCCCGAGCGCGGCTGGTGCGGCGGCGCGGTCGTGCTGGCCGGACGCGGCCCGTACATCGTCGTCGAGCACGCCACTGGATGGGCGGTGCGGTGGGAGTCGGCCGACCCGGTGCCGATGCGGGTGGACACCCCCTTCGACCTGGCCTCGCTGACGAAACTCTTCACGGCGATCGTGGCCGTCCAGCACCTTGAGCGCGGAACGCTGGAGCTGGACCGGGAAGCCGCCGCGTACGTACCGGAGTTCGGCGCCGCGGGGAAGGACGCCATCACCGTACGGCAGCTGCTCACCCACACCTCCGGGCTGCGCCCGGGCCTGCCCTTCTACGAGGGCCATGGCCTTGAGCTGCTGTGGGCGGAGCCGCCGCTCACGGACACCACCTACCGCTACTCCGACCTCAACCTCCTCGCCCTTCAGCAGGTGCTGGAGCGGATCACCGGAGACGGCCTGGACGCACTGGTGGCGGACGGTGTCACCGGGCCGCTCGGCATGACGGCCACCCGCTATGGACCGGTCCCCGACGCCGCCGCGACCGAGGACCAGCGGCGGCCGTGGGCCAAGGCCAACCGGGGCAGACTGCGCGGCGTCGTACACGACGAGAACGCCCACGCCCTGGGCGGTGTCGCGGGTCACGCCGGGCTGTTCTCCACCGCCCAGGACCTCGCCATCCTGTGCAGCACCCTGCTCAGCGGCGGCGCCTATGGCGACGCCCGCGTCCTCACCCCGGAGTCCGTCGCCCTGCTGCTGGATCCACCGGGGCTCGGATTCGGCGTCGACCAGCCCTGGTTCATGGGCGAACTGGCCGGGCGCGGCGCCGCGGGCCACACCGGCTTCACCGGCACCAGCCTGGTCCTTGACCGCGCCACGGATACGTTCCTGATCCTGCTGGCCAACATGGTCCACCCGGTCCGCCCGCTGTACCCGGACAACGGTCCGCGTGCGGCGGCGGCGACGCGTCTGGCCCGGGCAATCCGAAACTGATCCGAAACTAATCCGAAACTAAACTGTCCGGGTGATGGACGAAGAACTCCGCAGGGCCCTCGCCGCCCTCCTCGACGGATTGCCGCCCCGGCAGGCCACCGCCGCGGTGGACCGGCTGATCGCCAGCTACCGGGGCACAACCCCGACCGATGCTCCCGTGCTGCGGGACCGTGCGGATGTGGTGGCGTACGCGGCCTATCGGATGCCCGCCACCTTCGAGGCGGTCACCGCCGCGCTGGGTGCCCTCGCGGACCGTATGCCGGGCTGGACCCCGGCCAGCCACCTGGATGTCGGCGGCGGCACCGGCGCGGCGGCCTGGGCGGTGGCGGCGACCTGGGGGCAGGCGCCGGGCGGGCGGCGGAGCACCGTACTGGACTGGGCCGAGCCCGCGCTGTCGCTCGGCCGTGAGCTGGCCCGCGGGGTGCTGCCGGATACGGAGTGGCGGCGCGAGCGGATCAGCTCAGCCCTGGATCTGCCAGCCACGGAGCTGATCACCGTCTCCTACGTCCTCGGCGAGCTCACCGAGGCCGACCGCCGCGCCGCCGTGACCGCCGCCGCCCGTGCCGGACAGGCGGTGACGCTGATCGAGCCGGGCACCCCGGACGGCTACCTGCGGATCCGCGCGGCACGCGATCAGCTCATGGACGCCGGTTTCCGGGTGCTGGCGCCGTGCCCGCACAGCGGGGCGTGCCCGATCGTCCCCGGCGAGGACTGGTGCCACTTCGCGGCCCGGGTCAGCCGCTCCTCCCTTCACCGGCAGGTGAAGGGGGGCTCGCTGGCCTACGAGGACGAGAAGTTCAGCTACGTGGCGGCCGTCCGCGGTGATGTGCGTACGGCTGCCACCCCCGCCGAGTCACGCGTCGTCCGCAAACCCCAGATCCGCAAGGGCCAGGTGCTCCTTGACCTCTGCACGGCCGACGACGGCCTGCGGCGCTCCACCATCACCAAGCGAAACCGCCCCCAGTACCGCCCCGCCCGAACCACCCCCTGGGGCGCCCCCTGGCCCTAACCCGAGTGTTGTGGGCACTCGCAGCCCCGCGAGGGGCGTAGGCCCGCCCTGCTACGCAACCACCCACCCACCCCAGCCACGACGCTCCGGCCCACCCCGGGGCGGAGCTCGCGACGCTTGGTGGGCACAACACCGGGGCCACCGGCCCGCACCCGGCCACCCCCGGGGCCCGGGGCGAAGCCCCGGTTTCCGGGAAGGGGCGGGAATTGGGGAAACCCACCCACAGCACAGGCGCAAACCCCGGTACAGCCGGAAGGGGTACCCAGCCCGTCAGGGCTGGGGCGAGGGCCGTAGCTCGGCGGTGCAGCACTTCACACTGCCGCCCCCCTTCAACAGCTCCGTCAGATCAACCGGAACCGGCTCATACCCCCGCCCCCGCAACGGCCCGAACAACCCCGCCGCAGCCTGCGGCAACAGCACATGGTGGCCGTCGCTCACCGAGTTGAGGCCCAGCGCCAGCGCATCCGCCTCCTCAGCGATCAGCGCGTCCGGGAAGAGCCGGGCAAGGACAGCCCGGCTGCCCGCCGAGAACGCGGGCGGGTAGTACATGATGTCGTCCCCGTCGAGCACACACAGCGCCGTGTCCAGGTGGTAATAGCGCGGATCGACCAGATCGAGACCGATCACCGGACGGCCGAAGAACTCCTGCGCTTCCGGGTGCGACAGCGGGCTGCTGCGGAACCCGCGTCCGGCCAGCAGCCAGGACGCGGTGGCGGCGAAGTCACCCTCTCCTTCGTTGATGTGATCCGGCTTGCGGATCTCCGTATAGCCGTGTGCGCGGTACCAGTCGCGATGCGCCGCCGCCTCGCTCGCCCGCTCTGCGTGCGCGAAACGCGCGCCCAGGACCCGGCCGTCGACGACGGTGGCGCCATTGGCGGCATAGACCATGTCGGGCAGCTCCGGCCGCGGCTCCAGCTCCTCGACCGTATGGCCGAGCGAGCGGTAGCGGTCGCGCAGATCCTCCCACTGCGCGATGGCGAGCGGGAGATCCACCGGCTTGTCGGGGTCCATCCAGGGGTTGATGGAGTACGTGACGCGGAAGTGCTCCGGGGGGCACATCAGATAGCGACGGGCTGCGTACAACGAAAGCTCCTCACGGGGTCGCCGTGCACTGGTGTGCACATAGTCCTCCGCGAGGAGCCAAATCGCAGTGGTCCGTACGGGTGATGCGCCGTGCGCATCACTCCCGTGACTCCTGGAGCTTCCGCAGGAGTTCCCGTTTCTGGGCCATCGGGTCGGTGCCGCCCCCGGGCCCGCGGCCACCGCGACCGCCGCCGCGCCCACCGCTCCCGCTGCTCCCGCCGTGTATCGCCTTGCGGGAGAGATGGGACCGCGTTCCCCCGACGCCCAGCATGTTTCCGGCACGTCCCTTGCTCATGTGGTCCGCCTCCTCGAAGAGTTCCGTCTCGTTCGCTGACGGCACCCAGCATGAGGCGAGACGGTTCGTCTTGTCAAGACGGTTCGTCTCGTCTCAAAGCTTGCTAGATTCAGACCATGGCCACGACACGGACACCCCGGACACAGACACGGACACAGACACGGACACAGGCCCCCGACGCCTCCCGCCGCAGCGAGCGCTCCCGCCGTGCGATCCTCGACGCCAGCATGGAGCTGGTCGGTGAGGTCGGCTACAACAAGCTGACCATTGAAGCGATCGCCGCCCGTGCGGGCGTGGGCAAGCAGACGATCTACCGCTGGTGGCCCTCGAAGGCCGCCGTACTGCTGGACGCCTTCACCTCGGTGGTCGAGGATCCCGAGTACCAGGACGGCATCCCGGACACCGGGGATGTGGCGACCGACCTCAAGAACGTGCTGCGGGCCACCGTCGACGAGTTCAACGATGCCGCCTTCGAGGCGCCTTACCGGGCGCTGGCCGTGGCCGGTGCGGCCGATGCCGAGCTCTCCCGGCAGTTTGTCGAACGGCTGACGGAGCCCGGGATCGCGCTGTACAAGAAGCGGCTCCAGGCCGCGCAGAAGGCCGGGGAGATCTCCCCGGACATCGATCTGCGGGTCGCTGTCGACATGATCCTCAGCCCGTTCGCCCAGCGCTGGCTGATGCGTTCGGGAGAGCTCAGCTATGAGTTCACCGACACCCTGGTCGACCTGGTGCTCAACGGACTGCGCCCAAGGAGCTGACCAGTAGCCCCGGTGCGTCCGTGATGATGCCGTTGCAGCCGAGTGCCAGCAGCCGGTCCCGGTCCTGTGCGGTGTCCACGGTGAAGCCCCACACCTGGGGGATACCGGAGCGCACCGCACGCCGGATGTCCTTGGCCCGGGCGGTGTGCTGGACATGCAGCATGTCCACGGTCTTCGCCCAGCGCGCCGGGCGGTCCCCGCGAAGCTGGCGCGCGGACCGCCACAGCCCCGTCAACAGCCCCATCCGGTGGGCCCGCGCGGCGACCTCCGGATCCTTCGTCTGGACGTAGACGGAGCTCGTCAGATCCCGCTCGCGGATGAGCTCCGCCACCTGGGGCAGGCTGTCCGGGTCCTTGACCTCCAGCATCAGCACCGTCTTGCCGCCCAGACGGTCCAGTACCTCAGCGGCTGTCGGCGGGCGCTCCGGCTCCCAGCCGCCGCCCAGCTCGGGGGGCGGGATCAGCCGGACGTTCTCCCAGTCCGCCCGGTTCAGCTCCCGGACCGCACCGGTGGCATCGGTCGTACGTTCCAGGGTGGCGTCGTGCATCACGACCACCGTGCCGTCGCTCAGCATCCGGGTGTCGAAGTCGATCACTGAGACCGAGCCACGGTTATGAGCTTCGGTCAGCCCGGCCATGCTGTTCTCGGGGACCTCCAGCGCGCCGCCGCGGTGTGCGGTGTAGACAAGCCCGGGCAGTGTGTCCACCGTCACCGGAGTCATGGTGGTGGGCGCCGTCAGCACCGAGGTCGTCAGTGACAGGGCGATCAGGGGGACCGATACGGCCTGGGGGAGCATGGGTACACGCTAGGCGGGACTTATCCGATATACGCGTTGATACCGCCGTCCGGGTTACCTTCGCCGGATTGGCAGTTGGCTCCCGAACCACCCCCCGCTTACCCATTCCGGTCGGAGGAGGAGCAGGATAGGGGACAGTCATCCGTGATCCGTGGATTCCGGCCGGGTACGGCCCCGGGGTTTCGTACCCTCGAGTCAGTCCATGGTCCCGGTCTGGAGTGAGGCGATTGATGGAACGCGAAAGCAGGTTCTCCCAGTGGTTGCGCCGACGCTCCAGGAGCGCCGGCGGCGGTGCGGCGGAGGATGCCGCCCGCGTGCGCGAGAATCTGCTGCTGGCCTCGGCCGCCGCGGGCTTCCCGCTGGCCCCGGCGGCCCATCCGGAGGGGTACGGCTGCTCCTGTGAGCGGATCGGCTGTCCCACTCCCGGGCGCCATCCCCTCTCCTTCGCCTGGCAGACCCAGGCCAGCACCGACCCCGAGCAGATCGAGCGCTGGGCCCGTAACCGCCCGCAGGCGAACTTCATCACCGCCACCGGTCTCGCCCACGATGTGCTGGACGTCCCCGCCGAAGCGGGGCGTGCCGCACTGGAACGGCTGGAGACCGCAGCCATCGAGGTGGGCCCGGTCGCCCTCTCCGGTCATGACCGGATGCTCTTCTTCACCGCCACCCGCGGCACCCCGGCGGACGAGGACGAGTGGTGGCCCTGTGAACTGGACTGCCATCCGGAGACCATGGACGAGCACCCTGGCCTGCGCTGGCACTGCCGGGGCAGCTATGTCCTGGTGCCCCCGGCCCAGCTGCTGGGCGAGGTGCCCCTTGACGTCAGCTGGGTGCGGGCCCCGGAACGGCCACTGCCCGACCCACTGACCCTGCTGGAGGCGCTGACCGACGCGTGCGCCGCCTACGCCGACGAGAAACCAGACCACGACCCAGCCCCCTGGCCAGCCCGCTAGAAACGTTGTGGGCACCGCCCCGCCGAGTGTTGTGGGCACTCTCCCCCAGCTACCGCTGGGAGGTGCCCCCAGCCCCGCGAGGGGCGTGGGCCCACCCTGCTACGCAACCACCCACCCACACCAGCCACGACGCTCCGGCCCACCCCGCAACAGAGCTCGCGACGCTTGGTGGGCACAACACCGGGGCCACCGGCCCGCACCCGGCCACCCCTGGGGCCGCGGGGCGAAGCCCCGGTTTCCGGGAGGGTGGGGGCACCTCCTGGGGGCACCTCCCCCAGACGGAGTCTGGGGGAGGTAGCTGGGGGAGGGATACGGGGACACCCACCCCCGGCGCCCCCGCAGCCGCGCGGGGCAACCCACCGCCGGGCCCTACTCACCCTCCGCGGAGACGACCCCACTCTGCCGGTCCAGAAAGCCGACCTGATCCTCGTCGGCGTCCGCAGCCGGAACACTGACCACCTGCTGACCCATGAGCATCTGGGTCAGCGACCGCTTCGCCTCGCCCTTCATCAGCGGCTCGACCAGCGGGTCGACCTTCGGTGTATACCCCTCGGCCACGGTCTGCTTGGTGTGGTGGTGCGAGGCGAAGAAGACCAGCGCGTCGCCGTCCTCGGTGTACAGCCCCATCGGCGGGTACTGCTCGGAGTCGGCTGGCAGGTCCGCCCACTCATTACGAGCCGCGGGCCGGTTGGCCCACTTCTCCCGCCTCTCGCGCCACTCCGTGGTCTGCGGGCCATCGGCGAAGGTGCTGCCCTTGCCGTCCTGGAGGTAGGTGGTGTACGCCTTGCTCAGCTTGTCCGGCGCGATGAGCAGGTCAGCCCCGCCGCCGTTCGGTACGGCCTTGGCGTAGCCGTCCTCGTCCTTGGCCAGGTCCGGTACATCGTCCGGGTTCAGCAGCCCCAGATAGGCCGCTTTCCACTTGTCGTCGATGCTGTCCCGGGCGAAGACCAGCATCCAGCGTTTCTCGCTCGCCTTGTTGCTGGCCGCGTCGACCACGAAGAACTTCGGCCAGCCCGCCTGCTGGGGGATATGGAACTGAGTGCTGGTCAGCTTCAGCGGCTGGTATTCCTCGTCACCCTCAGGGGTGATCGCATGCCGTGCCTTCAGCCCGGCCTGGTCGATATCGCCCAGGGCGTCCCGTTCGATGGTGGCGTTGAGTTTGGCGTCGTAGGCCTGGTTGGCCTTGTTGGTGACCGTGACGAAGTCCTTGAGGACCTTCTTGGCCTCGGCCTTGCTTGTCGCCGGCACGATCGCCGTCTCGCCGTGCACCGTCATACAGCCCGACAGCGTCGCGGCCAGCGCCATGGCGACTCCCGCCGCTGCCAGCACTCGCGCTTTCATGCCCGTGCCCTCCCCGAGGCCCCCGAATCCACATTCGCAGGTCCGCACCTTACCGGGCCCGGGTGACTGACGAACGGGGAGCACCAGCCGACCACCGTTACGGGGAGGATCGCTCCCCAAACCCCGGGGTTTGCCGGTCCCTCCCCTCCCGGCCGTACCCATATGCGGCTCCGCCGCGTGGCGGGGCTCCGCCCCCGGCCGCGGGGGTGTCGGGGGCGGGTTTCCCCTATGCCCTCCCCTTCCCGGCAATCGGGGCTTTGCCCCGGGCCCCGGGGTGGCCTGGTGCGGGCCGGTGGCCGGGTGTTGTGCCCACCAAGCGTCGCGAGCTCCGCCTTGGGGTTGGCCGGAGCGTCGTGGCTGGTGTGGGTGGGTGGGTGCGTAGCAGGGCGGGCCCACGCCCCTCGCGGGGCTGGGGACACCTCCTGGGGGCACCCCCAGCGTTAGCTGGGGGAGTTAGCTGGGGGAGAGTGCCCACAACACCTCGGGGGTCTGGGGGCGTAAGCCCCCGCTCGAGATCGGCGGTCGGGTGGCCCGGGTCAGGCGCTGATGGAGAACTGCCCGCCCAAGTCCTCGAAGACCGCGGTGTTCAGCGCGAAAGCGCGCTTGCACTCATCGACGATGCGCTGCTTCTCCAGGTCGTCGGCCGGGATGGCGTCCAGCAGCGCACGGTATTCGCGCTTGAAGGCGGCCGGGTTGGCGATGTCCTCGAAGACATAGAACCGGACGCCGTCGCCCTTGCGCTCGAAACCCCAGGTCTTCTCCGCCGTACCGCGGATGATCTGGCCGCCGGAGAGGTCACCGAGATAGCGGGTGTAGTGGTGGGCCACATAGCCGCCCGGCCAGTCGAGGGCGACCTCGGTGATCCGGGTGGCGTAGTCGGCTGTGGCCGCTAGGGGCTTGAGGCCTACGGCCCAGTCCGTGCCGCCGTGCAGGTGGGTCAGATCACGCTCCAGGGAGGCGACACGGAACAGGTCGGAGCGGATGAAGGGTCCGGCGACCGGGTCGTCCACGAGGCGGCCTGCTGACTCCTCCAATGCGCGGTAGATGAACCACAGTTGCTCGGTATAGCGCTTGTACGCCGCCACGCCCAGCTTGCCGCCGAGCAGATCGCCCATGAACGACGAGTTCTCCGCCTCCGTGTGCTGCTCATGTGAGGCGGTGCGGATCAGCGTGGAGAACGGGGTTGTGTCGGACGCGGCCAAGGCGGGCCTCCGGAGACCAGTGTGAAGGGAGGGCAGCAGCGAGGTGCTTGCGTACCACCGATCTTCCTACTTAGGCTTACCTAAGTCAATCCCTTGCCGACACCCTGTCGGCAAAATCAGCCTATCCCGACGCCCGTCGTGAAGCCGTAAAAACGCGAAAGCAATCACAGAGGTGTCAGGGCAGCGTGAGAATTTCCGCTCCTGACTCCGTCACCACGAGCGTGTGCTCAAACTGCGCGGTGCGCTTGCGGTCCCTCGTCACGACCGTCCAGCCGTCCTCCCACATGTCCCACTCATAGGTGCCCAGGGTCAGCATGGGCTCGATCGTGAAGGTCATCCCCGGCTGCATCACGGTGGTGGCCCGCTCATCGTCGTAGTGCGGGACGATCAGACCGGAGTGGAAGGACGTATTGATGCCGTGCCCGGTGAAGTCACGGACGACGCCGTAGCCGAAGCGCCTGGCGTAGGACTCGATGACCCGGCCGATGATGTTGATCTGGCGCCCTGGCCGTACCGCCTTGATGGCACGGTTCAACGCCTCCCGGGTCCGCTCGACCAGCAGCTGGGACTCCTCCTTCACCTCGCCGCACAGATACGTGGCGTTGTTGTCGCCGTGCACCCCGTGGATATACGCGGTGACATCCAGGTTCACGATGTCGCCGTCGCGCAGCACCGTGGAGTCGGGGATGCCGTGGCAGATGACCTCGTTGACCGAGCTGCACAGTGACTTGGGGTACTTCCGGTAGCCGAGCGTCGACGGGTAGGCGCCGTGGTCACACATATACGCGTGCGCGACCTCATCCAGCTTGTCGGTGGTGATGCCCGGCGCGATGTGCTTGGCGGCTTCCGCCAGCGCCCGGGCGGCGATACGGCCCGCGATCCGCATCTTCTCGATGGTCTCGGCGTCCTGCACCTCCGGCCCGGTGTAGGGGGTCGGGGACTCTTTGCCGACATACTCGGGACGCGGGATCGAGGCGGGCACGGTACGCATCGGGGACAGCGTGCCGGGGACGAGAAGAGACTGGCCAGACATGTGCGCGAGTCTAACCGTGGTAGGGAACCGGCCACTGGGGCAGCATGACGGCATGGGTCTCTTCAAGCGCAAGACCGTCGGTAAGCCGGGCGAGTGGTACTACTGCCTCAAGCACAAGACCGTCGAGGAAGGGCCTGAGTGCCGGGCGCTGGACCGTTTCGGACCGTATGCCAGCCGGGAGGAGGCCGCGCACGCGATGGAGATCGCGCGGGAGCGCAACCGGGAGTGGCAGAACGATCCACGCTGGCGTGATCAGGAACAGGCGGAGGGGAACGGGGGCGGGGAGGGGGACACCCGTCACGACTGAGCGGCCTTCTGCTCCCGCATCCGCCGGGCGTGCTCATTGGTGCGGGCGTCATAAGCCATCAGCCTCGGCAGGCATACGGCCAGCAGGCCGACCGCCGCCACACATGTCAGGCCTCCGATCCACATCGAGGTACGGACGGAGGTGAGCGCCGCCATACCGCCCGCCCGGACATGGCCGAGCTGGGGGCCGCCGGTGTACGAAAGCAGCTCGATCCCGGCCAGCCGTCCCCGTAGCTCATCGGGGATGGTCTGATTCCACATGGCGGACCGGAAGATGCCGCTGACCATGTCGAAGCCGCCTGCGACGGTCAGCGAGAGCAGCACCAGCCAGATATTGCCGGCCAGCCCCGCGGCGGCGATGGCCACACCCGTACCGGCCGCACCGACGACGACCGCCCGGCCGTGCCGCTGGACCCGGCTGGTCCAGCCACTGGTCACGCTGACGAGGGCGCTGCCGAGCGGGAGGGCGGCGTACATCAGGCCCAGCGCCCAGGGAGCGTCCAGCTGATCGGCGAGGAACGGGAAGACGGCGATGGGCAGGGCGAAGAACATCGCCGCCACATCGACGACATAGGTGCCCAGCAGCTCTTTGCGCCGCCAGGCGTAGACGGCGCCCTCCGCGATACCGCGCAGCGAGGGCTTCCCGGCGTCATGGGCGGCGGGGCAGGGGCGCAGCTGCCAGGCCAGCAGCACGGAGACGGCGAAGGTCAGGACATCGAGCGCGTACGCCACCTCCAGCCCGGCGTAGACGATCACCAGCCCGGCGGCCGAGGGACCCGCGATGGCGCCGATCTGCCAGCGCGCCGAGTTCAGCGCGGCTGCCGCCGCCAGCTGCTCGTGCGGGACAATCCGCGGCACGATCGCGGTCAGCGCCGGACGCTGCAGCCCGGTGAGCGCGCTGGTCAGCGCGGCAGCCGCGTACAGCGGCCAGATCAGCGGGCTGGCCAGGAGGGTGTTGGTCAACAGGAGCAGAGCCGTGCCGCCCAGCGCCACCTCGGTCCAGATGATCAGCTTCCGCCGGTCGACGGCGTCCGCGAGCGCACCGCCGTACAGCCCGAAGACGATCAGCGGGACCAGCTCCACCGCGCCGATCACCCCGACCGCTAACGGTGAGCCGGTCAGCTCCTTGAGCTGGAGCGGCAGCGCCACAAAGGTGAGGAAGCTGCCGAAGACGGTGATTGCCCCGGCCCACCACATCAGCCGGAAGTCGCGCGAGGAGCGCCATGGGGACAGATCGGGCAGCACGTTGCGCAGCGGAGAGGACACGAAAAACCATGATCAGTCGCCACACCGTGCCCGGGCAACTGGATTAAGAGCGACTGGCCTACCAGCGAGTCGGCGGTGGCGCGGTGAGCTGATCGGCGAGCCGGGAGAGCCGGTCCCGGAAGCGGCGCCGGGATCGCGGGCGTGGGACAGGGGAGCTGTTCTCTCCGGCGGCGGCGCTGACGAGATGCTGGACCATATCGAGATCCAGCCCGGTGCTGTCCGCGGTGAGCGCGTCGTGCGCGATGTCATGCAGCTCGCCGGCGTCCGGCTGCCCGCCGTCCATGGCGAAGACGGTGGCCCCCACCCGACGGGCACCGTGCACCCGTTCCAGCAGCGCCGCGCCCGGCCGGTCCGGGGCGACGACGAGCAGCGTCTCACCACGCCGGGCCGCCTCGATCCGCCCGAGCCCGACGGAGAGCTGCGCCGGTGCGGCGGCCGGGACATGGTGCCGTACCAGCGTCGGCGACAGCTCCGGCAGCCCGGACCAGGCGGCCTCGTCATCCAGGTGCGCCGCCAGATGCCACGGCTCATAGCTCTCGCTGCCCACCAGCAGCAGCCCGCCACCATGCGGCGTCAGGGAGGCCCGCAAAGCCCCAGCAAACCGCCGAGTGGCCTGCAACCACTCGGTCCCGGCGAGCACTTCTCGCAACAGTGCCACCCGTACAGCATCCATGCCCCACCATCCTGCCGCACCGGGGTGGTGCGGGTGGCGTAAACCTGCGGGTAGCTTGCGCCGGTGCGCAGGTCGGGCGGGCTTGCGGTTCATCAGCTCATACCAGCCGTGCGGCGCGGCGTGAGGCGTGACACTACTCCCCAGTAACGCGGCTGCTCCCAGGTACTGGCAGGATCTGCCGTATGACTTCTCCTGCACCCAAGCCCGCACAGCCCGGACACCCCGCACAGCCCGCACAGCCCGCACCCAGGAAGGATCCCTGGGACCTTCCGGATGTCTCCGAGCTCGTTGTCGGTGTGCTCGGTGGCACCGGTGATCAGGGGCGCGGTCTCGCCTACCGGCTCGCCAAGGCGGGGCAGAAGGTGATCATCGGATCGCGGGCCGCTGAGCGGGCACAGACCGCCGCTGACGAGCTGGGCCACGGTGTCGAGGGCGCCGGCAACAGTGAGTGTGCCCGGCGCAGCGATGTGGTGATCGTGGCGGTGCCGTGGGACGGGCACGCCAAGACCCTGGAGGGGCTGCGGGCGGAGCTCGCCGGGAAGCTGGTGGTCGACTGCGTCAACCCGCTGGGCTTCGACAAGAAGGGCGCCTACGCGCTGAAGCCCGCGGAGGGCAGCGCCGCCGAGCAGGCAGCCGCGCTGCTGCCGGAGTCCCGGGTGACGGCCGCCTTCCACCATCTGTCGGCCGTGCTGCTGCAGGACCCGGCGATTGAGAAGATCGACACCGATGTCATGGTGCTCGGTGAGGCGCGGGCCGACTGTGAGATCGTCCAGGCGCTCGCGGGCCGTATCCCGGGGATGCGCGGGGTGTTCTCCGGACGGCTGCGCAATGCCCACCAGGTCGAGTCGCTGGTGGCCAATCTGATCTCGGTCAACCGCCGCTACCGGGCACACGCCGGAGTCCGCCTCACCGACATCTGACCGCCAGGGGCATGGGGGACAATGGCCCCGTATCCGCAAGCCCCGATCTGGAGCCCGCCCTCATGCCCCGTATCGCCCTCTACGCCCTGCTCGTCTGTGCGCTCTCTCTCGCCGCCGCCGTGGTCTCCTTCTCCAAGGGGAGCTGGCTGGGGATCGTCTGGATCCTGATGCTGGGCGTCGCCTCGAATATGGCCTGGTTCTACTGGAGCAAGGCGAAGGCGGACAAGGCCGCCGCGTCCCAGTGCGTCACTGAGAAGTGACGACCGGCTCGCCCTCCCAGAAGCGGAAGAACTCCAGCCCGTAGGAGACATCCCACTGCGGGACGCCCAGCGACGCCATCAGCGTGTGGATGCCGTTCCAGAAGAACTGGCTGATCTCCGGGATCCACAGACAGCCGAAGACCGCGATCAGACCGAACGGCGCGAAGGGCTCCAGCTGCCGTCGCGCACCCTGGGAAAGCCACGGTTCCAGCACCCCGTAGCCATCCAGCCCCGGCACCGGCAGAAAGTTCAGGATCGCCGCCGTCACCTGCAGCATCGCCAGGAAGGCCAGGGAGAAGCGGAAAGCCGTCGGTACGCCGTCCAGCGCGTCCAGCCAGAAGGGCGCGGTCAGCGCCACCGCCAGCGCCGCGTTTGTCAGCGGCCCGGCGGCCGAGATCAGGCTGTGCTTCACCCGGCCCTGGATCCGGTGACGCTCGATGAACACCGCGCCGCCCGGCAGCCCGATCCCGCCCATGATGACAAAGAGGACGGGCAGCACGATGCTCAGCAGAGCATGGGTGTACTTCAGCGGGTTGAACGTCAGGTAGCCCTTCGCGCCCACGGAGAGATCCCCGCTGTGCAGCGCGGCACGGGCGTGTGCGTACTCATGCAGACAGAGCGAGACGATCCAGGCCGAGACGATGAACAAGAACACCCACAGGCCGGCCAGTGGCGGGGCGTCCCGCCAGACCGCCCAGCCCGATGCCCCCATGATCGCCACCAGTCCGAGGAAGACGGGACTTATCCGGTGCTGCGCCAAAGCGGTGGTCATGGGCCCTGACCGTACCTGGCCAGGTGAGCCGGGTGTCCCGAGGAGACAATGGGCGGGTGGGCTACCGCTATCGGATCCTCGGAACGACGCAGGTGCTCCGCGACGACGGCACCACCGTGCCGCTCGGCGGGGCGCGGCTGCGTGCCCTGCTGACCGCGCTCGCGATGGCCCAGGGGCGTACGGTCCGGGCGGACACGCTGGTCGGTGAGGTGTGGGCGCAGGGCGACCCGCCCGCCGATGCCACGGGCGCCCTGCAGGCGCTGATCGGGCGGCTGCGCCGGTTGCTGGGCCGGGAAGCCATCGCCTCCGAGCACGACGGCTACCGGCTGTGCGCCGGGCCGGACGAGGTGGACGCCGCCCGCTTCGCACGGCTGGCGGACGACGGCGCACGCGCCCTGGCGGACGGGGACGCCGGGCAGGCCGCGCGACTGCTGGAGGGGGCGCTGGCGCTGTGGCGCGGGCCCGCCTTCGCCGATCTGCCGGACGGTGGCGGACCGGCGGCCGTACGGGCCGAGGCACGGCAACTGGAGGTACGGCGGGGGCGCGCCGAGGCCCAACTGGCGCTGGGGCGGCCCGAGTCGGTGCTGGCCGAACTGGCGGAGCTGTGCGCTGAGCATCCACTGGACGAGCCGCTGCAGGCGCTGCGGATGCGGGCGCTGCGTGACGCCGGACGGACCGCCGAGGCGCTGGCCGCGTACGAGACCGTACGGGCCGAAATCGTTGAGCTGCTCGGCGCCGACCCCGGGGTCGAACTACGCGCCCTGCACGCGGAGTTGCTGCTCCCGCCGGAGCCACCGCCACAGCAGGCGCCCGCACCGGCACCCGCACCAGCGCCCGCAGCGGCACCCGCACGGGCGGCCGGGAACCTCCGGGCGCGGCTGACGTCCTTTGTCGGCCGCGAGGAGGAGCTGGCCGAGATCCGCACCGAACTCGGCCGATACCGGCTGGTCACCCTGCTCGGGCCGGGCGGGGCCGGCAAGACCCGGCTCTCCCAGGAGGCCGCCGACGCGGTCGCCGGCCAGTGGCCCGATGGCGTATGGCTGGCCGAACTCGCGCCCACCCGGGACCCGGACACCGTCGCCGAGACCGTTCTCACCGCGCTCGGCGGCCGGGAGACCGTCATCCGCGGCACCACCGCCGAGGGGCTGCGCGCGGCCACCGACCCGCACGCGCTGGATCCGCTCGCCCAGCTCGCCGAGCGCTGTGCCCACCAGCGCATGCTGCTCCTGCTGGACAACTGCGAGCATGTCATCGACGCGGCGGCGCGGCTCGTGGAGAAGCTGCTCACCGAATGCCCGCAGGTCACCGTGCTCGCCACCAGCCGAGAACCGCTGGGTGTGCCGGGTGAGTCCGCCCTGGTGGTGGATCCGCTGCCGGACCCGGTTGCGCTGCGGCTGCTGGAAGAACGGGGCGCGGTCACCCGCCCCGGCTTCCGCACCGACCAGGACCCAGCGGCCTGCGCGGAGATCTGCCGTAGGCTGGACGGCCTCCCACTCGCCATCGAACTGGCCGCCGCCCGGCTGCGTGCCCTCACCCCACGCCAGCTCGCCGACCGCCTGGACAACCGCTTCCGGCTGCTGACCAGCGGCAGCCGGACCGCGCTGCCCCGGCAGCAGACCCTGCGCGCGGTCGTCGACTGGTCCTGGGAACTGCTCGACGCCCCGGAACGGGCAGTGCTGCGCAGGCTGTCGGTCTTCTCGGGCGGCTGCGAGCTGGCGCAGGCGGAGGCGGTCTGCTCCGGCGACGGCGTTGACCCGCGCGATGTGACCGCGCTGCTCGGCTCGCTTGTCGACAAGTCGCTGGTGGTCGCAGCCCCCACCCCCGGCAACGGGATGCGTTACCGGCTGCTGGAGACCGTCGGCGAATACGCGGCCGAGCGCCTCGCGGAGGCGGGGGAGCGGTCCACCGTCGAGCAGCGGCACCTGGTCACCTACCGGGAACTCGCCCGCACCACCGACGCGTTGCTGCGCGGCCCCGAGCAGCGTCGCCATCTGGACCGGCTGGAGAGCGAGCACGACAACATCCGCACCGCGCTGCGTCATGCCCTCGACGCCCGGGATGAGCACGAGGCGCTGTGTCTGGCCCTGTCCATGAGCTGGTTCTGGCAGCTGCGCGACCACCGTACCGACGCCCGTACCTGGTGCCGGGCCGCCGCCGCGCTGGGCCCGAACCCCTTTGAACCGCCCGTCATCCCCGCGCCCCCGCTCGCCGAGGGCTGCACGGACGCGCCGCCGCCCATGGACCCGGAACAGCTGTGGGAGGCCCGGCGCGGGGTGCGCATGGTCGAGCTCGCGGTAGCCGAGCCGTTCTCCCTGGACGCGGCGACCGAGCCGGAGACCAGGGAGCTGCTGCGCGGCATCGTCGACAGCTACCGGCCAGGCCAGCCGCAGACATGCCGCAACCCCGGACTGGTCTGGTTCTACGCCTGCGTACTGCTCGGTGAGTTCACCCGGCTGCCAGAGCTCATGGACGCCACGGTGACGACGTGCCGGGAACTCGGATACGACTGGGAGCTGGGCTACGCGCTTCAGATGCGTTCCCGGCTGCGGGGCGATATCCCGCACCGGCAGACGCAGGCGATCCGGGACGCCGACGAAAGCCTGGAGATCTTCACCCGGCTCGACAATGGCTGGGGTATGGCCGAGGCACTGTCCAGCCGGGGTGAAATGCGCGAACGCCGCGGCGATCTGGCCGGCGCCATCGAGGACACCCGGCGGGGCATCCGCATCGCCGAGGGGCTGGGCGCACAGTCCCAGGTGTCGATGCTGCGTGCCCGGCTGGGCGGTGCGCTGGTGGAGTCCGGGCAGGGCGAGGCGGGCGAGCGGCTGCTGCGCGAGACGCTGGCCGAGAGCGAGCGGCTCACCACCGACGCCGTCCCCCTCGCCCGGCTCCACCTCACGACGTGGCTGGGACGCACCGGACGGCTGGCCGAGTGCCGGGAGCAACTCGACGCGCTGGTGACAGACTTCGGCAAGGGGGCGGCACGGCTCTTCCTCGGCATGGTCGAGGGGCTGTTCGGCTGGCTGGAGACGCTGGAGGGCAGGCCGGAGACGGCGCGCACCAGGTTTCGGACAGCGATCGAGGAGACCCGGGACCAGCTCGGCGAGATGATCGTGCCGGAGCTGGCGATCAGCTATCTGGCCATGACCGCCGAGGCGGTGTGCGCCCTCGACCGGGCGCCGGACGCCGCGCGCCTGCTCGGCGCGTTCGGCAGGCTGTACCCGCCTCACTGGTATCAGCCCGCCATGCTGCGGGAGTCCCGGGAGCGGGCGGAGCGGGCGACACGGGCGGCGCTGGGCGACGCGGCGTACGAGCGGGCATACGCCGAGGGCGGCGAGCTCTCCATGACAGAGGCCGCCGCCCTCATCTGAGCCCGGTCTCAGGCCTTCTTACGGAACTTCGCGATCGCCACCGGGGCCATGACCGCGGTCAGCCCGACGGCCCAGATCACGGTCCACATCGCGGGCTGGGCGACCGCCCCATACCCGGTCATCAACCCCCGGGAGGCGTCCGCCACATGAGTCAGCGGATTGACGCTGGTAAAGGTCTCCAGCCATCCCGGCATGGTCTTGACCGGCACGAAGACCGAGGAGCCGAACTGCAGTGGCATCAGCACCAGAAAGGACACACCCTGGACGGCCTGCGCGGTGCGCATGGTGAGCCCCAGCAGCATGAAGATCCACACCAGTGAGGCACCGAAGAGCGCCGTCAGACCGATCGCCGCGAACATCTCCAGCCAGCGGCCATGGATGTCCAGGCCGACCAGGAAACCGACGGTCAGCAGCACGGTGATGGCGATCAGCATCCGGCCGATCTCCACCACAACCTTGGCGACCAGCACCGAGGAGCGGGCGATGGGCATGGACCGGAAGCGGTCCATCACCCCCTTGCGGAAGTCCTCGTTGATGCCGGTGCCCACCGCCATGGCGATGTTCATGCCCATCATGGCCATCATCCCGGGCATCAGATACTGCACGTAATTCTCCCGGCCGCCCTCCATGCCCCCGCCGCCGATCGCGCCGCCGAAGACGAACACAAACAGCAGGGTGAAGATGACCGGCATCAGCAGCGCGTCCATCATCGACTCTGGGTCCTGCTTGATCTGCAGGGCGTGCCGTCGGACCAGCGCGCCGATGTGCCGCAGATTCCCCCGCAGCCCTATCCGCCCCTCATCGGCCCCCGGCTTGACCGGCGCCGGAGCAGTGGCCGTTGCCGCGCTCATGCCGCGACCTCCTCAAGTTCCTTGTCGTTTCCGGCCACTTCCTGGTGGGTGGCCTTCTGGCCGGTGATGGCCAGGAAGACCTCGTCCAGACTGGGCATATGGGTGTTGATCCCGGCCAGCGCGAAGCCGCGCTCACCGAGCAGGCTGACCACCGCGGTGAGCTGTTCATCGCTGACGATCGGCACGTTCACCACCCCGTCCGCCTCATCCGCGGTCGCCCCGGCGATCCCGTCCAGACCGGCCTGCGCGATGGCGCCGACCATCCGGTGCAGCTCACCGGCGTCGGTGGGACGGATCTGCAGGGTGCGACCGCCGACCTTCGCCTTCAGCTCATGGATCTGGCCCTCGGCGATGACCTTGCCGCGGTCGATGACCGTCAGCTCGTTGGCGAGCTGCTCGGCCTCCTCCATGTACTGCGTGGTGAGCAGGACCGTGGTGCCCTCTGAGGCCATCCGCTTGACCTCGTCCCACACCTCGTTACGGGTACGCGGGTCCAGGCCGGTGGTCGGCTCATCCAGGTAGAGCACCTGCGGGTCGCCGATCATGGAGGCGGCCAGGTCGAGGCGGCGGCGCATCCCGCCGGAGTACTGGGCGGCGGGCTTCTTCGCGGCCTCGTTCAGCGAGAACCGCTCCAGCAGATCATCCGCGCGACGGCGCGCGGCGGCCCGGGGCAGATCGAGCAGCCGCCCGATCATGTACAGGTTCTCCCAGCCGGACAGCTTCTCATCGACCGAGGCGTACTGCCCGGTCAGACCTATGGTGCGGCGCAGCGCGCGTGGCTGGCGCACTACGTCATATCCCGCCACGGTGGCGGTACCCGCGTCGGGCACCAGCAGCGTGGACAGACAACGGACGAGAGTGGTCTTGCCCGCGCCATTCGGCCCGAGCACACCAAGGACAGTGCCTTCCTTTACCGTGAGGTCCACCCCGTCGACGGCCCTGGTAGCACCGAAGTGCTTGACCAGTCCGCGTACTTCTACGGCATTCTGTCGCGTCATGTCACCAACTGTCTCACCCACCACCGACAACCAACCGACACCCCGCCGACAGCGGAACCCCGCTACGGGGTCGGCCGACACGTTGGGGCAGGTCTGGATGGTGGCCCCGAGTGTTGTGGGCACTCGGGCCGCCCGAGGGGCGGCACGGGTGGGCACAACACCGGCCACCGTCCCGCACCGGGCCAACCCCGGGGCCCGGGGCGCGAGCCCCGGTTTCCGGGAAGGGGCGGGATACGGGGAAACCCACCCCCGGCACCCCGCAGCCGGGCGCAAGCCCCGCCACGCGGCGGAGCCGCAGATCGGTGCAGCCGGGAAGGGGTGAGACGGGGGAAGCCCCCGCCCCGGCGCCGGGAAGGCGACGGGATAGGGGCTACCCCGCGACGAAAGACGCGCGCGCCGACGTCAGTGGAAGGTGTGCTCCTCCAGCGGAAAACCGCCCCCGACGACATCCTCGGCGAAGGCCTTCGCCGCCCCACCCAGCGCCTCCCGAAGCTGCGCGTACTGCTTGACGAAGCGCGGCATCTTCCCCGCGGTCAGCCCCGCCATGTCGGTCCACACCAGCACCTGCGCGTCACAGCCCGGACCAGCGCCGATGCCGACGGTCGGAATGTGCAGCGAGCGGGTGACCTCGGCAGCCAGCTCGGCCGGTACCAGCTCCAGGACAACGGCGAAGGCACCCGCGTCCTGAGCCGCCTTGGCATCGCGCAGCAGCTGATGCGCGGCCTCGTCGCTACGGCCCTGCACCCGGTACCCCATGGTGTTGACGGACTGCGGGGTGAGGCCGAGATGCGACATCACCGGGATGCCGGCGGAGACCAGCAGCTCGGTCTGGTGCAGCGAACGCTCGCCGCCCTCCAGCTTCACGGCGCCGACCCCGGCGTCCTTCACCAGCCGGGTGGCGTTGCGCAACGCCTGCGTGGGGCCCTCCTGATAGGAACCGAAGGGCATATCGCCGACGATGAGGGCGCGCCGGGTGCCCCGTACGACGGCGGCGGACAGAAGGGTCATCTGGTCCATCGTGACGGGCACGGTGGTGTCATAGCCGAGATGGCAGTTACCCATCGAATCGCCGACCAGCATGACCGGAATACCGGCCTCATCGAAGACAGACGCGGTCATCGCGTCATAAGCGGTCAGCATGGGCCACTTCTCGCCGCGCTCCTTGGCGGTGGCGAGATCGCGGACGGTGATGCGTCGGTTCTGGGCTCCGCCGTACAGCGCCTTGCTGCTGTCGGCCGCCGCTCCCTGGGCATGCGTCATTGCATTGGCTCCTGTGGTCTCGTCTCGAGGCGCCCTTACGGCGTCCCCGGATCGCACTCCATGGTGACACCAGGAACGTGGGCGCGGAAAGGGGGGAGCCCGCGTCGCCCTTCGCTGAATGTGCGCGTTGTGTCACATCAGCGACGCAGGCAGCCCAGCACGGAACCCGTCCCGCACCCGTGATCGTCCTGCACACCGAGGGGCCCGCCGAGAGCGGGCCAAGGACCTTTTCGGGACAATTGCTGACCATCGCCTATCGTTCTTGCATCGATGGCCAGCGGTACTTGGGCAGTGAGGAAAGACGCATGGCACGGGCGTATATGACGGAGGCGGGAGAGGTCACCGCGGAGCGGTCCGGGCGCCCTGGTTCCTCTGCCCGGGGCCGCCGGGCGCTCGGCCGCTGGGGCGGCAGGGGCAAGTGGCGACGCGGCTGGGTGCTCGCCGCACTCGCCGTGCTCCTCGGTTCGGCCATGGCCTTGCATTCCAAGATTCCCAATACCATTGGAAACCTCGGCAGCCTGCTGGAAACCCTTCTGCCCTGGATCGGGCTGGGCATCCCGCTGCTTCTTCTGCTCGCCCTGCTGCGGCGCTCGGCAACCGCGCTGATCGCCCTGCTGCTGCCGCTGCTTGTCTGGGCCAATCTCTTCGGCCCACTGGTCACCGACAAGACCGGCGCCGACGGTGACCTCACCGTCCTCACCCACAATGTGGACGCCGACAACCCCGACCCGACCGCCACGGCCCGCGATCTGGCCGATTCAGGCGCGGATGTCATCGCCGTGGAGGAGCTGCCGAACCGCTCGGTCGCCACTTACGACGCCGTCCTCAAAGGCACGTACCGTCATCACGCCGTGGAGGGCACCGTCGGCCTGTGGAGCAAGTATCCGCTGAGCGCGACCGAGCCCGTGGACATCAAGATGGGCTGGACCCGCGCGATGCGTACCACGGTGACCACCGAGCAGGGCGATGTCGCCTTCTATGTGGCGCATCTGCCGTCGGTGCGGGTGAAGTTCAAGGCCGGGTTCACCGCGAACCAGCGCGATGACGCCGCGGAGCAACTGGGCGAGGCGATCGCCCGGGAACCACTCGAGCGGGTGGTGCTGCTCGGTGACCTCAACGGGACCATGAACGACCGGGCGCTGGCCCCGGTCACCTCCCAGATGCGCTCCACACAGGGCGCGGCGGGCGCGGGCTTCGGCTTCAGCTGGCCCGCTGAGTTCCCGGTGGCACGGATCGACCAGATCATGGTCAGGGGGATTGAGCCGCTGTCCTCGTGGACGCTCCCGGCGACGGGCAGCGACCATCTGCCGATCGCGGCGTCCGTCGGGCTGTAGCCGTCTCGCAACCTGTTTGTTGTCTCCCGGAACAAATCAGCTGCGAGAATTTGTTCCGCGTGAAAACATACAGCCCTGCCTTGACCTCTGCCGCCCTGAAAGGTCCTCCCATGCCCCTGGCCGTGCTGGCCCTGGCGATCAGTGCCTTCGGCATCGGCACCACGGAGTTCGTGATGATGGGCCTGCTGCCCAATGTCGCCGACGATCTGGGCACCTCCGTGCCCACCGCCGGTTACCTCGTCTCCGCCTACGCCATCGGCGTCGTCATCGGCGCCCCCATGCTCACCGCCGTCGGTGCCCGCGTCCCGCGCAAGCGGATGCTGATACTGCTGATGGCCCTCTTCACCATCGGCAACCTCGCCTCCGCCCTTGCCCCCGGCTTTGGCACGCTGCTGGCCGGACGGGTGCTCGCCGGGCTGCCGCACGGCGCGTTCTTCGGGGTCGGCGCGGTGGTCGCCGCCCGGCTGGTCGCACCCGAGCGGCGGGCGCGGGCCGTCGCCACGATGTTCCTCGGGCTGACCGTCGCCAACATCGTCGGCGTCCCGGCGGGGACCGCGCTCGGCCAGCAACTGGGCTGGCGAGCCACGTTCCTCGTCGTCACGGTCATCGGCCTGTTCGCGATGGCCGCGCTGTCCGCGCTGATCCCGCGGCTTCCGCTGGGCCACCAGGGCGGCCTCGGTCATGAGCTGCGCGCCCTGGGCAACCGCCAGGTGCTGCTCGGGCTGCTCACTGCGGTCTTCGGCTTCGCCGGGGTCTTCGCCGTCTACAGCTATCTCGCCAAGATGATGACCGATGTCACCGGCTTCGCTGAATCCTCGGTGACGATCGTTCTCGCCCTCTTCGGCATCGGTATGACGCTGGGCGCGCTGATCGCCGGTCCGCTGACCGACCGCGCTCTGCGCCCGACCCTGTACGGTTCGCTCGCGACGCTCGCCGTGGTCCTGGTCCTCTTCAACTTCACCGTCCATGTCCGCTGGGCGGCCCTCGCCACGGTCGTCGTCATCGGCGCGGTCGGCTTTATGACGACCACGCCGTTGCAGATGCTGGTCATGAACAAGGCCCAGGACGCGCCGACCCTGGCGTCGGCCTCGAACCACTCCGCGTTCAATCTCGCGAACGCGGGTGGCGCGTGGCTGGGCGGCGCCGCGATCGCGGCGGGCTGGGGGTGGATGTCGCCGACTCTGGTCGGCGCGGTCCTGGCCGTGACCGGCCTGGCCATTGCCCTGCTGGCGGGCTTCCTGGACCGCGACGGGTCCCGGGCCTCCCGGGTGGTCGCCCACGGGGTGAGCAGGCGGCTGCCCGGCAGCACGTCTCCGGCTGCGCCGGGTCGCGAATAACGGGGTCGGGCGCCCCTTCCCGCCTGTACCGCTATGCGGCTCCGCCGCGCGGCGGGGCTCCGCCCCGGCTGCGGGGGTGCCGTGGGTGGGTTTCCCCAATTCCCGCCCCTTCCCGGAAACCGGGGCTTTGCCCCTGGGCCCCGGGGTTTGCCGGTGCGGGACGGTGGCCCGGTGTTGTGCCCACCCGTTCCGCCCCAGCGGAACGACTGCCCACAACACACGGGTGGCGCGAGTGCCCACAACACACGGCGGTGCGAGTGCGCACAACACTCGACGTGAGGGGGTGGGGAGGGGTGGGTTGTTCCGGACGCTTGCCCGTGATTTGTGGTCCGACACAGGCCTCACCGGCCAACACAACGTAACCGGCCGTCGGGCCGTAAATCATGGGTCCGGAACGGCCCACCCCGGACCACCCCCGACCCACCACGGACCAGAACCAGGGGCGGGCAAAAACCACCCACGGTGGAAAGCCAGCAACGTAAGGCCGGGCAGTAGCCTGCTCGCCCGCTAACTTTCGCGCCAGCGGTTCGTAATCGGCAGCCGTCGGTCCTTCCCGAACACCTTCGGGGAGATCTTCGTCCCGGGCGGGTACTGCCGCCGCTTGTACTCCGCGGTATCCGTCATCCGCAGAATGCGCGTGACCAGGTCCGGGGCGAAGCCCCGGGCAACGATCTCCGACGCACCCTGATCGCGGTCGACGTAAAGCTCCAGGATCTGGTCCAGCACCTCATAGTCCGGCAGCGAATCCGTATCCACCTGCCCCGGCCGCAACTCCGCACTCGGCGGCTTCACAATCGAGTTCTCCGGTATCGGCGGTATGTCACCCCGCTCCACCGCCGCCTGGTTGCGCCACTTCGCGAGCCGGAAGACGGTCGTCTTGTAAACATCCTTGATCGGCCCGTACGCCCCCACCGAGTCGCCGTAGAGCGTCGAATAGCCACACGCCAGCTCCGACTTGTTCCCGGGCGCCAGGACGATATGCCCCTCCTGGTTGGACAGAGCCATCAGCAACGTGCCGCGCAGCCGCGACTGAAGGTTCTCCTCCGCCAGCCCCGTCAGCCCAAGCGATTCCATGTATACGTCGAACATCGGCCCGATCGGCACCGTCCGGAAGTTAAGCCCCGTCCGCCGGGCCAGCTCAGCCGCGTCGTCCCGGGAGTGGTCCGACGAATACCGGGACGGCATGGAAACGCCGTACACATTCCCCGCCCCCAACGCGTCGCACGCGATCGTGGCCACCAGCGCCGAGTCGATCCCACCCGAGAGCCCCACCAGAACCGACCGGAAACCGTTCTTCGCGACATACGCCCGCAGGCCCACCACCAGCGCGGTGTAGACCTCCTCCTCGCCCCCCAGCCGCTCCGCCTGCTCTCCGGTGACCTCCGGCTCATACGCGGGCAGCGGCTCGGCCGACAGCACCCGGTGCTCGATCCGCAGTCCGTCATTGGCGATCCCGCCCGGCGGCTCGGCCGCCGCCTCCGGCAGGTCCAGATCCAGCACCACACACCCCTCCGCGAACTGCGGAGCCCGTGCGATCACCGCACCGTCCCGGTCGACGACGATCGAGTCGCCGTCGAAGACCAGCTCGTCCTGCCCGCCGATCATCGCCAGATAAGCAGTCGTGCAGCCCGCCTCCTGGGCCCGCTTGCGGACCAGTTCCAGCCGGGTGTCCTCCTTCTCCCGCTCATAGGGGGAGGCGTTGAGAGACACCAGCAGCCCAGCGCCCGCCGTCCGGGCGGCGGGCACCCGGCCGCCGTCCTGCCACAGGTCCTCGCAGATGGCCATCGCCACATCCACACCGTGCACCCGGACCATCGGCAGGGTCTCGCCCGGCACGAAGTAACGGAACTCATCGAAGACCCCGTAATTGGGCAGGTGGTGCTTGGCGAAGGTGAGCGCAACCCCGCCCCCGTGCAAGACGGCGGCGGCGTTCTGCGGAGCGCCCGCGGGCTGGCCGTAGCGTGGCTGTGCCTGCTCGACCCGGTCGAGATAGCCGACGATGACCGGAATCTCCCCGAACCCCTCCGCGTCGAGCCGCTGCGCCAGCTCCTCCAGCGCGGCCCGGCTGGCCGCCACGAAGGAAGGCCGCAGCGCCAGATCCTCCACCGGATAGCCGGTCAGCATCATCTCGGGGAACGCCACGAGATGCGCCCCCTGCTCGGCCGAGTGCCGGGTCCAGCGGACGACCGCCTCGGCGTTCCCGGCGAGATCGCCGACGGTCGAGTCGATCTGGTTCAGGGCGAGTCGTAGTTGAGGCACACCCCCAGAGTAACCGTCAGTCTGACGCGATGCCCGGGGGCGCCTGGTGATCCCCGCTACGTGCGATAGCCAGCCCCGTCATCATCCCGGACTCGGCGTTGGGCGGTGGTCGCCGGCAGTCCAAGTGACCATGCGGCCCGGCAGCCGCGGCCCCGCAAGCGCCGGGTCGCGACGGCCGGACGAAGTGCAGGGGATTCAGGGAATTCAGGGGAATCAGGAGATATTGAAGAGTGGCCCGGTGATGGTCAGTCCGAGGTCGCTGCCGGCGAAGGAGAAGAAGGCGAACAGCATCAGCGCCGCTCCGGCCAGCGCCAGATCCTTCTGGAACATGATCATCTCGACCTGCCGGGACTCCGAGCCGCCCTCCTTCCAGAACGCGTGCATCAGCACCGCCGTCGGGATCAGGAAGATGAACAGCAGCAGCGCGCCGAGGTCAGCCCAGATCCCCAGCAGCACGCTCAGTCCACCGAGGAGCAGCACGACGCCGCTGACGAGCGTCGCGAGTTTGGCTGCGGGCACGCCCCTGGACGCGGTGTAGGCGGTCATCCCCGATGTGTGGACGAGGTGGTTGAACGCCGAGCCCAGGAAGAGGGCCGCGAAGAGAATCCGGCCGACGAGTACCAGGATGTCCATGATCACCTCTCAGGCGCGGAGGGTGGTTGAACCGTCATCCACTGATTTCAGGCTACCCATCCGGGCACCAGGTCACCTGTGCTGGAGCTCAGGTGCGCAGCGTCTGTGAGGGTGGGTTTCCGAACCGGTGCTGGTAGCTGGCCGCGAACCGGCCCAGATTGGAGAAGCCCCAGCGATAGGCGATCTGGGTGACCGTGACGCGCCCGTCACCGTCGGCGGCGAGCAGCTCCCGGTGCGCCCGCTCCAGACGGATCTCCCGGAGGTGGGTGAGCGGGGTGGTGTTCAGGTGCTGGCGGAAGGCCTCCTGCAGCGCGCGGGGGCTGAGCCGGGCCGCGCACGCGAGGTCGGACAGGGTCAGCGGCTGGTCGGCCTGTTCCTCGATGAGCTGCATGGCGCGGCGTACCGCCGGGTGTGCGACGGCCCCGGTGTGCCGTATCTCCGGATCGGGTGTGATCAGTGGGTGAGCTTCCATCAGCGCGGCGGCGGCCGTCCGGGTCAGCTGGGACGCCAGCAAGGGGCTGGTACGGGCGATACCACCGTCCAGCACCTCCCGCTGCACCGCCGCGGAGATACCGGCCCAGGTCCCGGCGGCGGCGGACGAGACGGCGCCGCCCAGCGTGAAACGGGCCCGGACCGGCTCTTCGAACCCGAGCGCGTCGGCCGCCGCACGCTCGACGGTGTCCCGGGAGAGCCGGATAGTGGTCATCCGGGCACCGGGCGCCCAGTGCACCCGGAAGGTGCGGTACGGGTCGAGGACATAGGTGTCCCCGGCGTCGACGACGCGTTCCTCCCGGCCCGGCGAGAGCACCCGCACCGAGCCATGGACCACCTGGCAGACCAGCAGATATGAGGTGAGCGGCTCGGGCGCCACCAGGGTCTCGGCGCCGTAGGACAGCGCGGACAGGGTGACCCCGGGGAAGCCGCCTTCCGCGTACCACGCGGAGAAACCCTGGGCGTTGTCCAGTACCCGCAGCTCATACGGGCTGTAAGCGGAGCTGATGATCTCGCGTGTCTCATCCAGATCGTCGCTGTGCACAAGCGTCCGCATCCGGCTGCTGTCGACGGTGGGCTCGCTCATCGGGACTTCTTTGCCTCCTGGGCCTGGTTCCTCCCTGATTCCTCAGCGAGGAGACGCGTTTTCCGGCCGAGGACCGCGTTTGGCGAGTAGCTGACCGATGGTGCCGTTGCTACCGTCCCTGATGCCCGCCGTCAAGAGCCCGATGACCGTGTGACGTGCGCGCCAGAACGGCCCTGGACTACGGGGGTATCCAGGGCCGTCACCGCCAGCATCGCGCTGTCACCCCGCACGCCTCAGACGGCCCCATTGAGGGCCCTGCCTGGACGGCCTGCCCTGCGTACCTGGACGTCAGCCCACCGGCCGCGATTAGCTTGCCCCGGAGCGACCGAGGAGGGCGAGTCGACCAACGTCAAGGCCGTGTTTCACAATGAGGACAAGCCGGGTGCTCCGGGCCTCCCCCTGGGAGCCATACATATCGCACGCACACCCAAGTGACGCGTGGTGTTCAGGCGCGGGTGCGCAACGCGCCCGAAATCGTGTGGTGGGATGCTCATGTGCCCCCGATACGCCCCGCGGCGTGGGAGCGGGCGGCTTGACCAGCGAGGATGGGTGGATATGGATAAGCAGCAGGAATTCGTGCTCCGGACGCTCGAGGAGCGTGACATCCGCTTCGTCCGGCTGTGGTTCACCGATGTGCTGGGCTTCCTGAAGTCCGTCGCCGTCGCCCCCGCCGAGCTTGAGCAGGCCTTTGATGAGGGCATCGGCTTCGATGGCTCCGCCATCGAGGGCTTCGCACGGGTCTATGAATCCGACATGATCGCCAAGCCCGCGCCCAGCACCTTCCAGATTCTCCCCTGGCGGGCCGAGGCGCCCGGCACCGCGCGGATGTTCTGCGACATCCTGATGCCGGACGGGTCGCCGTCCTACGCCGATCCGCGCTATGTCCTCAAGCGCATCCTGGCCAGGACCTCCGACCTCGGCTTCACCTTCTACACCCACCCCGAGATCGAGTTCTTCCTGCTCAAGGACAAGCCGGTGGACGGCACCCGGCCGACCGCCGCCGACTCCTCCGGATACTTCGACCACACCCCGCAGAACGTCGGCATGGACTTCCGCCGACAGGCCATCACCATGCTGGAGTCCATGGGCATCTCGGTGGAGTTCTCCCACCACGAGGGCGCCCCCGGTCAGCAGGAGATCGATCTGCGCTACGCCGACGCGCTGTCCACGGCCGACAACATCATGACGTTCCGGCTGGTCATGAAGCAGGTCGCGCTGGAGCAGGGCGTGCAGGCGACCTTTATGCCCAAGCCGTTCTCGGAGCACCCCGGCTCCGGCATGCACACACATCTCTCCCTCTTCGAGGGCGACCGCAACGCCTTCCATGAGTCCGGCGCCGAGTACCAGCTCTCCAAGGTCGGCCGGTCCTTTATCGCCGGGCTGCTCCGGCACGCCGGGGAGATCTCCGCCGTCACCAACCAGTGGGTGAACTCGTACAAGCGGATCTGGGGCGGCGCCCAGCGCACCGCCGGAGCGGGCGGCGAGGCACCCTCCTACATCTGCTGGGGCCACAACAACCGTTCCGCGCTGATCCGGGTGCCCATGTACAAGCCGGGCAAGACCGGGTCGACCCGCATCGAGGTGCGGTCACTGGACTCGGGCTGCAACCCCTACCTCGCCTACGCGGTGCTGCTCGCCGCCGGGCTCAAGGGCATCGAAGAGGGCTATGAGCTGCCCCCGGGCGCCGAGGACGACGTCTGGGCGCTCTCCGACGCCGAGCGCCGGGCGATGGGCATCTCGCCCCTGCCGCAGAACCTCGGTGAGGCCATCGATCTGATGGAGCGCAGCGAGCTGGTCGCCGAGACCCTCGGCGAGCACGTCTTCGACTTCTTCCTGCGCAACAAGAAACAGGAGTGGGAGGAGTACCGCTCCGAAGTAACCGCCTTCGAACTCCGAAAGTCCCTCCCGGTCCTGTAACCCCGTTGTGGGCAGTCTCCCCCAGCTACCTCCCCCAGCTAACGCTGGGGTGCCCCCAGGAGGTGCCCCCAGCCCCGCGAGGGGCTGTGGGTGGGCACAACACCCGGCCACCGGCCCGCACCGGCCACCCCCGGGGCCCCGGGGGTGGCCCCGGTATCCGGGAAGGGGCGGGAATTGGGGAAGCACCCCCGCAACCGGGCGGAGCCCCGCCGCGCGGCGGAGCCGCAGATCGGTACAGCCGGGGACCCCGGGAACAGGGGAGGATGGGGAAAATCGACCACGCCGCGGGAGCGGCGTCGGCGCAGGCGCAAAAGGGAGGCAGGCCGTGCGGCAGGGCGGACGACGCGACAGCCAGTTCGGGCGCCTGCTACGCCATGGGTTCACCGACCCCATCGCAGCGGGAAGGCTGCTGGACATCCCTGAGCTGTCCGCCGCCCGGAACGACCCCGGGCTGATCGACGCCCTGGGCGCCACCGCCGACCCCGACCTTGCGCTGCTCTCCCTGGTACGCCTCGTAGAAGCCCTGGCCGCAGACGGCCAGGCCCAGCCCTTCCTGGACACCCTGCTCTCCTCGAAGCCGCTGCGCGACCGGCTGCTGGGAGTGCTCGGCTCCTCCGAGGCGCTGGGCGACCACCTCGCCCGGCACCCCGCCGACTGGCAGACACTCCTCACCTACGAGTCCGCCGATCTGCACCCCGGCGTCGAGGAGTTCACCGCCGCCCTGGCGGACGCCGACACTCCCGACGCGCTGCGGATCGCCTACCGCCGGGCCCTGCTCACCATCGCCGCCCGCGATGTGTGCGGCACCACCGACCTTGCCGAGGCCGCAGCCGAGCTGGCCGATCTGGCCATCGCCACCCTGCGCACCGCCCTCACCATCGCCGAGGCCGCCGACCCCGACGACGCGGCGGCCTGCCGCCTGGCCGTGATCGGCATGGGCAAGTGCGGCGGCCGGGAGCTCAACTACGTCTCCGATGTGGACGTGATCTTCGTAGCGGAGCCGGCCGACGGCACCGATGAGGGCAAGGCCCTGCAGGCCGCCACCCGGATCGCCTCGCACATGATGCGGATCTGCTCCGACACCACCGCCGAGGGCACCATCTGGCCCGTGGACGCCAACCTCCGTCCGGAGGGCCGCAACGGGCCCCTCGTACGGACCCTCAGCAGCCACCTCGCCTACTACCAGCGCTGGGCCAAGACCTGGGAGTTCCAGGCACTGCTGAAGGCCCGCCCGGTCGCCGGTGACCTCGCGCTCGGCCGGCAGTACTGCGAGGCGGTCGGACCCATGGTCTGGCAGGCCGCCGAGCGGGAAAACTTCGTCCCCGACGTCCAGCAGATGCGCCGCCGCGTCGTCGCGGGCATCCCCACCGCCCAGGTCGAACGCGAGCTGAAACTCGGCCCCGGCGGGCTGCGCGATGTCGAGTTCGCCGTGCAGCTCCTTCAGCTGGTACACGGCCGCAGCGACTCTTCACTGCGCAGCTCCACCACCCTGGACGCCCTGGACGCGCTGGCCGCCGGGGGCTATGTCGGTCGTCAGGACGCCGCCGCGCTGGACGCCTCGTACCGCTTCCTGCGCACCATGGAGCACCGCATCCAGCTCTACAAGATGCGCCGTACCCATCTCATGCCCGAGGACGAGGCCGGCCTGCGGCGGCTCGGCCGGTCCGCAGGCTTCCGGGCAGAGCCCGTCGCCGAACTGACCAAGGCCTGGAAGCGGCACGCCTCGGTAGTACGGCGGTTGCACGAGAAGATTTTCTACCGGCCGCTGCTGGACGCCGTCGCCCAGCTCGCCCCCGGCGAGACCCGGCTCTCCCCGAGCGCCGCCCGTCAGCGGCTGGAGGCGCTTGGCTACGCCGATCCGGCCGCCGCCCTGCGCCACCTGGAGGCGCTGGCCTCCGGAGTCAGCCGTAAGGCCGCCATCCAGCGCACCCTGCTGCCGGTGCTGCTCGGCTGGTTCGCCGACTCCGCCGACCCGGACGCCGGGCTGCTCGGCTTCCGCAAGGTCTCCGACGCCCTGGGCAAGACCCCCTGGTATCTGCGGCTGCTGCGCGACGAGGGCGCCGCAGCCGAGAACCTGGCCCGGGTGCTCTCCGCCGGACGCCTCGCTCCCGATCTCCTCCTGCGTGCCCCCGAGGCGGTCGCCCTGCTCGGCGACCCGGAAGGGTTGCGGCCACGCGGCCGGGAAGCGCTCACCCAGGAGATCATGGCGGCCGTAGGGCGCGCCGACACCGCCGAGCAGGCCGTCGCCGCCGCCCGCGGGGTGCGCCGCCGCGAACTCTTCCGCACCGCGGCGGCCGACATCATCGGCGCCTACGGTACCGAGGGCAGCCCCGCCCACGATGACCCCTCGGTAGCCGTCGATATGGTCGGCGACGCCGTTTCCGACCTCAACGCCGCCACCATCGCCGGTGCCCTGCGCGCCGCCGTCCGGGACCGCTGGGGCGATACCCTGCCCACCCGCTTCGCCGTGATCGGCATGGGCCGCTTCGGCGGCCACGAACTGGGGTACGGCTCCGACGCCGATGTCCTGTTTGTCCATGAGCCGCAGGAGGGCGCCGACGGACACGAAGCCGCCGCGGCCGCCCACGCCGTCGCCAATGAGGTGCGCCGGCTGCTCCAGCTCCCCACCGCCGACCCACCGCTGTTGATCGACGCCGATCTGCGCCCGGAGGGCAAGTCAGGCCCGCTGGTGCGCAGCCTCGCCTCCTACGCCGCGTACTACCGCCGCTGGTCCCTGACCTGGGAGAGCCAGGCACTGCTGCGCGCCGAGCCGGTCGCGGGCGACGAGAAGCTGGGGGAGCGGTTTATCGAGCTGATCGCCCCCCTGCGCTACCCGCCCGAGGGCCTGGACGAGGAAGCGGTCCGGGAGATCCGGCGGCTGAAGGCGCGGATGGAGACCGAACGGCTGCCGCGCGGCGCCGACCCCACCACGCACGCCAAGCTGGGCCGGGGCGGGCTCTCGGACGTCGAATGGACGGTGCAGCTCATTCAGCTGCGGCACGGCTGGGCCGAGCCGGGCCTGCGCACCACCCGCACCCGTCCGGCGCTGGCCGCCGCACACGCCGCCGGGCTGCTGGAGACGGAGGACGCCGAGGTGCTGGATGAGGCCTGGCTGCTGGCCACCCGGGTACGTAACGCGGTGATGCTGGTCCGGGGCCGCCCCGGCGACACCTTCCCCTCCGAGCCCCGGGAGCTGGCCGCCGTCGGCCGCTATCTCGGTTATGAGCCCGGCCATGTCGGGGAACTGCTGGAGGACTACCGCCGGACGACCCGGCGCGCCCGTGGCGTGGTCGAGCGGCTGTTTTACGAAGGCTGAGTCACCGGCTCCGCCCCGCGTGGCAGCCGGTGCGGATGGTCGCCGTACAACCAGTAGGCCAGCGCGAAACCGCAGGCCAGACAGAGCACCCCGCCCACGGCGTCCAGCCAGAAGTGGTTCGCCGTGGCGACGATCACCACCAGGGTGAGCACCGGGTAGAGGACACCCGCCACCTTGGCCCACACCGGCTTGGCCACCAGAAGCATGATGACGCCGCACCAGACCGACCAGCCGATGTGCATCGACGGCATCGCGGCGTACTGGTTCGACACATTGGCCATGTTCCCGGAAGCCATCGAGCCCCAAGTGCCGTGCACGACCACCGTGTCGATGAAGTCGCCGCCGGTCATCAGCCGGGGCGGAGCGAGCGGGTAGAAGTAAAAGCCGATGAGTGCGAAACCCGTGGTCGAGAACAGCGCCGTACGGGCGGCCGCGTAGCGCCCCGCGTGGCGCCGGTAGAGCCAGACGAGCACCGCGATGGTCACGATGAAGTGCAGCGTCGCGTAATAGTAGTTCATCGTCACAATCAGCCAGGTCACGCTGTTTGCGGCATGATTGACCGATTGTTCGAAGGCGAGACCGAGCGATCGCTCCAGGTCCCAGATCCAGTGTGCGTGCCGCATGGCCGCGGCTTCATGCTCGGGCACCGCGTTGCGAACCAGCGAGTAGATCCAGTAACTGACCGCGATCAAGGCGATCTCAAACCAGATCCGGGGACGCCGAGGCGCCCGTAGCCGCTGTGTCAGAGGGTGGCGGCCGTCCAGGTCCACTGCCGCGCTCTTGTCCAACGCCGTCGCAGTGGCCACCCGGTCGTCATCCTCAAGTCGTGTAGTCGGTGCCCCCATGACGGGTCAGTCTGCCAGAAGCAAAGTGACCGCCGATCATCCTCCAGTCGGGTCTTGACCCCGCCAACGTCCTCCCCGCGATCTAGGGAACCAGGGGAGCAATTCCCCAACCCGCCCCTTCCCGGCTGTACCGATTTGCGGCTCCGCCGCGTGGGGGGCTGCCGCCCCCAGACCCCCACCATGTTGTGGGCACTCGGGCCGCCCGAGGGGCGGCACGGGTGGGCACAACACCCGGCCACCGTCCCGCGCCGGGCCACCCCCGGGGCCCCGGGGCGAAGCCCCGGTTTCCGGGAAGGGGCGGGAATTGGGGAACACCGCCCACGGCGCCCCAAACCCGGAGCGAAGCCCCACCAAACGGCGGGGCCGCATATCCGCATAGCCGGGAAAGTGGGGTCACCTCCTGGGGGAGGTAGCTGGGGGAGAAGTCTGGGGGAGGACCGGGGGAAACCCCGGATAGTCGAGCCCGTACCGAAGTCCGGGTGCCGGGGACGGCATCCCGGCATCCCTGCACCCGCGGCTAAGCTTGCCCCTGCCGCACCGACGCCGTCGAACCACGAACCACCAGCTCCGGCAGGAACACAAACTCACTGTGCGGCGCCGGAGTCCCCCCGATCTCCTCCAGCAGCGCCCGCACCGCCGCCTGCCCCATGGCAGTGACCGGCTGCCGGATCGTGGTCAACGGCGGATCCGTGAAGGCGATCAGCGGCGAGTCATCGAAGCCGATCACCGAGACATCACCGGGCACGGTCAGCCCCCGCTGCCGGGCGGCCCGGATCGCACCGAGCGCCATCATGTCGCTCGCGCAGATGACCGCCGTGCAGCCACGCTCCAGCAGCGCGGTGGCGGCCGCCTGGCCGCCCTCCAGGGTGTACAGCGAGTGCTGGATCAGCGGCTCGGCGTCCCCCGCGGACAGCCCCAACTGCTCGTTCAGCGTGCGCAGGAACCCCTCGATCTTCCGCTGTACAGGCACAAAGCGCGCCGGCCCCAGCGCCAGCCCCATCCGCTGGTGGCCCAGCGATATGAGATGCGTGACCGCGAGCCGCATCGCGGCCCGGTCGTCGGGCGAGACGAAGGGCGCCCGCACCTTCGGGGAGAAGCCGTTGATCAGGACGAAGGGGACACCCTGCCCCCGTAGCTTCTCGTAGCGCTGCATATCCGCTGTGGTGTCCGCGTGCAGTCCGGAGACATAGATGATCCCGGCGACACCGCGCTCCACCAGCATCTCGGTCAGCTCGTCCTCGGTGGAGCCGCCAGGAGTCTGCGTCGCGAGCACCGGGGTGTAGCCCTGCCGGGTCAGACCCTGGGCGATCACCTGGGCGAAAGCGGGGAATATCGGATTCTCCAGCTCCGGGGTGATCAGGCCCACCAGCCCCGCGCTGCGCTGCCGCAGCCGTGGCGGCCGTTCGTAACCGAGCAGATCGAGTGCGGCCAGGACGGATTCGCGGGTGGCCGCGGCGACTCCGGGCTTGCCGTTGAGGACACGGCTGACCGTCGCTTCGCTGACCCCCGCCTGGGCTGCGATGTCAGCTAGCCGTGCGGTCACGCTCTGGACTGTACCGGCCTACTGCCGGACTGCCTACCGGGTGATCCTCAGCGCTCGATGCGGTAGTCGGGCAGAAGGCTCTTCTTCCACTCCTCCCACCCCTCCGCGGCTCGTAGGCGCTCGCGGCAGTGGTCTCCACGTCGGAGTCGCCGGTGCCGCTCACCGGCCCGAAGGTCTTGCTTGCAGAAAGTTGCCGCAAGGTCTTTCGGAACGATTGCCGTCCTGTTACGTTCCTCGACAGCCCGGTGCTGCGATGGCGCGGCCCATGCAGGGAACGTCAGTTACCCCTTTAAATCGGGCAATTTACCCCTGGAGGACTTCATCATGCGGCGTGGCATAGGGACCACCGCACTGGTTGCGGCGCTCGCACTTGCGGCAACGGCTTGCGGCGGCGGGAGCGGGGACACCCAGGACGACGGTTCCGGAGAGCTCTCCGGAACCGTCACCTTCTGGGACACCTCGAACGATGCCGAGAAGGGCGTTTACAAGAAGATCGCCGAGGACTTCACCAAGAAGCACCCCAAGGTCAAGGTCAAGCACGTCAGCGTTGACTTCGGTGAGGCGAACAACAAGTTCAAGAACGCCGCGGGCGGCAACTCCGGCGCCCCCGATGTGATGCGTACCGAGGTCGCCTGGGTCGCCGACTTCGCCAGCCTGGGCTACCTCGCACCGCTTGATGACACCCCGGCCATCGACAACAAGGACGACTACCTCAAGACTGCTTGGGGCAGCACCCAGTACGACGGCAAGACCTATGCCGTGCCGCAGGTCACCGACACCCTGGCGCTCTTTTACAACAAGCGCTTGCTGAAGGACGCCGGTGTCGAGGTCCCCACATCCCTCGCCGATATCAAGAAGAACGCCAAGAAGATCAAGGACAAGACCGGCGCCACCGCGCTCTATCTGCGCGGAGATGACCCTTACTGGTTCCTGCCCTACCTCTACGGTGAGGGCGGCGACATGCTCGACGCCGACGCCAAGAAGATCACCATAGACGAGGCCCCGGGCGTCAAGGCCTTTGAGACCATGAAGGACCTGGTCGACTCCAAGGCCGCGATCACCGACCTCAACGATGGCTGGGACAACGGCCAGTCCGCCTTCAAGAACGGCGACGCCGCCATGATGATCAATGGCCCCTGGGCCATTGAGGACTCCCTCGCGGGCAAGCAGTTCAAGGACAAGGAGAACCTCGGCGTCGCACCGGTCCCGGCCGGCAGCAAGGCGCAGGGCGCGCCGCAGGGCGGCTGGAACCTCTCCGTCTACGCGGGCTCCAAAAACCTCAGGGCCTCCTATGAGTTCGCCAAGTACATGAGCTCGGCCGAGGTCCAGCAGCGCACCACCGAGGAGCTGAGCCTCCTGCCGACCCGTACGTCCGTCTACGAGGTGGACTCCGTCAAGACCAACGACATGGTCGAGTTCTTCAAGCCCGCGGTGGACAAGGCCGTTCAGCGGCCGTGGATCGCCGAGGGCAACTCCCTCTTCGAGCCCATCAAGGTCTCCCAGCAGGAGGTCCTGTCCGGCAAGACCTCCCCGAAGCAGGCGGCGAAGAAGGTCGGCGACGAGTACCGAAAGATCTTGAAGGACTGGAAGTAAGCCGAGCGCCGGGTACGGAGAAGCAGGGAAGGAAGACCGGCAGATATGGCCGAGACCATACAGTCGGCGGCGAAGGCCGCGGACGGCGAGCACCCCACGGGTGCCGCCGCCCGCGGTCCGGGCCGTGTCACGACTGGCGAGAACAAGACTCCCGGGCCGTTCCGCAGAGCGCTGGCCACCTACTGGTACGCCTGGGCCATGATCGCCCCCGTGGCGATCGTGATCGCTGTGATCGTCGGCTATCCGCTTACGCGCGGCGTCTATCTGTCGCTGACCAACGCCAACGAGGCCAATGTCGAGCGCACCATCGGCATCAACACCATCGAGGCCACCTATGAGTTCATCGGCCTCGACAACTACACGGCGATCCTCACCGACAGCGTCTTCTGGGACCGGCTCGGCTGGACCGTGCTGTGGACCGTCGGCTGTGTCAGCGTCACCTTCCTGCTCGGTCTCACCCTGGCCAATATGCTCAACCGGAAGGTCAGGGGACGCGCCCTCTACCGGATCGCGCTGATCCTGCCCTGGGGCATCCCGGCCTTTGTCTCCGTCTTCGCCTGGCGGCTGCTCTTCAATGAGCGCAACGGTCTGTTCAACAGCGTGCTGAGCGGCGGCGGTATCGAGGGCATCGTCTGGCTTGGCGACCCGTTCTGGGCCAAGGTCTCCGTCATCGCCGTCAATGTGTGGCTCGGCGTGCCCTTTATGCTTGTCGCCACGCTGGGCGCGCTCCAGTCCATACCCGGCGAGCTCTACGAAGCGGCCGAGATGGACGGTGCCAATGCCTGGCAGCGCTTCCGCAACATCACCCTGCCGGGCATCCGTTCGGTCAGCTCCACGGTGATCCTGCTGAGCACCATCTGGACCTTCAATATGTTCCCGGTGATCTATCTGCTCACCCGGGGCGGACCCGGTGACTCCTCGGAGATCCTGGTGACCTACGCCTTCCGGGTCGCCTTCCTCAACAGCCCGCGCGACTTCGCGACCTCCGCGGCCTGGGGCGTGATCATCCTCGTGCTGCTGTCGCTCTTCGCCGTGGCCTATCGCCGTGTCCTCCGCAAGCAGGGAGAGGTGTGGTGACCATGCCAGCACTCACTGAGAACCCCACTGAGAACCCCACTGGGAAAACCAAGCCAGCCAAGGCACCCGAAGTCACCGAGGGCCGCCGTAACCGGCGCGGTCCGCTGGCCTCCTTCGGCCTGCACCTCGGCCTGCTGACCGCCGTCATCGTCGCGGTCTTCCCGCCGCTGTGGCTGCTGGTGACCTCCTTCAAACCCAAGAGTGACGCGTTCTCCCTCGATCTGGTGAAGAACTTCACCTTCGCCAATTACGACCATGTCCTGCGCGACAGCCACTTCCTGGACTGGTTCGGCAACTCGGTGATCGTGGTCATGGGCACCACCGTGCTGGGCGTTTTCATCGCCTCCACCACCGGATATGCCCTCAGCCGCTTCCGCTTCCCGGGCATGCGCCCGCTGATGTGGACCCTGCTGATCACCCAGATGTTCCCCATGGCGGTGCTGATCGTGCCGCTGTACAACCTGATGGCGAAGTTCGGGCTGCTCAATCAGCCGGTCGGCCTGATCATCACGTATCTCACCATCGCCGTGCCGTTCTGCGCCTGGATGATGAAGGGCTTCTTCGACACCATCCCGGTGTCCATCGATGAGTCCGGCCGGGTCGACGGTCTCAGCCCCTTCGGCACCTTCTGGCGGCTGATCATGCCGCTGGCCAAGCCGGGGCTGGCGGTCACCGGCTTCTACACCTTCGTCACAGCCTGGGCCGAAGTCGCCTACGCGACCGCCTTTATGACCGGCGAGGAAAACCTCACGCTCGCGGGCGGGCTGCAGACCTTCGTCAACCAGTACTCAGCGGACTGGGGATCGATGACGGCGGCAGCCGTGATCATCGCGGTACCCGCCGCGTTGGTATTCGGGTTCGCCCAGCGCTACCTCGTCTCCGGCATGACCGCGGGCGCCGTCAAATCCTGACCGACCACAGCTCCCCCCTCGTATTCGACACCTTCAGGGATGACATGACCCAGTACCTCGCCGCACCTGCTACCGGCACAGCGACTGCCACGGGCACACCTGCCACCGGCGACCGCCCCGGCTGGTGGCGCGACGCAGTCATCTACCAGGTCTATCCACGCTCCTTCGCCGACGGCAACGGGGACGGCATGGGGGACCTCGCGGGCATCCGCAGCCGTCTGCCGTACCTTGCCGGACTCGGCGTGGACGCCGTATGGCTCAGCCCGTTCTACGCCTCCCCACAGGCGGACGCGGGCTACGACGTTGCCGACTACCGGGCCATCGACCCGATGTTCGGCGATCTGCACGACGCCGACGCGCTGATCCGGGACGCCCACGATCTGGGCCTGCGGATCATCGTGGATCTCGTCCCGAACCACTCCTCCGACCAGCATGAGTGGTTCCAGCGCGCCCTGCGCGAGGGCCCCGGTTCGCCACTGCGCGACCGCTACCACTTCCGGCCCGGCAAGGGCGAGCACGGCGAAGAGCCCCCGAACGACTGGGAGTCCATCTTCGGCGGCCCCGCCTGGACCCGTACGAAGAACCCCGACGGCAGCCACGGGGAGTGGTACCTCCACCTCTTCGCCCCCGAGCAGCCCGACTTCAACTGGAACAACCAGGCCGTACGGGACGAGTTCCGCTCGGTGCTGCGCTTCTGGCTGGATATGGGCGTCGACGGTTTCCGTATCGATGTCGCCCATGGGCTCGTCAAGGCCGACGGACTGCCCGACATGGGCCACGGCGAACAGCTCAAGCTGCTCGGCAACCAGGTGCTGCCCTTCTTCGACCAGGACGGGGTGCATGAGATCTACCGCTCCTGGCGGAAGATCCTGGAGGAGTACGGCGGCGACCGTATCGGTGTCGCCGAGGCCTGGACGCCCAGCGCGGAGCGCACCGCGCTCTATCTGCGCCCCGATGAGCTGCACCAGGCGTTCAACTTCCACTACCTCAACGCCGAGTGGGACGCGGCCGGGCTGCGTCAGGTCATCGATGAGTCGCTGGACTCCATGCGACCGGTCGGCGCCGCCACCACCTGGGTGCTGTCCAACCACGATGTCGTACGGCATCTCACCCGGCTCGGCGGCAGCGCCGACCGGGCTCGCGCCGCCACCCTGCTGATGCTGGCGCTGCCCGGCTCGGCCTATGTCTACCAGGGCGAGGAGCTGGGCCTGCCCGAGGTGCTGGACCTTCCCGATGAGGTGCGCCAGGACCCGTCGTTCTTCAAGAACAACGGCCAGGACGGGATGCGCGACGGCTGCCGGGTGCCGATCCCGTGGACCGCCGAGGGCCCCTCGTACGGCTTCGGCACGGGTGGCAGCTGGCTGCCGCAGCCCGAGCAGTGGGCAGGGCTGAGCATCGAGTCGCAGACCGGCGACCCCGGCTCCACCCTGGAGCTGTACCGCCGTACGCTCGCCGTGCGCCGTGACCACCCCGACCTGGGCGCCGGGGACGCGGTGGAGTGGCTGGACGCCCCCGAGGGCGTACTCGCCTTCCGGCGTGGCGCCTTCACCTGCACGGTCAACACCAACGCTGAGCCCGTCGAACTGGCCACCGTGCCCGGCCAGGCGCTGCTGTCCAGCGGCGACTACGACGGCAGTGGTGCCCTTCCGGCGGACACCACCGTCTGGTGGACCGCGTGAGTGTGGCCGAGCCGGGCCCGGTTACCGCTGTCGGTACCGCCCGGCTCGCCGACATTGCTCAGCAGGCCACGGTCAGCGAGGCCACGGTCAGCCGGGTACTCAACGGGAAGACCGGGGTGGCCGCCGCCACCCGGCAGAAGGTGCTGGCCGCCCTGGATGTGCTGGGCTACGAGCGGCCCGTGCGGCTCAGGCAGCGCAGCGCGGGGCTGGTCGGGCTCGTCATCCCCGAGCTGACCAACCCCATCTTCCCGGCCTTCGCCCAGGTCATAGAGCAGGCGCTGTCCGGGTACGGCTATACGCCCGTACTCGGCACCCAGATGCCGGGCGGGGCGACCGAGGACGAGCTGGTCGACCAGCTCGTGGAGCGCGGGGTCACGGGCATCATTTTCCTCTCCGGGCTGCACGCCGATGTCTCCGCCGACCCGGGCCGCTACGTCAGACTCGCGGGCCGGGGTGTGCCGTTTGTCCTCATCAATGGCTTCAACGAGCGGATCAGCGCGCCCTTTGTCTCACCCGACGACCGGGTCGCCGCCCGGATGGCGGTCAAGCATCTGATGGATCTGGGGCATCAGCGGATCGGCCTGGCCGTCGGCCCGAACCGCTTCGTACCGGCCCGCCGCAAGGCCGAGGGCTTCACCGAGGCGGTCAACGGCCAGGGGGTCATTCAGCACACCCTGTTCACCGTGGAGGGCGGCCACGCGGCCGCCGGGGCGCTGCTTGACGAGGGCTGCACCGGCATCGTCTGTGGCAGCGACCTGATGGCGCTGGGCGTCGTACGGGCCGCCCGGCAGCGTGGCCTCGATGTGCCGCGCGATGTTTCGGTCGTCGGCTACGACGACTCGGAGCTGAACGCCTTTACCGACCCGCCGCTGACGACCGTCCGGCAGCCCGTACGGGCCATGGCGAACGCCGCGGTGCACGCGCTGCTGGAGGACATCGCCGGAAGCCCCGTGCAGCACACGGAGTTCGTCTTCCAGCCGGAACTGGTGGTGCGCGGCTCCACGGCGCAGGCCCCGGGCGGCTGACTGCGCGGCCCGGCTCCCGGGCGCGCACCGCTGGGAGCGGGCTCGCCCCGTTGCTGGGCTATGCCCGCGCGATTCCCCTGTCCGGGGCGTCAGGGTGGGGTTCCCCCGATCCCGCCCCTTCCCGGCTGTACCGATATGCGGCTCCGCCGCGCGGCGGGGCTCCGCCCCGGGTGCGGGGTGCCGTGGGTGGGTGTCCCCGTATCCCGCCCCTTCCCGCTGTGCCGATGTGCGGCTTCGCCGCGTGGCGGGGCTCCGCCCCGGGTGCGGGGTGCCGTGGGTGGGTGTCCCCGTATCCCGCCCCTTCCCGGAAACCGGGGCTTCGCCCCGGGGCCCCGGGTTGGCGGTGCGGGCCGGTGGGCGGGTGTTGTGCCCACCCACAGCCCCTCGCGGGGCTGCGAGTGCCCACAACACTCGGGGGTCTGGGGGCGTTAGCCCCCAGTTTCGGGAAGGGGCCGGGTTAGGGGAAGAACTACCCCGGCCCCGGACGTAGCAGCATGCAAGCTCTTTCAGACGCCTGCGCGTTGAAGCAACGCCCGTGTTTCTGGGGTGTGTCCAAACTCTTGACGCAGTAGTAACCGCCTTCTACGGTCAACCGCGCGGAAGATGTTCCAGCTTCTTTCAGTCTTCTTGCAAACCCCCACGTCCTCGCCCTCAAGGCAGGCACACCCGCAACGGCTTCTCCATCAGGCATCAGCATCAGGCATCAGGCAGGAGGCATCGTGGCCTTCAGACCCACGGCCGCCGCGCTCGCGCTCATCGCGGGCGTGGCGGGCTCGCTCATAGCGACCCCCCAGGCGCAGACAGCACAAGCGGTACCCCCCTCTGAGAAGGACGTCACCGCCGTCCTCTTCTCCTGGAAGTTCGACTCCATCGCCAAGGCGTGCACGGACACCCTTGGCCCCGCCGGTTACGGATACGTGCAGGTCTCCCCGCCTCAGGAACACGTTCAGGGCGCCCAGTGGTGGACCCAGTACCAGCCGGTCAGCTACAACATCGCCAGTCGGCTCGGCAACCGCAGCCAGTTCCAGTCCATGGTCAGCACCTGCAACGGCGCGGGCGTCAAGGTCGTCGTCGACACGGTCATCAACCACATGACCGCTGGCAACGGCACCGGCACCGGCGGATCGTCGTACACCAAGTACGACTACCCATCCGCCCCCTACAGCGACGGCGACTTCAGTGACTGCCGCAGCGACGCGATCGACTACCGCGATCGTCATCAGGTGCAGAATTGCGAGCTCGTCGGCCTTGCCGATCTCAAGACCGGCAAGGAGTACGTCCGTCAGCGGATCGCGGACTATATGAGCGACCTGCTCTCGATGGGCGTCGAGGGCTTCCGCATCGACGCGGCCAAGCACATACCCGCCAGCGATCTCGCCGCGATCAAGTCCAAGCTCAGCAGCCCCGGCGTCTACTGGAAGCAGGAGGCGATTCACGGGGACGGTGAGGCCGTCGACCCCGGCGAATACCTCGGCAACGGTGATGTCCAGGAGTTCCGCTACGCGCGTGGCCTCAAACAAGTCTTCAATGGCGAGAAGCTCGCCCACCTCAAGAACTACGGCGAGGGCTGGGGCTTTATGGAGAGCGGCAAGTCCGCCGTCTTCGTGGACAACCATGACACCGAGCGCGTCGGCGACACCCTCAACTACAAGGACGGCGCCAACTACACCCTGGCCAATGTCTTCATGCTGGCCTGGCCCTACGGCTCCCCGGATGTCCACTCCGGCTATGAGTTCAACGACAAGGACGCCGGTCCGCCCGGCAGCGGAACCGTAAACGCCTGCTACAGCGACGGCTGGAAGTGCCAGCACGCCTGGCCGGAGATCTCCTCGATGGTCGCCTTCCGCAATGAGGCACGCGGTCAGCCGGTCACCAACTGGTGGGACAACGGCAACAACGCCATCGCCTTCGGCCGTGGCAGTAAGGCTTATGTCGCCATCAACCATGAAAGCGGTTCACTGGCCCGTACGTTCCAGACCTCGCTGCCCGCGGGCGACTACTGCGATGTGCAGAGCGGCCGGAGCGTCACCGTGAACGGCTCCGGCCAGTTCACCGCGACCCTGGGTGCGAATACCGCCGTCGCGCTGCACACCGGCGCCCGCAGCTGCGGGGGAGGGGACGGCGACGGCGGTACCGGGGTCTCCTTCGCGGTCGACGCCACCACCCAGTGGGGCGAGAACATCCATGTGGCGGGCAGCTGCCCAGCCCTCGGCGGCTGGCACACCGACCGCGCGCCCCGGCTCGACCCGGCGGACTACCCCGTCTGGAAGGCCCAGCTGGCACTGCCTGCCGGGACATCGTGCGAATACAAATATCTCCGCAAGGACGAGCGCGACGGCGTCACCTGGGAGCGCGGCGACAACCGCTCCTTCACCGTCCCTCTCACCGGTTTCGCCACGCTGAACGACACCTGGCGCAGCTGACTTCCCCACCCCCACCTGCCCTACTAGGAGAGCGATCCGTGATCGGTTCTTCCGCGCGCAGAGGAGCGGCCGCCGGCATAGCGGCCGCCCTACTCGCGACGCTCATCACCGCGGCGGCACCCGCCAAGGCCGCACCGCCGCCACCGTCCGACGCCCGGCTGGCCGCCGAGCCCACCCGGCATGACCTGACCCGGGAGCAGCTCTACTTTGTCCTGCCGGACCGGTTCGCCAATGGTGACAAGGCCAACGACAAGGGCGGCCTGACCGGCGGCCGACTCGCCACCGGTTTCGATCCCCAGGACAAGGGCTTCTACCAGGGCGGTGACCTCAAGGGCCTCACCGAGAGGCTCGACTACATCAAAGGGCTGGGCACCACCGCCATCTGGATGGCGCCCATCTTCAAGAACAAGCCGGTGCAGGGCGAGGGCAAGGACGCCTCAGCGGGCTATCACGGCTACTGGATCACCGACTTCACTCAGGTCGACCCCCACTTCGGCACCAACGCCGACCTCAAGAGACTCATCAAGGCCGCCAAAGCCAAGAACATGAAGGTCTTCTTTGATGTCCTCACCAACCACACCGCCGATGTGGTCGACTACAAGGAGAAGTCCTACAGCTATCTCTCCAAGGGCGCCTTCCCCTATCTCACCAAGGACGGCAAACCCTTCGATGACGCCGACTACGCCGACCATGCGGCCAGCAGGACCTTTCCGAAGGTGGACAAGAACTCCTTCCCCCGAACCCCGGTAGTTCCCAAGGACGAGCAGAACGCCAAAGTCCCGGCCTGGCTCAACGACCCGACGATGTACCACAACCGCGGCGACTCCACCTTCGCCGGAGAGAGCAGCCTGCACGGCGACTTCGTCGGTCTCGACGATCTATGGACCGAACGTCCCGAGGTCGTCGAGGGCATGAAGAAGATCTACCAGCGGTGGGTCAAGGACTTCGGCATCGACGGCTTCCGTATCGACACGGTCAAGCACGTCAATATGGAGTTCTGGAACCAGTGGGCCACGGCGCTGAACGCCTACGCGGCCAAGCGGGGCAAGAAAGACTTCTTTATGTTCGGCGAGATCTATTCCGCCGATCCCGCCGAGACCGCCCCCTACGTCACCCAGGGCAAGCTCGACGCCACGCTCGACTTCCCCTTCCAGTCGGCCGCCCGCTCCTACGTCTCCCAGGGCGGCTCCGCGACCCGGCTCTCCGAACTTTTCGCACAGGACTACCGCTACACCACCGGCACGTCCAACGCCTATGAGCAGGTGACCTTCCTCGGTAACCACGATATGGGCCGGATCGGCACCTTCCTCACCCAGGACAATCCCAAGGCTGACGACGCCGAGCTGGTGCGCCGCGCCACGCTCGCCCATGAGCTGATGTTCCTGACCCGGGGCAACCCCGTTATCTACTACGGCGATGAGCAGGGCTTCACCGGCGCGGGCGGCGACAAGGACGCCCGGCAGAGTCTCTTCGCCTCCAAGACCGCCGACTACCTCGATGACGAGGCGAACAACCAGCTCGGCACGGACCGTACGCACGCCAAGGACGCCTACGACACCAGGCACCCGCTCTACCGCTCCATCGCCGGGCTGTCCCAGCTCACCAAGAAGCACCCCGCCCTGCGCGACGGCGTCCAGACCGAGCGCTACGCCGACCAGGGCCCCGGCATCTACGCCTTCTCCCGCACCGACGCCGCCGCCACGCAGCGGACCGAGTACGTCGTCGCCGTGAACAGCGCGGAGAAGGCCCGGACCGCGGAGATCCCAACCGGCTCCGCCAAGACCCGTTTCCGTCAGATCTACGGCGGCAAGGGTGGCAAGGGCGGCAAGAGCACCGCATGGAGTGGCACCGCTGAGAAGATCAAGGTAACGGTCCCCGCCCTGTCCACGGCCGTCTTCCAGGCCACCAAACCGCTGGGCGCCCCGGCCACCAAGCCCAGCATCAAGCTCACCGCCCCGGAGCCGGGCGCGACCGGCACCGTCGAGTTGTCCGCCGATGTCAAGGGCGGCCAGCTCAACCGGGTCATCTTCGCCGCCCAGACAGGCAACGGCAGGTGGCAGACCCTGGGTACCGCCGACCACGCCCCGTACAAGGTCACCCAGCACCTCGGCAAGGATGTGACCGCCGGCACCCCGCTGCGCTACAAGGCCGTCGCCGTGGACAGTACGGGCCGTACGGCATCGGCCCTGGCCAGCAGCACAGCCGGTCAGCCACCTGCCCCCGAGGTCCCCTCAGCCGTGGACCGCGACTATGCCGTCGTCCACTACCAGCGCGGCGACCAGGACTATGACGGCTGGCGGCTGAAGTCCGGCGACCGCACAGCCCAGTTCATCGGCCGTGACGCCTACGGTGCCTTCGCCTGGCTCAAGCTCGCCGAGGGCGAGGCAGCCGCCGAACTCCCCTTCACCATTGAGAAGGACGGAACCCCCGACGGCCCCGAGCGCACCATCGACCTGACGAAGACGGGCCAGGTATGGGCCGAGCAAGGCAAGGACGAGATCACCCACGAGGCCCCCGAGGGCGCGTACCCACCACAGGACGAGTCCAAGGCGGTCATCCACTACCACCGCCCGGACGGCGACTACGACGGCTGGGGCCTGCACACCTGGACCGGCGCCGCCGAGCCCACCGACTGGACCAAGCCCCTCACACCGGTGAAGCAGGACGCCTTCGGCGCCACCTTCGAGGTACCCCTTGCCGAGGGCGCCACCTCACTCAGCTACATCATCCACAAGGGCGATGAGAAGGACGAGGCCACCGACCAGTCACTGGACTTCGCCACCCACAGCAAGGAAGCCTGGAAGCTCAGCGCCACCCCCGGCTACCTCCTCCCAGCCACCGGCGGCGCCGTCGACCTCGACCTGGCCCAGGCCAAGGCCCAGTGGATCGACCGCGACACCCTCGCCTGGCAGATCAAGGCAACAGAGGCCACCAGCCAGCAGCTCGTCTACGACCCCAAGGGCCAGATCACCCTCACCAAAGACGGTGCTCTCTCCCACGAGGGCCACTGGATCCGCCTGACCCCGGTCAAGGACGGCCTCACCGACGCCCAGCGTAAGAAGTACCCGCATCTGAAGGAGTACGCGGCCTTCACCGTCGCCCCCCGCGACCGTGACCGGATCCGCGACGCCACCAAGAGCCAGCTGATCGCCACGCAACGGGCATCGACCGGCGCCCTCCTCACGGCGACCGGCGTCCAGATCCCCGGCATCCTGGACGACCTCTACGGGGCGAAGGCCGCCAAGGCCGACCTCGGCCCGGTCTTCGACCCCAAGGGTCGCCCCACCCTCTCCGTCTGGGCCCCCACCGCCCAGCACGTCACCCTGGACCTGGACGGCAGGACGGTCCGTATGCGACGGGACGCCGCAACCGGTGTCTGGCGTGTCAAGGGCAATCGGAGCTGGACGGGCAAGCCCTACCGCTACCAGGTGAAGGTGTGGGCACCGTCCGTCCAGAAGCTGGTCACCAACCATGTCACCGACCCCTACTCCACCGCCCTCACCACCGACTCCAAGCGGAGCCTGATAGTCAACCTCGCCGACCCGAAGCTCGCCCCCAAGGGCTGGCACCGCCTGACCAAACCCGAGCCAACGGATCTCCGCGACGCCCAGATCCAGGAGCTCCACATCCGCGACTTCTCCATCGCGGACAAGACGGCCAAACACACCGGTAAGTACCTGGCCTTCACCGAACAGTCCTCCGACGGCATGAAACACCTGAAGAAGCTGGCGGACGCCGGAACGTCCTACGTCCATCTGCTTCCGTCCTACGACATAGCCACCACCCCGGAGAATCCGGCCGACCAGAAAACCCCACCCTGCGACCTGACGTCACTCGCCCCCTCCTCCCCTCAACAGCAGGAGTGCATCGGCAAAATCCGCGACCAGGACGCCTACAACTGGGGCTATGACCCCCTGCACTACACCGTGCCGGAAGGCTCCTACGCCACCAGCCCCAACGGTCCCCAACGCACCACCGAATACCGCGAGATGATCCAGTCCCTCAACAAGAGCGGACTCCGCGTAGTCCTGGATGTGGTCTACAACCACACCTACGCCTCCGGCCAGGACGAGAAGTCCGTCCTCGACCGCGTCGTGCCCGGCTACTACCAGCGGCTGCTGGCGGACGGCTCGGTGGCTACGTCCACGTGCTGCCCCAACACCGCGCCCGAACACACCATGATGGGCAAGCTGACGGTGGACTCCATCGTCACCTGGGCCAAGGAGTACAAGGTCGACGGCTTCCGCTTCGACCTCATGGGCCATCACCCCAGAGAGAACATCCTCGCCGTACGCAAGGCCCTGGACTCCCTGACCCTCGCCAAGGACGGCGTGGACGGCAAGAAGATCATCCTCTACGGCGAGGGCTGGAACTTCGGCGAAGTCGCCGACGACGCCCGCTTCGTCCAGGCCACGCAGCAGAACATGGCCGGTACGGGCATCGCCACCTTCGCCGACCGGGCCCGCGACGCGGTACGCGGCGGCGGCCCCTTCGACGAGGACCCCGGCATCCAGGGCTTCGCCTCCGGCCTCTACACCGACCCCAACGACTCCAAGAAGAACGGCACTCCGGCCGAGCAGAAGGCCCGCTTGCTCCACTACCAGGACCTGCTCAAGGTCGGCCTGACCGGCAACCTGGCCGACTACACCTTCACGGACTCCTCCGGACAGCAGGTGAAGGGCTCCGAGATCGACTACAACGGCGCCCCAGCCGGATACGCCGCCGCGCCCGGCGAGGCCGTCGCCTACGCCGACGCACACGACAACGAAACCCTTTACGACGCCCTGGCCTTCAAGCTCCCCAAGAAGACCTCGGCCTCCGACCGGTCCCGTATGCAGGTACTCGCCATGGCCACTGCGGCCCTCTCCCAGGGCCCGGCCATGAGCCAGTCAGGCAGCGACCTGCTCCGCTCCAAGTCCCTGGACCGTAACTCCTACAACTCCGGCGACTGGTTCAACACCATCAACTGGGACTGCCGCCAGGGCAACGGCTTTGGCCGCGGCCTGCCCCCGGCCTGGGACAACAAGGACAAGTGGCCCTACGCCAAGCCACTCCTCACCGACCCGGCCGCCCTCACCCCGTCCTGCGCTGAAATCAACGGCACCTCGGCCGCCTACCGGGACCTGCTGAAGATCCGCTCCACGGAGAAGGCGTTCTCCCTGGACAGCGCGGCGAAGGTGCAGAAACGGCTGGCCTTCCCCCTCTCCGGCGAGAACGAGACCCCAGGCGTGGTCACCATGCGACTGGACGATCTGACGGTGGTCTTCAACGCCACCCCCACGTCCCAGCGCCAGACGGTCACTTCCCTGTCCGGCAAGGACTACGCCCTCCACCCCGTCCAGGCGAAGGGCGCCGACAAGACGGTCAAGTCATCCTCATACGACAAGACCAAGGGCACCTTCACCGTGCCACCCCGCACGGTGGCGGTGTTCCAGGCCAGGTAACACGCGGCCCGCGCCCCACCGGGGGCGCGGGCACCCGTACCAGCGTCACCCAGCTATTCCTGGCTGAGCGGCGTCATGCACAGCGTGAACTTAACCCCCGTGGGCCTACGTGACTCCTGGTACTGGGCGTACCGTTCGCGGTCGCAGTCGTGAGCGCCATCGTGCCGCTCAGCGACCTTGTATGCCGCCTTGGTGTCATCGCAGTCGACGACCTCGGCCTTGGATCTCGTCGATTCACCTTGCTGGGCAATGCAGTCACCGGCTTTGGCCTCACTGGCGCTCACGGTGTCGCGGCTTATCCACCAGCCAAGACCGAGCGCGATGACGCCCCCCACGATGGCGATGCCCCGCATGATGCTCCTGAAGCCCGGCTTGTTCCGCTGTGGCTGCGGAGGCGGCGGGACCGGAGCCCCGGGCGCGGGATAGCCACCCTGCTGCGGTATGCCGCCGGGCGGCGGCATACCGGGCTGGCCATACTGCGGCTGGCCCGGATACGGCTGCTGACCGTATGGGGGCTGCCCCTGCTGCGGATAGCCGTACTGCGGCTGGCCGGGCTGCGGCCCGCCCGGCTGACCGTACGGGTTATGGCCGCCCTGCGGCGGCGGAGGCGCGGACATGCTGGGATCCCCCTGTAGCGGTGGCGTATGAAACGTCAACGCGGTGTTGACCACCGTAAGTTAGCCGGTTGCATCGACAGAGCGGCGTGCGGGGGCACGGCCGCCGCCGTGCCCCCATACGCCCGAATGGTCACACCCTGTCACCTGGTCTCCCACGCACCACTTTGCGGAATTCGAAATTCCGTGTGTCCGAGGTCTTGTACTCACGAGTAGATAACGAGACGCTGGCCCGCACATCACGCCATGATCGAAGAGGGGCGCCACCTATGCCACGTACCCGTTTCCCCTGGCCCCGCACGGTCGCAGGCCTGACGGTGGCCGCCGCGGCCACAGCGGTCTATGTCACCGTGCCGTCCGCACAGGCGTCCGTTCCCGACGTGGGGCGAATACTGGGCACGTCCCCGGATGTGGGGCGAATACTGGGCGCCGACTCGCCCGACGCGATCGCAGGCAGTTACATCGTCACGCTCAAGTCCGGCTCCGAGGGGGTCCCCGCTCGCTCCGAAGCAGGCAAGGATCTTGCCCGGAAATACGGCGGGAAGATACATCAGACGTATGGCACGGTGCTCAACGGATACGCGCTGCGGCTCGACGTGGACCAGGCCCGTCAGCTCGCCGCCGACCCGAAGGTGGTCTCCGTCGCCCAGGATACAAAAGTGTCCATATCGGGTACCCAGTCCACCCCGCCCTCCTGGGGTCTGGACCGCATCGACCAGCCTGACCTGCCACTGGACAAGTCCTACACCTACCCGGACAGCGCGGGCTCGGGCGTGACGGCGTACGTCATCGACACCGGCGTACGCACCTCTCACCAGGACTTCGGAGGCCGGGCGACCAGCGGGTACGACTTCGTTGACAATGACCGCATCGCCCAGGACGGCCACGGCCACGGTACGCATGTCGCGGCGACCGTCGCGGGCAGCTCGTACGGCGTGGCGAAGGGAGCCAACGTTGTCGGGGTGCGCGTACTGGACGACGGTGGCTCCGGCACGACCGCGCAGGTCATCGCCGGTATTGACTGGGTGGCCAAGAACGCGAGGAAGCCCGCGGTGGCCAATATGAGCCTGGGCGGCGTACTCAACACGCAGCTGGACGAGGCGGTGCGCAACGCGATCGCGACCGGGGTGACGTTCACACTCGCGGCGGGCAACGATGGCCTTCTCGCGGATCTGACGTCCCCCGCCCGGGTCGACGAGGCCGTAACGGTCGGCGCTACCGAAGCAAACGACAGCCGGGCATACTTCTCGAACTGGGGCAGCAAGCTGGATCTGTTCGCCCCCGGGGTGAGCATCACCTCGGCATGGAACAAGTCCGACACGGCGACGAAGAGCCTCTCGGGCACCTCAATGGCCGCCCCGCACGTCGCCGGAGCCGCCGCCCTCCACCTCGCCAGCAACCCCTCGGCGAGCCCCGCCCAGGTGTCGCAGGCACTGGTCAACCAGTCCTCGTCCGGCAAGGTGGGCCTCGCGGGTATCGGCTCCCCCAACCGCCTGCTGCAAGTCAAAAAGTGACCAACACCGGACCACCCACACCAAACCGGCCCCGCCGCCTCGGCACGGGGCCGGTTCGCTGTTTCCATCGTTAAACTCCGGTAGGCCCACCAATGGGAGATGGTGTCCCATCCTCCCGCATATGCACCGCTCAGCCTCTGATCCGCTCCCGGATCCAGACGCCGGCGGGCTTCAGCGCACTGGTGCCGGCGAACCGGCCGCCCTTGCAGGTGCCTTTCTTGAAGATGTCGCCATCCCCGTCACCGTCACTGATGCTCCAGTAGGTCCAGCTGATCTTCTTCCTGGCCATCAGGTCGATGTATCTCTGCGACATGGCGAAGTCGTTGTCAAAGCCGGTCCACGACTGGGTGCCCCACTCCGAGACAAAAACAGGGAGTTTGGAGGAGGCGCGGTCGAGGGTCCTGAGAAACTCCTCCCGGTGCGCCGCCGCGTAGAAGTGGTATGTGTACATGATGTTGGAGGCGCGTACCGGGTTCGCGACAACCTCCCGTTCGTTGGCGTACTCCGACAGGCCGAGTGTGGACCAGCCGCGAGTGCCGACGAGGATCACGCTGTCGGGATCCCGGGCGCGGATCACGGGGATGATCTTCTCGGCATAGCTCTTGATCATCCACCAGCTGGCTTCAAATGCCTCGTTCATGATCTCGTAGATCACATTGGGCTTGTGCTGGTGCCGTTTGGTGATCTCCTTGAAGAAGGTCATCGCATTGTCGAGACCCTCGTTCGGGTCGCCCGGGTCGACCCAGTGCCAGTCGACAATCACGTACATCCCGCGAGCACTCGCCATGTCGATCAATCGGTTCGCCAGAGCTGTGAACTTCTTCGGATTTCCCGCGTACCCATCCTTGTCCGCATACGTCGCAATGCGCAGGACGCTGGAGCCCCAGTCCTCGGCGAGCACATCCAACGCGTCGTCGACCAGGCAGTCCGCAAACCACTGAGTGCCGCTCGTGCTCATGCCCCGCAGTTGGACGGGGTTACCGGCCGCGTTGCACAGCTGGGTGCCGCAGACGTGGAGCTTGCCATGCCTCTCGACCGGAGTCTCCGGCTTTGCCTCGACCCCTGTCGTTCCCTTTTCCACGACCGGCTTCTTTTCTTCGGTAAAGATTCCGGGCCCCCGGTCCCCGGTTGCGTTCACGGCAAGGAGACAGAGCTCGACCGCCATGACAAGGGTCGTTCCGACAGCCTTGGGTAGAAGAAAGCGAAGCACACTGCGTTATGCATGAAAAGTTACGCAGAGTCAACGCGCCGCGCGGAGTCGGAGGCGGAGGCGGAGGCGGGGGCGCGGCGTCAGCAGCTGCCGGTGGAGGCCTGGGCGCCGATGCCGATCTGCAGGGTGGCGGGGGCTGCGCAGCAGCCGCCGTCCTCGCTGTTCTGGGCGGCGTCAGGCTCGTCGAACAGGCCGGCACCACCGCACACGCCTGTCTCCGGGAGGGTCAGCTCGACGCGCTCGGCGGCCTCGTGGTCACCGGCGAGGGCGGCGGCGATGGAGCGGACCTGCTCGTAGCCGGTCATCGCGAGGAAGGTGGGGGCGCGGCCGTAGGACTTCATGCCGACGAGGTAGATGCCCTGCTCCGGGTGGGAAAGCTCGTTGACGCCGTGCGGGTAGACCGTGCCGCAGGAGTGGACGTTCGGGTCGATGAGCGGGGCGAGTGCGGTCGGCGCCTGGAGGCGTTCGTCGAGGCCGAGGCGGATCTCGGAGAGGAAAGACAGGTCCGGGCGGAAGCCGGTCAAGACGATGACCTCGTCGACCGGGTCGAGCCGGTGCCCGTCCTCAGCCACCAGGACAAGCCGGTCACCGTCCCGTTCGACGGCCTGCGCACGGAATCCCGTGACCGCGCTCGCATGGCCGGCCTCGACGGCTGCCTTGGCGCGCAGGCCAAGGGCGCCGCGGGCGGGCAGCTGGTCGGCCTCGCCGCCGCCGAAGGTGGAGCCGGTGATCCCGCGGCGCAGGAGCCACACCGCATGCGTGCCCGGCTCGTCCTTGGCCAGGTCAGCGAGGTACGCGAGGGCGGTGAAGGCGGAGGCGCCGGAACCGACGACGGCGGTGCGCTTGCCCGCGTACCGGGCGCGTACGGCTGGGTCATTGAGGTCGGGGACGCGGTAGGAGATGCGGTCGGCGGCGGCCTTTTCGCCGAGGGCGTGCAGGCCGTTGGCGCCCAGTGGGCTGGGGGCGGACCAGGTACCGGAGGCGTCGATGACGGCGCGGGCGGTGATCCGCTCCTCGCGGCCGTCGGCCTGCTGGATGTGCAGGGTGAAGGGCTGCTCGTCGCGCCCTGCGTCGACCATGCGGTCGCGTCCGGCGCGGGCGACACCGGTGACCATGGCGCCGTAGCGGACCTTGTCGCCGAGTACCTCGGCGAGCGGCTGAAGGTACTGCTCGGCCCATTCGCCGCCGGTGGGGTACGTCGCGCCGTCAGGGCGAGCCCATCCGGTCGGGGCCAGGAGCTTCTCCGCGGCCGGGTCGGTGACTTCTGCCCAGGGGGAGAACAGCCGCACGTGCGCCCAGTCGCGTAGGGCGGTGCCGGCCGACGGTCCTGCTTCCAGGACCAGCGGATCGAGGCCGCGCTCGATGAGGTGGGCGGCTGCGGCCAGGCCGATCGGGCCGGCTCCGACGACCACGACGGGCAGCTGGACGGTGGTGGGCACGTTCACGAGGATCTCCCCTTGCTTCGACATGCGTCGATGGCTTGCGCGGTCAGCATGGCACCTGCTTCGATGAACGTCAACATAGACGTTTATCGAATCGGGGGAGGAAGGTCCACGGTGCAGATCGCTGCGGAGCTCGCCGAGCGGGCGCAGGTGACGCTCGCAGCCCGGCATCCCTCGCCCACTGCTTCGATATATGTCAACATAGATGCATGTCGAACACGAAGGTGCTGCCGCTGCTGGAGCCCGCCGACGGCCAGGCTGTGGCACCGTGCTGCCCGCCGCTCACCGAGCGCCCGTTCACCGCGGAGGAGGCCGAGACGGCCGCGCGGATGTTCAAGGCCCTGGGCGATCCGGTACGGCTGCGGCTGTTCTCGGCGGTGGCCTCGCACGAGGGCGGCGAGGCGTGCGTGTGCGACATCTCCGACGTGGGCGTGTCCCAGCCGACCGTCTCCCACCACTTGAAGAAGCTCAAGGAGGCCGGCCTGCTCACCTCCGAACGGCGCGGCACCTGGGTCTACTACCGGGTCGAGCCGTCCGTGCTGGCCACGATGGGCAAGCTGCTGACGATGGCGCCAGCCGCGGCTTGATCAGCGATCGGGAGCTCCGGAGGCGTCTCTTCGACCGCGCTTGACTGCGGCGGCTGGTTCGGAAGTGCATGGCAGTGGTCATCCACGGTTTCCTGAATTCAGGATTACCTGTACTCTCCGAGTGTGCTGACTCTCGCTTCCGACATCGAGGTGCTGGCGCGGTTCGGCCGCGCACTCGCCGACCCGATCCGCTGCCGGATTCTCCTCGCCCTGCGCGAGGCTCCGGCCCATCCCGCTGACCTCGCTGAAACTCTGGAGATCTCCCGGACCCGGCTGTCGAACCATCTGGCGTGCCTGCGCGACTGTGGCCTGGTCGTCGCGCTGCCGGTCGGCCGCCGTACCCGCTACGAGCTCGCCGACGAACGTCTCGGGCACGCCCTGGACGACCTGCGCACTGCCGTGGTGGCGGTCGAGACGGATCGCGCGTGCGTGGACGCCGAGGAGAAGGGCTGCTGCTGACCATGACCGCGGAGATATCCATAGGCCCGGCCCGCCGGGACGCGGTCGCCCGCCGCATACGGCTGCTGGTCGCGGCCACCATCACCTACAACGTCATCGAGGCCATTGTTGCCATCACCGCCGGGACACTCGCTTCCTCCACCGCACTGATCGGCTTCGGCCTGGACTCGGTCATCGAAGTCTCCTCCGCCGCCGCGGTCGCCTGGCAGTTCTCCGCAGCCGACCACGCGCTGCGCGAGGCGCGGGAGAAGGTCACCCTGGGGATCATCGCGGTGTCGTTCTTCACGCTCGCCGCGTACGTCACCGCCGACGCCGTCCGATCGCTGTCCGGCACCGGGGAGGCGGAGCGGTCGATCCCCGGCATCGTGCTGGCCGCCCTGTCACTGGCGGTGATGCCGTTCCTGTCCGCCGCCCAGCGCAAGGCGGGGCGCGACATCGGCTCGGCCTCGGCGGTCGCCGACTCCCAGCAGACCCTGCTGTGCGCCTACCTCTCTGCGGTCCTGCTGGTCGGCCTGGTCCTCAACGCCACCCTCGGCTGGTCCTGGGCCGACCCGATCGCCGCCCTGGTCATTGCCGCCTTCGCGGTCAAGGAAGGCCGGGACGCCTGGCAAGGCAAGGGCTGCTGCGCGGCGCCCGCCGCCGTGGCGGTACCGTCCGCCAGCGCCGATACGGATGCGTGCGGCTGCCGACCCGGAGGCGACTGCTGCGGCTGACCAGGGCGGCGAACGTCGCTATCGCCTACGCGCCGGGCGCGATCTCATGCCCCGTACCTGGGCAGTGGGGAGGCCGGGAGCGGTGCCGATCGGGACCTGGCTGCAGCCGTACCGCTCCTCTAGAGCCCGTCGGCTCATGGGGCCGCAGGTGACAGCCCCCGCCCGGCGTCGGCGTCGGCGCCCTTGATCCGGAAGCGGATCACATCACCTGCGGCGAGGTCGGCGAGGTGGGGATGCTTGACCCGTACCTCGATCGACTTCTGGCCTGCGGCGACCAGGCCAAGTACCGGCGGTAGAGGTTGAGCTCGTGGACGCGAGCGACCGCTTCCGTCATGGGGCGGGAGCGCTCCTTGGTGCTGTTGTGGTCATCAGGCGGCCGAGCTCACCGGCGCAGGGGCTGGGGTTGGAATGCATGGTCAGTCGCCCTTGGGCGGGATAACGAAGCCCCTTGACTGCTGCCCTCCAGGCGGGGCTGGACAAGTGTCCTTGCTCGTGGAGGTGGTCAGCGAGAGCGCGGCGGTGGTCGGCGGTCTCAGACAGGGTCATTGGGATCCTTGTTCGAGGAGGTCTGCGAAGGCGGCGGTCAGGGCAGGCCGGTTTTGTCTTCGAGCCAACCCCACTGTCCGTTGGGGTTCAGTTCCAGAAAATGAAGCCGGTTATCGACTCCGATGGCGAAGTCAAAACTGCCGCTGGCGAGGACGAAGTGTTACAACAACGTCATTCAACGTTCGCAACTCCTCACAAGGGAACGGCGGCCACGCGCACCCCAAAGGGGGCGTGGCCGCCGTACTGTCACACTCAGCCCGGTCTAGCGGTAGTACCACTTACCGTAGATGTCCGGAGCGGCGGTCCGCTGCTCAACGACGCGCATCTTGTTGATCGGACGGGCGTACGGGCCCAGATAGCAGGTCCCGTCACCGGTCTTGTTCCACCAGCTCTTGATGGTGTCGGAACCGTCCCTCCGGTACTCAGCCTTGACAGCATTGCTGTCGGCCTCCATGTCACAGACCTCGACACGGTCTTGACCACTCGATCTGACGGCCCGGCTCCGGGGCAGAGTGGCCGGGCATTGTGCTGGTTAGCCCAGTGGTGACAGCCCGCAAGAAGGAGCAGGCAGAGAAAAAAACCCCATATAGCCTAGAAGTACCTTACCGTCTCTCGTGACGCAGGCTGGGGTGTTGGCGACGATGGCTCCAAGGCCGCGTCCGGCCGAGCCCGTGACGAGACGTACGCCTGGAGGAAGAGCGATGAGTGCCATCGACGACGTGCTTGAGAACAACGCTGCGTTCGCGGCGGCGTATGAGGACCTCGATCCTCCGCGGCCGCCGAGAAAGCGCCTGGCCGTCATCGCCTGCATGGATTCTCGGCTTGACATCTACAAGATGCTCGGCCTCGAAGAGGGGGACGCGCACGTCATCCGGAACGCCGGAGGGGTGGTCACGGAGGACACGATCCGGTCGCTCGTCATCTCCCAGCGTGTCGGGGGGACACGAGAGATCATGCTTATGCACAACACCGAGTGCGGGATGCTCACGTTTAAGGATGAGGAGCTGAAACGGCAAGTAGAGAGCGAGACAGGGGCTGAGGTGCCCTTCGAGTTCCATGCTTTTAGCGACCTGGAGGAGCAGGTGCGTCGCTCCGTGGCCCGCATCCGGGAAAGCCTGTTCCTCGTCCACAAGGACGCCATCCGCGGCTTTGTCTACGAAGTCCGCACCGGCAGATTGCGCGAGGTCCGGTGACGGCTTCGACGCTCGGGACTGGCGTCAGGGGTGACGGCCGCACGCGAAGACCGTGCGTCGGGAGACCGAACGGCGCAGGTCGCACCACTCGCTGGAACAGCTCCCACAACTCGTCCGGCACCATGCGCTCCACGATCCCCACCGCCGCAGGCTACTGACCTCGGAACCAAATGAGACGAGTTCAAAGTTGCCATCGGTGCACACGCCCGTCGGGTTCGGTGTACGTGAGGACTTGTTGGGCAGTGGTGGCCTCGATGGTGAACCATTCCCGCCGGGGGCGGTTGAGCGTTTCCCACTGGTCGTATGCGCTCTCAATCGGAGCCCAAAGGTCACGCGGCCCAGCCGTGGTGACACTTGGCCAGCCCTCCGGGCTGTCCGCGACACGGGTGTAAGAGCTGTCCGTTGGATCGAACAGTTCCGTGACATGCATGCCATCTTTACGCTGGTAAGCGCGAATCATGTTGGCGGACATGTGGAGCTGGGCGAAGAAGGAGAACGTCCAGTCATCCAGCACGCTGCCGGACAGTTCCGATTCCCGACGCGCTCCATCCAGGGAAGCTGGGACCTTGACGAACTCCTGGGGCTCAGACAGCAGTGGCATAAAGGCGGCCGGGGTGTGCAGGATGCGCCCGGCGGCTGTACCGTCCGGCAGCTTCTTGAGCCGGGCCAGCATGCCCCCGGCCAGGGCCCCTTTGATCGGGACGATCATGAGACCCCCTGGCTTGCACTGATCCAACCATGCGGGCGGAATCCGTCGTACGGAGCACGTAGCAATGATCCGGTCGAAGGGAGCTCGGTTGGGGAACCCTTCAATGCCATCAACCTGCATCACAGTGGGTGTAAAGCCCAGGGCCTTAAGACGGGTCCGGGCCGCGACCGTGAGTGCTGCCGAGTTGTCCACCGTCGTGACGTTCTTTTCTCCGGCCAGTCGACACAGCAAGGCCGTGTTGTAACCGGTTCCCGTGCCGATCTCCAGCACCTCGGCCCCGTGGCGTACGTCCAATGCGTCGAGCATGTCCGCCATGAGGCTTGGCGCGGTCGAAGAGGACGTAGGGGCTCCAATCACGCCTTCGGCCCCAGCGTCTTGGGCGTGCACCCCGTCCACTTCCGTAATGAGGGAGTCGTCGGAGTACACGTGAGCCAGCCAGGACTCCCCGTCCCCGTCTGTGCCACGCCAGGGCGTGAACCTCTCTCCGTCTCTGCGGTAGAAGACCGGAACGAAGGGGTGGCGAGGAGTGTTCAGGAATGCCTCAGCCAGGCGGGCTGAAAGGACGACGCTGCCGCTTTCCATCTGTCGTGCGAGCTTCACGCGCGCTTCAATCAATTGTTGTTCGTCAACCAAGACGCTCGTCACGTTCCTACCCCTTCCAAGTAATCCGCGATTGCGGCCGTGATCGGCAAGCCGGTCGCTTGCTCCACGAACCCGTACTGACCACTCGGATTCACCTCCAGAAATCGCCAATCACCTTCCGGTGTGACTGCGAAGTCGAAGGCGCCGTAAAAAATCCCGAGCCGATCCAGAGTCTGGCGGACCCCAGCCGCAACCTCAGGTGGAGGGTCGCAGATTTTGTACGTGTGGCTTTCGTAGTCGCTGCGCCAATCCACTCGCCCTGACTCGGAATCGGTGTGGATCTCCGTAGCGAACATCCGACTCCCGACTGCGGTCAACCTGACTTCGTGCACTTTCGGCACCCACTCTTGGAAAAGGTGCGCGGTTGTCGCGATGTTCGGGTGAGACAGGTCACGTGGATCAACGAGGGTGGTGTATACGGCGGACATCTCGCCCTGGACGGTCCCGCGCACAGGGTAGAAGGGCTTGTAGACCAGTTGGCCGCCTACTGATTCGGCAAAGTCCTTTGCCGCATGCGGATCGTTGGTGATCAGAGTCCGCGGGACGCTCAGCCCCGCTTCGGCCGCAACGCGGAGCTGTAGGGGCTTGTACTCGGCATCTGCGGCCTTCCCCGGCGGAGACAGCCACCGGCACGGCAAAGCTGCCAACAATCCGCCGAAGCCCAGGCGGGCTTCTCTCTCGGCCACCTTCCGGGCCTCCGGTGACATGTCCTTCGGGAACTGGGGGCGAGAAGGACGACGGTAGTAGATGGAGCGGACCGCTTGCAGGTGGAGAGTCCGTTGGTCGGTGCTGAGCGTACCGTGCCAGCCGCTCCCGTTGAGGCTGGCGTCCAGGACCAGCCTCAACGGGAACTCCGCCACATCGGCCCGGAATACGGGCACGGCACGCCGGTTCAGCTCCTCGATCGCTAGATCCGCCGTTGGGTCGAAGCGGCCGGCCAGGACGAGCACTGTTCCGGCTTCGGGCATTAGTCGTCACTCGGTCCTGGGTCGTCCTTCGCGTCCAGTTGCCCGCTGGGCTCGGTCGTTTCGTAGGTCATGGGAGGGTTCTTCGTCATGAAGATGCCGGGTGGAAGCCCCTCGATGATGCTGGTCTGGCTCTCTTCGTCGTACTCGATGTCGCTCGGCAGGATGCCGCCCGACCGAGTTACCGGAGTGAGGAACCGGAAGGCGAACGGTGTCGGCCCGTGAACGCTGCTCAGTTCAGGCAGCACCGGAGGCCCCTCCTGATCGAGAGGGAACCGTGCTTCCGGCCTGTCCAACGGCAGGCCCGTGGTGCTGTGCCCTTCGAGTGTTGCGGTAGGCATTGCTTCCCCTTCTTTTCGGTCATGGGAAGTGCTCTTGCACCCCTGCACTGGGCAGGGATTCGTGGCCTGACCCTCCAGAACTACCCGACTCCGCAGGCCCGCCACGCTCGGCGGTGGGGGACAGTAAGTTTGAGAACCCGCCGACTGCGCGAGTTCGGGGCGGGCGGCTGTCGGCAGCGGCACAATTTAGAAACGAGGGGCGCCGGTCGCGGCCCGTGCCATTCGCCATGACGTATGCAGAGCTCGCTCTTGCGCGCAGAGCTCACCGTCCACGCCTCGGCATCGCGCGCAGCTCTCGGCGTGCTCGAGCCACCGCGCCCACCGGGAATCAGCTCGGCGCCGCAACTCTGCACGTTCTTCTGTGGGCATCACCGTGGCATCTCCGCCAGCGGGCCACGCACCCACTCCGGCCTCGGCGAACCAGCACCGAGTGCCGGGGTGACATGCCTCCTGCTGTTCCTCGGCTAACACGTAGGGCCGGACCAGGCGCACGGCGTCGCCGTCGATCGGTTCGGTGTCTTTCGGGCGCCGGAACCGGGCTTGGGGCAGGCGGGCGTGGGGTGCCGTGTAGAACGTGGTGATCACTGGCTGGTCCTCCATTCGTGCTGGTGGCAGTCGCAGGCGCAGCGCTGCGTCACGAGCGGGAGCTCACCGGGGATGCGTACGGCCTCGTCGCCACGGCAGCGCTGGTGTTCGTCGGCGTATTCCGGCCGGTCGGTGGCCAGGCGGCAGTGCGGAGCCAGCTGACCATGGGCCGGGGCTGTCACCGGGTCTCCCTCCGCCGCTGCGCAGCCTCCAGGAATCCAAGGTCGTCAGGGCCGGGCGGGATGTGGGGCGCACAGACCTGGCAGGCGTATACGGTGCGGCCAGGGCCGGTAGCGGCGTGAATGATCCGCACTGGCACTGGGGCCGGAGTGGTCCTGTGGCAGCGGCAGCACTGCCGGGGCGTACGTGGGCCAAGGGCTTTGGCCACTGCTGCGGCTAGCGCGTCGTGCAGCCGGTCCGGGTCTGCCAGGTACCTGGTCGGTGTGAGCAGCACTCGCCAGCGCAAACCAGGCCCCTTCGTCCGGTGCTGTGGCGGCACCGCTAGATAGGTGGTCTCGCCGCGTACCGCGATGCCCTGGAGTCCCCAGTCATCGGCTGCGTTGGGTGGGACGAGCCAGTACAGCGCGCCGTAGCCGTCCTCGATCACGGCCCCGGTATCGCTGCCAAGCTCGTCCAGGGCGAGGGCCCCGAGGTACGAGGGAACTTGGACGGCGTCCCACCATCTTCCGGCGGGCAGCATCTGCACATCCGGGCCGGACGGCGGCCGCCATGCGATAGCCGGATTCATCGCCACGCACCGCCCCGAGGCCGGTGCTGATGACACGCGGCAACGGCCCATCGCTGCTCGCTTCCCCCACCGAGCCGGGGCGTCACGGTGCCCGCTGGGCGCAGCGGGCGGTTCACAGCACCGCAGGGGCAGCAGGCTTCGCCACGGAGCCTGACGATGCTCATCGGATCCTCCGGCGCATTCGCCGGAGACGCTGTATGGCTCATCGCTCATCCCATCTGCGTGTTTCGTGGACACACAGATGGTGGCGGCCCGTAATGGCTACAACTGCTACTTGATGTAGCAGCCGTATGCCGTCAGACCGCACCGCACCATTGGGCGAAGTTGGACAGGTCCTCGCGGTCGGCGCGTTTAATTCGGCGCAGTGTTGCGATGTCTTCCTGGACCCAGGGGTGCTCGCGTGTGTGCTGCGGCGCGATCTTGCGCGCGACCTTCAGCGATTCGTACGCGTTGTCCCGCAGGCCCGCCCAGAGCTGAGCTCGGGCCAGCTCGATGAAGAACCCGCTCCGGCGCTCGGCCGGTAGGTCCCTGGGCGGTGCCCACCGGCTCGCGATGTCCAGCGCACGCTTAAGATGAGCGTCGCCGAGCGAGACAGCCACCGATACCTCGTGGATGCGCACCGAGGACGGCCCGAAGGCCGTGCCACCGTAGACGCCTTCCGGCACGCCGTCACCGAGCAGACGTGCCTCGTCAAGGTGATGGGTGGCCGCATCCGCGTCGCCCCCGCGTGCGGCGATCACGGCAGCCCGCATGTGCAGGGCACCGCGGGCCGCGATTCCCAGCGTCTGTGCTGCGGTAGGTGTGGCGTCTACCGCTACCTCCAGCGCTCGCAGACCCGCGCCATGCGAGCGAGCAGCAAGGAAGGTCTCCGTGCGCACGTAGGCGGTGGTAGCTGCCAGCAGCGGGTCGTCCGCCTGCACGGTCGCCCAGCGCATCAGCTCGACGAACCGGGCGGATAGATCCATCGCCCCTGCTTTGTAAGCCACAGAGTCAGCGGAGCGGTAGGCGCTGGCCAATAGCCGTGCCGCCGCAGGCCGCTGAGCCTCGTTTCCATCGGCCAAGGCTCGGGCCAGCTCCTGCAAGAGTGCGGGCGCATCCTCAGCGATACGCAGGTATCGGGCTGCTAGCCGTTGCTCAGCGAGCTTGCCGACATCGGAACGCAACTCCTCCAGCGGCCGAACTGGCCCGTCCTCGGGTTGGTCATACGTGGCGATAGCGGCCGACAGTGCCGGAAGGGCGTCCCGTACGCGACTGTGCGGGCCCGTATCGCCGAGCAGCCTGGATGGGTCGGTATCCACTGCGTCGGCCAGGGCACCCAGCACCGCGTCACTGGGGTTCCGCACGCCGCGCTCGACGGCGCGCACGGTGGAGTAGGAAACCCCGCTTACGCAAGCAAGATCCTGCTGCGTCATGCGTGCGATACGGCGGGCTGCGGCGATACGCCGCCCAACGTGCGGTCTCCGGGACATGCTTGTCTCCGTTCGAGGCGTCCACGTCGTACGGTAGCGGCGTACTCACGCACCGACAGGAGATCTGCCCCTCCCGTCGCACAGTCGGGGCAGAACGACGCTCACCCCTTGGTGATCCGCACCAGGTCGTACAGTGAGGTGATGTGCCAGTCGGCTGCGGATGCCTCGGCGTTGTCGGCCCACAGGTGTCCCCAAGGGCCGCGTCGGATGTGCGCCACCCGCAAGCCAGCTGCGGCTGCGGGGCCAACATCGTTTGCCGGGTGGTCCCCGACGTACAGGACGTGGTCCGGCTCGGCTTCGGCCAACTCCACTACCCGGCTGAAGAACTCCGGGTCCGGTTTAGCGACGCCCCACTCGCCGGAGGTAGCGATCGCGTCCGCAGGCAGGTCCAGCGCCCGCAGCAGCTCAGCCGCGCGTACGGACTGGTTCCCAGCGACCACCACACGGACCCGGCCCTCTTGAAGCGCGGTCAGCGCGGGGCGTACGTCTGGATAGAGATCACTCTCAGCCAGGTACTCACCTCGTCCGGCTGCCTCGCGAGCGGCGTATTCCGCGTCGAGGTCGATGCCTGGCTTCAGCAACCGCACCGCATCAGCGTTGTCCCGACCCTGAGCGACAACCGCCCCGACCAGAGCGGACAAAGTGTGGACGGGAACACCGAGCCAGTCGGCCCATGACGCCCAGTAGCGGTCATCGCGGACGATGGTCTCCCCGATATCCAGCGCGACAGTGGTAATCATCGGCCGCCACACTACGCCCCAGCACCGCCACCGGATGGAACAAGCCCAGGAGCCGAGCGACGATATCCAAGGCGCTGCCCTGGGACGGAGCGGCCACTCGCCTGTACCGCAGCGTAGGTGGCTGGCTCGTCGCGGCCCGGGCCAAGTGGCGTTCAGTCCCTGCATCCCTGCATGCGTATTCGGTCATAAGCGGTACCTGTATAGATAGGTGCGGGAAGGGTGTCTCCCGTCGCCCGCCGCTCTGGGTCGTGGAGCGCCCGGGTGTGGTGGGATTGCGCTATGTCCCGTGTGATGTATTTGTTCGGCGCTGCTGCTCCACCGGTGTTCTACTTCGCTGACGTCGTGAAGCGCGCTCAGGCCGATGGGTGGCAGGTGTGTGTGGGGCTGACGCCGCCTGCCGCCTGCTGGCTGGAGGAGCGCCTGCCCGAACTGGAGGAGCTGACCGGACACGCGGTCCGTTCGCAGTACAAGCTGCCAGGTGAGCCGGACACCTGGCCTAAGGCAAGCGTGATCGCGTTCGCTCCGGCCACCATGAACAGCATCAACGCCTGGGCCCTGGGCCTGACATCGTCGTTCGTCGTCGGACTGGCCGCAGAAGCAATCGGTAAGAAAAGTCCGACGGTGGCTATGCCATGCGTGAACTCCGCCTATGCCCACCACCCGCAGTTCGAGCGCTCTGTCGAGACACTACGGAACGCGGGAGTGACCATGCTGTACGGCGAAGGCGGATTCGTGCCGAACCAGCCGGGACAGGGACGGCCGGAGACGTATCCATGGCACCTGGTCATGAATGCCGCCGAGAAAGCGTTGAGCTGAACGCAAGCACACTTGCACTGGAGGCCAGGCGGAGGCCACCAGGTACCGTCGGACCATGCCACGGCGTCGCCATCGATGGGTTCGGCACTCCTCCCAGGCGATGTGGTGCTCACCGGTACGCCCGCCGGAGTCGGCCCGATTACCCCAGGAGACACCGTCATTGTGCGGATCTCCAAGATCGGTGCGCTGGCCAACACCTGCCGTGGCACGCCTCAAGCTGTGGCGGAATAAGGGGACTTGACCGCACGCGACGCAGCGGCGGTGTACTTTGGGTGATGACCTGCTTCGTCTGTGTGACGAAGCGGCCCTCGGGTGGTGTGCGACCACCGCTCCCGAGGGCCTACACCGACGAGTGGATTGGGCCCACTGACGATGCACTGCGATGTTAGCGCGCCTGCGCGTGCTCCCTTCCTTCAAACCCCTGAAGCGTTGATCGATGAGGTCGGGCTGTCTGATGCCGGGTTGCGGTTGTTGCAGGCGATGGTGAAGCTGGCGCCCCGGAACGGGCGGAACAGTGACGCGGTCGCCAAGGGGCTGGGGATGGGGAAGGAGAAGACCAACGCCGCGCGTAAGTCGCTGCGGGAGCATGGGCATTGGCATGCGCGGAAGCGGCAGAACCGGGAGGGGCAGATCCGCGATCAGCGGATGGCGTCGCTGGTGCCGTTGCGGACGGAGGCGGAGGTGGAGGCCGGGTGGGCGGCGGCTGAGGAGGCCGCACGGCTGGGCAAGGACACGGACCAGTCGCGGAGGCTGGGGGTGCGGATTCTCAACTCGGCTCAGTGGCAGGCGAAACCGGCCGCCGGTTCGGCCGGTTCACGGCCCGCCTGGCGGCGGCCCCCGGAGGGGCACGAGACAGATGTAGTCCAGACCCCCCTCCCTGTCCCCACGCCAAAGCCAGCACCGCAGGGCAAGCCGGACAGGGAGGCGGGGCTGTCGGCGTTGACGGGGCCGTTGGCCTCGTATGCCGAGCGGGCTGAGGGGGTGTTGATGCGGTTGCGGCGGACCACGCCTGAGCTGGTGCTGTCGGCGGCTGACGCGCGGGAGTTGGCGCAGATCGCCGGGCACTATCTGCTGCGGGGTGAGGGGCCGGAGACCATCCGGGCCGTGGTCGCGCAGGGGCTGCCACCGGAAGGGGTCCGCTCGCCCAGAGGGTTTGTACGGCAGCGGCTGCTGCGGTATATGCCGCCGCTGCCCGCCTGGGCGAAGCCGGACCTGCGGAAGGCGGAGAGGCCCGGCCCTGTACCCACCGCGCCGGATGTGCCAGTCACCCGCGCAGGTGGACCGGCTGACCTCATTCGCCAAGGACGCGGCTGGAGGGCCGCCATGCAAGCCGCCAGTGGCTGACGTGCGTCGCGGGGCCTTCAGTACGGGTGCCGGGAACGGGCAACTAGTCGTCCTGTGGGGCCAAGGACAGCAGGCTGGTCAGCAGGTTGGTGAAGGGGCCCTCGGGGGGTTCCTGGGCGATGATGTGCTTGACCAGTGCCGCGGTCTCCTCGTCCGTGGTGGCCGTGACCGCGCTGAGGGCCATGAAGTTGTGGACCAGCTGGAGTTCCAGCTCCTCGCGGGGGATCTTCCGGTCGTCCAGCCAGGTCAGCGCCGTGGTCTCCGCCAGGCCCACCCAGGAGCGGATGACCAGGGCCAGGCGGGGGCCCGGCTCGGTCACGTCCAGGTGGTTCAGGACCTGGTCGTACGCCTTCTGCCGGACTTCGTCGATCATGGCGTTGGCCCGTGCCGAGCCAACCGTCGAGCCACCGCGCAGCAGTGCGGAGAAGCCGGGCCCATGCTCTTCGACGAAGTCGAAGTACCGGCCCATCACGCGCAGCAGCCGGGGGCCCAGCGGGCCCTCATGGGGCTCGATGAAGCGGGCGGACAGCTCGTCGGCGGCCACCCGTACCGCTGCCTCGTAGAGGCTGTGCTTGCCGGGGAAGTAGTGGTAGACGAGCGGGCGGGATATCCCGGCGGCTGTGGCGATGTCGTCTATCGACACCTCATCGGGAGATCGCTGGCTGAACAGCTCCAGCGCCACCGTGAGCAGCTGCTGTCGCCGCTCCTTCACACCCATTCTGCGCCGAACACCGGTCGTCATAGGAACACCCTAACGACCTGTGTCCAGGTCGCAGTTACAGATCGAGTACCAGACGGCCGCCGCGGGCCCGGGATACACAGATCAGCATGGAATCATCCCGCTCCGCGTCGGTCAGCAGCTCATCGCGGTGGTCGATCTCCCCGGCGAGGACCCGCTGCTGACAGGTGCCGCAGAAGCCCTGCTCACAGGAGTACGGCAGGCCCGGCAGCGCTTGGCTGCGGATCGCGGCAAGGAGAGTGGAGTCCGCCGGTACGTGCACCGTGTGGCCGCTGTGGCGTAGCTCGGCCTCGAAGGGCTGGTCCTCGGCCGATGGGTGGACTGTGGTGAGGGAGAAGCGTTCCATGTGGAGTGCGCCGCCGGGCGGCTCCGCGGCGCACAGGTCGGCTACGGCGTCCATCAGGGCGTCCGGGCCGCAGCAGTAGACGGCGGCGTCCGCTGGCGTCTCGCGCAGCGAGCCGGTGAGGTCGGGCAGGCCGTCTTCGTCCTGCGGGACGATCGTCACCCGGCCATTGCCGTCGTCCAGCTTGGCGAGCTCCGCCAGGAACGGCATGGTCGCCCGGCTGCGTCCGCCGTAGAGCAGCCGCCATGGCACACCGGCCGACTCGGCGGCGTACACCATCGGCAGGATCGGGGTGATGCCGATGCCGCCCGCGACAAAGAGATACGCCGGGGCGTCCACCAGCGGGAAGCGGTTGCGCGGGCCGCGTACGTCGACCTCGGTGGCCTCGAAGAGCTGCTCGTGCACCTCGCGGGAGCCGCCCCGGCTGTTCTCCACCAGCCGGGTGGCGATGGTGTAGGAGCCGGTGTCGGCTGGGTCGCCGCACAGTGAGTACTGGCGGACCAGGCCGGAGGGGAGAACCAGGTCGATATGGGCGCCCGGCTCCCAGGCGGGCAGCTCGGAGCCGTAGTCGGCGGTCAGGCGGAGCTGGACGACGCCCTCGGCTGGTTCCGTACGTTCGGCCACGGTCAGCCGCAGCCCGGTCGTCGGCCGCTGATGGCGGCGTACGCCGGATATGGGCTCCGCCAGCGGTGGCATGGGCCAGAGCGGTGACCGCTTGATCCGGCTTCGCAGCGCCCGGCGGGCCAGCAGGGCGCCACCGGTGAGCAGGGCGACTGTGCGCAGTCGGGGCATATCAGGCTCCCTTTCCGTGTACGCCGGGGGAGCCGGCGAGGTAGGCCTGCGCCTGGGCGGTGCTGCCCTCCTGCGAGGGGTGGTACGCACGGCTCAGATAGCGGGGTATGGAGCGGACCATGTCCCCGGTGGTGGGCAGCACGCCCTCGCGCCCGGCCCGGTGGAACTCCCGGAAGCTGGCCTTGCCGTCCAGCAGCGTCGGGTCGTTCTCCATGAAGAACCGTGTGCCGCGCTGCCAGAGGAAGACCAGCGCCGAGAACGCCGTCGCCCAGGTGCGCACCCGGCGCCGGTAGCCGCCGTCGACATGCATAAAGAGATCGAAGGCCACCGAGCGGTGCTCGACCTCCTCCGCGCCGTGCCAGCGCAGCAGATCCAGCATCACCGGGTCGGCGTCCCGGTCGTCCAGCGCCTTGGCGTTGAGCACCCAGTTGCCGAGGAACGCCGTGTAGTGCTCGATCGCCGCTATCAGCGCGACGCGTTCCATCAGCCACCACCGCTGGGCCCTGCCCGGCGGCAGCGTGCGGTCGCCGAGCAGTTTCTCGAACAGCCAGTCCACCTGTGCGGTGTACGGCGTCGGGTCCAGGCCCAGCCGTTTCAGCTGCGGCAGCACATCGTCATGTGCCTGGGAGTGCACGGCCTCCTGGCCGATGAACCCGATCACATCTTCGCGCAGCCGCTCATCGTGGATATAGGGCAGCACCTGCTTGTAGACGTGCACAAACCATCGTTCACCGGCCGGCAGCAGCAGGTGGAGCACATTGATGGTGTGCGTGGTGGACGGATCACCCGGCACCCAGTGCAGTGGAGTCCGGGACCAGTCGAAGGCGACATTGCGGGCCTTCAGCTTCGTGGCCGTATTAGACATGGCGTCAATGTACTGGCGGGTACCCTCCTGGCAATAGGTGTGCGACAGAAGACCGTGCTTACTTCAGCGGGCCGAGCTCGCCGCCGTCCTTCAGCGTGGCGGACAGCTCCGCCTGGGCGCCCTTCTTGGCCGGTACCGCCAGCAGCCGCTCATCGGAGCTGCCCGTCACACCGCCGGTCGCCGTGATCGAGGCGACCGGCTCACTCCCGGCCGCCAGCAGATGCCAGTCCCCTTCGCTGGACTTCCACAGCACCCCGCTCAGCACCCGCTGATCGCGCGGCCCGCACACCGGGCTGTCCGCCGCCTGCGCCGTGACCGCGCCGGGCGTCCCCGGCTTCTTGCCCGGCGCCTGGAACTGCGCCAGCACCCGGCTGCCGGGGCCCCGCCAGGTCTCCGCCCGGGTGCACACCCAGCTGGCCTTGCCGTCCCCCTCGGGGAGCCGCTGCTCGGCGAAGACCCAGGAGTTGACCGTCCGCACCCCGCCGCCGCTCACCGTCGAAAGATGGCAGGCCGTACGGGCCAGGGAGGCGCGCGCCGCCGAACCCAGCGCGTCACGCGGCTCCGCGTCCGGGGCGCCATGGGTCAGCCGGGCCGGGGTCAGCTCACCCAGATCCGTCAGCAGATACGGCTTCGCACCGCCCTGCGCCGTGATCCGCAGCGCGGGCCAGACCCCACACCGCTGCTGGCCCAGCGGCGGGCTGGTCACCGGATCGGTCACCCCGTCCTCCCGGCGCTTGACCACCCGCCCGTCGTCGCCCGGCTTCAGCAGGTTCAGGACGGTTACGTCCGTCACCCAGGGCGCCGTCAGATAGCGGGCGTTACCGTCGCTGCGGGTGAGGAGCACCGCGGTCGACGATGCCGTGTCGGCCGTGTCCGTACGGGCGAAGTCCAGGCCCACCGGACCCTTCTCGCCGCCCCTCGGCTCCGCGTAACGCACCACCCGCAGCCCGTCGTGCAGCAGCACCACCGAGGCGCCGTCCACCTCACCCGCGTACAGCAGCTGCGCCGGACCCGCCGCCGGGCCCGCCTGGGTGCCCGGTGTCGCCGTCACATTGACCTGCCCGCCGGGGCGTGCCCATACGGCGAGGGCGCGCCGCAACAGCTCCTTGTCCCCGGTGAGTTCGCCCCGGGCGGGCCAGGCCGAGAAGTCGGTCCGTGCGGAGCTCTGCCAGGCGGCCGGCCGCACCTGGTGCAGCTTCGCCGGGTCCAGGGCGCGCTGCGCCGCCGGATTCCTGGCATAGGCGGGCGCGGCCGCACCGTCCCGCCCCCAGGTGTCCCCGGGCAGCCCCAGCAGCAGCCCGCAGACGGCCAGCGCCGCCACCGCCGCGATCGCGGCCCGGCCGTGCTGGCGGCGACGCATCAGATCGGTCGGCCGGGCTTGCAGGGAGCAGGGGTCGAACTCCACCGACTCCAGCAGCGAACGGTCCCGGCTGCCCGCCGGACTCCGTACGCCGTTCGCCTCGGTCAGCGCCGCATGCGGATCGTCCACCCCGGCGGCGGCCAGCAGCTTACGTACATCGGCGTCGGCCATCCCCTCCAGATCGCGCAGCACATACGCGGCCCGGGCCGCCCCGGAAACCGTGCACAGCGCCTGGTCCAGAGCGAGCTCATCGGCGCCCCCGGAACGCGGGAACAGCCGTAGCCCCAGCACCTGGGGCAGCGGTGGCGGCACCCTGGGCAGCCAGCTCAGCTCCCACCGTCCGATCCGCCGTGGCCGCTCGGCGGTGAGCGCGGCCCGCAGCACGCGCAGCCGCACATACGCGTAGCCGGGGTCCGCCGTCCGGCCGCCGTAGCCCCGCTGGGTGGGCAGCGGGGGCGTCTCGGTGGCGGCCCGGCCACGCGGCAGCGACCGCTGCGCCAGGGCGTGCGCGGTCAGCACCCGGCGGTGCCGGCCGAGGGCGGGCGGCAGTACGAGATAGCCGAGCCGCACCAGCCGGGGATAGTGCTCGATGAGCGCGGCCTCGGCCTGTTCGATATCGATGGGCTCGGGCGGTACGGGAGAGGAAGCAGAAGAGGAAAGGGTCTGCGAAGTCACGTCTGAAGGGGCCACGTTGAGCAGAACGAGTGAATGGATCGTTGGTCACCTGTACCTGTGTGCGACAGCGATCCCCTTCAGTTGGCCAGCGAACCGGCCACGAGCAGCTCGCCGTCGTACACGGCCCGGACCCGGTCGCCCTCACCACGCGGCGCGTACCGCGCGCCCAGGGTGTACGGCACCCGCCGCAGCGGCCGTTCCAGGGGTTCGCCGGGCGCGGTCACCCGCCAGCGGACCGTCGCCGTACCACCGGCCGGTACGGCGGCTACCGCGGTCGGGTCCAGCGGCACGGCGTCCAGGCCGCTGAGGGTGAAGTCGACCGGGCCGGTCGCCCGCAGCCCATTGACGTTCCGGAAGGACGCGGTCAGCAGCCCACGCCCGCCCGGCTCCAGCTCCACCGGATCCAGTGTGGCCGTCAGCGTCCCCTGGTAGGGCGCGCGGGCGAGCGCGTGGTACACCCGGACCGCCGTGCGGTACGGATCACCGACCGGGCGCAGCGGATACTCCTTACGCTCCCGGCTCCATGGCTCCTCGACCGCGTACCAGTCGACCTCGCGCGGCTCCCGCCCCTCGGCCAGCGCGTCCGCCAGCTCATCCAGCCAGCGTTGCCAGCGCGGCAGATAGAAGTCACCGATCAGGCCATGCCAGTCGCGATTGGCGTAGTCGTGCAGCCGCCCGCCGTTGGCCGTGGGCCGGTCCGCCCAGGTGGTGATCAGCTTCCGCGCGCTGTGTTCCAGCTGCGCCCGTTCGGTGTCGCCGGTGGCCATCCGCTGGGCGTCCGCCAGCCAGGGGCCGAGCAGGAAGGCCTCGTGGGTGCCGGCCATCTCCTCGCTCAGCCGCATCAGCTTCAGCCACAGCGTGGAAAGGGCGCGGAAGGTTTCCCGGTCCTTTCTCACGTAGGCCGCCTTCAGCTGCCCGATCAGCTGCCAGGAGCGGTTCGCCAGCGCCTGCCGGGCCATGTCCGTCAGGTCGTAGCGGTAGGCGTCGCTGGTGCGCAGTGACGCCCGTACGCCCAGCAGCATGGCGAAGGCGGAGTCGAAGCCCGCCGGATCGAAGGCGGGGGAGCGGGTGGCGTAGAACGTTCCCGAGCGTGCGTCCAGGCTGGGCCGGGCGGCGAAGATGGAGTCATGCGGGCGGCCGTCGGCGCTGCTGATCTCATAGGCCGTCCTGCGCAGCACCGCGAAGGCGGCATGCGCGTACCGGTCTTCGTCGCCGTAACGCGTCTTGGCGTAGTCCGCGAACCACCTCTCCCGGTCCACCGCCTCCTGGCGCCAGGCCAGTTCGCTGAAGAGCTCGAACGCGGCCGGGTCGCGCTCCGCCGCCTCCGCCATATAGGCGGTGCCGACCAGCTTGCTGCCCGGTTTGTCGCGCCAGGCGGTGAAGCGCCTGGTCCACATATGGGTCTTGGCGCCGATTGTGGTGCGGCCGCCGAAGTTCGGGATGGTGCCGAAGGCGTAGGGCACCCCGCCCCAGTCCCGCTCGCGGTCCGTCACCCGCTCAAGGTCCGAGAGCCCATCGACGATCAGCATCCGCTCCTTGTCGGCCACGGCGTCCAGCAGCTCGCGGTGGGGATTGTTCCGCCAGCCGAGGATGACCCAGGTCGCCCCGGGGTGGGCGTCCTGCAGCGCCTTCTCCACCGCGCGGGCGGCGTCGGGCGCCGGGACATCGCCCGGGTTGCCGCCCTCATGGAGCAGATCCATCTTGAAGTGTTCGATATCGCCGAAGAGTTCGCGCTGATGGTGGTAGAAGGCGGCGGCGGCCTCCCGGAAGACCGGTGTCCGGGGATCCAGCCAGTGAGGCCGCTTGAGCCCGGCCCACTGGCCCTGCGGGATGGTCCGCCCGCGGGGATTACGCTTGGTGAAGTCATCCGGTACGGTCCCGAAGTAGCCCGGCAGCACCGGTGACATGCCCAGCTCGCGCAGCCGCCGTACGATCCGCTGCGCCAGCTCCACGCGTCTGTCCAGCAGCTCGGGACTGACCGGGCCGCCGTAACCGGACATGTTCTGCAGCAGCCACCACGGCTGGTGCGACGGGGCCGGCAGCCAGGCCCGCACCTCGGAGTCGCGGTAGCCGAAGCCCCGCAGCAGCCGGTGGTAGACCGCCTCCGTGCCCGGTGTCACCAGCACCTCATTGCAGCCGTGCAGCGCCATGACATCAATCAGCCGCTCCCAGCGCGGCCAGTCCGCGTACGGCCCGGTGTACCCGTCATGGGTGTCATTGAGCGCGAAGCGGTGCGGCACGGTCGCGGCCCGCTCAATGGGCTGACCGGGCGCCGGCAGCAGCCAGGGCAGGCTCAGCTGGCTGCCCGCCCAGGAGATATGGGCGTGGCAGACCTCCTTGAGATACCAGTGCACGGCGGTGAGCAGCACGGCCGGGCTGGTCCCGGCGACCGTGATCCGCCCGTAGCTCCCGGTCACCCGGAAGCGCTCCTTGCCGGTCAGCTCGGCGAGCTGGAACTGGCTGGCGTGATCCGGCAGCAGCCGCTGCAGCGCGGCCCGTACGGGCCGCAGCCGATCGGGTGCGGTGGGGGGGCGGCGTGCGGCGCTTCCGGGCAGCGCTGCCCCCGTGCCCGCGGCCACGGTCGCTCCGGCCGCGAGCGCCCCGGCCGCGACGGCTCCGGCTCCGAGCATATGACGTCTGGTCAGTTTTATCGTTCTCACCCCTCCCAGCGCACCGGTTGGGGAAGCGTAACGACGGACTCCGCCGCGGACTAGACAACTCGGGGTGGCAAGCGGGTGACCGTTCGCTGCCCCTGTCCGTGCTTGATAAAAAAGGCCCTGTTAAGAGAGGCGTGTCCACGGCCGTGCCATGATGCCGCCACCATGACCTCCGCACCCCGATCGCTGTCCCGCGCCATACGCGCCGCGCTTTTCGCGGCGGTGTGTGTGGTGCTGGCGGCGGCGGGGCACACGGCCATGTCCGGTCATGACACACCCCTGCGCACCCTGCTTGCCGCCCTGGCGGTGACCGGCTCGGTGGCGTGGCTCGGCGGGCACCGCCGCCGTGGTCCGATGACGATCGGCGGCGGACTGCTCGCCGTACAGACAGCGCTGCATCTGCTCTTCGCCGCCACGCGGATGCCCATGGCGCCCCCGGCGCACGGGACCCACCTCACCCACCCCACCCACCACGTTTCGCTGGGCATGCTCGCCGCCCATCTGCTGACCGCGCTCTGCTGCGCGCTGTGGCTCTGGCGTGGTGAGGTCGTCTTCTTCCGGCTGCTGCGGGCGCTGCACGCCCTCGCCCTGCCGCCGCTCGCGCTGCGCCCCGTACCGGCGGCACTGCCCGAGACGGCGGCCCCGCTCGTACGGACCGGGCGCACCGCCGCGCGTCCGCACACCGTGCGCCTCGCGCACACCCTCTCCCGCCGTGGTCCGCCCGGGAACGCAGCACTCAGCGCGTAACCCCATCACCATCCGCCACGAAGGATCCGCGTCCCCATGTCCGTAGACACCCCTGCCCGGAAAGCCCCCGAGAAAGCGGAGCCGCCACCCCGGCGGCCCACCGGCTGGACCGCGCTGCGGCCGCTCGTACTGCGGCTGCACTTCTACGCCGGACTGCTCATAGCCCCCTTCCTGCTGGTCGCCGCGGTGACCGGCGGGCTGTACGCCGCCTCGTACCAGATAGAGAAGGTGATCTACTCCGACCAGCTCTCCGTCCCGGCCCAGGACACCAGCGTCCCGCTCGCCGAGCAGGTCGACGCCGCGCTCAAGGCCCACCCCGACGGTGAGCTCAAGGCGGTCTGGCCGTCCGACGGCGCCGGTGCGACCACCCGGGTACTGCTGAACGACCCGAGCGTGCCCGAGGACAAGTCACTGGCCATCTTCGTCGACCCGCACACCGCCGAGGTGAAGGGTGCGCTGGAGAGCTACGGCAGCTCCGGCGCACTGCCCTTCCGGGCCTGGGCGGCCAGCCTCCACCGTGACCTGCTGCTGGGTGAGCCCGGGCGCTTCTACAGCGAGCTGGCGGCGAGCTGGCTGTGGGTGGTGGTGCTCGGCGGGGTGCTGCTGTGGCTGGGCCGCCGACGTAAACAGCGCAAGCTCCGTGGCACCACCGGGCGGCGCCGCGTCCTCTCGCTGCACGGCACGGTCGGCCTGTGGGCCGCGCTCGGTCTGCTGGTGCTCTCCGCGACCGGGCTGACCTGGTCCACGTGGGCGGGCGAGAACATCGGTGAGCTGAGGGAGCGGGTCGGTGGCTCGACGCCCAGGATCTCCGCCGCCGCCGGGTCCGCGCCCGCGTCCGGGGACCACCCGGACATTGGCCTCGATCAGGTGCTGGAGATCGCCCGTACGGAGCAGGGGCTGACCGGGCCGGTTGAGATCAACGTCCCCGAGCCGGGTGGCGATTACGTGGTCAAGCAGACTGACCGTCAGGTGCCGCAGCGGATGGACCAGATCGCGGTGGACCCCGCCAGCGGTCTGGTCACCGACCGGCTCGACTTCGCCGACTATCCGGTGCTGGCCAAGCTGACCTCGTGGGGCATCAACGCCCATGATGGGCGGCTGTTCGGCCTGGCCAACCAGCTGGTGCTGTTCGCGCTCGCGGTGGGGCTGGCCCTGCTGATCGTCTGGGGGTACCGCATGTGGTGGCTGCGCCGCCCCACGGCCCACCCGTATCCGCGCGGTGCGCTGCGGCGGCTGCCGCCGGCCTGGTGGCTGCCCCTGGCGGCGGTGACGCTGCTGGCCGGCTGGTTCATCCCCCTGCTCGGCCTGGGCCTGGCCACGTTCCTCACCGTCGACGCGGCCCTGAGCGCGTACGCCCGCCGCCGGTAACTCCCCCAATCCCACCCCTCCCCGGCTGTACTGATTTGCGGCTCCGCCGCGTGGGGGGCTGCCGCCCCCGGACCCCCACCCATGTTGTGGGCACTCGGGCCGCCCGAGGGGCGGCACGGGTGGGCACAACACCCGGCCACCGTCCCGCACCGGCAAACTCCGGGGCCCGGGGCGAAGCCCCGGTTTCCGGGAAGGGGCGGGAATTGGGGAACCCCACCCACGGCACGCCCGGCGCCCGGGCGAAGCCCCGCCGCGCGGCGGAGCCGCATGCTGGTACAGCCGGGAAGGGGAGGGAATTGGGGAAGCCCCCGTGCGGGGTCGTTGCGCGGGCCTGGGCCCGAACCGGGGCAGGTCGGTGAGCCCGCGCTGGTGGCCGGGTCCCGGGAGCCCGGCCACGTGGCGGAGCCGCATCTCGGTACAGCCGGGAAGAAGTGGTTGCGCGGGCCTGGGCCGGTACCGGGGCGGGCCGGTGGGCCCGCGCTGAACAGCCGGGGTGCCCGGCTAGAGGCGCGGGGTGCGGGTTACCGCGCGGCCCAGCTTCCTCGCCGCCCGCGCGAACGCGACCGCGTCAAGAACCGCCGCCCCACCCACATCATTGTTGAAGTACACATACACATCCGCCCGGTCCGGCCACTCATCGCCGATCCGCCGCACCCAGGTCTCCAGCGACCGCTCCCCGTACCGCGGCCGCAGCCGTGCGATCCCCTCGTGGCACCGCAGATACCCCCAGTCCGCGGTCCGCCACAGCGGTGTCGCGGGCCGGGCCCGCCGGTCCGCCCAGCACAGCGCGGCCCCGTGCCGCTCCAGGACGCCCCGCACCTCATCGGTCCACCACGAGTCGTGCCGCGGCTCAACCGCCACCCGCATGCCGGGCGGAAAGCAGCCGAGGCACGCGTCCAGCCGCCCGGCGTCCGCCTGGAGATTCGGGGGGAGCTGCAGCAGCACCGGCCCCAGCCGGTCACCCAGTCCCTCGGCATGGTCCAGCAGCCGCCGCACCGGCTCCTCGGGATCCTTCAGCCGCTTCATATGAGTGAGAAAGCGGCTCGCCTTGAGCGCCATCACAAAGCCGTCGGGCGTGCGTTCCCGCCACTCGGCGAAGGTGTCGCGCTGCGGCAGCCGGTAGAAGGCGTTGTTGTTCTCAACGGTGGCGAACTGCCGCGCGTACTCCTCCAGCCACAGCCGTTGCGGGGTGCTCGGCGGATAGAGCACACCCCGCCAATCCCGGTACTGCCACCCAGAGGTGCCGATGAGCAAGGGCACACCTCCATCGAAGCACGGCTGAGGGAGAATGGCGGGGAGGCGGGCAGCCGGGGCGCTCCGCCGATCCAGTGGCGTGTGAGGAGCCTGTACGCAGATGACCGCCTCCCGTTCGGCAGCCGGGCAGCCGACGATCAGTGATGTCGCCCGAGCCGCGGGGGTGTCGCGGACCACGGTCTCGCACGCCCTCAATGAGCGGGGACGGGTCGACCCCCGTACCCGCGAACGGATCAGGAAGGTCGCGGCCGAGATCGGCTACCACCCCAATCCGCGTGCCCAGCGGCTGCGCCGGGGCCGGGCCAACGCGATAGCCCTGGCCTCCTCGATGCCGGTCGCGGTGGCCGGCGGGCCCTCCCGGCTGGGCTTCTACATGGAGGTGGCGGCGGCCGCCGCCGAGCGGGCCCTGGCCCATGACTTCGCCCTGGTGCTGGTCCCGCCCGCGCAGTCCGCCGCCGGGCTGCAGTCGGTCGACATCGATGGCGCCATCGTCGTCGAGCCGGACGAGGGCGATGTTGTGGTGGCCCAGCTGAGGGAGCGCGGGCTGCCCCATGTGTCGCTGGGCCGTCAGGTGGCGGCGCCGGAGGACGCGCCGTATGTGGATCTGCACGGTGGTCTGGTCATCGAACGGCTGCTGGACCATCTGCGGGAGCAGGGCGCCCGCCGCCCGGCGCTCATCACCGGTGCCAGCTCCCGCCACTCCGCCGTTGACGCCCGCGCCGCCTTCGCGCGGGTGGCCGCCGAGCGGGGCTGGGAGCCGATCTCCGTGACCGCGCCGGAGGAGGGCGGTGAGCAGGCCGGTTACGACGCCTGCGCGGCGCTGCTGGAGCGGCATCCGCAGATCGACGCGGTCTGCGCCATGGTGGACGCGCTCGCAGTCGGCGCCGTCCGCGCGGTCAAGGACAGCGGCCGCACCATCCCCGGCGATGTCATGGTCGTCACCCGCTACGACGGGATTCGCGCCAAGACCTGCGAGCCGCCGCTGACGGCGGCCGATCTGTGGCTGGACCGGGCCGCCACCGAAGCGGTCGAGCTGCTGCTGGGCAGGCTGCGCGGGGAGGACACCGCCACCGTGGTGCGGGCCCCCGAGCCCCGTATCGTGCCTCGCGCCTCCTCGCTGCGGCTCACCTCTCCAGGGCTCAACCCAGGATGAGCACGGTCCCGGAGATCAGGGCGAAGGCCAGTACGAGAAAGCGCATCCGCGCCGCGTCGATCCGATGATGGACCAGTCGGCTGAGCCCGGCGCCGAGCGCCAGGGCGGGCAGTACCAGCAGCACCGGCCACAGCTCCCCGGTCTGCCCCTGACCCGTGCCGAACAGCAGTGCCAGCGAGGCGACTTCACCGACAAGGAAGCACATCGCGACCGTGGAGCGCAGCTCGGGCGGCGGGCGGTGCTGGTAGACCAGGGCCAGCGGTGGCCCACCGACCCCGGTCGCGGTCTCGGTCAGCCCCGTGACGACCCCGGCCCCCAGATAGGCGGCACGCCCCGGGGTGAACGTGGGCGCCGCCAGGCTCACCGCCGCGGCCAGCACCGTCGCCACCCCGACGACCGGGCCGAGCTGCTGCTGCGGGATCGCCCACAGCAGCATCAGCCCGGCCGGGGTCGCGGCCAGCCGTGCAGCGCTGATCCAGCCCGCGCCCCGCAGATCCAGGGCGCCCCGCTCCCGCACGACCACATAGAGATTCAGCGGGACCATCGTGGCCAGCACGAACACCGGGACCAGGGTGGGGTCCAGAAGTCCGGCCACCGGCGCGACGATCAGGGCGAAGCCGAGGCCGCTGGTGCCCTGGACGAACGCCGCCACCGCCACGACGAGTGCGAGCAGCGCGGTCATTTCCGTACTCACGCCGCCCCGTTCTCCGTCCGCCGCCGTCCGGCCCGGCAGTGGGCGGCCTGGTGCTGTACGGACGTGGGGTGGGCGCGGGTGATGGCGGCCTGTTCCACCACCTTCCGGCCAGTGTCGGCGGCCTGTTCGACCAGGGCGGGACCGTCCCAGTCGGTGGGCCAGCCGTGCCACAGCCGCAGCCGTCCGGCGACGAAGACGGCGGTGATCTGGTCCCGGCCCGCCAGCCGCACCAGCTCCCAGGGCAGGTCCCAGGACGGGCGCATCTCCGGCCCGGTCACATCGACCAGCAGAAAGTCCGCCGCCATCCCCTCGGCGATCCGCCCCGTGCGGTGCCCGAGCCCGACGGCGTCGGCACCCCACCGGGTGGCCCGCTCCAGCCAGGTCCAGCCCGCCCCGCAGGAGTTGTCGCCCACGGTCAGCCCATGGGTGATCCGCTGGGCGAACTCCGCGGCCTCCACCAGCCGGAACGCATCGCCCCGGGTGCCGTCGGTGCCCAGCCCGAAGCGCACCCCGCGCTCGGCCAGCGCCATGGCCGGGGCCACGGCGTTGCCCTTCCAGGCGCTGGCCACCGGGTTGTAGCTGACCGCCGCCCCGCTGTCGACCAGCAGCGTCACCTCCCCGGGGGTGAGCAACGTGGCGTGCGCACCCAGCAGTTGGGGCCCGAGCGCGCCGACGTCATGGAGGTACTCCAGGGGCCGCAGCCCGTGCTGGAGCAGCGACCGTTCGACGCCGGCGAGATGCTCATTGACATGGATCTGGACGACGGCACCGGCCTCCCGGGCCAGTTGGGCGGTGTCCCGCAGCGTCCGCGCGGTCGCCGCCTCGGGCACCGGAACGGCCAGCGAGGGGTGTACCAGAGAGTCCTCGGCATAGCGGCCGAGATGCCGCTCGGCCGCCGCCAGTGCCTGCGCGCGGTCGGCGGGCAGTTCGCCATCCCCGCCAGCAACGCCGACATCGCCGCAGACCATCCCGAGCACACAGCGGAGGCCCGCGTCGCGGGTGGCCGAGGCCACCGCCTCCACATCGACCGGTGCCCGGGTGCCCGCCTCGGCGACGGTGGTGAAGCCGCCGCGCAGCGCCTCCAATGCCGCCAGCTTCGCCGAGAGATGCGCGGATTCCTCATCCAGCGCGCCCTCCAGCGGCACCCACACCCGGCGGAATATCTCCGACGGCTCTCCGAACGCCAGGGCCGAACCGAAGCTCTGGGTGAGGTGGTGATGGGCATCGACGAACCCGGGCATCAGGACGTGTCCGGCCAGCCGCACCGGGGTGAGGTGCCGGTACTCGCGCAGCACCTGCTCGGCGGGGGCGACGGCGAGGAACATCCCGCCGGAGACGACGACGGCGTGCTCGCGCACGGGCCCGTCGGGCGTCAGCACCACATCGGGAACCAGCAGCAGCGACTCGGCACCGAGACTGTCGGGGCTGTCAAGGCTGTCGGGGCTGTCGGGGCTGTCGGGGTGGAGGTCGGTCATGACTCTCTTCTCGGTCGGGGTGGGGGGTTGGGGGTTTCTGCTCGCTCAGGACTTCGGGACGCCGGCGCCGGAGTCCGCGTCGGCCGACCGGCCCGTATCCGTATCCGTATCCGTGTCCGTATCCGTGCCGCCGGGGCGGCGGCGCCGGAGCCAGGGCCGTACATGGTGGAAGAGGATGTTGAGCACGGCCGCGACGGTCGCGCCGACCGCGACTCCGCTCTCCAGCAGAATGCGGGCGTTGGGCGGGAATGCCTCGTAGACGCCCGGCACGAGGATCGGCAGCAGGCCCAGCGCCAGTGCGGTGGCGATGATGAACGTATTGGCCTGGTCGTGCAGATCGCAGCGGGCCAGCATCTGCACACCGAGCACAGTGATCACCGCGAAGACCACCATCGCGGTGCCGCCCACCACGGCGGAGGGAACGGCGCTGATGGCACGGGTGATGGGCGCGGCGAAGCCAATGAGGATCAGCACCAGCCCGGCGGCCACCGTGACAAACCGGCTGCGGACCCCGGTGACCCGTACGATGCCGATGTTCTCCCCGCTGGTGACCATCAGCGGCAGGCCGAAGAATCCGCCGAGGGTCGAGGTGACCGCGTCACCGCGGATGGTCTTGGGCACATCCTTGTCCGGCTCGATCTTCTTGCCGACGGCTTCGGCGTTGATGACGGTCTGCCCGGTGGCCTCCGCCATCGAGGCGATGCTGTACAGCATCAGGGGCAGTGCGGCGAGCAGATTGAACTCGGGGGTGCCGAACGGCAGCGGCTGCGGCGCCTGGACGAGGGAGCCATCGGCGACCACGCCGAAGTCGGCGCTGCCGAGCAGGACCGCCAGGACCGTACCGGCGATGAGGCCGAGCATCACGGCGAGTTGCCGAAGTATGCCGCTGAACAGCCAGTAGAGGCCGATGGTGAAGGCGATGGTCGCGAAGCCCAGCAGCAGATTGTGGGTGTCGGCGAAGCCGGGCTCCCCGGGACGGCCGGTGACGAGCAGGGCGCCGACTTTGACGAGGTTGACCCCGACGATGACCATCATCGTGCCGATGACGAGGCCGGGAAAGAACCGGAGCAGCCGGGCGAAGAGCGGGAGTACGAGGAAGTAGAAGAGACCGGTGGTGATCACCGCCCCGGTGGCGGTACGGGGGCCGTGCTGTTCGGCGATGGCGATGAAGAGGATGAGCGGGGCGCCCCCGGGCAGCATCACGAACGGCAGCTTGGCGCCGAGCTTCCAGGGGCCCAGGGACTGGAGCAGTGACCCCACGCCGGACAGGATGAACACCGCCGAGAGCAGATTGACGGTGAGACGGGCGTCGAAGCCGAGGACGGCACTCATCAGGAAGACGGCCGAGATGGGCGTAGCGGCCATCACCAGAACATGCTGGATGCCGAAGAGCATCACCCTGCTGAGCGGGCGGGATTCGTCTACGGGGTGGGGTGCGGGATCTGGTGCGGGGTGTGGTGCGCTGGGCGTGGACACGTTTTCGAGCTCCGTTCGGCTCGCTCCGACTTCGGTCTGCGATCTGGCTCCGGCGGGGTACGCCATGCGCCAAATCGATTTGGCCAAATCGATTTGGCAGCCAGTATGTGAACGGGCTGCAGGGGCGTCAAGGGGTCCGGCAGCGCTGGAACCTCTCAGAACTTTTCCCGGAAAATAGGACTGAATAGGACTAAGGAGGCCCAGGGGAGGGACCAGAAGACTAAGGGACGTCAGCGAAACGCCAGCGAATCGCCCGACGTGGGGTGAATCATGAGGTTCACAGACCGCGAGGAAGCAGGGAAGCTCCTCGCCGAACGACTGCGACATCTACGCGACGACCACCCGGTCGTCCTGGGCCTGCCACGTGGCGGCGTGCCCGTGGCCTTTGAAGTGGCCCGCGAGCTCAGCGCCCCGATGGACGTGATCGTCGTCCGCAAGCTCGGTGTGCCGTACCACCCGGAGCTGGGCTTTGGCGCCATTGGCGAAGGCGGCGTCCGGGTGATCAGGGACGACATCGTCCAGCGCAGCGGCGTGAGCCGTACGGATATGGCGGTGGTGGAGCGGGCCGAGGAGGAGAAACTCCAGCGTCAGGCACGCCAGTTCCGTGGCGACGAGCCACGGATCGCGCTCCACGGCCGCACAGTGATCATCGTGGACGATGGGATCGCTACCGGCGGCACCGCGAAGGCCGCCTGCCAGGTCGCCCGGGCGCAAGGGGCGGCCCGAGTGATCCTCGCCGTTCCGGTCGCCCCCGCGGATACCGTCGATACGCTTCGCCGCGAGGCCGATGAGCTGGTGTGCCTCTCCGCCCCGGAGGTCTTTTACGCGGTCGGCGAGTGGTATCGGGACTTTTCCCAGACCACCGACGACGAAGTGGTGTCCCTGCTGCAAGCCACCCGGGAGGCCGTGAAGGCGCAGGGCGCTCACGCCGCCCAGGCGGCCGAAGAGGCCGAGGTACGGATCGACGCCGGTGGCGTAGAGCTGATCGGGGATCTCAAGGTGCCCGAAGGCGCCCCCGCCATCGTTGTCTTCGCACACGGCAGCGGCAGCAGCCGCCGCAGCCCGCGCAACCGGTCCGTAGCCCAGGCCCTGAACGGGGCCGGTCTGGGCACCCTGCTCTTCGACCTGCTCACGCGGGAGGAGGAGCTGGACCGGGCGAACGTCTTCGATATCGAGGTGCTGGCCGGACGGCTTATGGAGGTCACCCGCTGGCTGCGGCGCCGTGAGTCCGCCCCGATCAGCTACTTCGGTGCCAGCACCGGTGCCGCCGCCGCGCTGCGGGCCGCCGCGGGTGCAGACATGGAGATCGCCGCCGTCGTCTCACGGGGCGGCCGACCCGACCTCGCGGGGCCGGCGCTCGCGGCGGTACGGGCTCCCACGCTGCTCATCGTGGGCGGAAACGATGAGATGGTGCTCGACCTCAACCGGCGGGCGCAGGCCGAGCTGCGCTGTGAGAGCCAGCTCGCCGTCGTACCGGAGGCCACGCACCTCTTCGAGGAACCGGGCGCCCTGGAAGAGGTGGCCGAGCTCGCCCGCGACTGGTTCCTGGACCACACCGCCCCCGCCCGCCGCGGCACACCGAGCGCCGCATAACGACAGCGGTGGGTCCCTCCGGCCGGAGGAACCCACCGCACAGCGGCCCGGAAGACCAGGCGAACGTCAGACGCCGGGCGTCAGACCAGGTCGAGCGCGTCCAGCTCGGTGCAGACGGTGTCGACCATCAGCCGGGTGACCACATACGGGTCGACATTGGCGTTGGGGCGACGGTCCTCGATGTAGCCCTTCTTGTCGACCTCGACCTGCCAGGGGATACGGACCGAGGCGCCGCGGTTGGAGACGCCGTAGCTGTACTCATTCCACGGAGCGGTCTCATGGGCGCCGGTCAGCCGGGCCTCGACCCCCACGCCGTAGTTCTTGACGTGCTCCAGGGGCTTGTCGCCCTTACCCAGCGCCTCACAGGCGGCGATGATCGCGTCGTAGCCCTCCCGCATCGCCTTGGTGGAGAAGTTGGTGTGCGCGCCCGCGCCGTTCCAGTCGCCCTTGGCGGGCTTGGGGTCCAGCGTCGCGGAGACCCCGAAGTCCTCGGCGGTGCGGTAGAGCAGCCAGCGGGCGATCCACAGCTGGTCGGCGACCTCCAGCGGGGAGAGCGGGCCGACCTGGAACTCCCACTGGCCGGGCATGACCTCGGCGTTGATACCGGAGATGCCGAGCCCGGCGGCGAGACAGTTGTCCAGGTGCTTCTCGACGATCTCCCGGCCGTGGATCTCGTCGGCGCCCACACCGCAGTAGTAGCCGCCCTGCGGGGCCGGGTAGCCGTTCTCCGGGAAACCGAGCGGGCGGGAGCCCTTGAAGAAGGTGTACTCCTGCTCGATGCCGAAGATCGGCTCCTGCCCGGCGTACTTCTCCGCGAGCGGGCGCAGCAGGGCACGGGTGTTGGACTCATGCGGAGTGTCGTCGATGTGGAACACCTCGCACAGCACGAGGATGTCGTCCCCGCCCCGGATCGGGTCCGGGTAAGAGGCGACCGGCTTGAGCACCCGGTCGGAGGCATGACCCTCGGCCTGGTTGGTGCTGGACCCGTCGAAGCCCCAGACCGGCGGCTCGGCGCCATCGGCCAGAATCTTCGTCTTCGAGCGGAGCTTGGCGGTCGGCTCGGTGCCGTCGATCCAGATGTACTCGGCCTTGTAGCTCACGGGCTTTCATCCTTCAGCAGGTCTCAGCAACGGTGTCGCGCTTGTCCGTACCATCACGACCTGCGATTTCCCGGCAGTTGCCCGACTGTTAAGCCGTTGTGAACTACTCCTCGGACTGGTCCGCCGCCGACGGGGAGGCCCGGCATAGGCTGGGGCCGTCTCATCTGCGTATCCGTGCGTACCAGGAGGTCCCGTGCCGCACATCACCGTCGATTACGCCGCGCCGCTCGCCTATACCTTTGACCGCCATGCGTTCGGCCGGGAGCTGCACTCGGTGATCGAGAAGACCATCGACGCCTCGGCGGCCGCCTGCAGGACGCGGTTCCGGCGGATCGAGGAGTGCGTGATCGCGGACGGCGCCGAGGACATCGACATGGTCCATATCGAGGTGGCGATCCATGCCGGACGCAGCCCCGAGGCCAAGGCGGGGCTGGCCGAGGCCGTCATGGAGCTGGCCAGGGCCCAGCTACCGGCGGCGGGCCGCCAGCTGCACACCTCCGTGCACATCACCGATCTGGACCCGCGGGCCTACGTCGCGCACAAGACGGGCAAGGTCGAGCACAAGGCGAGTAAAGGGGATAAGGGGGACAAGGGGGAAACGTCCGCGTGAGGTTCGGACTGCTGGGCACCGGGCACTGGGCGGAGCACGTCCACGCGGTCGCGCTCGACGCACACCCCCGGGCGGAGCTCATGGGCGTCTGGGGCCGCCGCCCGGAAGCCGCCGCGGCGGTGGCGGAGCGCTTCGGCGCCCGGCCGTACGAGGACGTCGACGCGCTGCTGGCCGACTGTGACGCGGTCGCGATCGCCGTGCCGCCGGATGTCCAGGCACCCCTGGCGGTGCGCGCCGCCGAGGCGGGCCGCCCGCTGCTGCTGGACAAGCCGCTGGCCACCACGGTCGCGGGCGCCCAGCAGGTGGTGGCGGCGGCCGACCGGAGCGGCGTCCGCTCGGTCGTCTTCTTCACCCTCCGGTTCGCCGCGACATCAGCGCGGTGGATCGCCGAGCAGACCATGACCGGCGGCTGGTTCACCGGCCGCGCGGACTGGTACTCACCGGTATTCGGCGGCGCCGACAGCCCGTATACGGCCTCGCCCTGGCGGCGGGAGAAGGGGGCCCTGTGGGATGTCGGCCCGCACGCCCTCTCCGTACTGCTGCCGGTGCTCGGCGATGTCGTCAGCCTGGCGGACATCACCGCCGCCCGCGGCCCGGGCGATACGGTCCACCTGGCCCTGCGGCACACCAGCGGCGCCTCCAGCACCCTCACCGTCAGCCACTCCGCACCGACAGCCGCCTGCGGCGTAACCGCCGAACTGCGCGGCAACTCGGGCATCGTCACCCTTCCCGAGCGCGACGCCCCACCGGCCGAGGCCCACGGCCGGGCCATTGACGCCCTGCTCAGCGATACACCTCACCCCTGCGACGCCGGTTTCGCCCTGCGCGTCACGGAGATCCTGGCCGCAGCGGAGTCCCAGCTCCCTCGGTGACCGGTGCGCCTAGCCCAGCGCCGCCACGCGGTCCCGATAGCCGCGTACCGGGGCCGCGTCGCGGTAGGGCTCAAGGCGCCGCTCAAAGTCGCGTACATACTCATGGGCCCGTACCGAGCGCATCTCCGCCGCCGCGTGGGCCGCCTCCGCGCCCAGTGAGCAGGCCTGCTCGATCTCACCGAGACCCAGCCGCGCCGTCGCCAGCACCACCCGGCAGAACAGCCTGCTGCGCGCGTACCCCGAGCCGCGCAGCTGCAAGGACCGCTCAGCGTGCTGCGCCGCCGCCGCCCGGTACTGCTGGAGATCCCGGTGACAGTGGCCGAACTCATCCGCCAGCTGTGCCTCGTCGAAGAACCGTGCCCAGTACGGCACCTCCTCACCCGGCCGGGCCGCCTCCAGGGCCCGCTCCGCCCGGGCCAGCGAGGCGGTGCACGCCCGCACCTCGCCCAGCACCCCATGGCCCCGGGCCTCCGCGGAGTGCAGCAGCGCCTGCACCACCGGCGCCGCCGAGGCGCCCACACCCTGCTGGGCGACCCGGGCCAGCTGCACCGCCTCCCGGCCATGCCCCAGATAGACCGCCTGACGGCTCATCGTCACCAGGACATAGCTGCCGTACGCCCGGTCCCCGGCCGCCTGCGCCAGCCGCAGCGCCTGTACGAAATACCGCTGGGCCAGCCCGTGAGCCGCGATGTCGTAGGCCGTCCACCCGGCCAGCCGGGTCAGATCGGCGGCCGCCGCGAACAGCCTGCGCCCGATCTGCTCGCCATAGCTCCCGCGCAGCATCGGCTCGGCCTCATGCTCCAGATAGCGCACCAGCGCCTGCCGGGCATGGCCGCCGCCGTAGGTGTGGTCGAGCGCCCGGAAGAGCTCCGCGACCGAACGCAGCGCGGCGACATCCCCATGGGTCACCCGCTGTCCGGGCCCCCGCTCGACCTGCTCCAGCCGGTCCGCCCGCAGCCGGGTGACCGTCGGTCCCCGCCCCTGCGCGGGCACCCGGGGCTCGGACACCTCACCCCGGGCGACCCGCTCGTCCGGGCGGCCGATCAGCCAGTCCCGGCTGGGCACCACCAGGCCCGCCGGGGTGAACGCGATCTTCCGCAGCTCCGTATGGCTGCCGGAGTCCTTGCGCCACAGCCCGCTGACGATGTCCGTGGCCTCGGCCGGGGTCGCCGCGAACTCCAGCCCGGCATATACCGGCGCACACGCGTCCAGACCGAGGTCCTGCGCGGTCAGGCGCCGCCCGAGCCGTCGGGTGAAGACCTCGGCGATCAACGCGGGCGTCGTCCCGCGCGGCTGCTGGCCACGCAGCCAGCGGGTCACCGAGGTCTTGTCATACCGGAGATCGAGCCCGTGTTCCAGGCCGAGCTGATCGACTCTCCGGGCGAGCCCGGCGTTGGAGAAACCTGCCTCCGCGATCAGCGCGGCGAGCTGGCGGTTGGGAGTGCGCTGCTGGGACGAACTCCCAGGTCGTTCCGTCGACATCGGCTTTGCGGTCTCCTGCCTGACGGCTTGTGACAGACGCCGGGGGCGCCCTGTTGGAACGGCGTGAATGTAACGGCCCCGTGGCCGGTCCTCGCGGCCTGCGGCTGGTATTCATCCGTACGTGTGAGTGCGCAGGTCGCGATATCCGCCTGCGTGCGCCGGGGCGTCCGGCCGTACAGTGGCGGGGAGGGTCTGGAGCCGACCGAGAGAGGGAGCCGCCGTGAGCGAGCTGCGCTATATCCACCTGGGCTTTGGTGCGGAGGCGGTGGAGTACCGAGAGGCGTGGCAGAAGCAGCGTGAGGTCCATGCGGCCCGGTTCGCGGACGAGATCCCGGACACCTGTCTGCTGCTGGAGCACCAGCCGGTGTACACGGCCGGGCGGCGCACGGCGGACAGCGAGCGCCCCCTGGACGGCACCCCGGTGGTCGATGTGGACCGGGGCGGGAAGATCACCTGGCATGGCCCCGGCCAGCTGGTGGGCTACCCGATCCTGAAGCTGCCCCGCCCGGTGGATGTGGTCGCCCATGTCCGCCGCCTGGAGGAAGCGCTCATCCTCACCTGCGCGGAGTTCGGCCTGGAGACCACCAGGATCGAGGGCCGCAGCGGGGTGTGGGTGCTGGGCGATCCCCTCGAGCGGCGCAGCCGAGACGCAGCGCAGGTTGAGGGTCCCGACCGAGGGACGAGGGAGGGGCACTCGGCCGGAGCGGAGTCGAGGCGGAGCGCGACCAAGAGCGCAGCCGCAGGCGAGGAACGGCCCGCACTGGGTGGTCTCGCACTGGACTTCGATCCTGGGGCCGCGGACGAGGAGTACGACGCCCGGATGATGGGCCCTGAGTACGCCCCGTCCAACGCGGGCCAGCGCCGGGAGGACCGCAAGCTCGCCGCCATCGGTATCCGGGTCGCCAAGGGCGTCACGATGCACGGCTTCGCGCTGAACTGCGATCCGGACAACACCTGGTTCGACCGGATCGTGCCGTGCGGTATCCGGGACGCCGGTGTGACCTCGCTCTCAGGCGAGCTGGGCAGGAATGTGCCGGTCGCCGAGGTACTTCCGGTAGTGGAGAAGCACCTGCGCGGCGTGCTTGAAACGGCGGAGCTCCGGCCCCGCGCGGTAGAAGCCGTATGAGCCCTGCAACCGGGGTCTGACCCCACAAAGCACAGGCGTACCCTAGGGAACGCCGAGGAATCAAAAGTTTTAGGAGCCGGACGTGTCCGCTGTCGCACCCGACGGGCAGTCAATGCCAAGGCCTGACGGCCGGCGATTGCTCCGCTTGGAAGTCCGTAACAGCCAGACCCCCATTGAGCGCAAGCCGGAGTGGATCAAGACTCGGGCGAAGATGGGCCCGGAGTACAACGCACTCCAGAGCCTGGTGAAGCGCGAGGGTCTGCACACGGTCTGCCAGGAGGCCGGCTGTCCCAACATCTTCGAATGCTGGGAGGACCGCGAGGCCACCTTCCTCATCGGCGGTGAGCAGTGCACCCGGCGCTGTGACTTCTGCCAGATCGACACCGGCAAGCCCGCCGAGCTGGACCGTGATGAGCCGCGCCGGGTCGCCGAGTCCGTGCAGCAGATGGAGCTGCGCTACGCGACCATCACCGGCGTCGCCCGCGACGACCTGGATGACGGCGGCGCCTGGCTGTACGCCGAGACGGTCCGCCAGATCCACGGGCTGATGCCCGACACCGGCGTCGAGCTGCTGATCCCCGACTTCAACGCCGTGCCGGAACAGCTCGCCGAGGTCTTCTCCTCCCGGCCTGAGGTGCTCGCGCACAATGTCGAGACGGTCCCGCGGATCTTCAAGCGCATCCGCCCCGCCTTCCGCTACGAGCGCTCCCTCGAGGTCATCACCCGCGCCCGCGAGGACGGCCTCGTCACCAAGTCCAACCTGATCCTGGGCATGGGCGAGACCCGCGAGGAGGTCAGCGAGGCGCTGCAGGACCTGCACAACGCGGGCTGCGAGCTGATCACCATCACCCAGTATCTGCGGCCCACACCACGGCACCACCCCGTGGAGCGCTGGGTGAAGCCGCAGGAGTTCGTGGAGCTCCAGGAGGAGGCCGAAGAGATCGGCTACGCCGGTGTGATGTCCGGCCCGCTGGTCCGCTCCTCGTACCGCGCCGGACGCCTCTACCAGCAGGCCATCGAGGCCCGCAAGGACCGCGCAGCCTAGCGTGGGGCCCAGAACCTTTCAGCTCTTTTGACCGGCTGGTCATGTAGTGGTAACACCAATCGGTGACGATGACTTCACACAGAGCTCGCATCACCGGAGGGACCACCACCATGCAGGCTGCCGCGCCCGTACGCCCGTCCTTCGCTGACGCCCTGCGCACACTGGAGGGCCTGCTGTTGCGCGGCGGCCAGAGCACGGCGCGGCGGAACGCCTGGACGGCGGTGCTGGAGGACCGGCGCAGAGCGAAGGCCCGGGGCGAGGCGGCGCACGTTCTGGAGGCCGCGGCGGAGGCCCGTCATTTGGCCACGTGCTGCGATACCCCGGGGGATAACCCCCGGACCCCCAGCAGGGTTCGGGTCACGTGTTCCTGACCCGTCCCCGCCCCGTGGCGGAGGCCCGTCATTTGGCCACGTAAACTTGCCGTATGGCGAGGAAGGAAAAATCCGAGAACCCAGGGCGGCTCAAGCAGATCGCCCTGACGTACAAGATGACCCGGCGGGCCGATCGGTGGATCGGATTCATCCTGCTCGGCGTGGGGCTTGTCACCTTCGGCGTTGTCCTCGGGATCGGTTTCCTGGTCGGACACCCGGTCTATCTGGGCATCCTGGGCTTCCTGCTGGCCTTCCTCGCGATGGCGATCGTCTTCGGCCGCCGTGCCGAACGGGCGGCCTTCGGGCAGATGGAAGGCCAGCCGGGCGCCGCCGCGGCGGTGCTGGACAACATCGGCAAAGGCTGGTCGGTCACCCCGGCGGTCGCGATGAACCGCAACCAGGACGTCGTGCACCGGGCCGTGGGCAAGCCCGGTGTCGTGCTGGTGGCCGAGGGCAACCCGAACCGGCTGCGCGGTCTGCTGGCCTCCGAGAAGCGGAAGATGGCCCGTGTGCTGGGCGATGTGCCGGTGCATGATGTGATCGTGGGCAACGGTGAGGGCCAGGTGCCCCTGAAGAAGCTGCGCACCACCATCGTCAAGAAGCCCCGGGCACTGCCCGGCTCCCAGGTCACCGAGGTCAATGACCGGCTGCGCGCGATGGGCGATTTGATGAGCAATATGCCGCTCCCAAAGGGCCCGCTGCCCAAGGGCATGCGCCTGCCGAAGGGACAGGGCGGCGGCCGCTGAGCGCGAGTCGTATACGTAAACGGCTGGGCCCGGAACCCCTCAGGGTTCCGGGCCCAGCCGTTTTTACTGCCCCGTCTCAGATGTCTCAGATACGGACCTGCACCGCCCCCGACAGCCGGTCGTGCAGCCCCCGGCCGTCCCGGTCCCAGATCAGCGCGGGGATGGCCAGCACCAGCAGCGCGGTGCGCACGAGAACCCGGGGAAGGGTGAGCCGGTCACCCGTCACCGAGATCACCCGCAGCCCGAGAACGCGCTTGCCGGGCGTAGAGCCGATCGTGCCCACGGTCAGAAAGGCCATGACCCCGAAGACGAGCAGCGCCCAGTTACCCGCGCCCCGCATGCCATCACCGGACAGCAGCCCATAAGCGATCAGGACACACAGCAGCCAGTCGATGAAGATCGCACCGAACCGCCGCCCCAGCGGAGCCACCGAGCCCGGCCCGTCCTCCGGGAGCCCCAGCCGCTCCCCCCGGTAGCCGAAGTCCGCACCCATCTCCTCGGCCGCCGCGCGGGGGCCGGAGAGCCACGATCCCATTGCCTGCCTGTTGTCCACCCGTCAACGGTAGCGCGCCCCGAAACGTATGCGGACGCGCCTCCAGTAGCCTGGAAGCACGGGGACGGCAAGAGGCCCGGTTAACATCGGCGAAACAAATGGGTCATGCTCGAGAAATCCCGCATGCCTAGGGTCGAGCCAGCAGGCCACCGCACTGGACTGCGACCAGAGCTGCAAACCCCGTCCCCTCGCGGCGGGACTAGGAGGACTTGGATGTTCCAGAACGCCGACGAGGCAAAGAAGTTCATTTCGGACAACGACGTCAAATTCATCGATGTCCGCTTCTGTGACCTGCCGGGCATCATGCAGCACTTCACGGTCCCGGCCGATACGTTCGACCCGACCGAGAACCTGATGTTCGACGGCTCTTCGATCCGCGGCTTCCAGGCGATCCACGAGTCCGACATGGCGCTCGTCCCGGACCTGTCCACGGCACGTCTGGACTCGTTCCGCAAGGAGAAGCACCTCAACATCAACTTCTTCATCCACGACCCGATCACCGGCGAGCAGTACAGCCGTGACCCGCGGAACGTGGCGAAGAAGGCCGAGGCCTACCTCGCCTCCTCCGGCATCGCGGACACCGCCTACTTCGGTCCCGAGGCCGAGTTCTACGTCTTCGACGATGTGCGCTTCGAGACCAAGTCGAACGCCGGCTACTACTACATCGACTCCGAGGCGGGCGCCTGGAACACCGGCGCCATCGAGGACGGCGGCAACCGCGGCTACAAGGTCCGCTACAAGGGCGGCTACTTCCCGGCCCCGCCGGTCGACCACTTCGCCGACCTGCGCGCCGAGATCACCCTTGAGCTGGGCAAGGCCGGTCTCCAGGTTGAGCGCCAGCACCACGAGGTGGGCACCGCGGGCCAGGCCGAGATCAACTACAAGTTCAACACGCTGCTCGCCGCCGCCGACGACCTGATGCTCTTCAAGTACATCGTGAAGAACGTCGCCTGGCGCAACGGCAAGACCGCCACCTTCATGCCGAAGCCGATCTTCGGCGACAACGGCTCGGGCATGCACGTCCACCAGTCTCTGTGGAACGGCGGCGACCCCCTCTTCTACGACGAGCAGGGTTACGCGGGTCTCTCCGACACCGCCCGCTACTACATCGGCGGCATCCTCAAGCACGCCCCGTCGCTGCTGGCCTTCACCAACCCGACGGTGAACTCCTACCACCGCCTGGTCCCCGGCTTCGAGGCCCCGGTCAACCTGGTCTACTCCCAGCGCAACCGCTCCGCCGCGATGCGTATCCCGATCACCGGCTCCAACCCGAAGGCCAAGCGCGTCGAGTTCCGCGCCCCGGACCCGTCCTCCAACCCGTACCTCGCCTTCTCCGCCCTCCTCCTGGCAGGCCTCGACGGCGTCAAGAACAAGATCGAGCCGGCCGAGCCGATCGACAAGGACCTCTACGAGCTCGCCCCCGAGGAGCACGCGGGCGTCGCCCAGGTCCCGACCTCCCTCCCGGCCGTCCTGGACGCCCTGGAAGAGGACAACGAGTACCTGCAGGCCGGCGGTGTCTTCACCTCCGACCTGATCGAGACCTGGATCGACTACAAGCGCACCAACGAGATCGCCCCGATGCAGCTCCGCCCGCACCCGCACGAGTTCGAGCTGTACTTCGACATCTAAAAACCGGGTTCCCTGACCTGGTGCCTCGCGGCGCATAAGGGCTGTGACCTGCGGAAACACTGCTCAGTGTCTTCCGCGGGTCATAGCCTTTTTCCGCCTTCGTGTGCACTGGATGTGCACCGAGGGACGGCTGTGCTGACGAGACAACGATGGAGGCTCGACCTCCGGGTCCCTGTTGCTCGTCCCTGCGGAGGGGAGCAACAGGCGTCTGCCGAGTGGTGGGCGTGGCCCCGGGCGTCTCGGCGCTCGCGACCGGTTGGCAGTCGAGGGCGAACTGCCACTGACCCGATGCGGTCAGAACCTCAAGCGCCGTGAGCGCTCCCGGGTCTGGTCAGTTCAGCGGCCCGTACAGCGCATTGCCGGGGGCGCCGGGGTCGGTGCTCGTGTAGTACTGGTGCATGGCGTCGAGGAGTTCGTCGACGCTCAGCTTGCCGCTGCCGTCGGCGTCCAGGGCCCGGAAGGCCGCCGCTCGGTCTTCCGGCGCGGTGCGGAAGACCCGCTGCCAGGCCTGGAACTCCTTCTCGTCGACCTCTCCGTCACCGTCGGTGTCCAGGAGTCCGCAGACCGCCTCCAGCATGGGCCTGAAGGCCTGCGCGAAGCCCTCAGCGGAGGTGATGAACGCCCCCTTCATGCCGGTGCGGTATTCCTCGGGTGTGAGCCGCCCGTCGCCGTCCGCGTCGGCGGCGGCCGCGATGGCGTTCCAGAAGCGGACCATGCCGTCCATCAGTTGGGTGCCCTTGGGCGATGTGGCGGACTCGCCGAATTCGGCGAGCAGCCGTGCGCCCAGGGTGAACAGGTCCTCGCGGTCCAGGGATCCGTTGGCGTCGGCGTCGATGTGCCCGAAGCACACATCGATCTTCTCGTTGAGCAGGGCGTCTTGGGTCTGGGTTGTCATGTGTGGGTCTCCTCGTCGTTCGCGGTTGTGTGTGCCGTGCTTTTCGCTTCCCGGGCGCCGGAGTGCGCCCGGAAGTCCGGTGGGGGCGGATACCGCCGCCAGGTGGTCGAAGACCGGGGTACTGGGCGGATCAGTGGTCACGCTGATGCCCTGCAGCCGTGTGGTGCGCAGATAGGGGAGGTTGGCCTCGCCGAGGGTGCCGCCGCTGAGCCCGGTGCCGCCGACCGTGGGCAGCACCGGCAGACAGCCGACATGGCTGTCGTTGACCTTCAGTACGCCGCCGTTGCCGATGTCGCAGAACCGCTCGACGACGTACGGATCGCTCGCCCACAGGGAGTTGCGCAGCCCATAGGGATTGGATTCGACGAACTCCACGATGTCGTCGTGGAGTTGATCCGGCCCGGCGTGATCGGCCCGGTCGGGCACAATGACGCACATCAGCGGGAAGAAGGTCTCCTCCCGCACCGCGCGCATCCGCCGGGCCGCGGCGAGCCCGTGCGCGCGCAGCAGGACGGGGCGCACGAAGGGGCCGCGCGCGGTGGGCTTGTCCTCCACGTCGACGAGTTCGCCCCCGCACAGGTGCTCGGCCCCCTGCTCCACCGCTTCCCGCAGGACGTCCAGGCAGTCGCCGCGTTTGACGACGGCGCTGAGGACGACGTCCGGGTCCTCCGGCGGCCCCACGCGCAGCTCGGCCACCCGGCGGTGCAGCAGGGCGGTGAACGCGTCGGCCACATCGGGGTGGACGACGACGAACTTGGGCGCGATGCACAACTGCCCCGATCCGTAATAGCGTTCGGCGGCCGCGGTCGCCGCCCGCTCCAGGTCGGCGTCGCGCCACACCACCATGGCGTCGTTGCCGGACAGCTCCAGGACCGGCTTCTTGCCGTGCTCCAGGCACTCGGCCTCCAGGCGCGCGCCGTGCCGGGCGGGCCCGTAGTAGAAAATGTCGTCGCAGTCCGGGGAGCCGAGCCACTGCCGTACGGCCGGCCGGGACGGGGAGCACAGGACGCTGAGCGTGCCCGGCGGGGCACCGTGCCGCTCCAGCAGCGGGGCGACCAGCTCGTGGTATAGGAAGGCGACCGCGAGAGGGGCGGCGGGAGGTGCGTTCACGACCAGGGCGTTGCCTGCGGCGAGCACGAGGAGGCCGAGCGCGGACGAGAGAAACCCGGCGTTACGGGCCGCGTTGAGCCCCACCACCCCGTCGGGCCTGCGGACCAGGCGGATCCGGCGCCCGGACTGCTCGGTGCGCCACTCCAGGAGCTGCCGGGCGTGGGCGAGGGACTCCCGATGGATCATGGAGAGCGCAACGGTCAGCTCCCAGCGCGCGACCCGCACCGGATGCCCCTCGGCCACCAAGACGGCCACCATGTCCTCGGCCCGCTCACACAGCGCGTCGTACATCGCCGCGACGAAGCCCAGACGCCTGTCCAGGGGAACCCGCCGCCACTCCTTGCCGGCCCGCCGGGCAAGCCGCAGGGTCTCGGCCCCCTGTGCGTACGTGGACAGGGCCACTCTGCCAGCGAGCCGCGCGTCGTCGAGATCGGCCGCGTCGGCGCTCCCGCAGTCGAGGCGGGCCTTGAGCGCCATCGTGTCGTACGGGGTACTGAGCAATGCCCCCGCCCGGGGCCAGTGCACCCAGCCCTGCCCGGACTGCCGCTCTCCCCCGACGAGGACCGCATAGGAATCAAGCACGGCCACAACTTGCTCCGCCGCACTCCCCTTCATGAGCCGCGCCCCCAACTCTCCCTCGAACGAATGGACTTGGCAAATGGCCGAGTTGTGGGTTGCCGAATGGACGGAAGTGACCTTGCGTTCCGACTGCCCTGACGGTCGAGGGACGTGCGGCAACACGAGTCGGCGACGACACGTCGGGCGGCAGACAGCGGGGTCTTGTATCCGGTGGGTATCAAGGACCCTTCGTTGTCCATCGACCCCGTACGGCGGGCTGCCGCACGGGGAGCCCGCAGAGCGCCGCAGTCCCCTGTATCCGGCAGCCGCCCGGACCGGCTTTGCCCCGTCTGACCTGCTGGGCCTGGCAGGAGGCCGTTGACAAACCAGGGGATCACGTTCTGTTCGACGAGCCGCTGGTACTCTGCGTCGGTGTCGCCCTGGACGCCCGTCAAACAGATTGATCTGCTTCATGGCGAAGGGCTCGAACCCCTGGTCCTGCGTATTGGAGGGCCGGAGCGATCGTGACGGGGCGTGGTGGGCGGTGAGGCTGGATACGGTTCTTGCTGGTCAAAGGCCCTGGTCCGGGCATCCAGTGAAATCTGACCCAACAGGCACGGTCTCGTCCGCCCAAGCACGGCCGCCGCACATGGCCTGTTCCGGCAGGCTCGTTTCCCACTTACGAGTGATTGCCCGGCGCCGAACACCGATGTGGGGTGGCGCCAGGTGGGTGATGGCCCGCCGTAGCCTGGCCAGGCCCGACGAGATCGCCTACTACCTCGTTCACGCGCCCCGACTCCGTTCGAATGTCGGATTTGTGCCTCGGGTGACTGGCGTACGCGCCAGCGGTCGTTCGACGGCTGAGGTGGGATTCAACCTGCCGGGTGCCATCACCGTGGCCAATGAGATGGTGAGGAAAGGTCGTCCCCGTGAGTGACCCGAGTGTGTATGACGCGGCGGCAATTGACGCCTACGACCTGGTGTCATCGATGCTTTCCGCAGGGGCTGGGCTTGTGGCATGGTGTCCTCGCACCGGCCACTGGCCGGACAGGCCGTTCTGGACCTGGGAGCCGGAACGGGTGTGTCGTCGTTCGCGCTCGCCGACGCCGGCGCGCGGGTGGTGGCGGTCGACGCATCACGGCCGTCGTTGGACTTGCTCAAGAGCAGGCGACGTGATCACAAAATTGAAGTGGTTGAAGCCGACTTTCGCGATGCTCAGCTCGATTCCAAGTTCAACGTCATCACCCTTTCGAGGAATACGTTTTTCCTTGCCCAGAGTCACGATGAGAAAATTGATCTTTTCCGTGTCATTGAACGGCACTTGAAGCCGGAGGGTGCGGCCTTCCTCGATTGCAGCGACCTCGCCGAGTACCTTGGTGCGGGCGGGGATGCGACTTCGGTGACATATCCATTTGGGCCGAGAGCAGATGGTGTCGATAACTCAGACTGTAGATCGCGCCTCCCAGGCGATCATGAGTATCTTCTTGGTCCAGAGTGCATCAAAACTCACTGCATTTCACGAGACAGCCACCTGGGCGACGCTACCGGAGATACGACTGATGGTGCGATGGCCGGATTGGAGGTGGCGAGCGTCAACGGGACGTACGCGGGCGAGGACTACAGCGCACGCTCACGAGAGATGCTTGTGGTTCTGGAGCGAAAGTGACCGGAGTTCCTGTACTCGAGGCAGACGGCGCGACGGTCACGCTGGGCGATACCACGCTGCTTGCGCCTACGACGTTCACGGTGATGCCAGGCGAGTTCTGGTGTGTCACCGGCAGCAACGGCTCGGGGAAGACCACTCTCCTGCGTTCCTTCCTGGGCAGTCGGAGTCTGACGGCCGGTTCGTGTTCGGTGATGGGCGAACCCGCCAACATGGCAAAGCCTCTGCACCGACGTCTCGTGGCTTCGCTTGTCGAACCGATTCCCGTCGCCCGTGACATGACGCTGCGCGAGCAGGTGACACTGGTCGCTGCCTCCTGGTACGGCAATGCCCCGAGAACCGCCGAACGCGCTGAACGTGTCATCGAGCGGTTGGGACTTTCTTCACTGGGTGAACGGTTTCCCCATCAGGTCTCGTCCGGACAGTTGCAACTCTTCAGCCTTGCGCTGACTTTGGTTCGTCCTGCTGACGTCGTACTGCTCGACGAGCCGGAGCGGCACCTCGACAGTCACCGCGTCGATCTGGTGGCCACACTGCTCACCGAGCGGGCGAAGAAGGGCACGGCGTTCCTGGTCGCCACCCACGAGGCCGCTCTGGTGGAAGCGTGCGACGGTCGCGTGGAGTTGGGATGACAACGCACAGCACCGCGGTACCCGACTCCGATGCCAGGGCTCGCGTCCACGCCGTATGGCACCGGTACGCTCGCCGCGGCGACCGTGCCACGGTGCGTGGCCGCGCGTACACCGCCTATCTCATCGCTCTGTTCGCCCTCATCTATCTGGTGCCGGTCGTCTACACCGCGAGCACTTCGCCGGCGCTCATCTCCGTGGGGTCTCTCGCCGGGGCGACGCCCGTGGCCTGCACGCTCGCCGTTGCAGCGTGCTGGGGTGCCCAACTCGCGGGCCGGTTCTGGGGACCGCTGGTGATCCGGCCCTTCCTGCTGCACGTGTTCATGTCCACGGACATTTCCCCGACGTGCTACCTCGGCACGATCGCCCGGCGCCGGCTGACGTACGCGGGCACGGCCACGCTGCTGTCGGCGTGCACGGCGGCGTACCTCACGACCGACCTGTTCGATCACTTCGACACTGCGCTGCAGGGTCTTGCGGTCGCGGTGGGGCTCAGTGCCGTCGCCGCGGTGGCCTGGTTGTGGGGCCAGGTCCGATCGGTGCCCGACAATCTCGTGCTCGCTTCCGCCGTGGGCGCTGTGGCACTCGTCGTGACAGTGATGAGCCGAATGGCTCCGGAGGGCGGGGGCGGCCTGTGGCTCGTTGCCGGCGTGCTGGCGACTACGGCTACGGCCCTCGGACGGGCAGCCTTCCGGTCGATCCGGACGGTCGACCTCGCCAGACTCGCACGCGAGTCGGCACGCGCATCCCAGGCCCAAGCGTATGCGTGGACGGGTACGCTCCACCACGCGCTCGACCTATACCGACCGGAGCCGCGCGGGCTCACCTCGGCTCTGATCCGCCCGGACGGACGCCTTCGCGGGTATCTCGCTCAGGGTGCGATTCGAGCGCTTCGAACGCCCGGTCGCGCGATTGCAGCCGTGATGCTCCTGCTGATCGGCGGTGCCGTGCTGACGCTCGGGGTGGCCGGGCCGGAAGACAGCCTGGCGTTGTTCTTGTGGGTGGCTGGGTCGGTCTGTGTGTACCTGGGATCCGGGTGGGTGAGCGAGACGTGGCGCGGCCTGCGCGACGAGTTGACCCTGGCTCCGCTGTTCGGTGAGTGGTGGGGTGGGGCGCTCGCCCGCACGCTGGCATGGCCTGTCGTCGCCGTAGCGGTCGGAGCCTGCCTGGGTGGTGGCCTTGCGATCATGACCCAGTGGCCGCTTCACAGCGGACCCCTGGTGAACACGGTCCTACTCGTCGCAGGGTCGGTGGTGCTGGTGCTTGGTGCCAGGTTCCTGCGTGAGATGAAGCTGCATCTGCCGCTCGAACTGCTTCTCCCGATCATCACGCCACTCGGCGACCTCTCCGGGCTACGAATCGTGGCGTGGCAGTTCGACGGAGTCGTCGCCGTGGTGATCGGCATTGCCGTGATAAACGCCGTCCCGTCTGCGCTCGGTGCGACTGCGCTTGCGATCGGCATGGCTGCCTGCTGCGTCTGGACGGGTCTGCGCCGGACAGGATGGGCGCACCGGGGACTGCTCTCCCGCCTGCGTCGGGTGTAGCACCGAGAACGCGGCCATCCGGCGGACACGGCATGAGCCGATCCAGGTTGCACGGCGCAGGCAAATGGGTCGTGTGAGTCCCTGCTCCCGGCGACTGGCGAGGGGGCGGTCCTGCCGGGCGGTGGCACCCCAGCGCGGGCGACGAGGGCTGGCTGTACCTGGCGACCCGCGAGATCGTCGGCTAATCGATGGCCGACCATCACCGCGCGTCCTTGGTTGTCGACGCGCTGATGATGGCTGCCGGCCGTGGCCGACTCCAGTCCGGCTGCATCGTGCATTCGGACCGCGGCAGCGAATACACCTCCGACGAACTGCGTCGTGAAATACGTCGGCTGGGCCTTCGCCAGAGCATGGCAGAACCGGCTCCTGCTACGACAACGCCGCCGCCGAGAGCTTCTTCGCGCTACTCAAAGAGGAGACCGGCACCCGCGCTGGCCCAGCCCGGCCACCGCCCGCACCGAGATCTTCACCTTCATCGAGACCTTCTACAACCGAAAGCGCCTGTGGAAGCATCCGGCCTGGGGCTACCTCACCCCGCTGGAGATCCGACAGCGACACGAGCAAGGACAGGCCCTCGCGGCGTAAGCATCGAGTGTCCAACATCACGGGGAAACTTCATGTTGGCGAGGTTGTCGTCATGCGGACAGCAGGTGCCCATGGTCGTCCAGGAGGGTGCCGACTTCGGGCACTTCCTCGAACGGTTGCAGGTGCCGCAGTACGACGCGTGAGCGTTCGGCGGTCCGTTCGCTGGCCACGACGCCGGAGAGGACACGTTGCGCTTCTTCCGCTGCCTGCTCTGGCTCGTTGGCATCAGCGAGGGCAACTGCCAGCCAGGACCGGTACAGCGTGACTTCCCGTGCATGCGTGGAGTCGTATCCGCCCAGGACATCGGCCAGCATCGGTACGGCTCTCAGTGGTCGCCGTAGCTCGGTGAAGACCCGGGCGTCCATCACCCGCAGTTCATCGTCACAGACCCAGTACGCCCATTGCGGGGCTTCTTCGACGGATTCGGACGCGAGCGTGTCGTGAGCCTCTTCAAGCGCCCGCAAAGCGGGTTGCGCTTCCTTTGCCCGTGTGTGCGCCCATGCGACGCGGTCGAGGAACATCGCCCGTGCTTTCGGGTGTGCATCCGGCCCTGCTTCGTCCAGAGCCGCCCGCGCAAGGGAAACGCCTTCACGTTCTCGGCCGGTGTTGGACCACTGGTAGGCGAGAGATCCCGCGAGGTTGCCGACCAACGTACGGTCCCTGGCTTCACGGGCGGCGGAGATACCGAGACGGTAGGCCCGTTCCGCCCGTTCGTGCTCTCCGGCATCGCTCGCGATCCATCCCGCGATCTGTGACAGCTCCCCAATCTGGACGAGGAGCTGACGCCCTACCTCTTCGGTGTGACTGCTCTCCCGGTAGAGCCGTACCGCAGCACTCAGCTCCCGCAGCGCGGGGGCCAGCAAGTCGCCCCCGGCCAGTACGTCGTCGGCCAGTCTCAGGCCATGCACCCTCCCCGCGAGGCTCGCTACGGCGTCGGCTCCGATGCGACGACCGCCGACTGGCTCAAGGGACAGAAGCAAATCATCGGGTGGCAGGAGCTGCCGCAGGGTTTCGACGGGGCTCAGGGCATCCGTGGGGGAGGCTTCGCCACGTGCGTACGCCGCTGCCCGTTCGAGGTCGACGAATGGCACATCCAGAGTGCGGGCAATGAGCGGTAGCCAGTCATCGGGGATCCGCTCACCACGTTCCCACCGCGATACTTCGTTCCGCGTCAGTGTGTTCAGACCAGACAGAGAACACAGTCGCTCGGCTAACTGCCGTTGGCTCTTCCCTGCCTCGCGCCTGAGCCGCGCGAGGTATGCCCCGCACTGCTTCCGCCGCTCACTACTCATCTGGCCCCCTCTCTCAGTCAAGTCTGGCCCCTCCCTGGCCCCCTGTCTGGCCCCTCCGCGTGTTCAACGGCTGCGTTTCGATGAAGTCACCAACGCAAGGCCCCCGCGACAGCGACGAACTGTCCGGGGGTGCGGCCACCAACTGACTGGAGTTGACGACAATGGGCATTATCCATGCCTTGATTGCTTTGGCGAGAGCCGCGATCGCAGCCTTGTACGGGCTGGAGGAGTGGCGCCCGGCAGGCGACCAGAACATCCCTCAGCAGCCCGGGGCAGCGCCGTACCCAGAGCCCCGTTCCGCGGCGCTGCCCCGGCATCGCAGTCCGTATGGCCTTCCGGAAGGTCCCTGGTACGTGGATAGTGAGCCGCTTGTGAGGCCGTACTTGCTGGCGTATGAGCAGCAGGAGCGGCGCCGCGTGCTCTACACAGCCGTGTATCTCGGTCTCGACTTGGACCGGCGCGCCCTCCACGGGGGTGCCCGGTGAGCTGCCTGTGTGGCGCCCAGCGCCCGGCCTGGCATGACATGCCGCCCCCGGCCGCCTCCCGGTTCTCCTGTGTCGGTCAGCGGGGACACGATGGGCTGCACCGCGATTTCCTAGGTGAGGGCTGGATCGACCCGGACTCCGAGCTGGCCCAGGACCTGGCTCTGGTCATTGCCGCTGACCAGTTGCGGGCCCTGTGCGGATGGGGTGATGACCAGTGATGACGATCAGGGTGTACCGGGTACGTCCGGACGGGAAGCGGGTCACCGTCAAAGAGAGCGAATCGACCAAGGGCGGCCCGCCGCCCATCAGTTCCGCCTTCCCTCCGTGCTCGTGCCCGAAGTGTGGGAAGGCGAGGAAGAGGGAGTAGCCATGCCCCGCCCGAAGTGGCCGTGAGGTGAAGCGGGGACAGCTGGTGGCGGCAGCTGGATCTGCGTCCCCTGTGGAGACGTGCACGTGTCCACATGAGGCCCCTGTCCATCCAGGGCGGGGGGTTTCCTCATGTCTTGCCAGTGGGGCGCTTGCCGCAACCCAATTGACACCAGGGTGCGGTGAGGTGGCCACAGCCGAGAGGACAGGGGCCGGAGAAGGCTGGTTGGCCCCGGGGGGAGGAAGCCTCCCGGCCCTCATGGGGCACGGATTCGGGAGGGACGGTGCTTAGGAGGGCCGGGAGGGCATGCCGGTTACCGGGTTTCCGTGATGATGGGACCCAGCATGCCGAGAACCTCCTCCTCGGTGAGCGCCTTGAGAGCGCGTGCCGCAATGCGGCCCTGTCGGTCCATCACCACCGTGGAGGGGATCGCCTGCGGCAGCAGTGCGCCTTGAAGCGCGCGCTGAAGTGAGGGCTGCGTCCGGCACCGGGCCGGGCGTCATGGGCTGGGCGACTGGGGTGGCTTACGGTTCCAGGTCGATCTTGCGCTGCAGGTACTCTTCGCGGTCGATGTTGCCCGCGGCGTACTGCTGGCGCAGTTCCTGCTGGGCGCTATCCGGCTGAGCGGGCAGCTCGGGGGGCCTGGAACGGTCCGTCAGTGAGCGGGCGAGCCACACTGCCCCGCCGACTCCGAGACCCAGGACCACCATGGTAATGATCAGCCACAGGATCATCATCCCCGGTCCCATCATTCCCATCATGTCGCACACCTCGTCTCCGTTTCCTCGCGGAGGGTGATTTCCCGCCGGTTCCCTTGTCCTGACCGTAACACCTAAGGGGTTTCGGAGTGGTGTGACGGGGTGCCCCGTCATGGCCTACAGGGGGAGTTCGTAGCCGCCGATCCAGACCTGCATTTCGTAGATCATCAGGGTCCACAGGCCGGAGACCTGGGCGATGCCGACGGCCACCAGCAGTCCGCCGCCGATCAGCAGCACGGTGCGGGTGTGGCGGCGGGCGAAGGAGAAGGCGCGCAGGGATTTGCCGAGGGCGAGGGTGAAGAGCAGGAAGGGGATGCCGACGCCGACGGCGTAGAGGAAGGCGAGGAAGGCGCCGCGCGCGGCGGAGCCGGTGGTGATGGACAGGGAGAGGACGGCGGCGAGGGCGGGGCCGATGCAGGGGGTCCAGCCGATGCCGAACATCACTCCCAGGACCGGGGCGCTCGCCACTCCGGCCTTCGGGGTGTACTGCGGTCGCATCGTGCGTGAGAGCAGTGGAATGCGGCCCAGGGCGCCCATGAACATCAGCCCGAGCAGGATGGTGAGCACACCCAGGACGCGGATGATGACGTCCTGGTGGGCCAGGAGCAGGGTGCTGACAGCGCCGAAGAGGGCGCCGTAGGCGGTGAAGACGGCGGCGAAGCCGAGGATGAACAGGGCGGTGCCCAGCAGGGCCCGGCGTCGGGGTCGTCGGTCTGGGCTGTCCTGTTCGGCGTGGGCGTCGGCGGCGGTCATTCCGGTGGCGTAGGAGAGGTAGCCGGGGACCAGGGGCAGGCAGCAGGGGGAGGCGACGGTGATCGTTCCGGCGGCCAGGGCGATGGGGGCGGCCAGCAGCAGGGATCCGGAGCCGACCACCTGGCCGACGTCGACGGAGGCGAGGAGCACGGCGGCGCCTTTCACTCGGGCGAGGGTGCGGGTCGACAGGGAGCCTATCTCCTATGTAACTTAGGTCCGAAGCTGCATAGGTGTTCGTGGGCGGTGTGGCCTGTGACCTGCCGGAAAGGGCCTCTGAATGGGAGAGCTGCTGTTCGGGGTCCCGCACCGGATCACCCTGCTCACGCAGGCCGACTGCGCGCTGTGCGAGCACGCCAAGACCGTCCTGGCCAAGGTCGCGGCCGACCATCCTCTGGTGATCAACGAGACCGACCTGACCAGCGAGGAAGGCCGACGACTCGGCGCCGAGGCGGGAGTCCTGTTCGCCCCCGGCGTGCTCCTGGACGGCAAGCCGTTCTCCTATGGACGGCTCTCCGAGCGCCGCCTGCGCCGCCTGCTGAAGGCGGCCCCATCATCACCCCATCGTCACCCCCCACCACCCCCACAGACCCAGCCCCCTGAACAAGGAGCACCGTGATGGACGCTTTCTACGCACTGGCCGTGCTCGCCTGCCCCCTCGGCATGGGCGCCATGATGTGGTTCATGATGAAGGCCGGCCGCCAGCCCGCCAGCGCCCCGGACTCGCAGGGCAAGACCACTGACCGCGCGGGATTCGACACCGACCCGCGCCAGCAGGAGGTCACCGCCCTGCGTGGGGAGCTCGCCGACCTGCGCGCCAAGCTCGACAAGCAGCCTGAGCAGTCGCAGGCTCCGGCCGAGGAGCGCACCCGGTGATCGACACCATCCTGCCCCCGCTGGTCGCCGCGGCGGCGATCACCTTCACATATTTCTTCTGCATCCGGCCCATGCGCCAGGGCCGCGGCTGCCACATGATGCCGCGGCAGGCGGACTCGCAGAAGTCGTCCTGCTGCGCTTCTTCGTCCGCAGGGGACAGCACCGACCGGGAGATCAGACAGCTCCGCGAGGAGGTCCAGTTGTTCCACCACGAACTTGACCTCCACACCGCGGACCCTGTTCGGCTCCAGAAGGATGATCCACGCTGAGCACCCCCGCCATACGCCTGCGACCGTCCCGCGCCAGCCCCCGCGACATGGGACCGTCGCGGCGCTTGGCCATCGCTGGCCTGCTGGCCCTGACCGCTGGCACCCTCACCGCCTGCGGCAGCAGCACCCAGAGCGGCCAGGATGACACCGGAACGCTGGGCGCGGCCCAAGGCAACTCCTCGCAGTACTTCAAGCCGGGCGAACGCACCCTCACGCCTACCCTGAAGGGCACCACCCTGGACGGTGGCCACGAGGACATCTCCGACATGCGCGGCGACGTCGTCGTCATCAACGTCTGGGGATCCTGGTGCGCACCCTGCCGCAAGGAAGCCCCCGAACTGGTCAAGCTGCACGAGGAAACCACGCCGCTGGGAGTGGAGTTCCTCGGCATCGACATCCGGGACAACAAGGCGGCGGCTAAAGCCTTCGAACGCAACTACGGCATCACCTACCCCAGCATCTACGACCCCGAGGGCCGCACCACGACCGGCTTCAAGCAGCTGGCCCCCCGGGCCGTCCCCACCACCTACGTCCTGGACAGGACCGGCAGGGTGGCAGCCCTGTCCATCGGTGCCCTCACCTACCGGGGCTTCGCCCCCATCATCAAAGACATCGCCGCCGAGAAGCACTGACCGCAGGAGGCCCCCCATGACCGGTCCTCGGACACTGGTATCTACGGGGCTGCCCAGGCGTCGGGCTCCTGCCCCCGTCCGGTCGGGGAGCAGCACGGAGAATGAGCGGCGACACACCGTGATGGTGCGGCGCTGGTGACCGAGACGGCGGGAGGCAGGGTGTGATGAGCGTGCGCGGGCGACGGTGGATGCCGTTTCGGCTGGTCTGGGAAGCCCGCGACCGGCATCCGTGGGCCGGCCCGCTGGCGGCTGCGGGGATCGCGGCAGGCGCGGTGATGGCTGTCTTCGGGCTGCCGCCGGTCGATCTGCACGGGCCGCTGCACTATGTGGGCGTAATGGGGCCGCTGTGCGGCGGCACCCGTGGGGTGCACGCGGTGATGCTCGGACACCTCGACGAGGCGTGGCGCTACAACCCGCTCAGCCCGGTGCTTGTCGCCGGGGCTGCCGGGGCGGTAGTGCGCGAGGTCGTCGGGCGGGTGAGCGGCCGGTGGCTGAACCTGCGGGTGACCCGGCGCCGGATCGCGATCGTGATCGGCCTGCTCCTGGTGGTGGCGCTGACCGTCAACCAGCAGGCGCACGCCGATCGGCTGCGCACCGGCCCGGAGGGCGGGATGCCCACCGAGTTGCTGCTGTACGTCGCTACGGTGCCGCTGGCGGCGATCGCCGTCGCGGCCATGGCGGTCGTACGGCTGCGTTCACGGCGGCATCCGGGCCGCGGCTGACTGCCTCGTCCCGCACGGCCCAACAGCCCGCCTGGGCCTGGCCCCGAGGAGATCAAGTGAGAAGCTGCTCGCTGGCGACCGGGGTTCCAGGCAGGGGACAGGTGCTCATGCTCGTGGCGGCCACCGCGGGCTGGGCGGCCAGCACCAGCGGCACCGCCAGCATCACGCCCGCCGCTACGGCCCCGCCCCAGGCGACCGCGTGGCGCAGTGGACGCTGTGGGGCGAGCAGCCGCCGCACCCGGCCGGCCACCTGGCCGCCGGACGCCGCCAGCGAGGCCGCGGGCGCACCCGCCCCGGCCAGCTCGACCAGGGCTCCTGCCAGGGTGAGCGAACTGGTGCGGGCCGTCGCTTCGTCGTCGGCGGCCATCTCCACCAGCCGTCGGGTCTCGTCCGCCGCCGTCCGGAACAGCCCCACCCGGGGGAAGGCGCGTTCCAGGGCGTCGGCGTAGGCCAGGGCCAGGTGGTGACGCTGCCGGATGTGGGCCTGTTCGTGGGCGATCACCGCGGTCAGGGCGTGGGGCTCCAGGGCGGCCAGTGCGGCCGAGGTCAGCACGATGCGGTGCCCGTGCCCGGGCAGGCAGTACGCGGCCGGGCGGTCATCATCCAGCACCGTTACGCCCAGGTCGGGCCGGTGGCTGCCGACCATGGCGAGCACCCGGGCATGGTGGCCGCGCTCGCGGCGCGCCCGCAGCAGCCCGGTGCTCAGACACCAGCCGATCCGGCCAGCCAGCGCCAGGGCCAGCACGGTGCCGGTCGCGGCGGCGGCTGCCCCGCCCGGTGTGGCGTAATGCTGCCGCAGCGCCATCGCGCAGGCCTCCAGCATCTCGGCCAGGTTGCCGCTCACCCGCACCGTGGGCACGGCCAGCACCAGTCCGGCCAGCGCGACGGAGACGATGACGGTGGCGGTGAGCGCCTGCCAGACCCAGATACCCAGCCGCGGGGCCCGCGCCGCCCAGCCCCACCGGACCAGCAGCATCGGAGCGAGCACCCCCACCAGAGCCGCGTAGCCGAGCAGCAGGAGGGCCACCCTCACGACCGGTTCCCTTCGCGGCGCGCGGCCAGTGCCGCCCGTAGCTCGGCTACCTCAGCCTCGTCCATCTCATCCACCAGCCGCACCAGCGTCGCGGTACGGTCCGCGCCGGTGGCCCAGACCTGGTCGATGAGTGAGGCCGCGTACTCCTCACGGTTCTTCGTCGCCTGGTAGCGGAAGGCGCGGCCGTCCTTGGTCCGGGACAGCCAGCCCTTGCGGTGCAGGATCTCCATCACCGTCTGCACCGTGTTGTACGCCAGCGGCTGCGGGCGGTCGCGGTTGAGCTGCTCCAGCACCTCGCGCACCGTCAGCGGCGACTCCGCGGCCCACACCACGTCCATGATCGCCTGCTCCAGCTCACCGAAGCCCCGCATCCCGGCCGCCTCCCTCCACGAAAACCTAAACGCCATCGTACGTGCCGCTCAGGGTCAGCCGTCCAGGTCCGCCAGCCCCCGCATCGCCTGCCGTGTCACCGCGCCGCCTCCACCAGGTGCAGATAGCCCTGCCCGGCCACCGGCCGCAGCGCCAGCCGGTGGTGGAACAGGTCATCGAGAAAGGCAGGCACCTGGTGGTAGCAGAACACCGAGGTGGTCACGCCCGCGATCCCCGGTGTGTCCAGGAACAGCGGCAACTCGGCCAGGAAATACCGCACCGCGCCCCGCAGCTGCTCCGGCGTCGGCCGCTGCCCGGCGGGAACACGGCGCTCCAGCGTCCAGGCCGACGCCCCCAGACAGGCCCGGGCGAAAGCGGGATCGGCCCGGTAGCGGTCCTCGACCTGCTTCAGAAGCTCCTGGTAGGCGTCGTTTACCGACAGCGTCTGTCCATCGAGGATGACGGCATCCGGTGCGCTGATTCCGGCCTCGGACAACGCCCGCGTGATCTTGTTCCGTACGTACTGGCCCTGGCGGCGTGCCTTCCACACCGCCTTCTCTGGCGCATATCCCAGCGCCTCCAGGGTGAAGGCGGCCGCCGTGTCCGGGACAAAGAAGTGGACGCGGGTGAAAGCGCCGAGGGCCCAGCGGGCGAGCACGGCGATCCGCTCGGCGGTGAAGTGGCTGTTGAACGGGCTGATGCCCACGCAGGCGTGGGCGCGGCTGGCGAAGACGGCACGGCACCGGTCGGTGAGCGGCACGCCCTGCATCGGTCTGGTGGACTCAGCGGGCTCGGCAGGCAGGGGGAAATGGGGCATGGCGGATCTCTCGCAGAGGAAGAGCAGAAAGCAGAGAAGGGTGAGCTGAGCGGAGTGGGCATCCTCGGCACGCGCCTCTCGCGCAGGTCAGCCGGATGACCCGGGCACGCCCGGCGAGGCGCTGGAAGAGTCCTCGTCCTAAGTGCGGATCACGCACAGTGCGAAACGTCCCCCACCACAGGGCGGCCCCGGGGCCCATGGCGATCCCGCTGCCAGACGCGCGGGAGCCAGCGGCGGCCGGAACACCACCGCCTCCTCAGTGACGGGGGCGTGAGCGTACGGAACCGGCTCGGCGCGGGCAGCCGTACACCGCCCCTCCGCGGAGGCACACATATGCTGGGCGCTGTGCGACGCACCGCCATGCGCCCAGGCGACCGGGGCGCCGTCCACTACGTGCCCCGAACGCTGTGCCGCCGCAGCCGTCGACCACGCGCCCCCGGCACAGCCCAGCAGCAACAGAGCCAGCAGCAGCCCACCAACGACGCGGTGGCGCGCAACCTTGCCGCAGGGCACATCCATGCTCATGACCGTACGCAGCGACCCTGGGAGACGCTCGCGCAACGCCATGGCCATCACCTGGATGACGCACGAGGCACCACGCGCCCCGGCTGGCATGCGTGTGACGGGTCTCACCGCCCGGCCCCCGGCAGCTTGAGTGGGGGCTGGTTGTGGGGAAGGGGCGAGTACGAGATATCTTGATGTCGAGACGAAGTAGGCGTGGAGCGGAGTACCGGTGACTGACTCGACCATCATCTATACGCACACTGACGAGGCCCCGGCCCTGGCGACGTATTCGTTTCTGCCTGTGGTCAAGGCGTATGCCTCGACGGCCGGGGTTACCGTGGAGAGCCGCGACATCTCCCTGGCAGGCCGGATCATAGCCAGCTTCCCCGAGCGGCTGGCGGAGGGGCAGCGTATTGACGACGCCCTCGCCCAGCTCGGTGAGCTGGTCAAGACGCCCGCAGCGAACATCATCAAGCTGCCGAACATCTCGGCGTCGATTCCGCAGCTGAAGGCGGCCATCGCCGAGCTTCAGCAGCAGGGCTACGCGCTGCCGGACTACCCGGACGACCCGAAGACGGACGAGGAACGGGACGTCCGCGCCCGTTACGACAAGGTCAAGGGCAGCGCCGTCAACCCGGTGCTGCGCGAGGGCAACTCAGACCGCCGTGCGCCCGCCTCGGTGAAGAACTACGTCAAGGCGAACCCGCACCGGATGGGTGCCTGGACGGCCGACTCGAAGACGAACGTCGCGCACATGGACGGCGACGACTTCCGCTCCACCGAGAAGTCCGTGGTCATCCCCGAGGACGGCGCGCTGCGCATCGAACTGGCGGGGGACGACGGGACCACCACCGTCCTGCGTGAGTCAGTGCCCGTGCTGGCGGGCGAGGTTGTGGACGCGGCCGTGATGCGGGTGGCGGCGCTGCGCGAGTTCCTCGCGGCGCAGGTCGCCCGTGCCAAGGCCGAGGGCGTGCTGTTCTCGGTGCACCTGAAGGCCACGATGATGAAGGTCTCCGACCCGATTATCTTCGGCCACGTGGTCCGGGCCTTCTTCCCGAAGACGTTCGCCGAGCACGGCGAGGCGCTCGCGGCGGCCGGTCTGAGCCCCAATGACGGGCTCGGCGGTATCTTCAAGGGCCTGGAGTCGCTGCCCGAGGGCGCGGCCATCAAGGCGTCTTTCGAGGCCGAGCTCGCCGAGGGCCCTGAGCTGGCGATGGTCGACTCCGACCGGGGCATCAGCAATCTGCACGTCCCGAGCGACGTCATCGTCGACGCCTCCATGCCGGCGATGATCCGCACCTCCGGCCATATGTGGGGCCCGGACGGCGACGAGGCCGACACCCTCGCGGTCATCCCCGACAGCAGCTACGCCGGCGTCTACCAGGTCGTGATCGACGACTGCCGCGCGAACGGCGCCTACGACCCGGCCACGATGGGTTCGGTGCCCAACGTCGGTCTGATGGCGCAGAAGGCCGAGGAGTACGGCAGCCACGACAAGACCTTCGAGATCCCCACCACGGGCACCGTGCGGGTCCTCGACGGTAACGGCAACGCCGTCCTGGAGCAGGCCGTCAGCGCGGGCGACGTCTTCCGTATGTGCCAGACCAAGGACGTACCGATCCAGGACTGGGTCAAGCTCGCCGTCACCCGCGCCCGCGCGACCGGCGACCCGGCGGTGTTCTGGCTCGACGAGGGGCGCGCGCACGACGCGAACCTCATCGCCAAGGTCAAGCAGTACCTCCCCGAGCACGACACCGAGGGACTGCAGATCGAGATCATGTCCCCGACCGACGCGACCGCGTTCTCCCTGGAGCGCATCCGCCGGGGCGAGAACACCATCTCGGTCACCGGCAATGTGCTGCGCGACTACCTGACCGACCTGTTCCCGATCCTGGAGCTCGGCACCAGCGCCAAGATGCTCTCGGTCGTCCCGCTGATCAACGGCGGCGGACTGTTCGAGACCGGGGCCGGCGGCTCCGCGCCCAAGCATGTCCAGCAGCTCGTCAAGGAGAACTACCTGCGCTGGGACAGCCTGGGCGAGTTCCTCGCGCTCGCGGTCAGCTTCGAGCACCTCGCGCAGACCACGGGCAACGCGCGCGCCCAGGTCCTCGCCGACACCCTCGACCGCGCGACCGGCAGGCTCCTCAACGAGAACAAGTCGCCGAGCCGCAAGCTGGGCGGCATCGACAACCGCGGCAGCCACTTCTACCTGGCGCTCTACTGGGCCCAGGAGCTGGCGAAGCAGACCGACGACACGCAGCTCGCCGGGGCGTTCGCGGCCCTCGCCAAGACGCTGACCGAGCAGGAGCAGGCGATCGTCGACGAGCTGACCGCCGTCCAGGGCTCGCCGGCCGACATCGGCGGCTACTACCAGCCCGTTGTCTCCAAGGCGGCGGCCGTGATGCGACCGTCGAAGATCTTCAACGAGGTCCTTGCGACCCTCGGCTGACGAGATCCTGCGCCGATACGGCGTTAGAGAACTGCACACGGGCCGGGCCCCTGCTGCTTCCGCGTGAGCGGAAGAGTGGCGGGGGCCCGGTGCGTTTCCGCGGCCTATACCGTCCGGTTGCCCGGCCGGTCAGCCACCAGCTGACCGGGTCCTCGGCCGTGGAAGCGCGACCTCATGGACAGAGCCAAGGACCACCTGCTTCTCGCAGATCCCGATTGCGCGGTGCGCGGTCTTTCTCCGCTTCTCCGCGTCTGTTCGTACGGTCCTTGACTCCACTTCCAGGAAAGCACTAACAGGCCGCCCGCGCCAGGGACGGCCGCGCCGTCCTGACCGGCTCCCGCCCCTGCGGGCCAGGGCCGCGACCGCCCCGGAGCGCAGTCTCGACGCCGACCCGGACGGCTGTCGTCGCGGTGTGGCGCTCAGCCTCGTTCGCGTAGCAGCTGGACCAGCGCGGCGGTGCTCTGGCGGCGGCCCCAGGCGATGGTGGCGACGCAGGCCAGCGCCACGATGGGGGCGATCACCATGCCGCCGCCGAATACGACCACCTCAGTGATCACCGCGCCGATCATCAGGGCGGTAAGTGACAGCGCCGCCAGGCCGGTGAGGCGTGGGACCAGCAGGCCGATGCCACCGGCGAGCTCCGCGGCACCGATGAAGTAGAGGAACCAGCCGCCGAATCCAATCTGGTCGAAAGACTCCACGGAGCCCGCGCTGGCGGTGAGCTTGATGACCGCGCCCATGAGGAACATTCCCGCGGTGATGATCTGGAGCGTCCACAGGGCGATGTTCGCCTTGCGGCTCTGCGGGGTCGGTATGGGAGTGGTGGAGGGGGCTGTCTGAGCAGTCATCGTGCTGTCCTCTCAGCGGGGATCCTGGTTTGGTGGTGTAGACGGGGGCCGCCGCGAGAACTCATCGGTGGCCGAGGAGATCCTTTTGTCAGTCCTGCGTGCCACGATGGCGGCATCGGCGACAGCTCAGGTGATGAGAGGGCATGGCCATGGCAGACAACCAAGTCGATCACGTCGATCACGTCGATCGGGTCGATCAGGTCAACGAGGACTTTCCGCGGCTGGCCGATCCGTTCCGGCGTGAGCTGCTGGCGCACTGTTATCGCATGCTCGGCTCGGTGCACGATGCCGAGGATCTGGTGCAGGAGACCTATCTGCGCGCCTGGCGGGCGTACGACAAGTTCGAGGGCCGCTCCTCGATGCGCACCTGGCTGCACCGGATCGCCACCAACACCTGTCTGGACGCGCTGGAGAGCCGCAGTAAGCGGCCGCTGCCCACCGGGCTCGGGGGGCCCAGCTCCGACCCCACGGATACCCTGGTCGAGCAGCGGGAGGTGCCCTGGCTCGAACCGGTGCCGGACGCCATGGTGGGTGCGGACGGTGCCGATCCCGCCGCGATCGTCACCTCGCGGGAAAGTATCCGGCTGGCCTTTGTCGCCGCCCTGCAGCACCTGCCGCCGCGTCAGCGTGCGGTGCTGCTGTTGCGTGATGTGCTCAAGTGGCGGGCCGCCGAGGTCGCCGAGCTGCTCGACACCACGACGGTCTCCGTCAACAGTGCCTTGCAGCGGGCCCGGGCTCAGGTCAAGGAGGTGTCACCATCCGAGGACGAGGTCGTTGAACCGACCGGTCCGGAGCAGCGGGAGCTGCTTGAGCGCTATGTCGCGGCCTTTGAGGAAAAGGACATCAGCGTCATTGTGAAGCTGTTCGCCCAGGACGCTGTCTGGGAGATGCCGCCGTTCCCGGGCTGGTACCAGGGGCCACAGGACATCGGGCAGCTCGTCGATACGCAGTGCCCGGCCGGCCCCGGCGATATGCGGCTTATACCGACCGAGATGAACGGCCAGCCCACGTTCGCTGTGTATATGCGCGAGCAGGAGGGCGGCGACTTCCGGCCGTTCCAGCTGCAGGTGCTCACCCTGTCCGCCGCGGGTCTCGTATGTGGCCAGCCTTCGGTCTCGCATGTCACCGCCTTCTTTGATCTGCGGCTGTTCGAGGCGTGCGGCTTGCCGGAGGTCCTGCCCGCCAACGGTGACGTGACCGGCGTTGGTCTGTACGCACGGAGTTGACCTGCCAAGCCATCAGATAGCCCAATGAGTTGAACGCGGTGTGCAGCGCCATCGGCGCGACGAGGCTGCCGCTGCGGCGCCGTAGCAGGGTGAAGAGGCCGCCGCCGATCGTCGTTGTGACAATGGCGCCGATCGCGGCCTTCGCCCGGGAGGGCGGGGCGCCAGCGGTGGTGAGTCCGGCCAGCGCCGGGTTGGCCTCCGGCAGGTCGCCGGAGGGGAGGATGTGCCAGAGCCCGAAGAGCCCGGCTGAGATCAGCTCGGCGCCCCGGTGGCCGTTCGTGTCCCGCAGCAGGGCGGGGAGTACGCCGCGGAACGCGGTTTCCTCCAGCAGCACTGTGCCGAGCGGGACATCCACCAGGGCCTGGCGCAGAATGCCGGGGAGCGAGTCCGCGGCCCGCTCATCGGCGAACAGCGGACGCGTTGCCGGGAGCGCCGCTCCCGCCGCGTAGGCCAGACCGACGCCGCCGGCCGCCACGGCGCCGTGGCGCAGGCCCCCGATGGCCCGTGTACGGCTCAGCCCGAGGTCGTCCCAGGAGGTCCCGGCCCGCCGCGCGACCGCGATCAGCAGCGCGGACGCCACGACCGACGTCGGTACGGCCGCCCGTGGCGCGAACCGGTTGTTGAGCAGGTTCACCGCGGTGAGCACTCCGCACACCGCTCCCAGTGCGGTCGGCTTTCTCAGGCGCATAGCCGGACCCTACTGGGTGTATGACAGACCGTCGCGTCGCTCCTCGTGGGCTGGAGAGGGAGGAGCGACGCGACTCGGGATGGCCTCCTTACGCCGTTACGTCTCGCGGTTGACTCGCATCGCCGTCGCCGCGCACGCCAGTCCCAAGACGAAGACAAGGGCACCGACGACGACGTTGTTCCAGATGACTCCGGCGCTCGGGGTGGCGCCGACGGCCCACGTCGAAATCACCAACCAGACGCCGATCGCGCACATAGCCCAGCTCAGACCGCTCATCCTTTCCGGAGCCATGGTGAAGCCGAGGGCCATCACGGCTATGGCGATACCGATGACGAGGTTGTGTGTCATGAGTGCGGGCTGTGCGGCCGCGTAGTTCACGACCCAGGGGGACACGGCGGCGTACAGACCGATGAGGAACACCGGACCGTCTACGAACGCCACATCCCGGCCCTTGAGCATGCGGGTGTACCGGGCCCGCATTTCCATTGCGTCGGGGTGACCTGCCAGGTCGCCCCTCTGTGAGATGTCGGCCATGCGACTCGCCCTCCTTTGGAGACGTCGGACACGCAAGCCTGACCGCACCACCATTGTGCGCCCACCCGCGAAGTAACGGTAGTTCTCAGGAGATATCAGCTCTTACCGCCCGGTAACGGTTAAGTCCGTCAGTAGTTGATCGGGCTGGTCAGCGCTGTCTACGCGGGTTGCCCGGCGTTGGGTACGGGGCGCTGAACTCTTCGAAGCCCGCCGTCCACCAGGTGTCACCGTCCGGGCTTACGGCGAACGCCTCCACCTCCGGCAGCTCCGTGAGCCAGTCGCGGGCCGCCGAGCCCATGGCGAAGGCCGCCGTGGCCCATGCGTCCGCCGTGGCCAGGCCGGGCGCCAGCACGGTGACCGAGGCGAGTTCGCCCTTGGCCGGCGCCCCGGTGTGCGGATCCACCACATGGCAGCCGCGCTCCGCCGAGCCGGAGGTCGCCACGGCGAGCTGGCCCGCCGCCTCCACCACGGTCACGAGCCGACCTGGACACAGCGGGTCGCTGATCCCGGCCCGCCAGGGACGCCCCTGAGGGTGTCCACGCAGCTGGATGTCCCCGCCGCCGTTGACGCAGACGCCGGTGGCGCCGGCCGTGGCGAGCAGCTGGGCGGCCCGTTCCACCGCCCATCCCTTGACCAGCCCGGTGGGGTCGAGGCGGCCCGCGTACCGGGCGCTGAACCAGCCGCCGCTGCGTGCCTCGGCGTCCGCACAGAGTCGCAGCACCTCGGGGATGAGGGGGTCGCACTCCGTGCTGGCCACTTCACCGCGCGCCAGCCTGCTCAGCTGGCTCTGCGGCCGGTACGTGGAGAACAACCGGTCGACCCGGTGCAGCCAGTGCACCGCTTCCCTGACCGCTGCCCGCGCCACCAGGGGTTCCGTGCCCTGTACATCGAACGAGAACACCGTGCCCATCGCCTGCTCGGCATGGCGGATCCGTGGTTCAGACACCGGCCTGGTCCAGGGCGCTCTGCAGCGAGTCGCGGTAGCCCTCGCTGGTGAAGGTGGCCCCGGAGACGGTGTCGATGTCGGCGCTCTGCGCCTCAACCGCCCATTGGCTCAACTGCGGTACCGCGCTCGATGACAGCTGCTGGGACCGCGGGGAGGAGGATGGGGACTGCCGTGCGGAAGCGGCGGTGACGCGCCCTCCGGAGACGGTGATCTGCACCTGTACCGGTCCGAACTGGGTCCGCACGGTGTTCCCGGTGAGGGTCCGGCCAGTGTCCGGTGGCTGGGCTGGCGGAGTGGCTGGTACGGGCGGCTGGCCGGGAGCCGCTGTCGCCGCCGGTGCGGCGGGGCTGGCGGGTCCGGCCGCTTCCGCCGACGGTGCCAGTGGTGCGGACGGTGCCAGTGGTGCGTTCGACTTGAGCGCGAGCAGCAGGAGGACGCCGGAGACGGTGGCCGCGGTGCTCAGCAGGATATGGCGGATCGGATGCTTCTTCATGGGCCCCAGGTCCTCACAGCTCGAAGGATTCGTGGTGGATACGGGAGGCCGGGACCCCGGCCTCGCGCAGCGCGTCGTATGACTCCTCGGTCAGGCCGGGCGGGCCGCAGATGTACACATCGTGCTCGGCGATGTCCGGGAGGACGCGGCTCAGGCTCTCGGCGCTGATCTCGGGTCGGGCGCCATCGGGCCCGTTGACCGCGTACACCAGACGTGCCTGCCGTGACTGGGCGATGGCCCGCAACTCGCTCCACAGCGCCAGGTCTTCCCACCGGCGCGCCCGGTAGAGCAGCGTCAGATCGCCGGGCCGGGCCGGGATCGTCTCGAAGAGCGCACGCATCGGGGTGATCCCGGCTCCGCCCGCCAGCAGCAGGACCTTGCCGGTACGGCGGCCGGGGCGGCGGCGGGCCGCGGTGAGTGCCCCGTACGGACCCTCGGCCCAGACCCGGGTGCCCGGCTGGAGATCCGCCACCGCCGCGCTGTGGTCACCGGCCGCCTTGACGGTGATACGGAGCAGATTGCCCCGCGGTGTGGCTGACAGGGAGTAAGGGCTCGCGGTCCAGCGGAGCTTCTCGGTGAGGAACCGCCAGCGGAAGAACTGACCGGCCTCCGCACCCAGCTTGTCCAGCCGCCGCCCGCGCATGATCACCGATACGACGCCGGGGGCCTCCTCGGTGGTCGACTCCACCCGCAGCCGGTGCCGCAGGTTGAGCCGGATGGGGGCAAGGATCCGGTACCACAGCACCAGGGCGGTCACCGTGCCGTACAGCCCGTACCAGGCGGTACGGGCAGCCGGGACGGCGGTGAACTCGGCGCCGGTGGAGAGCTGGTGCCAGAAGGCGAGAAAGACGGCCGCGTAGGTCAGCAGATGCAGGTAGTACCAGATCTCGTAGCGCATCCGGCGGCGGATGGCGCCCGCGGAGAAGGCCGCGATGAGCAGCAGCAGCGCCGTGCCGATCGTCGCCTCGATCAGGTGGGGGTAGTCGGAGACGATGGTGACGGACTGTGTCAGGACGTCCGTGCCGGACAGTGCCGCGTACCCCCATACGATCAGGCCGATGTGGGCCAGGATGAGGAACACCGTGTAGCGGCCCGCCATGGCGTGCCAGCGGGCCACCCGGTCGGAGCCCACCCGCCGTTCCAGGGCGGGCACCCGGGCCATCAGCGCGATCACCACCGCGGCTCCGTAGCCCGCCAGCAGGCCGGTGATCCGCCCCGCGCCGATGTACCAGTCGGCGGTCCGTACGACCGCGGGGGTGTTGTACCACCACAGCCAGAGCACGGCGGCGGCTCCGGCCCAGATGAGCAGGAGCAGAGGAGCCGTGGGGGAGCGGCGCGGACGCATCCGCTGCTCCGCGTAACGGCGGGCGGCGCGGCCGCTGTTCTGGATGGTGAAGGCGGTGGAGCTGGTCAACGGCTTCGCCCTTCTTCGCGGACCTCCTCCACTGATACGCGGCTGAGCCGCGGACGTTTCAGCCACGGGCACGGGCACGGGCACGGGCACGCAAACGCGCACGCGCACGCGCACGCATGGGCCACCGGCACGGTCGGGCGACGGACCGCCGGGCGCCCGTTCAGTCGTTCAGTCGTTCGGGTACAGCCAGCGCCGGAACGCCCGGCTGAGCCAGGGCATCACGACATAGGTGAGCATCGGCGAGAGGAACAGCGGCAGCAGCGCCGCCTTGAGCGCCAGCGGCCAGCCGGGCAGCAGGGGAGTGACCAGCCCGGTGTAGGCGAGCACGAACGGGTAGACGCCGAGGACCGTGACCAGCACCATCTTCCAGCGGGCCGGTGGGTGCGCGACCCCGCCGGGCACGGTGAACCAGGACTCCATGCCGGTGGTGGTGAGGTGGGGGTGAGCCGCTGTGGCGATCCCCTGGAGCCTGTGGAGCCAGTCCGCCCGCTCCGGGGACTCCATCCAGCGCTCCAGGCTCTCGGTATCCCGGAAGCGTACGACGGCGTGGTAGCGACGGGAGCCGTTGTCCGGCCGTAGCCACGTGACGCCCTGCTGGCCGGGGAAGGCCGCTGCCGCCCGATGGATGCCATGGGCCCACCGCTCGAACTCGGCGTCCTTGCCGGGCTCGACGTTCCAGGTGAAGACGGCACTGACCTGGTCATCGTCGGCTGTTCGGGGGGCGCTCACGCTGTCTCCAGCCTAAGTGCGAATAGGGGCGTATGCGGCTAGTGTGCCCTTTGCGCTCATTTCTGCCATACAGGGAATGGCTGGAGTGGCTACGGAACCTCTGGAGGTGCGGGACTGGTGGCTGCCCATACGACGGAAACAGACAGGGTGGTGAGCACCGGCGGGCTGCCGGAACGCGGCCCCGGGCCGGTCAAGGTCGCCCTGTCGGTGAACGGCGTCGAGCAGGTCGTGGAGATCGAGCCACGGGTGAGCCTGCTGCAGGCGCTACGGGAGCACCTCTACCTCACCGGCGCCAAGCGGGGGTGTGACCAGGGCACCTGCGGCGCCTGCACGGTATGGGTCGATGACCGACGGGTCCTGGGGTGTCTCACCCTCGCCATCAGCTGTGAAGGCCGGGAGATCACCACGGTCGAGGGGCTGGCCGACGGCGACGAACTGCATCCCATGCAGCAGGAGTTCATCACTCATGACGCCTTCCAGTGCGGCTACTGCACCCCGGGCCAGATCATGTCGGCGGTCGCGCTGGTGAAGGAGGGGCACGCCGTCGACGATGCCCAGATCAAGGAGGGGATGAGCGGCAACATCTGCCGCTGCGCCGCGTATCCGAATATCAGGGCGGCCATTCGCGCGGCCCGCGACCGGGCCTGAGGAGCACTTTTCGCATGCGACCAGTCAGCTACTCCCGTGCCGCCGATGTGTCCGGCGCGGTCCAGACCGTCACCGCCGACCCGCTGAGCGACTTTCTGGCCGGTGGCACCACCGAGGTGGATCTGCTGCGGCAGAACGTGCTCTCCCCACGACGGCTTGTCGACATCAACGATCTGCCGCTCACCGCGATTGAGGAGCTGCCGCACGACGGAGTACGCATCGGGGCGCTGGCCCGGATGAGTGACGTCGCCAAGTCGGGCATGGTGCGGGAACGGTTTCCGATGGTCGCCCAGGCCCTGGAGCTGGGGGGTTCGGCGCAACTGCGCCAGATGGCCTCTATGGGGGGCAACCTCATGCAGCGGGTGCGCTGCGGCTACTACCGGGACGCCGAATCACCCTGCAACAAGCGCGACCCGGGAAGCGGTTGCAGCGCGCTGGAGGGCGTCAACCGCACCCATGCGGTGCTGGGCACCAGTGACCACTGCATCGCCACCCACCCCTCGGATGTCGCTGTCCCCCTGATGGCCCTGGACGCCCGCGTCCACACCCAGTCCACGGATGGCGAGCGGGTGTATGACTTCGACAGCTTCTTCCGGCTGCCCGACGACTCCCCGCACCGGGAACATCCACTGGGCCACGGTGAGCTGGTCACCTCCATCGAGGTGCCGGGCACCCCGCTGGCGCGTACCTCGCTCTATCTGAAGATCCGCGACCGGGCGTCCTACGAGTTCGCCCTGGTGTCCGTCGCCGCCGCGCTGAGCGTGGACCGGGGCGCTGTCAGCGGTGTACGGCTTGCGCTCGGCGGCGTCGCCACCAAGCCGTGGCGGGCCCGCCGTGCCGAACGGCTCCTGCTGGGCGCCGCCGCCCAGCGGGAGAACTACGCCCGGGCCGCCCGCGAGGAGCTGGCGCCGGCCCGTACCACCGCGATGAACGCCTTCAAGGTCGAACTCGCCCAGCGGGCGATCGTCCGCGCCCTGGAGACCCTCACCCAGCCCGGGAGCCCGGCATGAGCACCGTCACGGACTACACCGCGGACACGGCGATCGGCCAGCCGCTGGACCGGGTCGACGGCCGCCCCAAGGTCACCGGCGGCGCCCGCTACACCGCCGAGACCGCCCTGCCGGGCCTCACCCATGCCGTGCTGGTCGGCGCCCGGGTGCCCAGCGGCCGGATCACCACCATCGACACCGGGGAGGCCGAGGCGGCCGACGGTGTCCTGGCCGTACTCACCCATGCGAACCTGCCCAAGATCGCGGCCCAGCCCCCGCTCGTACCGTCCCTCGCGGGAGCCGCCGCGCCCGGCGAGACGTTCTTCCCGATGCAGGACGACACCGTGCACTACGCGGGGCAGCATGTCGCCGTCGTCATCGCCGACACCTATGAACGCGCCCTGTACGCGGCACACCTGGTCAAGATCAGCTACGCGGAGTCGGAGTCGGTCACCGTGCTGGACCAGGCACGCGACCAGGCGTACGAGCCCGAAGCCATCTTCGGGGGCTTTGTTCCGGGGCGTGTCGAGCGCGGCGATGTACGGGCCGGTCTGGAGAAGGCCGAGATCCAGCTGGAGGCCACGTACACCTTCGCCGCCAATCACCACAACGCCATCGAGACCTCGGCCACCACCGCGCAGTGGGACGGCGACCAGCTCACCCTGCATGACGCGACCCAGGGCGTGACCGCCACCCAGCACACCGTCGCCGCGCTGCTCGGCATCCCGCACTCCAAGATCCGGGTCATCGGCCACTACGTCGGCGGCAGCTTCGGCGGCAAGGCCATGGTCTGGCACCACTCGGCGCTGGCCGCGCTCGCCGCCCGGCACGTCGGACGGCCGGTGCGGCTCGCCCTCACCCGGGAGCAGATGTTCACCTCCTGCGGTCACCGGGAGGAGCAGGAGCAGCAGATCACGCTGGGCGCGGACCACGATGGACGGCTCACCGCGCTGCGTCACCACAAGCTCTCGCCCACCTCGCACTTCGACCACTGGGCCGAGCCCTCCCTCGGCGTTGCCGAACGGATGTACGCCTGCGACAACTACGAGGGCGTCTACCGGCTGATCCGCGCCAACACGATGACGCCGACCTTTATGCGCTGCCCGGGCGAGGCCACCGGTCTGTTCGCCCTGGAGTGCGCCATGGACGAACTCGCCGAACGGCTCAGCCGTGACCCGCTGGATCTGCGGCTACGCAACTTCGCCGAGGTCGATCCCAGCACCGGCAACCCCTGGTCCAGCCATGGCCTCAAGGAGTGCTACCAGCGCGGGGCCGAACGCTTCGGCTGGGAGCGGCGCGCCCATCCGCCCGTACGGGACGGCAATTGGATGATCGGGCTCGGCATGGCCGCCAGCGCCTATCCCGTCTACCCGCCCAGCAATCCACAGCGGGCCCGCGCCCGGGTCTACGCCGACGGTACGGCCGTTGTCCAGGCTGCCGTCTCCGACTTCGGCACCGGTGTGACCACCGCCATGACCCAGGTCGCCGCCGAGGCACTGGGACTGCCCGTGGAGCAGGTGCGCTTTGAGGGCGGCGACACCGATCTGCCCAATGTCGCGGCGGCCGTTGGCTCCTCCGGTGCCGGCATGATCAGCGCCGCTGTGCACTCCGCCGCGATCGCCCTGCGCGACCAGCTGATCGCCCAGGCCCTCGCCGACCCCGGCTCGCCGCTGCACGGCGCCGCCCCGGATGCGGTGATCCTGCGGGGCGGCCGTATGGTGCTGCGGGACCGTCCGGACAGCGGTGAGAGCTACGCGGAGATGTTGCGGCGCAACTTCCAGCCCGACGCGGAGGCCTCCGGCGCCTGGAGCCCGCCGGGCCGGGACGCCCCGTACGGGATGCTCACCTTCGGCGCCCAGTTCGCCGAGGTCGCCGTCGACCCCGGCCTCGGACTTGTCCGGGTGCGCCGGATGACCGGCGCCTTCGCGCCCGGCCGGGTGCTCAACGCCAAGACCGCCCGTAGCCAGCTGATGGGCGGGATGCTCTGGGGGCTCAGCCAGGCCCTGCTGGAAGCCAGCGTGATGGAGGCCAGGACCGGCCGCTGGGCCAATGCCAGCCTGGGTGAATACCTCGTCCCGGTCAACGCCGACGCCCCCGAGGTGGAGGTGGAGCTGGTCGAGGTGACGGACTCGGTGGTCAACCCGCTGGGTGTCAAGGGCGTCGGCGAGATCGGCCAGGCCGGGGCGGCCGCGGCCATCGCCAACGCGGTGCATCACGCTACGGGGCGTCGCATCCGCCAACTCCCCATCACCATCGAGTCCCTGCTGTAACGGGGCGGGGGTTTGTTTCCCCTGACCCGCCCCTTCCCGAAACTGGGGGCTCCGCCCCCAGACCCCGAGGTGTTGTGGCCACCCGAGCGCCACCGTGTTGTGGGCACTCGCAGCCCCGCGAGGCGCTGTGGGTGGGCACAACCCGGCCACCGGCCCGCACCGGACCAACCCCGGGGCCCCGGGGCGCAAGCCCCGGTTTCCGGGAAAGGGCGGGATACGGGGAACCCACCCACGGCACCCCCGCAGCCGGGCGAAGCCCCGCCGCGCGGTGCAGCCGCACACTGGCACAGCCGGGGAGGGGCGAGATACGGGGAACCCACCCACGGCACCGCCCGCAGCCGGGTGGAGCCCCGCCGCGCGGCGGAGCCGCATACCGGCACAGCCGGGAAGGGGCGGGAATTGGGGAAAACCCACCCACCGGTACCCCTGCAGCTGGGTGGATCCCCGCCGTGCGGCGGAGCCGGCGTCAGGTGAGTTGGACCATCGTGTAGCCCTGATCGATCAGGCGGGGCAGATAGTAGGCGAGCGCGGCGACCGTCTGCGAGCGGTCGCCGCCCCCATCGTGGGCCAGAACGATCGCACCGGGATGCGCCCCGGTCAGCACCCGCGACCGGATGGTCCTGGCCCCCGGGGTTTTCCAGTCCATCGTGTCGATGGACCAGCCCACAGGCTCCATCCCCAGTTCGGCACAGATCTTCAGTGAGGGCTTGTGCCAGGCGCCGTACGGCGCGCGGGCCAAGCGGGGCCCGGCCCCCAGGGCGCGTTCGATCAGATCGCAGGTGCGGCCCAGCTCCTTGCGTACCCGGCTGGTGGGGATCCGGTTGAGCTGCGGATGGCTCCAGGAGTGGTTGGCGATGACATGGCCGTGCTCGGCGATGGCCTTCACCAGATCCGGGTTCCAGACGGCGTTCTCGCCGATGATGAAGAAGGTGGCCCGGGTGTCGTGCTGGCGCAGGATCCGCAGGATGGCTGGGGTCTGCCGGGGGTGCGGGCCATCGTCGAAGGTCAGGGCGATCTTCTTGCCCGGCTCGCGGAGCGTGCGCTGGGCGGTCTCACGGGGGGCGACCGGGCGCCGCTGTGGCCCGGCCGGTGGCATTCGGGCGGTGCCCAGGAGGGGACGCAGCCGGTAGGCGGACTCGGCGGTCGTACGAGCGTCGTCGGGATGTGCGGCGAAGATGCCCGAGCCGGGTGCGTGGGCTGGTGGGGCGGTCACCGTGCGGTAGACGCCGAGCAGCCCGAGGCAGGCGACGCCACGCAGCAGCATGCGGCGAGAAGAGCTGGATTTGTCGTATTGCATGACTTACTGGTCTCACGCGCTGTGCCCGATGCCGCTCTTCGACACCGTGTCCGGGCGGACTGCACCCGTACGCATTCCCCAGCGCGCGCGATGCCCGAAGGGCGCCTAACGTGTCATGGAGGCACCCCTACGCGGCTGTTCGCGCCGCCGCGAGCGCGGCGGTACGGACTCCGAAGTCCCGGCAGATCGCACTGGCCGCCCGCCGGGCCGAGTGCAGCGCACCCTGCGGGGTGCCCGTATCGCGGTGGTCGCCGCAGACATAGAGGCCGGACAGCATCCGCACCGGCCGGTGCGCGTCGTGCGGGGCGGGCATGGCGGGCACGGCGTACGGCTCGTGGTGCGCGGCGATCAGCTCCCACTGCTCGGCGGGCGCGCCGTGCAGCGCGCCGAGTTGGGGCCGGGCCGCCTTGTCGAGCGCCGTGACCGAGTCACGCGCGTTTCGCCCCAGCACCACCGAGGTCACGAGCGTACGGCCCGGCAGGGCACGGGAAGGATCGACCGCTGAGGCGACCATCGTGTGGGAGACCGGTCCGCGCCGGTCCGCCTCCAGCAGGAGAGAGGTGTCGGCGGGCGGCGGCGCCGCGTCCGCCGCGTGGTGCAGCACGGTCACCGGGTGGAAGCCCGGCACCCGCAGCCCCGGCAGCAGCTCCGCCGCGTTCTGGGCGCCGGTGGCGATCAGGACCGCGCGGCAGCCGAGCGTGCCATGGGCGGCCGTCTCCACCGCGTTGGTCGCGATGCGGACGGCCCGTACGCCGGTACGGACCGTACCGGGCGGCAGCCCACCGGCCAGCAGCTCGGGCACCGTGGCCGCGCCTCCCGCGGGCAGACACAGCCCGCGCCGGGCGAAGTCGCGCAGCGCCAGATCAACCACCTGGCTGGAGGTGGTGAGCCCGGGGTCGCAGAGCAGCGCCCCGACCAGCGGCCGCACCAGCGCGTCGGCCGTACGCCCCCGGATGCCCCGGGCGGACAGCGCCCGGGCGGCGGGGAGTTCGGCCCGGGCACGCAGCCGGGGCACCGGGGTAGTGGCGAGCCGGGCGAGCTGGCCGCGTAGCCGAGCGGCGTCCAGCGCATAGGTGAGGGCGCGCGGCGTATGGCGTGCGCCCCCTGTGCTCCCGCAGGGCCGCAGCGACCGGCTGCCACAGATCCGCACGGTACGGTCAGCGCCCCGGATCAGCGCTCCGGGGGAGAAGGGCCGCAGGGCGAGGGCGGCCAAGCCGGGACAGCGGGTCAGCTCCGCCCAGTCCGGGCAGAGGAGTTGCCCGCCCTGGTCGAGCCGGTAGCCGTCGAACCGCTCGGTGGCCATCCGGCCGCCCACCCGCCCGGTGGCCTCCAGCACGGTGACGGCCAGCCCGGCACTGGTCAGATGATGTGCCGCGGCGAGCCCGGCGAGTCCGGCTCCGACGATGACGACATCCACGGCGTCCGTGCGACGTATGGGTGCAGTGCTGAGCACGTGCCCTCCCCGAGGTCGTAACCCGATGCCGAGCTGATGCCCTCAACCGGCGCGACCAATGCTCGGTCGGCACGACGATACGGAGGCAGGCCGTCCGGGGCAGTCGCGCAGCGACAGAGCACGGTCGCAAGCCGGTCGCACGCGAGGCGAACCCCGATACGGGGCGGGCCGGAGCGTTGGGGTTGGTGTGGGTGGTGGGTTGCGTAGAGGCGTGGCCGGTCGAACCGCGACGGGGTGGGCGGGAGGAACCCTGATGCGGGTCCTCCCTACCGCAGTGCCGCCCGGATCGCGTCGTCGATGCGGGGGAAGGCAAAAGTGAAGCCGGACTCCAGCAGCTTCACGGGGATCACCCGGAAGCTGCCCAGGACATCATCGGCGAACTCACCGACGGCCAGCCGCAGCACGGGCGCCGGGACGGCGGCGAAGGTCGGCCGGCGCAGCACCCGGCCCATGGCGGCGGTCACTTCCCGGTTGGTGACCGGATCGGGGGCGGTCAGATTGACCGGCCCGGAGACCGTGGCGTTGTCCAGCACAAAGCGCAGAGCGGCGACATGGTCGTGCAGCGCGATAAAGCTCCAGTACTGCCGCCCGTTGCCCATCCGGCCGCCAAGTCCCGCCTTGAAGACGGGGAAGAGCCTGCCCCAGGCGCCTCCCTGCTGCGCTACGGCCAGCCCACTGCGGGCGTGGACGGTCCGTACCCCGGCCCGCTCGGCCGGGGCCGTGGCCGCCTCCCACTCCTGGCAGACCTCGGCGAGGAAGCCACTGCCCGGCGGATCGCTCTCATCGACCGCGCGGTTACCGGTGTCGCCGTAATAGTTGATGCCGCTGGCGCTCACCAGGGTGTGCGGCGGGGTGTCAAGAGAGGCGATCGCCTCGGCGATGGTGGTGGTGCCCAGCACCCGGCTGTCCCGGATCTCCCGCTTGTACGCGGCCGTCCACCGCTTGTCGCCGACGCCCGCGCCCGCCAAGTGGACAACGGCTTCGCAGCCGGCCAGCCCGGCCGTATCGACATAACCCCCCTTGGGGTCCCACTGGACTTCGTCTCCCGTCTTGGCGGGACGCCGCACCAGCCGCACCACCTCGTGACCGTCGGCGTGCAGCGAGCGGACAAGGGCGGAGCCGATAAGTCCGGTTGATCCGGTGATCGCGATACGCATGCGACCAATCCTGGTGGACGGGGGAGCGGAACGCGAGGCACAGTGGCGCGCATGCTCCACGCTGTGACCATCCGTGCGGCCGTACCCGCCGACGGTGTGCCGCTGGCCGAGCTGGACCGGCGCATCTGGTCCCCGTTGCACGCCGTGTCACCACGGCCCCGGCCCCCGTACCGCCCGCTCTTCGACGCGACGCACCCGCCCCGGCAGCATCTCATCGCTGAGCTCGACGGCCGTATCGCGGGCTATATCCGGGTCGTCCCGCCCACCCCGCTCGCCAGCAATGCCCATGTACGGCAGATCCAGGGCCTCGCGGTGGACAACTGGGCGCGGGGCAGGGGTGTGGCGCGGGCACTGCTGCGGTCGGCGATGGATGCCTCCCGGCGGCAGGGAGCGGTACGTATCACCCTGCGGGTGCTGAGCCACAACGTTCCGGCGCGGGCGCTCTACGCTTCCGAGGGATTCGCCGTGGAGGGTGTGCTGCCGGGGGAGTTCCTGCTGGAGGGTGAGTACATCGACGATGTGCTGATGGGGCGCTCGCTGGCCGGACTCACGCCTTGAAACGTGCCCAGAGCCTGGGGAAACGGTCCGCCATGACCTGGTCGTTCTCAAAGTCGATCGGCGTGCCCTCCGGCTCCTCCGGTGGCTCGGGCAGCCCCAGCTCCGGCAGCTCGGACCCGATCAGCTGTTCGTACGCTTCGTCGGCCGCATAACCGAGTTCCTCGCCATCACCGTCGACCTCTGCGTCGAAGTCCTCAAGGAGCTCGGCGAGCGCGTCCGGGTCATTGTGCAGCGCGCCCTCGAACACCTCCCGGCCCTGCCCGATCAGCCAGCAGCGGAAGGCGTCGAAGACATCGTCGCTGGCCCCGTCCAGCAGTACCCAGGCCGCGCCCCACAGATCCCAGCGGTAGGCGCGGTTGTAGCGGGCCTCGAAGTGACGGGCGAAGTCGGTGACGGTCTCCGGGTCGAGCTGGACAAGCCGCTCGACAAGCAGCTCAGCCTGGTCCACCGGGTCGCCCTCGGCGGCCGCCCGGCTGCTGTCGATGAGTTCCCAGAACTCGTCCTCGTGCATCGTCACGGGACCAGCATCAGCCCTGCCGCCCCGCCACGCACGTGGAGTCACCCAGATGCGGCTGTGTCGTTACCGGGGTGCTCCCTGGGGCCCGGGTGATGCCGGATGATGCCGGATGTTCTCGGGGAAAGTCAGACAGAAGGTGTCTGATATCGCTGACAGGGTCTCTTCGAACGCATAACGCGGCAGAGAACCGCAGTGGGAGGAAGCAGATACGTGAGCGTGAGCACGCACAAGCCGCTGACCGGCAAGGTGGCGCTGGTGGCGGGCGCCACCCGGGGCGCGGGCCGGGCGATGGCCGTGGAGCTGGGGCGGGCCGGGGCGGTCGTCTACGCGACCGGCCGCACCACCCGCGAGCGGGTGAGCGAGGTCGGCCGGTCCACCGAGACGATCGAGGAGACAGCGGAGCAGGTGACGGCCGCGGGCGGCATCGGGATCGCGGTGCGTACCGACCACCTCGTACCGGAGGAGGTAGCGGACCTGGTCGAGCGGATCGACCGGGAGCAAGGACGGCTGGACATCCTGGTCAATGACATCTGGGGCGGTGACCATCTGCTCACCTTCGGGAAGAAGCTGTGGGAGCTCGACCTGGACGAGGGGCTGCGGATGCTGCGGCTCGGCGTGGAAACCCACCTGGTCACCAGCCACGCCGCGCTGCCACTGCTGATCCGGCGGCCCGGCGGTCTGGCGATCGAGGTGACCGACGGCACGGCCGAGTCCAACAAGGGCTACCGCGAGAGCTTCTTCTACGACCTGGCCAAGTACGCCCCGATCCGGATGGCGCAGGGGCTCGCCGCCGAACTGAAGGAGTACGGCGGCGTGGGGGTCTGCGTCACCCCCGGCTTTCTGCGCTCCGAGCAGATGCTGGACCACTTCGGCGTGACCGAGGAGAACTGGCGCGACGCGGTCAAGCAGGATCCGCACTTCGCGATCGCTGAGTCGCCGCTGCTGATCGGCCGGTGTGTGGCCGCCCTGGCGAGCGATCCCGAGGTGGCGCGCTGGAACGGTCAGGCCCTTTCCAGCGGGCAGCTCGCCCGCGAATACGGCGTTACGGACGCCGACGGCTCGCAGCCGGACGCCTGGCGGTATATCGCCGAGGTCGCCATCGGCGGCAAGGACGCGAACGCCGCTGACTACCGCTGACCGTGGCCGTGACAGTGACGGTTAAGGTGCCGGTGTCCGTAGAGCGCCGCCATCCCGTCCGCCGCCTGAGCGAAGCGCTCGCGCAGCGCGGCGGGCGCCAGCACCTCGGCCTCCGGGCCCAGGGCGAGGAGCTGACTGTAGGCCACCTCCAGTGACTCGACGGGCAGGGTGACGGTGATCCACCCCTGCCCGTCGCGCTCGCCCTCCGCCACGGCCTCATCCGCGGCGGTCCGGTCGGTGGTGTACCGCAGCCGCCGCGCCCCGGCCTCCGACAGCCGCAGGACGACCTCCGCCCGGAGAATCGACCGGGCGAAAGCGGCCGCACGCTCCGCCCAGAAGCCGGGCAGATCGAACACCTCATCCCGTACGAACCGCTCCTCACCCACGGCCACCGCCGTAAACCGGTCCACCCGGTAGACCCGGAAGTCCTCGTCCACGCCCGCCACGAGATACCACACGCCCGCCTTGAGCACGAGCCCGTACGGCTCCAACTCCCGCTCGGCCTCTTCGTCCTGACGGCGGTAGCGCACGCTGATCCGGCGGTCGTCCCAGACCGCGTCCGCGATAACGGCCAGCAGCTCCGGGGTCTCCGGCTCCTGCCACCAGCCAGGCGCGTCCAGATGAAACCGCTGCGCCACGCTGCTCTGCGCATCGCCCAGCTCGGGACTGAGCGCCGCCGACACCTTCAGCCGCGCCGCCGACGCCGCATCCGCGAGCCCCATGTCCCGCAGCGCGGACGGCACCCCGGACAGAAACAGCGCTTCGGCCTCACTGCGCCCCATCCCGGTCAGCCGCGTCCGGTAGCCGCCAACCAGCCGGTACCCGCCAGCCCGTCCCCGGTCTGCGTATACCGGCACCCCAGCCTCTGACAGCGCGGCCACATCCCGTACTACGGTGCGTTCGGATACCTCCAGCTCCTCGGCGAGTTCGGCGGCGGTCATCGCCCGCCGTGCCTGAAGCAACAACACCATCTTGATCAGCCGGGCAGCGCGCATAGAGGCATTGTGCGGCTTCGGCTGGCGTCGCTGCTAACGTTCAGTCACCTATACAGTCACCAAGGAATCCAACTATGGCCAATCAACCCCGCGAACAGTGGGGCACTCGTGCGGGCTTCCTGCTGGCCGCGATCGGTTCAGCGATCGGGCTCGGCAATATCTGGAGATTCCCAGCCGAGGCATTCAGGAACGGTGGTGGAGCATTCCTGCTCCCCTACCTCATCGCCCTGCTCACCGCAGGTCTCCCGCTGCTGATCATGGAATATACGATCGGCCGCAAGCACCGTAAGTCACCGCCCGCGGCCTACCGCCAACTGGCCGGTCCCGCCCAGTTCATCGGCTGGTGGCAGGTCACGATCTGCTTTGTGATCGCCACCTACTACGCGGTCATCCTCGCCTATGCCGTGCGCTACGTCGGCTTCTCCGTCGGGCAGCAGTGGGGCAACAGCCCTGATGAGTTCCTGATCGTGAACTTCCTGCAGCGCGCCGAGCAGCCCGGGGCCATGTCCGCGTATGTCAGCGGAGTGTTCTGGCCGCTGCTCGCCGTCTGGGTGGCTGTGCTGATCATCCTCGTCTTCGGCGTCCGGCGCGGCATTGAACGCGCCAACAAGATCTTTATTCCGCTGCTGGTCATCTTCTTTGTGATCCTGGTGATCCGGGCGTTGACGCTGGAGGGTGCGGTCGTCGGTCTCGACGCCTTCTTCTCGCCCGACTGGGGAGCACTCAGAGACGGCAAGGTCTGGGTCGCGGCCTACGGACAGATCTTCTTCTCGCTGTCCATCGGCTTCGGCATCATGATCACCTACGCCTCGTATCTGCGGCGCCGCGCCGACCTCACCGGCTCCGCCCTGGTGGCCGGTCTGGCCAACAGCTCCTTTGAACTGCTGGCGGGCATCGGCGTCTTCTCGACGCTGGGCTTCCTGGCCGTCAACTCCGGCAAGGAGGTCGGCGACGTCGTCGAGGGTGGTCTCGGGCTGGCCTTTATCGCCTTCCCGACGATCATCTCCAATATGCCGTTGGGCACCTTCTTCGGGGTGCTGTTCTTCGGTTCACTGGTGATCGCCGGATTGTCCTCGCTGATCAGCATCGTGCAGGTGGTCGTATCCGCGGTGCAGGACCGGACCGGACTGGGCCGGGTGCCCTCGGTGTTCCTGTGCGGCGGCGCTGTGGCGCTCGCCTCCCTTGTGCTGTTCCCGACCGATACCGGGCTCTATCTACTCGACGCCTCCGACCACTTCATCAACCAGTACGGCATCGCTCTCGCCGCGCTGGTCAGCGTGGTGACGGTGGCATGGCTGCTGCGTCGGCTGCCACAGCTGCAGAAGAACGCCGACGCGACCTCCGCGGTGCGGCTCGGCCACTGGTGGCGCATCTGCCTCGGGGTGATCACCCCGCTGGTGCTGGGCTGGATGCTCGTGGATGCGTTCCGCCAGGAGCTCGCGGAAAACTACGCGGAGCTCCCGACCACGTTCCTGCTCTGGGCCGGATGGGGGGTCGCCATCGGTGCGCTCCTCATCGCTGTCCTCCTCGCCCTGATCCCCTGGCGGCGGGGCGGCGCGGCCGAGTTGGATGAGGACTCCCTGGATGAGAGGAGCCGCTGATGTCGGCTGGTGCCATTGTGATGATGATCGGCTCCATCGCCATTGTATGGGGCGGGCTGCTCGCGGCCATCCTCAAGCTGCGCACTCTCCCCGATGTGCAGCAGGAGTCCGACTCCTCGGCGGAATAGGCGGGTTGAACCGCAGAGTGAGCGGGGCCCGGCACGCCGGGCCCCGCTCAGTTTCTTTCCTGCCGGGCACGGCTCAGTACTTGCACATCAGGGAGTTGGGGCAGAGCTTCTTGCCCATATTCCGGGAGAACTTCTTCCAGGTCTGCTTCGCGAAGGACTTGTTGGCCGAGTCCGGTACGGAAGGCTTGGCGACGTAGGCCCAGACGCGCAGCTTCAGGTTCTTGTTCTTGTCCTGGTACCAGTGGAAGTAGACCTTCGACCCGGCGCCGTCGAAGTGTCCCTTCTGCGCGGTGAACATCCAGCTATAGCCCTTGCGGTTGTAATACTTAACCGGGGCGTTCTTGCAGAACAGGCCGGCGGCGCAGGCCTTCAGCTTGATGTGCTGGCCTTGCTTGGGGAAGGCCTTGGGGGCTCCCTTGACCGGAAACGTGCAGTTGAAGCACTTCTTGAGCTGGGACCATGCCTTCTTCGGGTGAGCCTTGACCGTCGCTCGGGAACAGCCTGTGATGCTGCTTGAGCAGTCCTTCTTCACAAAGAAGCGGTAGTCATACAGCTTTCGCAGCTTGGCCTTCTTCGCCGCGGGCGCCGCGGGTGCCGCCGTCGCCGCGGGCGCCGCCGTCGTGGCGGTCTCGGCCTTGGCCGCTGTGGCAGCCGGTGCGGCACCCAGCAATAGCGCGCCGGTGAGGACGGCTATGAAGAGTTTCCTCATCAGGGTCATTTTTCCTTCCTGCAGGGGGAGTTGGCGCCCGTACAGTAACCGATGACGACCGCAAGCGCTATCGATATGCATCGGCATGCATAATTCCGCTTAGCGGGTCGGGCGGTCGCTTTTGGCAGTGCGGTATTGCCGTCTGACTAACCGTCTGACTACTCGCTCTTGCCCGCGTAGCGGGCGACGGTCTTGTCGCGGGCCCGGCGGCCTTCGCGGAGGCGAGCCAAGTGTCCAGATTATGCATCGTGTTGCTGGCCACCTCCTGGCCATGGCGACAGCTGCGGCCAGCCCTCGGCGCCTCCCGGCAGAAGATTGACCGGCTGCTGCACCGGTCGCGGGTGTGCGGTCGGCTTGGCCGAGCGTCCAGGCGGCAGAGGGGCTGATCAGACTGAATCTGGCGGACGGTGGCAAGGTTGGGTCACCTGTAGAGCCGGAACGTCACCGCACGGAATGTCCACGACGGTGGCTGATAAGGCCCCGATATGAAGGGAGAACGGAATGCCAGCGGTGCGCCAGGCCCGTGTCTCCGACCACCGAACGCTTGTCGAGTGCGTGCGCGAGTGGTGGGGTGACTCACGCACCCCTGATCAGGCCCGTGAGTTGTCCCTGTTGCTGCCGAAGCTGTTCTTGCAGTTCTTCTCCAGCACCAGCCTGGTGCTGGAGGATGAGGCAGGGATCAAGGCGTTTCTGGTTGGCTTCTACTCCGCCGACAACGCGAACGAGGCCTATGTCCACTTCGTAGGAGTGGATCCGGCGCTGCGTGGGCAGGGCCTGGGTCGCAGGCTCTACACGGTGTTCCTCCAACGCGCCGCCCGGGCGGGCCGCCAGGAGGTGCGTGCGATCACCTCGCCAGCGAACACCGGGTCTGTCGCGTTTCACCAGGCCATGGGGTTCGACCTCGAAAAGGGTGACCGCGAGATCGACGGCCTGTTCGTACACAGCGACTATGACGGGCCCGGGCAGGACCGGGTGTGCTTCTACCGGAGGATCGCGCTGTGTCAAGAGGCGTGATCCGGGCCGGAAACCACCGCGGCCGCATCCCGGCACTGCCGGGATGCGGCCGCGGGGCCGTAGGGGCGGTCAGGCCAGGCCGTAGGCCTCGGCGGCCCGCCGCACTGTTTCGTGCTTGACCTCGCCACGGCGGGCGAGCTGGGCCAGCGCCGCCACGGTGATGGACTGGGCGTCGACACCAAAGTGACGGCGGGCGTTCTCGCGAGTGTCGGAGAGACCGAAGCCGTCAGTGCCCAGAGAGGAGTAGTCCTGCGGGACCCACTGGCTGATCTGGTCCGGCACCTGGCGCATCCAGTCGCTGACCGCGAGGACCGGGCCGGGAGCGCCTTCCAGCACCCGGGTCACATAGGGGGTGCGGTCCTCGCCGTGGAGGGCGGCGGCGTCGCATTCCAGCGCGTCGCGGCGCAGCTCGCCCCAGGAGGTGGCGGACCAGATGTCGGCGGCCACACCCCAGTCGTCGGCGAGAAGTCGCTGGGCCTCCAGGGCCCAGTGGATGGCCGTGCCGGAGGCCAGCAGCTGGAGGCGGGGGGCCTCGGCGGCAGCGGTCCCCTCGAGCTCCGCCTCCTTGAAGCGGTAGAGGCCCTTGATGATGCCTTCCTCGACGCCTTCCGGCATCGCGGGCTGGACCTTGGGCTCGTTGTAGACCGTCAGGTAGTAGAAGACGTTCTCGTTCTTCTCGGGGTCCGGGCCGTACATCCGGCGCAGGCCGTCCTTGACGATGACGCCGATCTCATAGGCGAAGGCCGGGTCATAGCTCAGCGCCGCCGGGTTGGTGGCGGCGATCAGCGGAGAGTGGCCGTCCGCGTGCTGAAGGCCCTCACCGGTGAGCGTCGTACGGCCCGCGGTGGCACCGATGACGAAGCCACGGCCGAGCTGGTCGCCGAGCGCCCAGAACTGGTCGGCGGTGCGCTGCCAGCCGAACATCGAGTAGAAGATGTAGAAGGGGATCATCGGTTCGCCGTGGGTGGCGTACGAGGTCGCCGCGGCGGTGAAGTCCGCCATGGCCCCCGCTTCGGTGATGCCCTCGTTGAGGATCTGGCCGTCCTTGGCTTCCTTGTAGTACATCAGCTGGTCGCGGTCGACCGGATCGTACGTCTGGCCGAGGGGGGAGTAGATCCCGGCGGACGGGAAGAGCGCCTCCATACCGAACGTACGGGCCTCGTCGGGGACGATCGGAACCCAGCGCTTACCGGTCTCCTTGTCCCGCATCAGATCCTTGGCCAGCCGCACAAAGGCCATGGTGGTGGCGATCTCCTGGGAGCCGGAGCCCTTCTCCATCGCCTTGAAGGGCCGGTCCGCGGGCTCGGGCAGCGCGACCGGGTGCACCTTGCGGGCCGGGGCCGGGCCGCCGAGTGCGGCGCGGCGCTCCTGGAGGTAGCGGACCTCGGGGGAGTCGGCGCCGGGATGCGCGTACGGGACGAGCTCATCGTCGAGCCTGCTGTCCGGGATGGGAAGTTCGAGCAGGTCCCGCATGGCGCGGAACTCCTTGCCCGTCAGCTTCTTCATCTGGTGGTTGGCGTTGCGCGACTCAAAGCCGGGGCCGAGCGTATAGCCCTTCACCGTCTGGGCGAGGATCACGCTGGGCGCGCCCTGATGCGCTACGGCGGCCCGGTACGCGGCGTACACCTTGCGCGGCTCGTGGCCCGCGCGGGAGGTGTGGAAGCACTCGGCGATCTTGGCGTCGGACAGCAGCTTCGCCATCTCCGCCAGCGCCGGGTCGGCGCCGAAGAAGTGTTCGCGGATGTAGGCCACATCGCGGGTGGCGTACGTCTGGAACTGGGCGTCCGGGACCTCACGCAGACGGCGGAGCAGCGAGCCGGTGGTGTCGAGCTGGATCAGCTCATCCCAGGCGGTGCCCCAGAGCGACTTGATGACATTCCAGCCCGCCGCGCGGAACTGGGCCTCCAGCTCCTGCACGATCTTGAAGTTGGCGCGGACCGGGCCGTCGAGGCGCTGAAGGTTGCAGTTGATGACGAAGGTGACGTTGTCGAGCTGTTCCCGGGCGGCGAGCGCAAGGGCGGCGGTCGACTCGGGCTCGTCCATCTCGCCGTCGCCGAGGAAGGCCCATACGTGCGAGGCGGAGGTGTCCTTGATGCCGCGGTTGGCCAGATAGCGGTTGAAGCGCGCCTGGTAGATCGCGGAGAGCGGGCCAAGGCCCATGGAAACGGTGGGGAACTCCCACATCCAGGGCAGCCGCCGCGGGTGCGGATAGGAGGGCAGCCCCTTGCCGCCCGCCTCCTGGCGGAAGTGGTCCAGCTGCTGCTCGGTGAGGCGGCCGTCGAGGAAGGCACGGGCGTAGATACCGGGGGAGGCGTGGCCCTGGATGTAGAGCTGATCGCCGGACCCGTCCTCCGCCTCCTTGCCGCGGAAGAAGTGCTGGAAGCCGGTCTCATAGAGCCAGGCGGCGGAGGCGAAGGTGGCGATATGGCCGCCGACGCCGTAGCGGCTGCCACGGGTGACCATCGCGGCGGCGTTCCACCGGTTCCAGGCGGTGATACGCGCCTCCATCGCCTCATCGCCGGGGAAGTCCGGCTCGGCGGCGGTGGGGATGGTGTTGACGTACTCCGTCTCCAGCAGCGAGGGCACCTGGAGCCCGCTGTGCTGGGCGTGCTCGACGGTCCGGCGCACCAGGTAGCTGGCGCGCTGCGGGCCCGCGGCCTTGGCGACGGCGTCCAGGGACTCGCGCCACTCGGCGGTCTCCTGGGGGTCGCGGTCCGGGAGCTGGTCGAGCTCGCTCGGCTGAGTGCGGGTGGGGTCGGTCATGGCGGCCGCCTTCCGGATGGGGACGGTGAGGTGTTGAGGCAAGGCAGGGCAGGACAGGGGGTGAGTCCGCCGGTCGACTGTACGGTGCGATCGATGATCGATCAAAGCTCGGGAAGGAAAAAACCCCGCCACAGGACCAAATTGGCATCCCGTGCCACAAATCCCTACACCCAGTGCCGCAAGCTTGCCCTGCTACGGGGCGGGCCGGAGCTTTGGTACTGGCGTGGGCGGTGCGTTGCGTATTGGCGCGGACCCAGGCCCAGGTTCCCAACTGTTGTGGGCACCGAGCCCCACAGTGTTGTGGGCACTCGGGCCGCCCGAGGGGCGGCACGGGTGGGCACAACACCGGCCACCGGCCCGCACCGGGCCAACCCCGGGGCCCGGGGCGAAGCCCCGGTTACGGGAAGGGGCGGGATACGGGGGCACCCCACCCACGGCACCCCGGGTCCGGGCGAAGCCCCGCCACGCGGCGGAGCCGCGCTAGGCGCGGGGCGCGCAGCCCAGGACGTGGTCCTTCACCAGCTCAGCCACCCGCGGATCCCGCCCCCGAAACGCCTTGACGACCGCCTCATGCTCCTCCGCATAGGACTCCTGCACCGTCCCCAGCCAGCGAATGGAAAGCGCGGTCCACACCTCAATACCCAGCGACTCCCAGGTGTGCAGCAGCACACTGTTCCCCGCGGCCCGCACCAGCTCACGGTGGAAGGCCACCGTATGCCTGACCTGCGCTTCCGCGTCCCCGGCGCGGTCCGCCTCATAGAGCGCCGCCACATGCGGTTCCAGCGCCGAGACATCCTCCGCCAGCCGGGGCGCGGCCAGCTCGGCGGCGATCTGCTCCAGACCGGCCCGCACCGGGTAGATCTCCTCCAGGTCGGCGGCTGACAGCGCCCGTACCCGTACGCCCTTGTTCGGTGCCGACTCGATCAGCCGCAGGGTCTCCAGCTCGCGCAGCGCCTCCCGCACGGGCGTCTGGCTGACCTCCAGCTCCACCGCGATCCGCCGCTCCACAATCCGCTCGCCCGGCTTCCAGCGGCCGCTGACGATCCCCTCCACGATGTGCTCGCGGATCTGCTCGCGCAGCGAGTGGACGACGGGCGGGGTCATGGGTGCTCCTTCGCGGGCTCGATGAGCAAGAATACGGCGGCCCCCGCCCGGATCACTCCGGGCGGGGGCACACCGTTTGGCCAGGCCGGCTCAGCGGCCGGTCTCAGCGGCTGGTCTCAGAGACCGAGCTCGGACTCGAACTCCGCGGCCTCCAGGATCTCCTTGACCGTCGTCAGGTAGCGGGCGGCGTCGGCGCCGTCCACCAGACGGTGGTCGTAGGAGAGCACCAGGTACGTCATGTGGCGCACCGCGATGGTCTCGCCCAGCTCCGGGTGGTCGATGACCACCGGGCGCTTGACGGTCGCACCGATGCCGAGGATGCCAACCTGGGAAGGCGGCACGATGACCGTGTCGAACAGCGCACCGCGGGAGCCGGTGTTGCTGATCGTGAAGGTCGCGCCGGAGAGGTCGTCCGGGGAGATCTTGTTGGCGCGGACATTGCCGGCCAGCTCCGCGGTCTTCCGGGCGATACCGGCGAGGTTGAGATCGCCGGCACCCTTGATGACCGGGGTCATCAGGCCCTTCTCCGAGTCCACCGCGATACCGATGTTCTCGGTGTCGAAGTAGGTGATGGTGCCCTCAGCGTCGTTGATCCGGGCGTTGACGACCGGGTGGGCCTTCAGCGCCTGGACGGCCGCCTTGACGAAGAACGGCATCGGCGAGAGCTTGACGCCCTCGCGCTGGGCGAAGGCGTCCTTCGCGCGGGCGCGCATCTTCATGATCTTGGTGGTGTCCACCTCGACCACGCTGGTGAGCTGCGCCTGCTCATGCAGGGCCTTCATCATGTTGTCGCCGATGAGCTTGCGGATCCGCGGCATCTTCACCGTCTGGCCGCGCAGCGGCGACACCTCAAGGGCCGGAGCCTTCGGGGCGGCCGGAGCCGCGGCGGCCGGCGGCTGTGTTTTGGCGGCTTCGGCGGCTTCGGCGGCGGCGATGACGTCCTGCTTGCGGATACGGCCACCGACGCCGGTGCCCTTGACCTCGGCCAGGTCCACGCCGCTCTCACTGGCGAGCTTGCGCACCAGCGGGGTGACGTAGGCGCCCTCACCGCCTGGTGCCGGAGCGGCGGGCGCCGCGGCGGGAGTCGGCCCAGGGGCGGCCGGAGCCGGCGCGGGGGCCTCAGCCGGGGTCACCGGACCCGGGGCGGCGGGGGCCTCGGCAGCGGGCTTCGGGGCGGGCTCGGGCGCCGGGGCCGGGGCAGGCTCCGCGGGCTTCGGGGCGGGCTCGGCGGGGGCCGGGGCCTGGGCCGGAGCGCCCTTACCGATGACGGCCAGCCTGGAGCCGACCTCGGCGGTCTCGTCCTCGCCGACCAGGATCTCCTGCAGCGTGCCGGAGGTGGGAGCCGGGATCTCGGTGTCAACCTTGTCGGTGGAGACCTCGAGCAGCGGCTCGTCCTCCGCGACCTCCTCGCCGACCTGCTTGAGCCAGCGGGTGATGGTGCCCTCGGTGACGGACTCGCCCAGGGCGGGCAGCACGACATCGGTGCCCTCGGCGGCCGGAGCCGGTGCGGGCGCCTCGGCCTGCGCCGGGGCGGGGGTGGGCTCGGGCTGTGCTGCCGGAGCGGGCTCAGCGGCTGGGGCCTCCGCCTTCGCCTCCGCCCCGGCTTCGGGCTTGGCCTCGGCGGGAGCGCCGGTGCCGTCATCGATGACGGCCAGCTCAGCGCCGACCTCCACCGTCTCGTCCTCGGCGACCTTGATGTTCGCCAGCACGCCAGCGGCCGGAGCCGGGATCTCGGTGTCGACCTTGTCGGTGGAGACCTCGAGCAGCGGCTCATCGGCCTCAACGCGCTCACCCTCGGCCTTGAGCCAGCGGGTGACGGTGCCCTCGGTGACGCTCTCACCGAGCGCCGGAAGGGTTACGGAAACCGCCATGGTTTCGGTTGCTCCTTACGAGTTTTACGAATGTGGTCGTGCGGTCGCGCCCGACGTGATCAGTCGTGGGAGTGCAGCGGCTTCCCGGCCAGCGCCAGGTGGGCCTCGCCAAGCGCCTCGTTCTGTGTCGGGTGGGCGTGGATGAGCTGCGCGACCTCAGCCGGCAGCGCTTCCCAGTTGTAGATCAGCTGGGCCTCGCCGACCTGCTCGCCGAGCCGGTCACCGACCATATGGACGCCGACCACGGCACCATCGCGGACCTGGACGAGCTTGATCTCGCCTGCGGTCTTCAGGATCTTGCTCCGGCCGTTGCCGCCGAGGTTGTACTTCAGGGTCACCACCTTGTCGGCGCCGTACACCTCCTTGGCCTTGGCCTCGCTGATGCCCACGGAGGCGACCTCCGGGTGGCAGTACGTGACGCGCGGGACGCCGTCGTAGTCGATCGGTACGACCTTGTGCCCGGCGAGCCGCTCCGCCACCAGGATGCCCTCGGCGAAGCCGGCGTGCGCGAGCTGGAGGGTGGGGATGAGGTCACCGACGGCCGAGATGGTCGGCACGTTCGTCTGGCAGTACTCGTCGGCCAGGACGAAGCCGCGGTCCATGCTGACCCCGGCCTCCTCATAGCCCAGGCCCTGCGAGACCGGGCCACGGCCGACGGCGACGAGGAGCACCTCGGCCTCGTACTCCTTGCCGTTGGCCAGGGTGACCTTGACGCCGTTCTCGGTGTACTCGGCCTTCTCGAAGAAGGTGCCCACCGAGAACTTGATGCCGCGCTTGCGGAAGGCCCGCTCCAGCAGCTTGGAGCTGTTCTCGTCCTCGGACGGGACGAGATGCGGAAGGCCCTCGACGATGGTGACGTCGGCGCCGAAGGACTTCCAGGCGGAGGCGAACTCGACGCCGATGACGCCGCCGCCCAGAATGACCGCGGACTGCGGGACGCGGTCCATGACCAGGGCATGGTCGGAGGAGATGATGCGGTTGCCGTCGATCTCCAGGCCCGGGAGCGACTTCGGCACGGAACCGGTCGCGAGCAGGATGTGGCGGCCCTGGTAGCGCTGGCCGTTCACATCCACCGAGGTCGGGGAGGAGAGGCGGCCCTCACCCTCCACGTAGGTGATCTTGCGGGAGGCGATCAGACCCTGCAGGCCCTTGTACAGGCCGGAGACCACGCCGTCCTTGTACTTGTGCACGCCCGCCATGTCGATGCCGTCAAAGCTGGCCTTGACACCGAACTCGGCGCTCTCCCGCGCCTGGTCGGCGATCTCGCCGGCGTGCAGCAGCGCCTTTGTGGGGATACAGCCATAGTGCAGACAGGTGCCGCCCACCTTGTTCTTCTCAATCAGGGCGACGTCCAGACCCAGCTGCGAAGCGCGCAGGGCAGCGGCATAACCACCGCTACCGCCTCCGAGGATCACTAGGTCGAAAACGGTGCTGGCGTCGTTCGCCACGTCACGTCCTCCATGCATGGGTGCGCCGGAGCCGGTCGGCTATGACCGGGCGGCTGTATGTTCGGCCGCTTGCTTCGGCCCTGTGGGTTAAGCGGGCCCCTGTCCTGCCGAGACAACATCTTCGCACTTGTCGGCGGACGACGGGACGCCGGGCCGGGCTCTGAGACGGATGTAAGCGGTCTTAGTACCAGAAGTAGGGGCACACAGGGCCTCTACCGGCGGGTACTCCGCAGGATCGCTCTGGGCGAACAACGGTACTGGTCGCGCGGCTACCGATGGTGCGGATCGCCCCGGTAGGGCGGGTGTGTGCCCCGGTAGGAGAGCACGGCCCAGGCGATCAGAACCGCCGCCGCGGTGATCAGTACCGGAATATAGCCGGGCCAGCCGCTGCCGATGATGCTCGTCACCAGTCCGACGACAAGAGCGACGAGGATCAGCGTGAAGAGATCCAGGCCAATGGAGTGGCTGCGCCGGTGACCGTCGTAGGTGGTGGGCATGGCGTCCTCCTGCCGTCACCACCAGTGTCCCGCCGTGGGGCCCCGGGCGCTACGGAGGAAGGGCACCCTTCCTCCGTAGCGCCCGCGAGCTAGCCCAGCTCGCCGTCGGCCGTCCGCTCGGCCAGCCGGACGAGGGTACGCACGGCGGAGCCGGTGCCGCCCTTGGGGGTGTAGCCGAACGGTGCGGACTCGTTGAAGGCCGGGCCCGCGATGTCCAGGTGCGCCCACGGGGTGTCCTCGGGGACGAACTCCTTCAGGAACAGCCCGGCGGACAGGCCGCCGCCCATCCGCTCGCCGATATTGGCGATGTCGGCGACCGGCGAGTCCATGGCCTTGCGCAGCTCGGTGGGCATCGGCAGCGGCCAGGACTGCTCACCGGCCTCCTCGGCGGTCTCGTGGACCTGGGTGCGGAAGGCGTCGTCGTTGGACATGATGCCGAAGGTGCGGTGGCCGAGAGCCACGACCATCGCCCCGGTCAGCGTCGCCACGTTCACCAGGGCGTCCGGGGAGTCCTCACTCGCGCGGGTCAGTGCGTCGGCCAGCACCAGGCGGCCCTCGGCGTCGGTGTTGAGCACCTCGACCGTCTTACCGCTGTACATGGTCAGGACATCACCCGGACGGATGGCCGAACCGGACGGCATGTTCTCCGCGAGCGCCAGCCAGCCGGTGATGTTGACCTTCAGACCGAGCCGGGCGGCGGCCACGACGGCCGCGAAGACCGCCGCGGCGCCGCTCATGTCGCACTTCATGGTCTCGTTGTGACCGGCGGGCTTGAGTGAGATACCGCCCGAGTCATAGGTGATGCCCTTGCCGATGAGGGCGAGGGACTTCTTCGCCTTGGGGTGCGTGTACGAGAGCCGGACCAGCCGCGGCGGATTCTGCGAGCCCTGTCCGACGCCGACGAGGCCGCCGTAGCCGCCCTTGGCGAGCATCTTCTCGTCCAGCACCTCGACCTTGAGGCCGTGCTCCTTGCCCGCGGCCTGGGCCTGTTCGGCGAAGGATTTCGGGTTGAGGGCGTTGGGCGGGGTGTTGACCAGGTCGCGGGCACGGGCCACCTCCTCGGCCAGCACACTGGCGCGCTCGGCGGCCGCCTTGTGCGCCTTGTCCCGCGGCTTGGCGCCCAGAACTGCGACCTCGGCGAGCGGTTCGCCGTTGTCGTTCCTCCTGGCCTTCTTTCCCTTGTCCTTTCCCTTGTCGCCGTTCCCCTTCCCGCCATCGCCGCTGCGGAACTCGGTGAAGGCGTAGGCACCCAGCAGCGCGCCCTCGGCGACGGCCGCCACGGCCTCCACATCGCCGTCCACGGGCAGTGCGAAGCCCCCCTTCTTCGTCCCGGCCAGCGCCCGGGCCGCCGCACCGGCGGCCCGGCGCAGTACCTCCGGACCATAGGGCTCGCCCTTGGCCGGGGCCTCGCCGAGCCCAACGGCCAGCACCAGTGGCGCCTTCACACCGTCCGGCGCCGGGAGCTTGGTGACCTCGCCCTCACCACCGCTCGCGCCGAGCGTCTCCAGGATGGTGGCGAGCTTGCCGCCGAAGGCCTCGTCCACGGCCTCCGCCCCCAGGGCGATGACCGGAGTTGTGTCCCCGTTCTTCTTGTGCTCGCCCTTGGCGACACCGATGACGACGGCGTCCGCGCGCAGCGTCGCGGCGGACGAAGTGCTGAGGGTCAGTGCAGTCACGGTTTTGGAGATCCTGTTCCGTCGATTCCTGAATGCTCCGAGCCTACGCCTAGGTACGAATGAGAGCTGGGGCCAAGGGGTGTGCGGTGGGTCTCCGTGGGGGGAGGAGCGGCGTCTGGTGCGTGCGATCGCAAGGCGGAGGAGGAAGCCAACCTGGTTGGTTGGCGACCGACGACAACGCGGCGAGCGTGCGTGCCAGGCGTCGCGACGCCGCGGAGACCCACCGCACACCCCTTAGCCCAGCGTGAGCACGAACAGGCCAACGGTGAGGCTGACTTCGGCCAGCGCGCCGAAGACATCACCGGTCACCCCGCCGAACCGGCGGCGGCAACGCCGTAGCAGCAGCTCGGACGCGCCCAGCCCCAGCAGCACCGCGCTGCCGTGCTGGAGGGCGCCGTACGGGCCGAACAGCGCCCCGGCCACCGTAGCCAGAAGCACCGTCAGGGCGCCGGTCCCGGCGGCGTACCGCACCGGCACCACTCCGGCGACCGCCGCGCCGAGCCCGTCCGGGCGAGCCGCCGGAACACCCCGGCGGGCCGCCAGCGTCAGCGCCGTACGGGCGGCGGCGTGGGTGACGGCGAAGCCAACGGCGCCCCGGGCCCAGCTGTCCGCATAGAGCTGGGCGACCACCGCGATCTGCGCCAGCAGCACCAGCACCAGGGTGAGTACCCCGAACGGGCCGATGTCGGACTGCTTCATCACCCGCAGCGCGCCGTCCGCGTCCTTGCCGCTGCCCAGCCCGTCGGCGACATCGGCCAGCCCGTCCAGATGCAGCCCCCGGGTCAGCGCGGCCGGTACGGCCACCGTGGCGACGGCGGCCACCAGCGCGCTGGCGCCCAGTGCCAGCAGTACCGCCCCGAGCGCGGCGGCGGCCAGCGCGACGACCAGCCCGGCCAGCGGCGCGCAGAGCATTCCGCCGCGCGCCGCACGGCGGTCCCAGCGGGTGACGGTCACGGGCAGCACGGTGAGGGTGCCGAAGGCGAAGCGCAGGCCGTCCGTGGGACGCGCCGGTGTGTCATTCATCAAAAGGTCAGGCTAGCCGTAGCGATCTGTCGACCCTATGGCCATGGGGCAGTGGTGGTACCGGGACATCGTTGAGGCGGGCAAGCTTCCGCTGACGCTGGCACTGATCGCCTTTATCGGCACATTTGTGCTGACCCGGACGGTGGCCCGGCTGATCCGGGCTGGCTACGGTCCGTTCCGCAATGTGCGGGCGGGCGGCCTGCATATCCACCATGTGGTGCCGGGGGTCCTGCTCATGCTCGTCGGCGGCTTCGGCGCATTCGCCGCAGGCAAGCAGAACATTGGCTCATATGTGCTGGCGGTGACTTTTGGGACGGGAGCCGGCCTGGTGCTGGATGAGTTCGCGCTGATCCTGCATCTGGACGATGTCTACTGGACGGAGAGCGGCCGTAAGAGCGTGGAGGCGGTGGTGCTCACCGCCTCCCTGGTGATCCTGCTGCTGCTCGGCTTTATGCCGTTCGGCGTGGACGCGCTCAGCGACGAGGAGCGGAACAACCGCGGGGCGCTGTCCGCGGTGGTGGGTTTCCATCTGTGCTGCTCACTGGTCGCGCTGTTCAAGGGCAAGTTCCGGCTCGGGGTGCTGGGCATCCTGGTGCCGTTCATGGCGCTGATCGCGGCGATCCGGCTGGCCCGGCCCGAATCGCCGTGGGCGCGGAAGTTCTACGCTCGCCGTCCGCGCACCCGGGCGCGGGCGCTGCGCCGGGCGATCCGGCATGACGCCCGCTGGGGCGTGCTGCGGCACCGAATTCACGATGTGCTGGCCGGAGCGCCCGACCGCGACTGATCAGCGAGATCCCGCCGCTCCCGCCGACCCCGCCCCTCCCGCCGTTTCCGCCACAGCTCGGAGACCGCCCACAGGATCACCGCCAGGACGAGCGCCGCCAGATGCTCCTTGCCCGCGAGATTGGGCTTGACGATGACCTCGATGATCATTGCGAGGATCACCAGCGCTCCGGTGAGCCAGGCCCGGTAGCGCCAGCAGACGAAGACGGCCAGTGAGACAACGGCCGCTGATGGCCCGGTGTCGCGCACGGTCAGTGTCTCAGCGGGCAGCCCCAGAAAGCCGTCCGGGCCGACCGCGGCGCCGTACCGTGCGTACATCGTCCCGGCCAGTGTGCAGGCATAGGCGATCAGCAGCGTCTTGAGCCTGCCCAGCCGGATCTCGCAGATCCCGAAGACGATCAGTACCTGGGCGAGCGCGCCCCACACGGGCAGGTCCGGTGCCGGGACAAAGAGCGAGAGCGGTGTGCGCAGCAGGGCTTCCTGCCAGGAGAGGCCGGCGTACACCGCGCCGATCCGCTCGACCTGTGCCAGGCCACCCGCGTTCTGCCAGATCTGGAACCCCAGGGTCAGACAGACACAGCTGAGCGTCATCGGGATGGCCCGCCATTTTCCGCGCTTCAGCTCATCCCATACGGGCACCAGGAGCGGCCCCCACTCCCTGCGGGCGGTCCGCCGCAGGGGTGAACCCGGGCCCGTATCGACGTCTCTCATAAAAGGGGATCTTATGGACAGAGCCGTCAGCTCTCCGGCTGGGGTCGTTCGGGCTGCTCGGGCAGCTCGGGCAGTTCGGCGGCGAGCGCCGCCGCCGCCTGGACCAGCGGCAGCGCCAGCAGCGCGCCGGTGCCCTCGCCGACCGTGACACCGTGGTCCAGCAGCGGCTCGAGCCCCATCCGGTCCAGCGCCTTGGCCTGCGCAGGCTCCCCGCTGTCCTGCCCGGCCAGCCACCAGTCCGGAGCCCGGAAGGCGACCCGCTGGGCGACCAGGGCACAGGCCGCGGAGACCACGCCGTCGAGGATCACCGGGGTGCGGCGGACCGCGGACTGGAGCAGAAAGCCGGTGGCGGCGGTCAGATCGGCACCGCCGACGGTGGCGAGCAGCTGGAGCTGGTCGCCCAGGACCGGGCGGGCCCGTCGCAGCCCGTCGCGGATGGCGGCACACTTACGCATCCAGGCGAGGTCATCGATATACGCCCCGCCGCGCCCGGTCACCACGGAGGCGTCGGTGCCGCAGAGCACAGCGATCAGGACACCGGCGGCGGTTGTGCCGCCCACCGAGAGGTCGCCGAGGAGGACGAGATCGGTGCCGGCGTCGGCTTCCTCGTCAGCGATGGCCATCCCGGCCCGGAAGGCCCGCTCGGCCTCCTCGATGGTGAGGGCGTCCTCGATGTCGATACGTCCGCTGGAGCGGCGCACCCGGTACCGGGTCACCTCCCCGGGCAACTCCGTGGCGTCGCAGTCGAGCGCCATATCGACGACACGGAGCGGCACTCCGGCCTGACGGGCGAGTACGGCGGACGGGCTCCCGCCGTCCAGCGCGGCACGTACGAGGGTGTGGGCGGAGCCTGCGGGGCGGGCCGAGACGCCGAGTTCGGCGATGCCGTGATCTCCGGCGAACAGCACCATGCGAGGTTGCGCGATCGGCTTGACCGGTACCTGGGCCCGGGCGGCGGCCAGCCACTCGCCCAGCTCGTCAAGGCGGCCCAGCGCGCCGGGAGCGAGTCCAGTACGGGTCCGGCGTTCCTCGGCGTCCCGGCGGATGCCGCCGTCGGGGCGCTCGATGAGATCGCCGAATGCGTCGAGGTCCAGCCGGTCATCACTCATACGGGGAGGTTACCGGCTGGGACTAGCCCCGCAGGGGCCAGGCTGTGCCAGCGATGACCAGCAGGACATGCTCGCACTCGGCCGCGAACGCCGCGTTCAGCCGCCCCAGTTCATCGCGGAAGCGGCGCCCCGCCGAGGTGGCGGGGACCACACCGGAGCCGACCTCATTGCTCACCGCCACGACCGTACGCGTCGTATGACGCACCGCGGAGACCAGCTCGGCGACCCTCTTGGCCAGCGCCCGGGAACCGCCGTGCGTCCAGCTCTCGTCGTCCCACGCGTCGACGGCGTCCATCGCGTCCGTCAGCCACAGTGCCAGACAGTCGATGAGCATCGGCGGCCCGTCCGGGTCGGCCAGCAGGGGCACCAGATCGCAGGTCTCGACCGTACGCCAGCTGGCGGGCCGCCGCTCACGGTGCGCCGTGACCCGGGCCGCCCACTCGAGGTCATCGCCCCGGGTGCCGCTGGTGGCGACATAGAGGACATCCGGGAAGGCCGCCAACCGGCGTTCCGCCTCAGCGGACTTCCCGGAGCGGGCGCCGCCCAGCACCAGGGTGCGCCGAGGCACATCCGGGACCTGCTGGAAGTCGCCGACCACCAGGGTCGTACCGTCCCGCTCCGCCCGGGCGCCCAGGGCCGCGAGCTGCCGCCGCAGCTCGGCGCCGGGCGGGACATCGTGGTCGAGGTGGACGGCCACCACATCCGTCGTCGGGCCCACCGCCCCGATGCCGCGCAGCCGCCCGAGGGCGTCCGGGCGGCCCACCACATCCAGCAGCACCAGGTCGTACGGAACGGCCGTCTCGGCGAGCCCGGCCGCCGCGGCGCCCGGCGGCAGATACAGCAGCCGCTGACCGTCGGGGCCACCGATCTCGTACCCCGTGCCGGGCGCGTCCAGCGGCACCGCCCGTACCCGGTGCCCGCTGATCAGCGCCAGCTCCTGCCCGTCCGGCACCCGCACCGGCGTGGGCAGCCCGGCCGGGTACTCCAGGCTGGGGCCGTTCTGCGGATGGGACAGCAGCACCTGCCGTACGCCGTGCAGGGACTGCCCGGCGCGGGCAGCCGCGAAGGCCGGACCGGGGGTCAGGTCGATGAGCAGCGTGCCGTCCACGAGCAGCGCGGTCGCGGCCCGCGCGTGCTCGCCGATGGCGGTCGCGCAGGTCGCGCAGGGGCAGCTGGGGCGGGGGAGTCCGGCGGGGGCGCCGGTGCCGAGCAGAGTGATTTCCACACGACGATCGTCCTCTTTTGATGGCGCCCTCGCATTGTTCGGCCCCGGGGGCCTCACAAGCTTCGGACGCCTGCGCCGGACTCCGTCTGTCGGTGGTTGTGGCTGAGCGCCGCTGTCGGCGGAGGGATTCCCCTAACCCGGCCCCTTCCCGAAACTGGGGGCTTGCGCCCCCAGACCCCCACCCCGTTTGTGGGCACTCGCAGCCCCGCGAGGGGCTGTGGGTGGGCACAACACCCGCCCACCGGCCCGCACCGCCAACCCGGGGCCCCGGGGCGAAGCCCCGGTTTCCGGGAAGGGGCGGGAATTGGGGAAAACCCACCGCCCGGCACCCCCGCAGCCGGGCGAAGCCCGCCACGCGGCGCAGCCGCACACCGGCACAACCGGGAAGGGGCGGGATATGGGGGCACCCACCGGCCGGATACGGGAGGTACCCCGCCTATGGCCTCCCCGCGACCGGGCGAAGCCCGCCGTGCGGTGGGCCGCATATCGGTGCTGCCGGGCAGGGGCGAGATAAGGACCCACCCCCGGCGGCGGAGCCGCGGGCCCGTGCTGTCGGGCTGGGCGCCGCGGGGCTGGGGGCGGGAGGCCCCGTAAGGCGGGAGTGACGAGTACGCTGCGGGCAGTGATGCCGGTGATCTCCAGGAGGCGGACATGACGTGGACGTGGCGGTTCGAGAAGGCCGACGGTACGGAGACCGAGCCACCCGTGCAGGCCGAGGAGTTCTCCACGCAGGGCGACGCGGAGTCCTGGATCGGGGAGACCTGGAAGGAACTGCTGGACGGCGGCGTCGATCAGGTGACGCTCTTCGAGGACACCACCAAAATCTATGGGCCCATGAGCCTGCACGAGGCGCAGGAGTGAGCCGAAGGGGGCGCCCCGCCCGGGGCGCCCCCTTCGGTGTCATCCCTCGCCGAGGGTGACCCTCGCCGACCGCTCGTCCCCGGCGCGCACATAGGTGACCGTGACTCTGTCACCCGGCTTATGGCCCGCCAACGCCTCCGCCAGCGTGACGACATCGGTGATCTGCGTCGAGTCGACCTTCACCAGCAGATCTCCGGGCCGGATTCCGGCCCGGTCGGCGGGCCCGCCCCGGACCACCTCCACCACTGAGGCCCCGGCAGGCCGGAAGTCCTCGCCGAGAACGGTCCGTACCGAGACACCGAGCGCCGCCTTCTGCGGGTCGACGACCCGGCCGTGCTCGATCATCTGGTCGGCGAGGTTACGGACCGTCGCGGCCGGAATCGCGAAGCCGATGCCCGGCGCCGGGCCGGTGCCGAACTGCGGGTCCCGGGCGGCCAGCGTCGGCACGCCGATGACCTGGCTGGAGAGATTGACCAGCGCGCCCCCGCTGTTGCCCGGATTGATCGCGGCGGAGGTCTGCACCATATTGCCGATGGTGGCGCGGCCCCGGCCTTCGCTGACCGAGCGGCCGACCGCCGAGACGATGCCCTGGGTGACGCTGGAGGACAGGCCCAGCGGATTGCCCATGGCGAGCACGATCTGGCCCACCTCGACCTTCGTGGAGTCGCCGAAGACCGCCGGGTGGAGCTTCTTCGGCGGATCGCTGATCCTGATGACGGCCAGGTCCTGGTCCGGATGGGTGGCGACCAGCCTGGCGTTCAGCGGGTCGCCGCCGGTGGCGAAGGTGACCTCGAAGGCCCGGGATTTGCCGACCACATGAGCGTTGGTGACGATATGGCCCTCGTCGTCATAGACCACGCCGGAGCCCAGCTCGTTGTCCGTGGTGATCTGAACGACGGAGGGAAGTACGTTCCTGACCACCTTCCGGTAGCTCTTCTCCAGCTCACCGACGACGGTGGGGGAGGGCGTGGCGGGCGAGGTGGCACCGGGGGAGGGGGACTCGTCCGGCGAGCCGCCGGTGCACCCCGCGAGCAGCGCCGCCGCGCACAGAAGGGCGGCGCCCCTACGGCACGTATGAGAGACAGTCATAGGCGAAGTGTCCCTTTTGCTGCTTCCGGCGGGCAGGAGCCGCGCTACGCCGTGCGTTCGCCTCATCCCCGTTCGTCAGGGACCGCGTCGCCGCCAGCTCGCCATAGAGGGGGTCACCGGCGACCAGCTCCTCATGGGCCCCACGGCCCGTACGGGCTCACTCTGAGCGTGGCCGCACCAGCCCGGTCTCATAGGCGGTCATCACCAGCTGTGCCCGGTCCCGGGCACCCAGCTTGGACATGGTGCGGTTGATATGCGTCTTGACGGTGAGCGGGCTGACCGAGAGCTGTCCGGCGATCTCGGTGTTGGACAGTCCGCCCGCGACCAGCACCAGGACCTCGCGCTCACGGTCGGTCAGCACGGCCAGCTCGGTGGCCCGGTGGCGTGGTCCGCCGGGGTCGTCCGGGCCCTCCTGGGCGAGGAAGGTGGCGATCAGCCCCTTGGTGGCCGCCGGGGACAGCAGTGCTTCCCCCGCGGCTGCCACCCGGATCGCGGACAGCAGCTCGCCCGGCTCAGCGCCCTTGCCGAGGAACCCGGAGGCGCCCGCGCGCAGTGACCGCACCACGTACTCATCCGCCTCAAAGGTCGTGAGGATGACCACCCGTACATGGGACAAGGCCGGGTCCGCACTGATCGCCCGGGTTGCGGCGAGCCCGTCCATACCGGGCATCCGGATGTCCATCAGCACCACATCGGCCTCCTGCCCGCGCAGCACAGCCAGCGCCTCGGCGCCGTCGGAGGCCTCCCCGACGACGTTCATGTCCGGCTCGGAGTCGACCAGCACCCGGAACGCGCTGCGCAGCAGCGCCTGATCGTCAGCGAGTACCACCCGGATCGTCATAGGGCCGTCTCCTCGTGATTCCCGCCCGGCCGTGCGGTCTGCAACGGCAGTCGTACGTGCACCCGGAAGCCCCCCTTGCCATCCGGCCCGGCCTCGCAGCTCCCGCTCAGCGCGGCGGCCCGCTCCCGCATCCCCAGCAACCCGTGCCCACCACCCAGGTGGTCAGCCGAATCCGCCCGGTACTCAGAGGCCCGGCCGGACGGGCCATCGTCATGCACGGTGATCTCCAGCGCCGCGTTCGCGGCGCCGCCGCCGCGCACGATCCGTACCCGGACATGGGTGCCGGGACCGGCGTGCTTATGGACGTTGGTCAGCGCTTCCTGCACCACCCGGTAGGCGGTGAGGTCCACGGCCGACGGCAGCGGCCCCGCCACCGGTGCGTCAAGGGTGACGGTGAGCCCGGACCGTACGAACCCCTCCACCAGCTCGTCCAGCACCCCAAGACCGGGGGCGGGCTCGGTGGGCGCGGCCGGGTCGCCGGACTGGCGGAGCAGGCCGACGGTGGTCTGCAGCTCGTCCAGCGCGTGCCGGCTCGCCTCACGGATATGGCCCAGCGCCTCCTTGGCCTGGTCGGGGCGGCTGTCCATGACATGCGCGGCGACCCCGGCCTGCACATTGACCAGCGCGATGTGGTGGGCGACCACATCGTGCAGCTCCCGGGCGATCCTCACCCGCTCCTCGGCGACCCGGCGGCGGGCCTCCTCCTCCCGGGTGCGCTCGGCGCGCTCGGCCCGCTCCCGGATGGTGTCCATGACGGCGCGGCGGCTGCGCACCGCGTCGCCGATGCCCGCGGCCATCCCGGTCCAGGCGAAGATGCCCAGGTTCTCCTGGGCATACCAGGGCTGCGCCCCGAAGATCATGCCCGCGCCGGTGACTCCGAGCACGGTGACCACGCCAACCCGCAGGGTGGTGTGCCGGTCGGTACGGGTGGCCACCGTATAGAGCGCGATCACCACGGCCAGTACCAGCGCGGCCCGGCGGTCGCCCGCCTCGCGGGTGTTGCTGACGACGATCAGATCGATGAGCGTCAGCGTGCTGGTGAGGACGAGCACCGGCAGTGCGAAACGCCTGCGCGCCACCAGCGCGGCGGCGGCCAGCGCGGCCAGCACCACGGTCAGTGTGGACACGTCCCGCGCGCCGAAGCGCGGGCCGCCGTCCGGGCTGTACGGCTCCGCGGCCGCGTTGACGAGGATCAGTGCGTAGACCACCGCGGCGATCAGCGCGTCCAGCGCCAGCGGATGCTGACGCAGCCACCGGCGGGCGCGGGCGGCGAAGGAGTCGGGGAGATCGGCCACGACAGGCAACGGTACGAGACCCGGGAGACACCCCGCGCCCCGGTCCGTTCGACGTTCGACGGACCGGGGCGCGGGGCGCGCTGAGGGGGGTGAAGGGTCAGCTGTTCGGCTCGAGCGGAATCAGGCCCTCGTCACTGAGCATCGCGCGCACCTGCTCGATGGTGGCGTCCCGCTCCGGGAGGATGAGCTCGGACGGTCCCAGATAGTCCTCGGGCATCGGGGTGCCCAACCGGTGCACGGCGTCGAGCAGCGCCTGCAGGGTGCGCCGGAAGCCCTCCTGGTCCCCGGTCTCCATCTCCTTGAGCAGCTCATCGTCCAGCTTGTTCAGCTCGGTGAAGTGGCTGTCGTCCAGCTTCACCTGGCCTTCCCCCATGATCCGTACGATCACGCTGCGCTCCTTCTCGCGGGGCTGAGAGCCACGGTCATCACTGCCTGCGTCGTCACTGCTTGCGTCACTGTTTGTCGAACTTAGGGGTGTCCTGCGGCTGCTGGCCCTGAGCCTCGCCGTCGTTACCCCCTTCAATGGCCTGCTGACCGCCGCTCGGGCCGCCCGCCAGCTCGGCCTTCATCCGCTGGAGCTCCAGCTCCACATCGGCTCCGCCGGAAAGCCGGTCGAGCTCGGCGGTGATGTCGTCCTTCGCGGTGCCCGACGGGTCGTCCAGGGCGCCGGAGGCGAGGAGCTCGTCGATCGCACCGGAGCGCGCCTGCAGCTCCTGTGTCCGGTCCTCGGCCCGCTGGATCGCATTGCCGACGTCGCCCATCTCCTCGGAGATACCGGAGAACGCCTCGCCGATCCGGGTCTGGGCCTGAGCCGCCGTGTAGGTGGCCTTGATGGTCTCCTTCCGGGTACGGAAGGCATCCACCTTGGCCTGCAGCCGCTGGGCCGCCAGCGTCAGCTTCTCCTCCTCGCCCTGCAGCGTCTGGTGCTGCGTCTCAAGGTCGGAGACCTGCTGCTGGAGGGCGGCACGGCGGGACAGCGCCTCCCGTGCCAGGTCCTCACGACCGAGCGCCAGGGCCTTCTTGCCCTGCTCCTCCAGCTTGCCCGACTGGCCGTTGAGCTGGTTCAGCTGCAACTCCAGCCGCTTGCGGGACGTCGCCACATCGGCGACCCCGCGACGTACCTTCTGCAGCAGTTCGAGCTGCTTCTGGTACGAGTAGTCCAGCGTCTCGCGCGGGTCCTCAGCCCGGTCGAGGGCCTTGTTGGCCTTCGCGCGGAAAAGCATCCCCATCCGCTTCATGACACCGCTCATGGGCCTCGCGCGCCCCCTTCATAACGGACTCGAGCCTCAGCATCTTCTAGACCCCACAGTACGGGCCCTGCTTCTATTACCGCACTGTTCGGAGTCGGATGCGCTCATTCTGCAGGACGATGTGATCCCGTCATCTCCCGCTCAGGGAGTAGGCGGCTCTCAGATCACTCAGTAGATCACCGGCAGATCACCCAGCAGATCACCCAGCCACCGTTGCGGGATCGTTCCCCGAGGGGGTACGGCCCACACCCGTCCACACCGTAGTCTTGAAGCGTGTTCCGAAGCCGTTCCAAGGATGAGCAGGCCACGCCCGCCCAGGCGAGCGAGGACCTGACCGATCAGCAGCGCGACCCACAGGCCCCCAAGGGTCGCCCCACGCCCAAGCGCAGTCAGGCCCAGGCCCAGCGGCGCAGCCTGTCCAAGCCACCGGCCAACCGCAAGGAGGCCGCGAAGCGTGCCCGCGAGGCCCGTCGCGCGGACATGGCCAAGCAGCGCGAGGCCCTGGCCACCGGCGACGAGCGGTATCTGCCGCTGCGCGACCGTGGGCCGGTGCGCCGCTTCGCGCGTGACTTTGTGGACGCGAAGTGGCATGTAGCGGAGTTCTTCCTGCCGATCGCCGTGGTCATCCTGGTGATGAGCATGCTGCCGTCGCTGCAGGCGAAGAACCTCTCGCTGCTGCTGTGGCTGGGCGTCATCATCATGATCGTCTTCGACTCGTTCATCACCGCCCGCCGACTGAAGAAGGCGCTGCGTGAGCGCTTCCCCGGCGAGAACTTCAAGGGCGTCACGGCCTACGCCCTGATGCGTACCCTCCAGATGCGCCGGATGCGCCTGCCCAAGCCGCAGGTCGCCCGAGGCGAGGCGCCACGCCGCTGATGAAGGCGGCACAGGGCTTCGGCGGCGGCGCTGTGCCTTGCCGCGGGCGATGGCTGAGCGGTATTGGCACGCTGCGCGAAGCTGTCCGCCAGACGCTGGTCGCCCGGCAGCTCGATGAGCAGATATCCGCCCGGTTCCCGGTAGGACAGCGGCTGCGGGTCCTGGATGTGGGCCTGGGCCAGGGCACTCAGGCGCTGCGGCTGGCACGGCTGGGCCATGAGGTGACCGGTCTGGACTCCGACCCGGAGATGCTGAAGGCCGCCCGTGAGGCACTGGCGGAGGAGCCCGCCGGCATACGTGAGCGGGTACGGCTGCGCTCCGGCGACGGCCGGGACACGGGCGCGCACTTCCTGCCGGGCAGCTTCGATGTGGTGCTCTGCCACGGCGTTCTGATGTACACCGATGAGCCGGGCCCGATGCTCGCCGGACTCGGCCGGATGCTGGCCCCCGGCGGACTGCTGTCCCTGCTCGTGCGGAACGCCGACGCGCTCGCCATGCGTCCCGGGCTGGTCGGGCAGTGGGACACCGCCCTGGCCGCCTTCGACGATCCGGCCTACACCAACCGCCTCGGGGTGCGGGCCCGCGCGGACCGCCTGGACGCGCTCACCGCCAGCCTCGCCGGGATCGGCGCACCCCTGCGCCAGTGGTACGGCGTACGGGTCTTCACCGACCAGGCACCGGACGGGGCGGCGGTCCCGGAGGGCGCTGACTGGGACCGGTTGCTCGCCGCCGAGGAGCGGGCCGGGAAGACCGACCCGTACCGCGGTGTCGCTGCGCTCCTCCATCTGTGCGGCGTACGCGGCTGAACGCGACAAGCCCGACCGGAGCCGCGTTCCGTGCGGGCGCGCCGCCCGGGGACATTCCGCGCCGGTGGTCACCATCCAGCCGTAGCTGCAGGGTTCTCTTCCTAAGCTTCCGCGGTGTGCTACGCGGCGGTGACCGTGGGTGTCCTCTCCGTCACCATGGGCCTGACCACCGTCTGTCTGGGCACTCACTGGCTCAGCGATGTGCTGGCGGGCTGGGCTGCCGGCATTCTGGTCCTGCTCGCGCTGCCGCTGTGCGAACCGTTCATCGCCAGAGCCGACAGTCGGCTCTGGCGCGCGGCATCGTACGGGTCTCACGACTCCGTCGGTCTTTCCGTGAATCTTTCCAGACAGATTTCCGGGCGGATTATGGAATCTGCTGAGCTCTCACCGAGTTCCCTTAAGGAACCATTCGTCCATATATGCACGATTCATTCGGATGCGCGGCCACTGCAGCGGGGTGAGCAACAGTGACGGTCCGAGTTCTGATCGCGGACGACCACGCGGTAGTCCGGCAGGGCCTGCGGATGTTCCTGGGCCTCGACCATGAGATCACCGTGGTGGGAGAGACGACCAACGGACGGGAAGCCGTGCGCCTCGCGCGGGAGCTCTCCCCGGATGTGGTGTTGATGGACCTGCTCATGCCGGTGATGGACGGGGTCTCCGCCACCGCCGCGATCCGACGGGACCTGCCCGAGGTCGAGGTAGTGGCACTGACCAGCGCCATGGACGACGCCGTGATGATGGGGGCGGTCCGGGCGGGGGCGATCGGTTTCCTGCTCAAGAATGTCGAGGCCGACGAGCTGCGGCAGGCGGTGAAGGCCGCTGCGGCCGGTCAGATACAGGTCACTCCCGCCGTGGTCTCCCGGCTGATGGGTCAGGTCAGGGATCCCAGCGGGCCGGAACGGCTCACGGAGAGAGAGACCGAGGTGCTGACGATGCTCGCCCTCGGCAAGGCGAACAAGGAAATCGCCCACGACCTGCGCATCGGTCAGCAGACCGTGAAAACCTATGTGAGCCACATACTCAACAAGCTCGGGGTGCACAGCCGGACCCAGGCCGCGATGTACGCGGTGCAGTCGGGTCTGGTGCAGGCCGGTGAGCTCACGCAGGCCCATGGCCCCGGACCCTCAGGGGAACGCTGGTGGTCGTCGTGATCGGCATCCAGTGGGTCGAGGTGAGTACCCAAGGCGCTCGGCTCCTCCGGGAAGACATGTCGACGGTGACGGTCCTCGCGCTGGACCCCGAGGGATATGTGCTGAGCGCGAGCGGCGCCTCCCGGATGGGGTACGGCCACGGCGAGGACATCGTCCATCAGCACATATCCCGTCTCTACCCCGCCAACGAGGCGGCCTCAGGAGAGCCGGCCCATGCGCTGGCAGCGGCCGCCGCGGACGGCACATACGCGCACAGCGGCTGGCGTGTCCGCGCGGACGGATCGAGATTCTGGGCCGACACGGTCGCCACAGCGACCCGGGACGCGGACGGCCGACTGGCCGGGTTCTGCGTGGTCGTCCGTGATCTGACCGGACACTGGCAGCACCTCGAACGGCTGCGCGCGGTCGGCGAGATCAACCAGGCCATCCTGGCGGGAGTCAGCAGCGAAGAGGTACTGACGCTGATCGTTCAACGCGTTCGGGAAGCCGTCGATGCCGGAGTGGCCCGGGTGATGTCGCTGGACTGGGGTGATGTTCTGACCGTGCGTGCCGCGGACGGTATCGCGGTGCCCGCCCCCCGGAGCCTGCCGCCCTATCCGGAATCCGTGCTGGACTACGACGTCATACGGGCCGGGCGCGCGAAGGTGTTCTCCGGCACCGATCCCACGTCGCCCGAGTACCGCTCGTGGCTGCGTGATGTCGGCCTGGCGGCGGTGCTGAGCACACCGCTGACGGTGCGCGGACGGACCGTAGGCGTCCTTGAGGTGGCGAACCGCCGGGGCGGGCGGAGCTTCAGCCCCGATGACCTCCAGGCCGTGGGGCTGTTCACGGAGTCAGCCGGCCTGGCGGTCCAGCAGGCCCGCTCCGAGGAGGACCTTCGCAGGCTGGCCTGCACCGCCGACGTGGGCCGGGCTTCCCTGCGCGGGACCCTGGACGCGCTGGCCACCAGCGCGGTGGTGCGCACCGACGGCCGCAGCTGTGCGGTCTATCTGCTGGAGCCGGGGCCGACGCTGTGGCTGGCTGGTGGCCATGACCGCGACGCGGCGTCGGCCGGGGGGCCGTCCGGTCTGTTCCAGGCGGTGCCCGGAACCCTGGTCAGGGAAGCGATCGCCGCCGCCGCGCCCGTGATCCGGACTGAGAGCGAGGGCGGCGCGGTCGCCGGTCTGCCGCTGCTGTGCCGGGGGGAGGCGATCGGGGCACTGTGCTGCTCCTATCCGGCGGACCGGCGGCCTGGCGACGCCGATATCGCGTTTCTCCAGGCGATCGCCGAACAGACCGCGTCCACGGTGGAGAACGACCGGCTGTGGGCGGCCGCGCGGGAGACGGCCGCGCTGGAAGAGCGCCAGCGGCTGTCCCGAGAGCTGCATGACTCCGTCTCTCAGGCGCTGTACGGCATCGCGCTGGGTGCCCGCACCGCCCGCGAGCTGCTCGACCGCGATGTCGCCCAGGCCGCCGAACCAATCGACTATGTGCGCAGGCTCGCCGATACCGGGCTCGCCGAGATGCGGGCGGTGCTCAACCGGCTCCGGCCTGAGTCGCTGGAAACCGACGGTCTGGGCGCCACGCTGGCCCGTCATGTGGATGCCTTGCGGGCCCAGTACGGCATCGCGGCGGAGGCGGTGCTCGAGGCCGAGCCGGAAACGACGCTGGAGGCCAAACACGCACTGTGCCGGATAGCGCAGGAGGCCCTGCACAATGTCGCCAAGCACGCGCGGGCACGGCATGTGCTCCTCCAGCTGCTCATTGGTCCCGGCAGCGTCACCCTGGTGATCGATGACGACGGGGTGGGGTTCGACCCCCGGGCTTCCTTCCCCGGCCATCTGGGTCTGCGGTCCATGCGGGAGCGGGCGCGCGAAGTGGGCGGGACGCTCCAGGTGGACAGCCACCCGGGCGAGGGAAGCCGGATCCGCGCCACCGTCCCGACCACCGCGGCGGGCCCGGGCGCCTCGGGCGAATCACGTGCCATCGCGGATAACCGCGGCCGACCGCGCTGACGGCCGCTGACTGAGCGCTGGCTGAACGTCACTGAGCTGAACGTGACTGAGCTGAACGTGACTAGCCGAGCCGTCAGCTGTGCTCTTCGGGGCGGAACCCCCAGTCGCTGGCCTTGGCGACCGCCTCAAGCTGGGACCGTGACTCCAGCTTCTCCAGAATCGCGCGCACATGGGTGCGCACGGTGGCGTAGCTGATGCTCAGCCGGTCCGCGAGGGCCCTGTTGTCCAGCCCCTGGCTCATCAGCGCGAGAATCTCCTGCTCCCTGCGTGTCAGGCTCTCCAGCCGCTTCGCCTGCTGAGCGGATACGCGGGCGCTCTCGCGGTGCCTGGACAGCACATCGACGAGAGTACGGGCGGGAATGAGGGTCTCGCCCTCGGCTGCCGAACGGATGGCTCCGGCGATCTCATCGCCACTCGCCGACTTGAGCAGATAACCGCAGGCGCCGGCCTCCACCGCGGCGAGCAGGGCATCGTCGCTGGTGTCCGCGCTGAGGAACACAATGGCGGTGGAGGGATCGTTGGCCCGGATGTGGGCTGCCGCATCGGCGCCCGTGCCATCGGACAAGCGGAAATCGATCAGCGCCACATCAGGCGCGAGTTCTGCCGCGGCCGGGGGGACGCCGGCGACCGAGTCGGCCCAGCCCACCACGGTCAGTCCCGAGTACTCCGCCAGCAGTGCCCAGAGCCCCTCGGCGACCGCTCGGTGGTCCTCGACAATCAGCACCTTGATGAGCTCCGGGGGCTCGGCGGGCTCAGTAGGTCCCGTCATGGCCCGGTCTCCCCTGCCGGGGAACCATGTTCCGGGGGCGGGACGGCGGCGGGCCGGGTGGGCGGATCGCCCAGCGGCACCCAGAACTCCACCGTGGTGCCGACGCCCGGCTCGCTCTCGATACGGCACCAGCCGCCGGCCATCTGGGCCCGCTCCTGGATGAGCGCCAGACCGAGATGGCCCGGGCGGGACTCGACTTCGAGCGGGTCGTAGCCGACGCCGTCGTCGACGATCCGGATCAGACATCCGTCGTCCAGGCCCAGCAGCTGCACCCGGACCAGGTTCGCCCGGGCGTGCTTGCGCACATTCATCAGAGCCTCTTGGGCGGTCCGGTAGATGAGCGTCACCGTCTCCACCGGAGGCTTGGCCTCGAGCCGGTCTTCGAGCCGGTAGTCGGTTCCGGTCTCGTTGCGCATGTCTTCGAGGAAGCTGCGGAGCGCGGTGGACAGGCTGCCGTGCTCCAGGCTGGAGGGACGCAGATCAAAGATCAGTTGTCGCAGGCGGCGGAGCGACAGTTTGAGGGTTTCCTCCAGCTTGTCCAGCATCCGCAGCTCGTCGGGGTCCCGCAGCCGCCGCCGAAGCTGCTGAAGACGCAGGCTCGCCGCGGTCAGAACCTGGATGGTGTCGTCATGGATGTCGGCGGCGATCCGTCCGCGCTCCTCCTCCTGGGCGCGGACGAGATGGCTGAGCAGAGCCTGACGGTCCCGGTCAGTACCCTCCAGCAGCTCCAGGCTGCGTTCGAGGACGAACTGGGCGCGCTGCACCTCGGTGATGTCCCTGATGGTCAGGACGGTGAGCGGTCCCTCTTCGGTGCGCAGCGGGCTGACGCTGACCTCGGCTGGAAACTGCTTGGAGTCGCTGCGGTGCCCGACCAGTTCCAGGCTGTGGCCCAGGGGCTCATCCTGCGGGACGTTCCAGTCCCGCAGTGAGAAGGTCGTCGGCTGATCGGGCAGCAGCTTGTCGACCGGGGAGCCGATGAGACGTCCGCGGTCGTAGCCGAACAGGGACTCGGTCTGGGCATTGGCCTGCTGTATCCGGCCGGTGGCGTCGACTATCACCATCGCGTCCGGGGAGGACTCGACCAGCTGCCGGAAGCGGCCCTCCGCCGCCTGCACCTCGCTGAGGTCCGCGACGTAGACCACCCATCTCGGACGAGTGCCCTGCAGATGGCCGCCGCTGAACTCCGCGGGAAACTCGGTGCCGTCCCTGCGGCGGCCGACCATCGTTGCGGGTGTGCTGAGCAGTTGCCCGGTCAGCTGCTCGGCGGTGGCACGGAACCGGTCGGGCACCAGGTCCGGGAGCCGCTTCTCGCGCAGTTCTGCCCAGCTGTAGCCGAAGGCGTGTCGGACGTATGCGTTGGCGAGCTCGATCCGCCCGCCGACTCCCATGACCAGTACCCCGCACGGTGCCTGGCTCAGCAGCTCCAGGTAGGACTGCTCCAGGCGGCTGCTGGACACATCCTCGGAGCGCCGGGACGCGCGGTCGGCGCGCCTGAGCGGCTCCGCGCAGTCGGCGGCGACATTCGCCGACATGCTGAACTGGTCGCGTGCCGCGCGGGTGATCGCCTCCAGCACTTCCCCCGCCGACACACCCTTGACCAGGTAGCCCGTTGCTCCTGCCACGAGCATGCTCAGCACCGATTCGCGGTCTCCGTAGGCGGACAGCGCCACGACCCTGGTGCCGGGCGCCCGGTCCCGGATGGCGCGGACGCTCCCGGGCGCGTCGCCCTTGGGCATGTGCACATCCATGACCAGGACCTCTGGCCGCTGCTCGACCGCCACCCGGACGGTCTCCTGGTGGTTACTGGCCAGCCCCACCAGCTCAAGATCCGGGTGTGAGTCGATCAGATCCGCGAGTGCCTCCCGGACCGCGGGATCGTCATCGGCCACCGCAACGCCGATCCGGTCGCCGCTCATGGCTGTGCACCCTTGAGGATGTCTCTGCGCAGCCGGTGGCTGCCGAGCATGTCGCTGCGGCAGTGCGCCAGGGAGGGCATGACCGCGGCCAGCGGGTCCACCAGAACGAAGTAGTGACTGCCGATCCGGTCGCAGGTGGCAACCGCCGCCGCGGCGTCCCACACCGCGGCCCAGAACGCCCAGTCCCGCCGATGGTGGCTCTGGGCCGTGTCCAGGGCAGCTCTGCGCGCCACGGACGCGGCGACGAGGATGCGGTACTGCTCCTCATCCGTTGTGGTGCGGCGGACCTCTGCCCATGCCTCGGCGCGGGTCTGGCTGGAGGTCTGCTTCCACAGATCGGCCACTCGGTCGATCTCCTCCCCGGAAAGGTCCTCGATGTGGGTCAGGAACTGCAGGACCCGGCGAGAGTTGGGGCCGAAAATGGTACTCATCGGATACTCCATGATGTATATACCACAACTATGGAATACAGGGCGGCCCAGTGGGGCGCCGCCGGGCTGGTGTGCCCGGCGTCCCGTGCGGACGGCCCACAGGTTCGGCCTTACTTCCCTGGGCCTCCGGGCTCGGGGAGGTTGCCGCCACCCTCTTGCTCGGAGGAGTTGACGCCTGCCTTGGCGGTGCTCTCGCTCTTCTGGCCGACGAGCCGGAAGGACACGCCGTTCTCGTCCTGCTTGCCGAGGGTGTATTCGCCTGCGGCCTCTGCCTCTCCCTTGTCGTCGACCCGGAAGGTTGAGACCTTCTTCTCGCCCCGGCCAGGGGCGCCCGCGTAGATGGTCACTTTCTCCTTCGGAGCGAAACCAGAGACATAGAAGCTCAGCGTCGTGCCTGGCTTGCCGCCGAAGGTGCTGGGCTCGGCGGTGGGTGTGTAGGGCAGCACGTTGAAGCCCGAGCGCACCACGGCGCGGGTTTTCTCGCCGATAGCGGTGAGGTTCTGCTCGCCCTTCAGACCGAACGGCACCTTGAACATGACGCTGCTCATGTTGCCTTTCGCGTCGGCGCGTGCCTTGAAGGCCGGGGTGCCCGCGGAGGAGTTGATGTAGACGAGGACCGCCTCCTCGGGTGCGAACCCGCTCGCGGTGAGAGTCAGCTGCTCCCCGGACTTGAGGGCGTACGGCTTGGATTTGAGCGTGGGGTACAGGCCCTGCATCTCAAAGGGAGCCGTGGCCGTGGTCTTGCTCTTCTCGCCTACCAGCACCAGGGTGCTGGAGCCCGTCGGGGCCACTCCCACCTGGATGGACGCCCGGTCCACGCCGCCGGAGCCGTCGGCCTGCAGCGTGGCGACGGGCTCGCCGCTGGTGCGCCCCCAGTGCACCTCGATCGCTTCCCCGGGGGTGAATCCACGTGCGCTCAGCGATATCGCGTCACCCGGCTTCCCGGAGGCCTTGTTGATCCGCACGCTTCCGATCCCCCGCCCGGCGACCAGCTCGGCCTCGGCTACCTTGTTGCCTCCGCGCTGCTGCGCGACCAAGGTGGAGGACTTGTTTCCGGCGTCGGGCATACGGAACTGTGCGCTGAACGATCCCTTCCTGTCCGCTGTGACCGTGGTGATGTTCTTTCCCTTCGTGGCGGCCTTCTTGCCCTTCAGCAGCAGGTCGACCCTGGATTTCGCGTCGAAGCCCGCGCCTTCGATGGTGGCTGTGCCGCCAGGTGCCACCAGGCCAGGATTGACCACAATGACCGCCCCGGCTTCCCGGGGGATGGTCTTGCCGCGCAGTTTGACCGACTTCGGTTTCTTGGGCTTCTTGATCTTCTGGGAGTCACCTTTCTCCGGGCCCCTTTCTTCGCCGGTGTTGCTGAGCGCGCCACCGAAATCGCCGCCGCGCAGCAGCACCTGGACGATTGACCCGACAACTACGAAGGTCACGACAGCCAGCAGGACCGATTTCCAGCCGAACCGCCTGTTCTTTTTCCCGGACGCGACCTCTTCTTCGTCCTCGGGTACGATCTGCTCCTCGTCCTCGGGTACGATCTGCTCTTCCTCCTCGGGGATACCCCTCTCTTCGTTCTCGGGCACGACCTTCACCTCCTCTTGCCGTGGCTACTTCACACGATAGATTTCTAGCTTGATATCTCCCTGGCTGGTCTCCCAGACCTTTTCTGAATTCTTGAGGGCAGCCAGAATCCAGTCCTCCTGGCCGCCCGCGTTGTTCTCGGCTATGGATTCTCGCATCTTGTTGGACATAATGATGTAGTCGATGTTCTTCCATTTCTTGCCGAACAGCTTGTCCCGTACGTCGGGGTCGGATGCGGCGTTCCAGTGGGAATGCGCCAGGGGATAGAATGGTTTGACATCATGGAGTTCGCTCCACAGATCGTCGTCCATGATGATTTTTGCGTCGGGTGGAACATTCTTGCGTATCCAGGCAATCTGTTTCTCCTGCATGCCTGTGAGGTTCAGTCTCGGGTTGTACTGGTCCGCGATTTCCACCCGGCCCTCGGTGTTGATGGTCAGGAGGTATCCGGTGGCCGGTGCCAGCAGCAGTACGGCACCGGCCAGACCGGGCAGCCCCATCCGCACCATCGAAGGGGTACGCCGCAGCAGCCTGCCCGTGACCATGCCCACGTTCATAGCGAGCAGCGGGATCAGCGGAGCCACATAGAAGTCCAGCACCACGCTGCCGCGTATCAGATAGAAGGCGTAGGCGAGAGCGAGCGTTCCGGCGACCAGGAATCCCAGGTTGCGGTCACGGTCTCGCGCTCCCCAGTACAGCGCGATGACCATGGCGATCACCCCGGCGAGCAGCAGGATGCCGTCCTTGGGCAGCCAGCTGGCGAACAGAAGTCCGTCCGAGGTGAGCAGGGTGCCCTGGCTGCGGTTGATCTGCCACCACAGGGTGTAGAGGAGCGAGACATGGTCAGCGGGCGGGTTTTCGAGGTTGAAGTTGAGCCCGCTCGGAATCAGCTCGCTCTTGAGCATCGCGTAGGTGACATAGGCGCCGACCGGGGCCATCAGGGCGAACGGCCAGAGCGTCTGCGCGAACCGTTTGGGAGCGGAGTCCCTGATTCTGCGGTGCAGGAGATACGCACAGGTCGGGACGAAGAAGACCGCGTTCTCCTTGGTGATCAAAGCGATCCCGAAGGCCAGCCCGGCCGCCAGCGCGTGTTTGATCCGGCACTCGCGCCGCAGCAGGACGAATACGCTCAGCAGCGCCCAGAACATCATGAGGTTGTCCAGCAGGACCTGACGCTGGAAGTAGATGGCCAGTGGGGAGACGTTGTACAGGAACGCGGCCACCGAGGCGGCCAGTACTCTGCCGGAGAGTCTGCGGGTGATCTCGAACAACAAGTAGACAGTGGCGATATGCACCAGCAGCATCAGGAACCGGCCGGTGTTGATCGCGTTGCCGAAGGTCTCGAACTGGCGGGGCAAGGGGAACGCCCAGCCGGCGAGGGTGAGCCAGCCGCCGGGGGCGTGGTCGTAGTCGTAGGTGTACGGGGACAGGCTGGTCTCCCTGACCACTGCCCACGCCCGCTGCATATAGATGCCCTCGTCAGTGAGGTACAGCGGATACTTGAACAGGTGGTAGCCATGGGTGAGGAAGCCGGTGGCCAGCGCGAAGACCAGCGCGATCCGCCCGGAGCGCCGCAGCGGGGGGAAACGGCCCCGGCTGACGGACATCGTCCTGACCGGGCGCCGCGCGGTGGCCGCCGGGGCCCGGCCGTGGACCGTGGCGAGCTGCGGGGGCTCCTGGTCATACGGCATGTGAATCCGACTTTCCGGGCTGGATTCGGTGGGCGCCCACATGCTGGGTCTTCTCCCAGTCGTGCCGGCCGAGCAGCTGCCGTCGCATGGCGCGCACCGCCGCGTAGGCGAGGAGAATCTGATACGGGTACCAGGCGATCGCCATCCGGAGGACCGCCTTGGGCGACGCCTCGAGTCCGTGGGCCTCGGTGAACTCGTACAGGCCTGCCACGGCGGTCAGAAAGTGTGCCGTGAGCAGCAGCACGGGCAGATAGGAGACCAGGGCGATCACCACCGGCACCTTGAGTACGAGGATCATGCCCACGGAGAACAGCAGGTAGAAGCCGAGCAGTGCCTGCCCGTGCGGGAACGCCAGCACATAGAAGGCGAGCCAGCGCTGCTGCCGGGTGGGCATCTGCTTCCAGGTGCCCTTGCTCAGGGTCTGCATAAACCCCTGGCTCCATCGGGTGCGCTGCTTGATGAACTGCCCCAGTGTCGGAGGCGTCTCCTCTTTGGTCACATAGCGGTCGTCGTAGACCACCCGCACTCGTTCGCCCATGCCGGACAGGCGCAGCCCGATATCGGCGTCCTCGGTGAGATTGCGGTCGTCCCAGCCGCCGAGACGCACCAGCAGATCGCGCTTGAAGAAGACGGTGTTGCCGCCCAGCGGGACGGAGCCATAGTGGGCGTGGTAGTGCAGCCGGCTTTTGAACCAGAAGAAATACTCGAGAACATTGAGCGCTGAGTACCAGCGGGACTGGAAGTTCATCAGCTGGACGCCGGCCTGAACCACATTGACGCCATCGTCGACCATGATGGTGTTCACCAGATTGAAGATCGCGGGGTGGATGTCGTCCTCCGCGTCGAAGATCGTCACCACATCATGGCTGGTGTGTGGCAGGGCCGCGTTGAGCCCATGCGGTTTATTGACCGGCTTGTCATCGAAAACGACCACATCGACGTTCCGCAGGCCCGCCCGGCGCAGCTCGTCGATCTTCTCGCGTGCCTCCGCTATGGTGCCGGTGTCGTCCACCGAGCAGATCACGAAGACCTGCAGCAGCTCGGTTGGGTAGTCGGCGTGCACCACCCGGTCGATCGTGGTCTGGATGACATCTTCCTCGTGCCGGGCAGGCAGCAGGACGCTGAAGGAGTATTGCGGCGGCAGGAAACGTTCCGGTGCTCTGGCCCTCTTCTCAGCCTTGGGCTGGTCCCATGTATAGAGCATCATGTACAGCACATGGGCCGACTGCACCGTGAGCAGTACCGAGATGGTTACCAGTGCCGCGTAGACCAGGATCATCGGCTTCGCCTCCCCCACACCCAGCCCGCGCTGGACAGAAAGTTGACCGCGAAGGCGGCACCGATTCCGACGCCGTTCGCCAGCAAGAAGTACACATCCAGGTGGAGGGCCAGCAGCCAGACGAGGAAAACATTGACGGCGAGGCCGCCCAGTACGGACACATTGAACTTCACAAACCGCCTGATGGACGGGGCGCGTACGGAAAAGGTCCACCAGTCGTTCAGCAAGTAGTTGTGAACCACGGCGAGTTCGACGGCGAGCGCTGAAGCCGTCAGGAGCGGCAGGCGCACCCATCGGTACAGCAGGTACAGGGCGGTGGTGTTGACGATCGCCCCCATTCCGCCAACGACCGCGAATCTGAGGATGCGGCCGGTGACAGAGGTCTTCGCCAGGGGTGTTCGCAACAGCATTCTGTCTCGTCTCCGGACGGTTGATGCCCCGTTCTCCGGGATCTCTTCCGCCCTTGCAGAGCCAGTCAGGCGACGCATCAGGATGTGGTGTCCTCGCCTTTGCCGGTGTGTGGTCAATACCAGGGTGCGCTCCCCGAAACCGGCGTACATCCCGCCTTCGGGGGGAGGGCTTCCTTCCTTTCGGTTGATGCGGCTTCTCCCCCCTTTGGGGGAGAAGCCGCATCAACAGGTGTGTCACCCGAGCGTCAGCCCCGTTTTCCCCTCCCCCAAAAGGAAGGGGGAAGGCCCCCCTGTTTGGCGGGTGCGGCCCCTTGGCGTGCAACTGAAGATGGAGCCATCAGGTGTCGTGTCCCCGCGTAATCCTCGGTAGGTGACGCAATGTCAGGCCACCAGATGTCGCACCGTCCGCTCGCTCACCGTGTGGGAGTCGCCGCCGCGTTGACGGCACTCGTCCTCACCACAGGTGCCACGGCCGCTCCGTCCGGGGACGGATCGCTCCGCAATTCCGAGTGGGCACTCACCGAACTCAATGCCGACCGGGCTTGGAAGATCAGCCGGGGCAAGGGCGTGACCGTCGCGGTCATCGGCACCGGGGTCGAGGCATCCCACCCCGACCTCAGGGGACGGATCACCGGTGGCGCGGACTTCGGTGACGGCGCCACCGACGGCGGCACGCGCGACCACGGGACCAAAGGGGAGCAGGGCACACATGCGGCCGGCATCATCGCGGGGACGGCACGCAACTTCCGCGGTGACGGGCTGCGCGGGCTGGCGCCCGAGGCCCGGGTGCTGCCGATCGGCGTATACCGCGACGGCAAGCCCGACGTCGCCGCCAGCGCGAAGGCCCTCCGCCACGCGGCGAGCAAGGGGGCGGAGGTCATCAATGTGTCCGTGTCCTTCACCAAACCCCATGCCGCCCTGCGGAAGGCCGTCGACTACGCGATCAGCAAGGACGCCGTGGTCGTCGCCGGTGCCGGTGACAACGGCAGGGACGGTAACGGGGCGACGTATCCGGCCGCCTTCCCGGGAGTGGTCTCGGTCTCGGCCACGGACCAGAAGGGCACCGTCTGGCCCGGCTCCCACCGTGGCAAGACGGTTGTCCTGGCCGCCCCGGGTGTGGGCATCCTCACCACCGAACGGGAGGGCGACTACTGGACGGGTGACGGCACCGCGTACGCGGCACCATGGGTCGCCGCCAGCGCCGCGCTGCTGCGTGCGGAGCATCCGCGCTGGACATCCGGCCAGGTGATCCAGAAGCTGATCGACACGGCCGCTCGCAAGGGCGAGGCAGGACGAGACGCGCGCTATGGCTTCGGGATCGTCGATCCCGCCAAGGCGCTGGCGGACCGCGCCAAGCCGTCCGCAGCCGCCAGTCCGCTCACCGACGCGGCGGTGGACCGGCCGGAGAGCACCGAGGACCCCGCCGCGGCCGCGGCCGCGTCCTCGGATGCCCCCGGCCTGCTGGTCATAGGGGTGGTGACACTGGCCCTCATCGTGCTGGCCGTCCTCAGCGTCATCCTGGTCAGCCGCCGCAGGACCCCGCCGCCCGCCGACTGACTGCGGATATCCCAGCAGTGAGCGGACAACAGTCCCGTTGGCGGCTGTGGCACGTCCGGGACCAGGTGTACCTGCTGACCGTGGCTCTCCTGGCGATGGTGGTCACGGCGGTGGCCGCGGTGCAGGTGGGGCCGGGCGGGCTGGGCGGTATGACCGGCTGGCCATCCCAGACGCGGCCTGCCTTCCCCGCCAGTACGCGGTTCTACGTCGACCCCGAGAACCCGGCCGCGCGCTGGGCGCGGGAGCACCCCCACGACCGTCGCGCCGCAGTCATCCGCAACCGCATCGCCGCACAGCCACAGGCCGCCTGGTTCACCCATCCGGACCCGGGGATGGTCCGGCGCCAGATGCGGACCGTGGTCCACGCGGCCCGGGCCCGTGCCATGGTCCCGGTCCTTGTCGCCTACGCGATCCCGCAGCGGGACTGTGAGGAGAAGAGCACCGGCGGCACCGGAGATCTGGCCGCCTACCGAAGCTGGATCGACAGTTTCGCGCGGGGCCTCGGCAGGGGCACCGCCGTGGTCATCCTGGAACCGGACGCGCTCGCGCTGATGGGCTGTCTGGACCCGCGGCAGCGGTCGGACCGGTACAAGGCCCTGCGCTTCGCAGCCCGCACCCTGGACCGGCACGCTCCCGGTGCCCGGGTGTACTACGACGCCGGGAACTCCGGCTGGCACCCCGCCCGCACCATGGCTGAGCGCCTGAGCCGGGCCGGTTTCACCGAGTACGGGGACGGCATCGCCCTGAATGTCTCGAACTTCAACGCCACCCGCGACGAGGTCCGCTACGGCCTGTCCGTCCTCCAGAAGGCGGGCTCGGGGGAGGAGCGCGGCTCCCGGCTGGGCGTGGTGATCGACACCAGCCGTAACGGCGCCGGGCCGACCCGGGACCGCCGGTTCTGCGACCCGCCGGGCCGTGAGCTGGGCACGCCACCCACCGCCGACACCGGCATCGACCGGATCGACGCATATCTGTGGGTGAAGCATCCGGGACAGGCGGACGGCTGTATCGCCGAGGCGGGCACCTTCGTGCCCGGTTACGCCTATCGCCTGGCCGACTGACCGCCTGCGGTAGACCCCTGACAAGCTACCGGAAACCTATATAAACATTCCCTAAATCGGCCGAATTCGGGCTACCACAACTGTGGTAGCCCGAATTCGGCCGATTGGTGTGTCTGGAATCCGGCCAGCCGTACGAAGATTTGGGAGCCGCTTTCTTCCTACTGTTTCGGGAGTGAAACAGCCGCCTGAAGGAGCGCTCCGCCGATGCACAGAGTTCTCGTTGTGGAGCACCACCCTCAGGTATTGGATGCACTTGCCGACCTCGTGGCGGAAGAGCCCGGATTTGAACTCGCCGGAGTTGCCGGAACAGCTCGTGAAGCAATTTCACTGGCCCGTCACCTCAACCCGGACGTGGTGCTGATCGACGTGGACAAGCCGGAATGGAAAACAGACCGGCTGGACCACTCGCTTGCTGAACTGCTCCCGGAGGCCGTGTTCATCCGGCTGTCCGCTCTCGCTGATAACGCCGAAAAAGACTGTCTGAAGTCTCCAGCGAGCACGCTCCGAAGCGTCCCGAAAACGGCCATCCCCGATCTCCTCAGGAGTTTCGCCGAATGAATTCCCACACGGACAACGACAACTTCCCGACCGCGCCGATGAACGAAGAGAAGAAGCGCAGCCCGCTGACCCGCCGGGTCAAGGTGGGTATTGCGGCAGCGGTTGTTGCGGTCGCCGCTGTGGGCGGTACCGCGGTCGCTCTTAACGCCAGCTCCTCCTCTTCCTCCGACTCCGGAGTGCTTGGTTCCACCGGACAGCCGCAGGGCCCCCTGAGCACCAACAAGGGGGACATCGTGGACGCCGACGGGAACAAGGTGCTCCTCACCGGTGTGAACTGGTTCGGTGCCGAGACCGGGACGTTCGCCCCGCACGGACTGTGGGAGCGCAACTGGGAGTCCATGCTCGACCAGATGGTCGACACCGGGTTCAACACCATGCGCCTCCCGTACTCCAACGAGATCTTCGACAAGGCCAGCAAGCCCAACGGCATCGACTACAAGAAGAACGCCGACCTCAAGGGCCTCAACGGCGAGCAGATCATGGACAAGATCGTCGAGGGAGCCACTGACCGCGGGATGATGGTCATCCTCGACCGGCACCGTCCTGACCAGTACGGTCAGAGCGAGCTCTGGTACAACGAGAAGGTCAGCGAGAAGCAGTGGATCGCCGACTGGACCAAGCTGGCCAAGCGCTACAAGGGCAACAACCTGGTCATTGGCGCCGACCTGCACAATGAGCCGCGCGGCCAGGCCACCTGGGGCGACGGCAACCCGAAGACCGACTGGAAGATGGCCGCCGAGAAGGCCGGAAACGCGATCCACAAGGTCAACCCGGACTGGCTGATCTTCGTCGAGGGCGTTGACAAGTTCAAGGACGAGTCGTTCTGGTGGGGCGGTGAGCTGCGGGGCGCCAAGCAGCACCCGGTGAAGCTCAAGCAGCCCAACAAGGTGGTGTACTCGCCGCACGACTACGGACCGGGCGTGTACAACCAGAACTGGTTCATGGACAAGAACTTCCCCGACAACATGCCGGGCATCTGGAAGAAGCACTGGGCGTACCTCAAGCACGAGGACACCGCTCCGCTGATGCTCGGTGAGTTCGGTGGCCGGAAGACCGCGGGCAAGAGCACCGAGGCCGTGTGGCAGAACAAGCTCATGGACTACCTGAAGAAGAACGAGATCAACTACACCTACTGGTCCTGGAACCCGAACTCGGGCGACACCGGTGGCGTTCTGAAGAACGACTGGAAGACCCTGGACAAGAACAAGGTGAAGATGCTCTCCAACTACATGAACCCGCTGCCGCAGGCGGAGGCGAAGAAGTCGGAGAAGGCATCGAAGTAACACCGCTCGCGTCCCGGTGATCAACCGGAAGTGGGCACTGAGGGCCCGCAGGCAGCTAGCCTGCGGGCCCTCAGTCATGGCTGGCGGCCTCTGCCTGGGCAATCGCCCAGTGCCGAAACCGTCAGGCTCCCGGCTCAGGAGCCTTCTCCGCGCTCTCATCCCCTCCGCCCCGTAGCAGGGAGTGGGCGAAGTCGTGCAGTCGGCCCACCGCGGCCTCGTCCGGCCCGCCATGGCGCGTCAGAGAACTCCTCAGCTGCTGAAAGGTCCGCGCATCCCGGTCACAGTGGTGGCATTCATCCAGGTGAGCGCCCACATGGCGGGCGGTCGCGGCATCTGTCTCGCGGTCCAGATACGACTGGAGCAGCGTTGTGCTCAACGTGCACTCATTCGTTGAACGCCATTCGGGGTCGCGCCCCCGTGGTCCTGTACTCATCTGTCACCTCGCTGTGGACCCATCCCCGCCGCCGACAGCTCGTCCCGTATCCGCTTACGCGCCCGGTGCAGCCTGCTCATCACGGTTCCCGCCGGTACGCCCAGCAGCTCGGCGGTCTCCGCGTAGCTCAGCCCATCGATATGTACGAGCCGCACCACTTGCCGGTCTCGGAGCGACAGCGCCCAGAACGCCGTGTCCACGACTTCTTCGAACGTCCTGCCGACCACCAGATCCTCCGGTGTCGCGCTCGGAGAATCCGGGTGAGGTGTGAGTCGCTCAAGGTCCGTGTCCGGGTCGTCCAGCAGTCGCGGGCGGCGTCGGCGGTGCCTGTTGAACGCTGTGCGCCGCATGATCGTCAGTAGCCACGCCCGTGGATGCTGTCCGTCGAAACGGTCGACGGCCCTGTAGGCGCGCAGCAGGGTCTCCTGCACCAGGTCCTCCGCGTCGGCCGGCTGCGAGGTCAGGGAGAACGCCACCCGCAGCAGCACCTCGATCTCCGGCAGCACATGGTCGGCAAACGCCTGCTGCCGATGCGCGTCCGGGTCAGTCACTCGTTCGTCCTCGCATCCAGGGCCGTCCACAACCGGGTCGGGTACACCACTCTCTATCTAGCACTCTGTGTTGGATATCGCACTATATGTAGTGACATCGGTAGAGGGCTGACCATGAATGGCGCCTGCGGGTGACCGTCCGCCGCTACAGCTGACTGATTCGTCAGTAAACTTAGGTAATGAGAAGTTCGTCGTTTCCGATCAACTCTCACCTGGAGGTCGTCGTGGACATCCTGGTATTCATCGGCCGGATCCTCTTCGTGATCCTTTTCTTCACCTCCGCGTTCGGCCATCTGGGTCAGACCGAGAAGATGGTGGAGTACACCAAGTCCAAGGGTGTTCCGGCTCCCCGCCCCATGACGCTCGGCAGCGGCTTTCTGCTGCTCATCGCGGGATTGAGCATCCTGTTCGGGGTGTGGGCGGACCTCGGGGCGCTGCTGCTGTTCTTCTTCCTGGTCGCGACCGCGGTGCTGATGCACCCGTTCTGGAAGGAGAAGACCACCGGGGGGCGTGAGCTGGAGATGATCAACTTCCAGAAGGACCTCGCGCTTGCCGGAGCCTCGCTCATGCTGTTCGCGCTCTTCGCGTACGCCGGCAGCGACCTCGGCCTGATGATCAGTCGCCCGGCCGTCTCACTCGGCTGATCCCCACCCGTCTGGCCCGCAGCGGCGGTGATTCACCCGGTTGGACGCCGCCGCGGGCGGGTTCCCGTATGCCTGCCTACGGTCGAGTACACGAGCGAGGGCCACCCCCAGACCGCCCCGGCCGCACTCTGTGGCTGGCTGATTTGTCCAACGCTGCCTTGACGGAAGGCCCGGGCTCCCCAGCGGGTTTCCCTGTGAGCATGTATCAGGACAAAGAGGATGAGCGGATGACGCAGGAAACCGATGTGGTGGTCGTCGGGATGGGGGCGGGCGGCGAACGGGTGGCCGGGCGGCTGGCCGAGTCCGGCCTGGATGTGGTCGGAGTTGAAGGGGAGCTGGTCTGCGGGGAACGCCCGTACTGGGCGTGCGTACCGAGCAAGATGATGCTCCGGGCCGCCCGGCTGCTCGCCGAGGCCCGGCGGGTCCCCGGCATGGCCGGGCAGGTGCGGACTTCGGCGGACTACGGCCCGGTAGCCACCCGGGTCCGCGCCGAGGCGGCCGACGACTGGAACGACCAGGTGGCCGCGGACCGGTTCACCGCCAGGGGCGGCCGTCTGGCGCGCGGGCATGGACGGCTGGCCGGGCCGGGCCGGGTCGATGTCGACGGTGAGGTGTTCGCCGCCCGGCGCGGGGTGGTGGTCGCTACCGGGAGCCGCCCGTGGATCCCTCCGGTGACGGGTCTGGACCGGGTGCCGTACTGGACGCACCGCGACGCGGTGTCCATCAAGGAACCGCCCGGTTCCTTGATCGTGCTCGGCGGTGGTGTCGTCGGCCTTGAGCTCGCCCAGGCCTTCGCACCCTTTGGCACCGCGGTCACCATCGTGGAGACGCAGCGGCGGCTGCTGTCGGCCGAGGAGCCGGAGGCCGGTGAGCTGATCGCCCGGGTACTGCGCGCCGAGGGGCTTACCGTGCGTACGGATACCCGGGCCGCGGCGGTGCGGCACCGCCCTGACGGCTTTTTCGTCCGTCTCGACACCGGTGAGGAAATTACCGCCGAGCAACTGCTGGTCGCCGCCGGTCGGCGCGCCAACCTGGAGGGTCTCGGCCTGGAGACGGTCGGACTCGATCCGCGGGCCCGGGCGCTGGAGGTCGACGAACAGCTGCTCGCCGCCCATGCGCTGTGGGCCGTCGGGGATGTGACCGGGCGGGGCGCGTCCACCCATATGGCGATGTACCAGGCTGACATTGTCGTACGGGCGGTCCTCGGCGCACCGGGCCCGGACGCCGACTACCGGGCGCTGCCCCGGGTCACCTTCACCGACCCGGAGGTCGGTGCGGTGGGCCTGACCGAGGCGCAGGCCCGCGAGAAGGGGCTACGGGTGCGCACTGGCGGCGCCGAGCTGTCGTCCTCGGCACGCGGCCGGATCCACGGACAGGCCGGCGAAGGCCTGGTCAAGCTGGTCGAGGACGCGGACAGGGGTGTGCTGGTCGGCGCGACAGCCATGGGCCCCGCCGGTAGCGAGGTGCTCTACGGGCTGGCGATGGCGGTGCAGGCCGAGGTGCCGGTCGAGCGGCTGCGGCACATGATCTACGCCTATCCGACCTTCCACCGGGCCGTGCGGGACGCCTTGGCGGCACTGTGCTGAACCGATGACCCCCGCCCGACACCGCCCCGCTGCCATGGCGGCAGCGGGGGGCAGGTCGGCAGCTCGGCGGGGCGGCAGGACGGCAGGGCAAAGCCCTTACTTACGGAAGGGCCAGCATCCGCTCAAGCGCCAGCTTGGCGAACTTCTCGGTCTCCGGGTCGACCTCGATCCGGTTGACGACCGTGCCGTTCGCCAGCGATTCCAGCGCCCAGACCAGATGCGGCAGATCGATGCGGTTCATGGTCGAGCAGAAGCACACCGTCTTATCGAGGAAGACGATCTCCTTGCCCTCGGCGGCGTAACGGTTCGCCAGCCGCCGTACCAGGTTGAGCTCGGTGCCGATCGCCCACTTGGAGCCCGCGGGCGCGGCCTCCAGGGTCTTGATGATGTGCTCGGTCGACCCGACGTAGTCGGCGGCGGCGACAACCTCGTGCTTGCACTCGGGGTGCACCAGCACATTGACGCCGGGGACGCGCTCGCGGACGTCGTTGACCGAATCCAGCGAGAAGCGGCCGTGCACCGAGCAGTGGCCCCGCCACAGGATCATCTTGGCGGCCTTCAGCTGCTCGGCTGTCAGCCCGCCGTTCGGCTTGTGCGGGTTGTAGACGACGCAGTCGTCCAGGGACATGCCCATGTCGCGTACCGCAGTATTGCGGCCCAGGTGCTGATCGGGCAGGAAAAGGACCTTGCCTGTCGAGGGGTCGCGCTGTTCGAAGGCCCAGTCCAGCGCACGCTTGGCATTGCTGGATGTGCAGATCGTGCCGCCGTGCTTGCCGGTGAAGGCCTTGATGTCGGCGGAGGAGTTCATATACGAGACCGGGACGGTGACCTCGGATATGCCTGCCTCGGTCAGTACGTCCCAGCACTCGGCGACCTGCTCGGCGGTGGCCATATCGGCCATGGAGCAGCCGGCTGCGAGATCGGGGAGCACGACCTGCTGCTTGTCGGAGGTGAGGATGTCGGCCGATTCGGCCATGAAGTGCACACCGCAGAAGACGATGTACTCGGCCTCTGGACGAGCGACGGCGTCCCGGGCCAGCTTGAAGGAGTCGCCGGTGACATCCGCGAACTCGATGACCTCATCGCGCTGGTAGTGATGGCCGAGCACGAAGACCTTGTCGCCGAGCTTTGCCTTGGCCGCCCGGGCGCGCTCCACCAGGTCCGGGTCGGACGGCGCTGGCAGATCGCCGGGGCACTCCACGCCGCGCTCGCTCTTCGGGTCGGTCTCCCGGCCGAGCAGCAGCAGGGCAAGCGGGGTGGGCTGGACGTCCAGGGGCTGGGCGGTGTTCACGGCACGCACCCTTTCTGATTGCACGGCTCAACGCTTTTCGTCGATTTGACGCTATCTATCATAACCGGTTCGTGTCAGCTTGACGATGCCCGATAGCGTCAATGTGACGCATCCCCGGTTACCGCCGGGTCATGGTCCGATTCGCCCGAGGCGGGCGGTGACCCGTCCGGGCGGGGTGTGCGAGCATGAAGACGAAAAGACATGCCCGGCTTGGAATGAATCCGGGACGCCTCCTGTTCCAGCAGGTGGCAGAGCAGTCCGTACAACCCGGGAGAGAAGCAGATGTCCGTATCGGACGAGACCGCTGTGACGACTGACGGCATCATCCTGTCGGACGCCGCCGCGGCGAAGGTCAAGAGCCTGCTTGAGCAGGAGGGCCGCGACGATCTGGCGCTGCGTGTGGCCGTCCAGCCCGGTGGCTGCTCCGGTCTGCGCTACCAGCTCTTCTTTGATGAGCGTTCGCTCGACGGCGATGTCGTCAAGGATTTTGATGGTGTCAAGGTCGTCACCGACCGGATGAGCGCCCCGTACCTGGGCGGCGCCTCCATCGACTTCGTCGACACCATCGAGAAGCAGGGCTTCACCATCGACAACCCCAACGCCTCGGGCTCCTGCGCCTGCGGCGACTCGTTCAACTGATGACTCAGTAAGGCGGCGACCCCACCGGGGTCGCCGCCTTCGACGTATACAGGGCCGGGGTATCTGCTACTTCTTCGGGATCTTGTTGCCGTCCGCGTCGACGACGGTGCGGTCGCCGACCGGCTGGTCAAGGGTGACCTTCACGGTCATCGCCTTGGCGATCTTGATGCAGATCTGACCGGGCTCCTTGTCCCTCGCGGTGACCGTGACCTTGACTGTGTTCTTCGTCTCGTCGGCGCTGGCCGAGTAGTCGCTGCACACCCCGCCCCAGAAGTGCAGGGTCAGCTCGCGGTCCTTGCTGCTGTACGACTCCACCGACTGCCCCGCACCGCCGGGCCGGCCGGGCTCACCAGGTTCAGCGGGAGCGGCCGGGGGCTTGCCCGGCTCACTGCCGGGTACGGGCCGCGGAGCCAGATAGCGCGGTTCCACCGCGGGATACGCCACCGTATGCTCACTCTGTCCCTGTTCGACCTGGAACAGCCATGAGGGCAGCAGCAGCTGCCGCCCCTTCGAGGAGTGCGCCGCAAGACCGAACTCCGCGGCGGTCACCTTCAGCGGGCCCTGCTGGTCGGCCGGTCCGGGCTCACAGGGTGCCCGTACACACTGGATCCCGCTGGCGCCGCTGGAGCTCTTGTTCAGTGCCTTCAGCGCCTCCCCGGCGCTCAGCACCGGATAGTCCGCGCCCCTGGTGAGCCGGCCCAGCTTCCCGTTGGCGCGCACCAGCTGGCCATCCGAGCCGACCGTGATCCCGGTCTGCCAGCCGTGCGTGGGCAGCTCGCCCACCCGCGGCTCCGCCTGCACCATGCGCAGCGCGCCGACCGTCGAGCCCGTATCCACCGTGGCATCGCCCAGGCCCAGGGCCTTCAGCACCGGCGCGGCCGCCCGCCTGGCCCGCTGCTCGGACACCGGCTTCTGCTGGGGCTCACCGCTGGACGCCGGGGTGTCACCGTCCTGTGCGTAGCGGCTGTACGACCAGTCTCCCGGCTCTTCGGCGGTGACCCGCAGCGCGGGACCCATCCCGTCCTTGCCATCACTGACCATCCAGGAGCTCTGTTTCAGCTCCGGTGCGCTCTTGACTCCGAGCGCGGTGGCGAGTTCGGCGACCGCCTTCTTGTCGGGGGATCCCGTGCCCCGGTAGACCGGAGCCCGGTCCGGGCCGTCCGGAAGCGGGCCCTGGGCGCGGTACGCCTGGCCGGAGTGGGCGGCGCGCTCCCCGCCATAGCCGTCCAGCGCGATCTTCGGCGGTGTGGCCTCTCCGCTGCCTCCGGGGCCGACCGGGGCGGCGGCGTCGCCCGGTTCTCCGCCGCTCATGGCGGTCGAAGCCCAGTACGCGCCACCGCCACCGGCCAGCAGCACCGCGGCCGCGACGGCTACGGCTGCGAACCGGCGCCGACGCGGCTCCACCGGTTCGTCGTGGATGTGGGGGTCGGTGCTCACCGCATCGCTCCTTATGACTCCGCCAGTCCATGGTGCCGATGGGACGGGACGGAGGAGCGCGCGGTTCCGTCAGTCGCCGTAGTCGGACATACCGTCCAGCAGCTGCGCGGACCGCGGCGGCACGGTCACGCCGTGCAGCAGCGACGGCGATACGGGGTTGGCGGTCTCGCCGCCGCCGGGATGATCAGCCGTCCAGTGCGGAGCCATCCGTGCGCAGTCACCGCGCAGTTGAGCGAGCGACTCGGGTTCCGGAGCGGGAGGGGAGGGGGAGGGAGTGCGCTTCGTCATACGGCAGACGCTACGCACAACACCTGCCGCCAGGTATCCCCTACTTTTGGGTAGTATTTCGCGGTCGGGAATCTTGCGCTGAACCGATAGCGTTGAGTGTCCCTTTCGTCGCCTCAACAGGAGCAGCCCGTCGTGCGTATCGCCGTCTCCGGCTCCATCGCCACTGACCATCTGATGACGTTCCCTGGCCGCTTCGCGGACCAGCTCGTCGCCGATCAGCTGCACACCGTTTCGCTGTCCTTCCTGGTCGACACCCTCGACATCCGCCGTGGCGGAGTGGGGGCCAATATCTGTTTCGGCATGGGCCAGCTCGGCGCCCAGCCCGTCCTGGTCGGTGCCGCCGGTGCCGACTTCGCGGAATACCGTGCCTGGCTGGAACGGCACGGGGTCGACACGGCCTCGGTCCGTATCTCCGAGGTACTGCACACCGCGCGCTTCGTCTGCACGACCGACACCGACCACAACCAGATCGGCTCCTTCTACACCGGAGCGATGAGTGAGGCCCGGCAGATCGAACTGCAGTCGGTCGCCGACCGCGTCGGCGTGCTGGACCTGATCCACATCGGCGCCGACGACCCCGAGGCGATGATGCGCCACACGGAGGAGTGCCGCACCCGGGGCATTCCCTTCGCCGCCGACTACTCGCAGCAGCTCGCGCGCATGGGCGGCGAGGAGATCCGGGCGCTGACCGATGGTGCGGCCTACCTCTTCGCCAATGAGTACGAGACGGCCCTCATCGAGACCAAGACCGGATGGTCCGCCGACGAGGTCCTGGACAGGGTCGGCACCCGGGTCACCACGCTGGGTGCGCGTGGTGTCCGTATCGTGCGGGCCGGTGAGCCCGTCATCGAGGTCGGCTGCCCCGAGGAGGAGACCAAGGCCGACCCGACCGGCGTCGGCGACGCGTTCCGTGCGGGCTTTCTCTCCGGGCTGGCCTGGGGGGTGAGCCTGGAGCGGGCGGCGCAGGTTGGCTGCATGCTGGCGACGCTTGTCATTGAGACGGTCGGTACGCAGGAGTACGAGCTGCACCGGGTGCACTTTATGGAGCGCTTCACCAAGGCGTATGGGGCGGACGCCGCCACCGAGGTCCAGGCTCACCTGGCCTAGCCCGCTGTCCGGCTGCCCCCATGCGGCTCCACCGCGTGGGGGCTCGCCCCGCCCGGGTGGGTGTCCCCGTATCCCGCCCCTTCCCGGCTGTGCCGATATGCGGCTCCGCCGCCTGGCGGGGCTTCGCCCCCGCGCCGGGGTGCCGTGGGGGTTTCCCCAATTCCCGCCCCTTCCCGGAAACCGGGGCTTCGCCCCGGGCCCCGGCCATCACCGGTGCGGGCCGGTGGCCGGGTGTTGTGCCCACCCTCCCCCAGCTACCTCCCCCAGACTCCGTCTGGGAGGTGCCCCCAGGCGGTGCCCCCACGCCCTGCGGAACGACTGCCCACAACATTCCGGGGCCGTCCTGCGGCGGGGTTACTTTGTGCGGCGTACTTGGTGGGTGGTGCCTTTGGCGCCCAGGTATTCGTGGCCCCGCATTTCGCACCATGCCGGGATGTCCAGCCGTGCCGCCTCGTCGTCGGCGAGTACCGTGACGACGCCGCCCACCGGTACGTCGCCGATCACCTTCGCCAGCTCGATCACCGGGATCGGGCACCGCTTGCCCAGCGAGTCAACGGTGACCGAGGAGCCGCCGGACTCCGTGGCTGGCGCGCCCAGCTGGGACCGTACCGAGGCCACCGCCTCCGGCAGCGCGGCGAGGAACTCGTCGACCTCCTCCGCCGTCGTGCCCGGCGGCAGCGAGACCCGGATGTTGCCCCCCGACAGCACCCCCATCGCCCGCAGCACATGGCTCGGGGTCAGGGTGCTGGACGTACAGGAGGAGCCGGAGGAGACCGAGAAGCCCGCGCGGTCCAGCGCGTGCAGCAGGGACTCGCCGTCCGCGTAGAGGCAGGAGAAGGTCACCACATGGGGCAGCCGCCGCACCGGATCACCGGCCACCTGCACATCCGGTACCAGCTCCGGCACCCGGTTGCGGATACGGTCCACCAGTGGCCGCAGCCGCTCCGCCTCCGCGCCCGCCTCGGCCTGCACCGCCCGGAGGGAAGCCGCAGCGGAAATAATTGCCGGAAGGTTCTCAAAGCCGGGCATACGGCCCGACTCCCGTTCATCAGTCGGCGGCCGGGCCGCGAAACGTACGCCCTTGCGCACCACCAGCAACCCCACGCCGCTCGGCCCGCCCCACTTGTGCGCGCTGGCGGTCAGCAGCGACCAGTCACCGCCCACGGATCCCCAGCCAAGCGACTGCGCGGCGTCCACCAGCAGCGGCACACCCGCCTCCTGGCACACCCCGGAGACATCAGCGACCGGCTGCACCGTGCCCACCTCGTGGTTGGCGGACTGCAGACAGGCCAGCGCGGCGGCGTCCCGGCCTTCCCGCCCATCCCGCAGCGCTTGCGCGAAGGCATCCGCTGTGACCCGGCCGCCCCGGTCCACACCGACCTCGGTCACCGTGCCGCCGTCCGCCTCATGGGCCGCCGCCGAGTGCAGGACCGCCGAGTGCTCGACGGCGGAGACAATCAGCCGCCGCCCGGCCCGCCGCCGCCCGGCGAGCGCACCGGCGATCCCGGAGTGCAGTGCCTGGGTGCCCGATGGTGCGAAGACCAGCTCATCCGGGCGGCATCCCACCCCCTCCGCGGCCGTCTCGCGCGCCGCGTCCAGCAGCATCCGGGCCCGCCGCCCCTCGCGGTGCAGCCGGGCTGGATCAGCCCAGCCCTCATCCAGCGCGGCGAGCAGGGCCTGCCGGGCGACGGGATGGAGCGGAACGGCGGAAGCAGCGTCAAAGTAAGGCACAAGTAAACGCTAACGCGCAGGCGAAATGGTGTCAGAACAGCTCCCGGTCCCGGCGATCCCACTCCATCAGTGGGAGCAGCGGCGCGTTACCCACCCTCCCCGCGTGACCCTAAAAAGCGTCCAGTAGGGTTTGCTCCGCATAAACATCCAAACCCCTGCCCGCGCCAGGGCCGGCGCCCGAACCATACGGCCGCGCCCGGCCGAGCGGGCGAGACTCTCGGGAAGGCGCTACGTGAGTCCCAACGGCTCCGACCTCCCCCACGCCCTGGCGGGCGCGGGCGGTCCCCCCAGGCGGCGCCCGATGCGGCGGATGCTGCCGCAGGCGCTTGCTGCGGGCCTGGTCCTGGCGACCGCGACCGGTTGCACATACAAGGACTTCCCCCGCCTCGGTATGCCCACCCCCGTCACGGAGGAGGCGCCGCGGATCCTCTCCCTGTGGCAGGGCTCGTGGGCGGCTGCGCTCGCCACGGGTGTACTGGTGTGGGGCCTGATCCTGTGGAGCGTCATCTTCCACCGGCGCTCCCGGACCAAGGTGGAGATTCCTCCGCAGACCCGGTACAACATGCCCATCGAGGCCCTGTACACGGTCGTTCCGCTCATCATCGTCTCGGTGCTCTTCTACTTCACCGCACGTGATCAGGCGGCGCTCCTGGAGACCTCCAAGAAGCCCGACCATGTCATCAATGTGGTGGGCTTCCAGTGGAGCTGGGCCTTCAACTACATGGCGGACGTGGACGGCGACAAGTCCAGCGACAACCGGGACGCCGGGGAACTGGCCGCGATTCCGGACCGCATGATGGCAGCCGTACCGGAGGGCGCCGAGGGCGTCCACGACATCGGTACACCGGCTGACCGGAATCCGCAGACCGGCAACCCGGGGCCCACCCTCTGGCTGCCCAAGGGCGAGACGGTCCAGTTCGTGCTGACCTCGCGGGACGTCATCCACTCCTTCTGGGTGCTGCCGTTCCTGATGAAGCAGGACGTCATCCCCGGACACACCAACCGCTTCGAGGTGACTCCGAACAAGGAGGGGACCTTCCGGGGCAAGTGCGCCGAGCTGTGCGGTGTGGACCACTCCCGGATGCTCTTCAACGTCAAGGTGGTTTCCCCGGAGCGCTACCAGAAGCACCTGGAGGAACTGGCTGAGAAGGGCCAGACCGGCTACCTTCCGGCGGGCATTGCGCAGACGGACGCGGCCAAGAATGCGGAGACCAACAACCCGTGAGCATCCTCAACGAACCCCAGGGTGCCGCCGCAGCAGACGACTCATATGAGAACGAGCTGCCGGTGCGGCGCAAAGAGCCCGGCAACATCGTGGTGAAGTGGCTGACGACCACCGATCACAAGACGATCGGCACGCTCTATCTGATCACCTCGTTCATCTTCTTCGTTATCGGCGGTGTGATGGCGCTCTTCATGCGCGCCGAACTCGCCCGGCCGGGTACGCAGATCATCTCGAACGAGCAGTTCAACCAGCTGTTCACCATGCACGGCACGGTGATGCTGCTGATGTTCGCGACCCCGCTGTTCGCCGGTTTCGCGAACTGGATCATGCCGCTGCAGATCGGTGCGCCCGATGTGGCGTTCCCGCGGCTGAACATGCTGGCCTACTGGTTCTATCTGTTCGGCTCGACGATCGCCGTGGCCGGCTTCATCACCCCGAACGGTGCGGCCAACTTCGGCTGGTTCGCCTACGCACCACTCAATGACGCGATCCGCTCGCCCGGCGTGGGCGCCGATATGTGGATCATGGGTCTGGCCCTCTCCGGCTTCGGCACGATCCTCGGTGCGGTCAACTTCATCACCACCATCATCTGCATGCGCGCTCCGGGCATGACGATGTTCCGGATGCCGATCTTCACCTGGAATGTGCTGCTCACCGGTGTGCTGGTGCTGCTGGCCTTCCCGGTCCTGGCCGCCGCGCTGTTCGCCCTTGAGGCAGACCGGCAATTCGGGGCGCATATCTTCGATGGGGCCAATGGCGGTGCCCTGCTGTGGCAGCACCTCTTCTGGTTCTTCGGCCATCCCGAGGTGTACATCATCGCGCTGCCGTTCTTCGGCATCGTCTCCGAGGTCATTCCGGTCTTCTCCCGGAAGCCGATGTTCGGCTACATCGGCCTGATCGCGGCGACCATCGCGATCGCCGGTCTGTCCGTGACCGTGTGGGCGCACCACATGTATGTCACCGGCGGTGTGCTGCTGCCGTTCTTCGCCTTTATGACCTTCCTGATCGCCGTCCCGACCGGAGTGAAGTTCTTCAACTGGATCGGCACCATGTGGAAGGGCTCGCTCTCCTTCGAAACCCCGATGCTCTGGACGGTCGGCTTCCTGATCACCTTCCTGTTCGGTGGTCTGACCGGAGTCATCCTGGCTTCGCCGCCGCTGGACTTCCACATCTCCGACTCGTACTTCGTGGTGGCGCACTTCCACTACGTGGTGTTCGGCACCGTGGTCTTCGCGATGTTCGCGGGCTTCCACTTCTGGTGGCCGAAGTTCACCGGCAAGATGCTCGACGAGCGGCTTGGCAAGATCACCTTCTGGACGCTGTTCGTGGGCTTCCACGGCACCTTCCTGGTCCAGCACTGGCTGGGCGCCGAAGGCATGCCGCGGCGCTACCCGGACTATCTGAACGCCGACGGGTTCACCGCGCTGAACACCATCTCGACGATCAGCTCGTTCCTGCTGGGCATGTCGCTCCTGCCGTTCCTCTACAACGTCTGGAAGACGCAGAAGTACGGCAAGAAGATCGAGGTCGACGACCCTTGGGGCTATGGACGTTCACTTGAATGGGCGACGTCCTGCCCGCCGCCGCGGCATAACTTCCTCACGCTGCCGCGGATCCGGTCCGAATCTCCGGCCTTCGATCTGCACCACCCGGACATCGCGGCGCTGGAGCAGCTCGATCCGCATGGCTCCGACCAGGCGCTCACCGGCAGGAAGGAGGGCGAAAAGTGAAGATCCAGGGCACGATGTTCATCTGGCTGTCGGCCTTCATTCTGATCGTCGCCATTGTGTACGGCGTGTGGTCGAATGAACCGGTCGGTACCACCGCGCTGTTCCTGGCGTTCGGACTGGCCATCATGATCGGTTACTACCTGGCGTTCACCGCACGCCGGGTGGACACCGGGGCGCAGGACAACAAGGAAGCGGACGTCGCGGACGACGCCGGGGAGCTGGGCTTCTTCAGCCCGCACAGCTGGCAGCCGCTCGCCGTGGGCGTCGGCAGCGCCCTCGCCTTCATGGGCGTCGTCTTCGGCTGGTGGCTGCTCTACTTCTCGGTGCCGGTCATCCTGGTCGCGATCTTCGGCTGGGTCTTCGAGTACTACCACGGCGAGAACCAGACTCAGTAGGACGTTTCGCCGAGAAGTCAAGGATCGACCCCGGGCAACCGCCCGGGGTCGACCCATGTGGGCGTATCCAGCGCGCCCATGATGAGCAGTTTTCATACTTTTAAGCCATGAGTTATGGGACGCATGGACCGAAACGAATCACGCTGAGCTGCGCGCTGCTGCTGGCACCCACCATGGTGCTGACCGCGTGCGGTGACTCCTCGCACCCACTGGCCGCGAAGCCGTACGACGCCGCGAGCCAGGTGGCCGTCAGCATGGGCGGAAACAGCAGCCGTGCCGTTGACCCCGACAAGCCGCTTGAGGTCACCTCCAAGAGCGGCAACGGGCAGATCACGGACGTGCTCGCGATAGACGCGGCCGGCCGCTATGTGCGCGGGGAGTTGTCGGAGGACGGCAGCAGCTGGCGCAGTACCAGCCCGCTGGCCGCCGGGCAGACGTACACGGTGCAGATCAGCACCGAGAACAGGAGCGGCAAGCCCGGCCGCCGTACCGTGAACTTTGACACCCGCAAACCCGATGCCAAACAGCTGCTGAAGGTGAAGTTCGGGCCGGACAGCGGCACCTACGGCGTGGGACAGCCCATCACCGCCGAGCTCAGTAAGAAGATCAAGGGCAAGGCGCAGCGTCGAATAGTTGAGCGAGCGCTCCAGGTCCGCTCAACGCCGAGCGTCAAGGGCGCCTGGCACTGGGTGGACGGCAAGAAGCTGCACTACCGCCCCAAGGAGTACTGGCCCGCCCACGCCACCATCACCGCCAAGAGCCGGCTGGCGGGCGTCAAGATCCGTGACGGGCTGTACGGCGGCAGGACCAAGCCGCTGAAGCTGAAGACCGGCGACCGGATCGAAGCCATCGCGGACGCCTCCGCACTGGTGATGACCGTCAAGAAGAACGGTGAGGTCGTCAACACCATGCCGATCACCACCGGCATGGCCGGGTACCGCACCCGCAACGGCACCAAGGTGGTGCTGGAGAAGTCGTCCTACGTCCGGATGCGCAGCGCCAGCGTCGGCATATCCGATTTCTACGACCTGCCGGTCTACTGGGCCACACGGCTGACCTGGAGTGGCGAGTATGTGCACGGCGCGCCCTGGTCGGCGGGTTCACACGGCGTCGCCAACGTCAGTCACGGCTGCACGGGGGCCAGCTCCAGCAACGCCCGCTGGTTCTTCAACTCCATCCGGCCCGGTGACCTGGTGACACACGTCAACACCGATGGCTCGCGGATGCCGGCCTTCGGCAATGGATTCGGCGACTGGAACATGACCTGGGACAAGTGGCGGAAGGGCAGCGCGCTGCTCGAAGGCACCCGCGAGGGCTCGACCCCCGCAGACAAGGCCCGCCTCCGCCCCCGGATCTAGGGGGTGTCTGGTGGATCCGCGCGGCGTCGCGACGCCTGGCACGCACGCTCGCTGCGTTGTCGTCGGTCGCCAACCAACCAGGTTGGCTTCCTCCTCCGCCTTGCGATCACACGCACCAGACGCCGCTCCTTCTTCCACGGAGACCCACCAGACACCCCCTAGGTCCCCCTGTTTCCCCCGCAGCCGGGGGCCTGGACAGAGCTCCGGGCCCCCGGCCTGCGTCTGGCCACGCTCAGGCGGCGTTCTGACGGCGCTGGCGCAGCAGCCCGGCCAGCGAGTCGGTCAGGGCCACCGGGTCCAGCGGGTGGGAGACCACGGCCTCCGCCCGGCTCCAGGTGGCCAGCCAGGAGTCCGTGGGGCGGCCGATCAGCAGAAGCACGGGCGGGCAGTTGAAGATCTCGTCCTTGATCTGTCGGCACACCCCCATACCGCCCGCGGGGACCGCCTCACCGTCCAGCACACAGACATCGATGCCGCCCTTCTCCAGGGCGCTCAGCACCGCGGGGAGCGTCGCGCACTCCAGGTACTCCACCGAGGGCACATCGGCGGCGGGCCGGCGTCCGGCGGCCAGCCGCACCTGCTCGCGGGTGTTGGCGTCATCGCTGTAGACCAGCACCGTGGCCGTCGGCTGCATCGTTCCTCCGCGTCATGGGATCGGTTGGATCGAAACGTCAAGAAGCACTGCGAAGCGCTGCCCGGATGCTACTCCCTCAACCGCCCCCTCAACAGCACCGGGAACGCCGCTCTGATGGCCGTGTGAAGGGGCCGTTTGCGCAGCGCACATACGTCGGACACACCGAACGGCACCCCCCGAAGTCAGTACGGAATAAGCGACCGACATAATGTCGGTCGTGGCGACAGCAACAGCAGTAGAAACCGGGCACGCGCACCCGTCGGTCAATCGGCCGAACCTCACCAGCGTCGGAACCATCATCTGGCTGAGTTCCGAGCTGATGTTCTTCGCGGCCCTCTTCGCGATGTACTTCACCCTGCGATCGGTGATGGGAGCCGAGTACTGGTCGGAACAGGCGGACGGCCTGAACCTTCCGTTCGCGGCGACGAACACCACGATCCTGGTGCTCTCCTCACTCACCTGCCAGCTCGGCGTCTTCGCCGCCGAGCGCGGGGACGTGAAGAAGCTCCGCTCGTGGTTCGTGGTCACCTTCGTCATGGGCGCGATCTTCATCGGCGGCCAGATGTTCGAGTACGTGGAGCTGATCAAGCACGAGGGTCTTTCGCTCTCCTCGGACCCGTATGGTTCGGTGTTCTACCTGACCACCGGCTTCCACGGCCTCCATGTGACGGGCGGCCTGATCGCGTTCCTGTTCGTTCTCGGCAGGACGTACGCGGCCAGGCGGTTCACCCATCACCAGGCCACCGCTGCCATCGTCGTGTCCTACTACTGGCACTTCGTCGATGTCGTCTGGATCGGCCTCTTCGCCACGATCTACTTGATCAGGTAGTCCGGGCGCGCGCCGGACACATACAGCCGGACCGCACACAGACAGACATAACCAGAAGCATCGACGCAGAAGATCCTGACACCGGGGTAATCCGTGAAAAAGCTCTCCGCACGACGGCGCCATCCGCTGGCGGCGATCGTCGTTCTACTCTTCGCGCTGGCGGCCACCGGGGGGCTGTACGCCGCGTTCGCTCCTGTGGGCGAGGCGAAGGCCGACAACTCGGTGGCCTCTTCGCAGTCACTCGCCATCGAGGAGGGCAAGAAGCTCTACGCCGTTGGCTGCTCCAGCTGCCATGGAACCGGCGGCCAGGGCTCCAGCGACGGACCGAGCCTCGTTGGCGTCGGCGCCGCCGCTGTCGACTTCCAGGTCGGCACCGGCCGGATGCCCATGCAGTCGCCTGGCGTCCAGGCGCCAGAGAAGCCCAAGGTCTACACACAGGCCGAGATCGACCAGCTCGCGGCGTATGTCGCCTCGCTTGGTGCCGGTCCGTCCGTGCCCACCAAGGAGCAGTACAGCCCCGAGGGGCTCAGCGCCAAGGAGATCGGCGAGGGGGGCAAGCTCTTCCGGACGAACTGTGCGCAGTGCCACAACTTCACCGGCCAGGGCGGCGCGCTCACCAAGGGCAAGTACGCCCCCAACCTGCGGGATGTCCCTCCCAAGTACATCTACGAGGCCATGCTGACCGGCCCGCAGGACATGCCTGCCTTCCCCAATACCGTGCTGCCGGAGCAGCAGAAGAAGCAGATCATCGCGTATCTGGGCGAGGTCAACACCTCGGAGACGGAGGACCCGGGCGGCTGGGCACTCGGTGGCTTCGGACCCGTCAGTGAGGGTCTGTTCACCTGGACCATCGCCCTCGCGGTTCTGATCGGCGTCACCGTCTGGATCGCGGCCCGGAACGCCAAGGCCAGGAAGTCATGAGTAGCCAGACTGGATCCCACAACGACGTGTCAGACGACCACCTGCCGGCTGAGCAGGGTTCCGCACAGGGCGAGGTAAAGGTCGCGGACGATCCGTTCGCCGACCCGGGGCTGCCGCCTCACGAGGACCGCATCCAGGACATCGATGAGCGGGCCGCCAAGCGCTCCGAGCGCGTGGTCGCCCTGCTCTTCACCGTGTCCATGCTGGCCACGATCGGCTTTATCGCCTCCTATGTGACCTTCCCGATCGACAAGATCGTTTATATCTTCCCGTTCGGGCACATCAGCATTCTGAACTTCTCGCTGGGGCTCACCCTCGGTATCGCCCTGTTCTGCATTGGCGCGGGCGCGGTCCACTGGTCCCGGACCCTGATGGACAGTCACGAGGTCGTCCAGGAGCGCCACCCGATCGAGGCGAGTGACGCGACCAAGTCCGCGGCGCTGGCGGCGTTCGCGAAGGGCGCGGAGGACTCCGGGCTCGGCCGCCGGAAGCTGATCCGCAACACCATGTTCGGCGCGCTGGCCCTGGTGCCGCTCTCCGGTCTGGTGCTGCTGCGCGACCTGGGCCCGCTGCCGGAGGACAAGCTCCGCAGCACGATGTGGAAGAAGGGGCTTCGTCTCGTCAACGAGAACACCCTGGAGCCGCTGCGGCCCGAGGACATCACGGTGGGCTCGCTGACCTTCGCCATGCCGGAGGGCCTGGACCCCGAGGACCATGATTTCCCCAAGGAGATCGCCAAGGCGGCCCTGATGCTCATCCGGCTGGAGCCGAACGACATCAAGGACAGGCAGCAGCTGGACTGGGCCCACGAGGGCATCGTGGCCTACTCCAGGATCTGCACCCACGTTGGCTGCCCGGTCACCCTCTATGAGCAGCAGACGCACCATGTGCTCTGCCCGTGCCACCAGTCGACCTTCGATCTGACTGACGGCGCACGCGTGATCTTCGGCCCGGCCGGCCACCCCCTGCCACAGCTGCAGATCAGCGTCAGTAAGGACGGTTTCCTCGAGGCGCAGGGCGACTTCGCGGAGCCCGTCGGCCCGAGCTTCTGGGAGCGCGGATGAGTACGACAACTGAGAGCCCAAGGCCCCGGGGCAAGGCGCCCGCGGGCGAGCGGGTCGCTGACTGGGCCGATGGCCGTCTGGGGATCTACGGCGGGGCCAAGAAGAACCTGCGCAAGGTCTTCCCGGACCACTGGTCCTTCATGCTGGGCGAGATCGCCCTCTACTCCTTCATCATCATCATCCTGACCGGTGTCTACCTCACCCTGTTCTTCAAGCCGAGCATGGCCGAGGTGCACTACGACGGTCCGTATGTGCCGATGCAGGGTGTGCTGATGTCGGAGGCGTACGCCTCCACGCTGGACATCAGCTTCGATGTGCGCGGCGGTCTGCTGATGCGGCAGATCCACCACTGGGCAGCGCTCATCTTCCTGATGGCCATGATCGTGCACATGATGCGGGTGTTCTTCACCGGTGCGTTCCGCAAGCCGCGTGAGATCAACTGGCTCTTCGGCTTCCTGCTGCTGGTGCTCGGTATGTTCACCGGCTTCACCGGTTACTCGCTCCCGGACGACCTGCTCTCCGGCACCGGCACCCGGTTCATGGAAGGCGCGATCCTCGCCGTCCCGCTGGTCGGTACGTACCTCGCGATGTTCCTGTACGGCGGTGAGTTCCCCGGCACGGAGATCATCCCGCGGTTCTTCACCATCCATGTACTGCTGTTGCCCGGCATCATGCTGGGCTTGGTGGTGGCCCACCTGATCCTGGTCTTCTACCACAAGCACACCCAGTTCCCCGGGCCCGGACGGACCAACAAGAACGTCGTCGGCTTCCCGCTGATGCCGGTCTACACGGCCAAGGCCGGTGGCTTCTTCTTCCTGGTCTTCGGCATCATCGCGGTGATCTCCGCGACGTTCAGCATCAACCCGGTCTGGGTGCTCGGTCCGTACCGGCCCGACCAGGTCTCCACGAACGCCCAGCCGGACTGGTACATGGGCTTCTCCGAGGGCCTGATCCGGGTCATGCCCGGCTGGGAGTGGGTCATCCCGACCGGCCACACCATCAACTTCGGTGTGTTCATCCCGCTGATGATCTTCCCGCTGGTGCTGGCCGCGATCGCGGTCTACCCGTTCTTCGAGAACTGGGTCACCAAGGACAAGCGCGAGCACCACCTGCTGGACCGCCCGCGCAACGCTCCGACCCGTACCGCCTTCGGTGCGGCCTGGATCAGCTGGTACTTCGTGCTGCTGGTCGGCGGTGGCAATGACCTGTGGGCCATTCACTTCGACCTGTCGATCAACGCCATCACCTGGTTCGTCCGTATCGGCTTCTTCCTCGTGCCGGTGATCGTGTTCTGGGCGACCCGGCGGATCTGTCTGGGGCTGCAGCGGCGCGACCGGGAGAAGGTGCTGCACGGCCGGGAGACCGGCATCATCAAGCGCCTGCCGCACGGTGAGTTCATCGAGGTGCATGAGCCGCTCTCACAGGACCAGCTGCACACCCTCACCCAGCACGACCAGCACAAGCCGGCCGCGCTGCCCGCCGCGGTCGACGAGCACGGTGTCCGGCGCAAGGTCGGTCTGATGGAGAAGCTGCGCGTCAGGATCAGCCGTGGCTACTTCGGTGAGCACGGTCAGATTCCCAAGCCCACGCAGGAGGAGTACAAGCAGATCATGAGCGGCCACGGGCACTGACCTTGCGCCTAAACCGGCGCCGCTCTCGCGGACCTGGTTGCTCGCCGTTGGGGTTGCTCAATTGATGGTTGCTGTTTAGCAGGCCGGTCTGGGCCCTGGGTCTGTCCCCGCACGGGGACAGACCCAGGGGCCCGCTCGTGTGTCCGCACTGCGGCCACCCGGCCCTGTGGTGCGGCTGCGCCGATAGGCTGGCGACGGGCCTCCCCGGAGCGCCCTCGGTAGCCAAAGACACCAGGAGTGATCCCCATGAGTGCTGTGACCCCCGCAGGAGGCGAACACGTGGTGGCCCGCACCTGGCCGGACGTACTGAGCGCGCTGCTCGCTGGGCAGGACCTGACGGAGGCGGACACCGCCTGGGCGATGGACCGCATCATGCGTGGTGAGGCGACCGACGCCCAGATCGCGGGCTTCGCGGTGGCGCTGCGCGCCAAGGGCGAGACGGTGGGGGAGGTCTCCGGACTTGTACGAGCGATGTACGAGCACGCCAACACGATCGATGTCCCCGGCCCTTCCGTGGATATCGTCGGTACGGGTGGTGACCGTGCCAAGACGGTCAATATCTCCACCATGTCGGCCATCGTGATCGCCGGCACCGGGGCGAAGGTCATCAAGCACGGCAACCGTGCGGCGTCCTCAGCCAGCGGCTCCTCGGACGTCCTGGAGAAGCTGGGCGTCAATCTGGACCTGACCCCGGAACGGGTCGCCGAGGTCGCGGTGGAGGCCGGAATCAGCTTCTGCTTCGCGGTGAAGTTCCACCCGGCGCTGCGGCATGTGGCCGGTGCGCGCAAGGAGCTGGGTGTCCCCACCACCTTCAACTTCCTTGGCCCGCTGACAAATCCGGCCCGGGTGGATGCCCAGGCCACGGGCGTCGCGGATGCCCGGATGGCGCCGATCATGGCGGGAGTGCTCGCCGAGCGCGGTACCTCGGCGTTGGTCTTCCGCGGTGACGACGGGCTCGATGAGCTGACGACGACCTCGACATCGACGGTGTGGGTCGTACGGGAGGGCACGGTCCGGCAGGAGTCCTTTGACCCCCGGGATGTCGGCATCGAGCTGGTACCGATCGAGGCACTGCGGGGAGCGGACGCCGCCTACAACGCCGATGTCGCCCGGCGTCTGCTGGACGGCGAGGCCGGTCCGGTCCGCGACGCGGTCCTGCTGAACTCGGCAGCGGCCCTGGTGGCCCTTGAACCGGGCGAGGGCACCCTCGCGGAGCAGCTCGCGGCGGGCATGGCGAAGGCCGCGGAGTCCATTGACTCCGGCGCCGCGAAGATCACGCTCGACCGCTGGGTGGCCGCGAGCCACGCCTAGCGGGCAACGGGCAACGGGAAGCGACTCTGGGACGGGCCCCGGCGCCGGGCGCCGGGGCCCGTCCGTGATGCAGGCCACGTGTAGCGCGCAGGGATCATGTGGCATACTCCCGCTCAAGGTCACGAGTGACAGCGACTACGGCCCCGGCCCGCTGTCCGGCAACCCTCCGTCCGTGGTGGGGTGCCCCGGGTGATGACCGGGCCGCATGACAGCAAGGTCTGCGGCAAGCGCGGTCGAGGGAGTTCCTTTATGCGTAAGCGAATGCGTTAGGGCCTGGCGGCCCCCATCCTCGCCTGAACTTCCCTCCACCCTCTCTCAGGAGACTCCGCCATGTCTGTTTCCGCCGATGCCGCCTGCCGTAACGCCGACACCGCAGCCGCCGACACCACCGCCGTCCTGCCCGTGCTGGGCGCGGATGTGCGGGTGCCGCTCGCCACCGGGGGCGAGATCGAGTACGCCGCGCTCGACTACGCCGCCAGCGCTCCCGCCCTGCGGCGGGTATGGGAGGACATCGCCGCCTACGCGCCGTACTACGGCAGCGTCCACCGCGGGGCCGGATACCTCTCACAGCTCTCCACCGACCTCTTCGAGGAGAGCCGGGCCACGGTCGCCGAGTTCCTTGGCTGCCGCCCCGATGACCAGGTCGTCTTCACCCGCTCCACCACCGATTCGCTCAATCTCCTCGCCGCCGTCCTCCCGGCGGACACCCGGGTCTATGTCTTCGAGACCGAGCATCATGCCGCCCTTCTCCCGTGGCGCGGCCACGACACCACTTATCTGGACGCGCCGCCCACCCCACGGCACGCGGTCGCCGTGCTCGATGAGGCGCTGCACGCCGCGCCCAAGGGGCCGAAGCTGGTGTGTGTGACGGGAGCGTCCAATGTGACGGGGGAGCTCTGGCCGGTCGAAGAGCTGGCGGCCGCCGCGCACCGGCACGGCGCGCGTATTGTGCTGGACGCCGCGCAGTTGGCACCGCACCGTCCGGTGGATATCGCGGAGCTGGACGTCGACTGGGTCGCCTTCTCCGGGCACAAGCTGTACGCGCCCTTTGGCGCCGGGGTCCTCGCGGGCCGCGCGGACTGGCTGCGGGCGGCGGAGCCGTATCTCGCGGGTGGCGGTGCCAGCCGTAAGGTGTCGCGGCGCCCGGACGGTGGCGTGGAGGTTGAGTGGCAGACGTCCGCAGCCCGGCACGAGGCCGGGTCGCCCAATGTCATCGGCGCCTACGCCATCGCCGCTGCCTGCCGGGCGCTGACCGAGGCCGGGTTCGAGCGGCTGGTCGAGCGCGAGCAGCGGCTGATCGCCCGGCTCCGGGCGGGGCTGGCTGAGGTGCCCGGGATCAGGGTCCTCTCGCTCTTCGGTGATGACGCGCCGCGCGTCGGGGTGCTGTCTTTCGTGGTGGCGGGCTGGAACAGCTCGCAGTTCGCGGCGGCGCTCTCCGCTGAGCACGGCATCGGGGTGCGTGACGGGCTCTTCTGCGCTCATCCGCTGCTGCGTGTCCTGCTCGGTGCGGAGGAGGACGGGCCGGGGGAGTGCGGTTCCTCATCCCTGGACGCGATTCGGGTCAGCTTTGGGGTGGGCACGCCGGATGAGCATATTGACCGCTTCTTGGGCGCGGTCAGGCAGCTTGTCCGGGGTTAGCCCCCCAGTCTCCCACCCCTTCCCGGATCGTTACGCGTCGAGGCCGATGGCGAAGGCTGCTTCCAGGTCGTGCTGGGAATAGGTGCGGAACGCGATATGCGTCTCGGTGGACAGCACACCGGGAACCTTGCTGATTCGCCCCGGAATGACATCGGCGAGATCATCGTGCTGAGCCACCCGCACCATGGCGATCAGATCGTGCGCGCCGGTCACCGAGTACACCTCGCTGACCCCTTCCAGCGCGGCGATCTGCTCGGCGATCTCGGGAATCCGGTCGGTGCTGCTCTTGATGAGCACGATCGAAGTGATCACGGCTTTGGCCCTCTTTCGGTCGCCTGAGCTGGCCTGCTCACTCTAACCTCACCGCGGAAGCGGGCCCATGTGTAGAGGAAGCCGAGAGCGAAGCCGATGACATGGGTGAGATGGGCGGTGCCCGGCCCGTCGGTGTCGGCGCGGGCCGCCAGCCACTGCAGTGAGATCCAGAAGACCAGCACCGCCCAGGCCGGGAAGCGCAGCGGCAGGAAGAAGAGGAAGGGGTAGACGCCCGTGACCCGGGCCCGGGGGAAGAGATAGAGGAAGGCGCCGAGCACTCCGGAGATCGCCCCCGACGCACCCACCAGGGTCTGGCTGGAGTGCGGATGGACAGCCGCGTAGCTGAGCATCGCCGCATAGCCGATCACCAGATAGCAGCCGGTGAAGCGCAGTGCCCCCATCCGTCCCTCCACCATGCCGCCGAAGACAAAGAGGAAGAGCAGATTCCCCAGCAGGTGCATCCAGTTGCCGTGCAGGAAGACCGCGGTGAAGGGGGTGAACAGCGGACGCAGCGCACCGCTCCACAGCGTCTCCGGGCGCACGCCCCAGTGGCGGAAGTACGCGACCTGGGCGTGTCGCACCGCGTCATCGCTGCCGTACCCGCTGATGAAACCGGCGGCCGGGCTGAGCAGGAAGACCGCACAGCAGGTCCCGATCAGGGCGTATGTCATGACGGGCTGTCCGGACAGAGAGCGTGGCACGATCCGCTGCATGGTGTGGATCATGACGGCTTGGCCACGGCGTGGATGCCTCGACACACGCGGCAGGTGCCAGGCCGTAGGGTTGCGGGGAGAGTACCCACGCTCCGCGGAAAGAACAGGACGACACCATGCCGGTTCCTCAGCCCACGGCCGACACGCGCTGGCGCTGCACGCTGTGCGGCAATCTCACCCGGTTCGATGTGACCCGGACCAGCAAGGTCGTGGAGTACGTCCATCTGGACCTGGCGGGCGAGCCGAAGGTGGAGGAGCGCGAGGTTATCAGCGAGGCCATCGAGTCGGTGCGCTGTCGTTGGTGCAATGCGATGGACCAAGTCGAGCTGGTGGACCGGCCCGGCGCACAGGTCTGACGGACGGGCGGGTGTGAGCCGTGGAGGAACGGACGGGCGGTGAGCCGGAGGCCGAGCGGCCGGGTGGCGGCGCCGACGAGGCGCTCGACCGTCCGCTGCCGGAGCGGGTACGGCGCCGAGTGGTGGCGTTCACCGGGGATGCGATCGGTGGGCTGACCATCGCGGAACTTCCCGCTCCGCTGCGGCAGTACGCCCGTTTTACCCCGACCCGCCGAGCCAAGTACGGCGGCAACGCGATGGCGGCGGCGCTGGAGAGCGACACGGTGTTCCGGCAGCGTATCGCCGGGCGGCTGCGTGAGCTGGAGCCCGAGCTGGCCGAGGCGATCGAGGGTGGCACACCCCCGGCGGCCGCGGACCCGGTGGAGGTGGCCGCGGCCGCCTATGTGCTGCGGCCCGAGGGCTGGGTCAAGCTGGTGGCCGCTGCGGGCGAGGAGGCGCAGCGGGCGCAGGCCCAGCGGGCGGGTGAGGAGGCCGAGCGTGAACTGGCACGGCTGCGCGAGGAGCTGGCGCAGGCGCGGGCCACGGCCCGCAGCGAGGCCGAGCGGGCTCGTACGGATCTTGAGGCGGCCCGCAAGGAAGCGGAGGCGCTGCACCGGAAGCTGCGCAGCGCGCTGAGCGATGTGAAGCGCGGCGAGGCGGCGGTACGCAAGGTACGCGCCGAGCTGGCGGAGTTCCGGTCACAGGCGGCGGCGCGCAAGACGGCCGCCGACAGCGAGGCGCGGCGGCTGAAGGCGCGGCTGGCGGAGGCGGAGTCCGCGCTGGAGGCGAGCCGCCGGGCGGTGCGCGAGGGGCGCAGTGTCGAGGACATGCGGGTCCGGCTGCTGCTGGACACCGTGCTGGACGCGGCCCAGGGGCTCCGCCGGGAGCTGGCTCTGCCACCCGCGATGCAGCATCCGGCCGACACCGTCGACGCTGTTGAACCAGGACATTTGACGCCGAAGGATATCGCGCACCGCGCGCTTTCGGAAGAAGACCCGGCGCTGCTCGATCAGTTGCTGGCGCTGCCTCAGGCGCACCTGGTGGTGGACGGTTACAACGTCACTAAAACGGGTTATCCTTCGCTGCCGCTGGAGAAGCAGCGGCTGCGGCTGCTCGGTGGCCTCGCGGTGCTGGCGGCGCAGTCGGGCGCGGAGATGACCTGTGTTTTCGACGGTGCCGAACTGGACTCGCCGGTACTGCTGGCGCCACCTCGGGGCGTAAGGGTCCTTTTCAGCAAACCGGGGCAGACTGCCGATGAGTTGATCCGTCAGCTGGTGCGCGCGGAGCCCCAGGGGCGCCCGATTGTGGTGGTTTCAACCGATCGGGAAGTCGCCGACGGGGTGGCCGAAGCGGGAGCGCGCCCAGTGGCATCCGCCCTTCTGCTCAAACGACTTGCGCGGACCTGAATCTCCTCGGTGGCGCAGCCGGCGGCACACAGAGCGTCAAGTTGCTGTTGCTGCGTGTGTGACGTTGGTAAAGGATCCGCTTGCGCAATGAGATTTTTCCTATGAGGATTTGAAGCGACTGGTGGCGACTGACTAAGGTCAGGCCCCGAACCTTCGCGCGGTTGTTCACTCATCCGGGGTGGCAGCGGAGGTACCGCCGTATCCGCGGCGCTCACGCGGAGCCGGGGCACAGACCCCCACCACCCGGCAGGCGGCTGAGGAAGAAGGAGCTCGCCCCAGTGGCGTCCCACCGTCGTCCCAAGCAGCCGAGCCGCACCCGCACGACCGTGCTCACCGCGACCGCGGCGGCCGCTGTCGCCATGTCCACCCACGCGGCACAGGCCGATCCCACGCCAGACCCCAACAAAAAGGGCGTCAAGGCGGAGATCGACCGGCTGCATGAAGAAGCGACTCAGGCGACTGAGAAGTACAACGGCGCCAACGAGAAGCAGAAGAAGCTGCAGAAACAGGTCGACCGGCTGCAGGACACCGTGGCCCGTGGCCAGGGTGAACTGAACGAACTGCGCAACGGTCTGGGCTCGATGGCGACCGCGCAGTACCGCAGCGGTGGCCTCGATCCGTCGATGCAGCTCTTCCTCTCCTCCGACCCGGATGAGTACCTGGCCAAGGCGGCCACACTCGACCAGCTCAGCAACAAGCAGCTCGGTGAGCTCAAGAAGATCCAGGCGAAGCACCGCACGCTGGAACAGCAGCGCGGGGACGCCGCCGGGAAGCTCAAGGAGCTCGCGGACACCCGCGAGGAGCTGGCCAGTAAGAAGAAGGAGATCCAGGGCAAGCTCGCCAAGGCCCAGAAGCTCCTCAACACCCTGAACGCCAAGGAGCGGGCGGCGCTGGCCGCCGAGGAGGAGCGCGCCAACCGGGCCAGCGAGCGCACCAACCTCGGCAATGAGGCCAGCGCCTCGCAGCGCGCCGCGGCCGCCCTCAACGCGGCCAAGACCAGGGTCGGTATGCCCTATGTCTGGGGCGCCACCGGCCCCAACTCCTTCGACTGCTCCGGACTGACCTCCTGGGCCTACAACCAGGCGGGGGTCTCCATCCCGCGTACCTCGCAGGCCCAGGCCAACGCCGGTACCCGGATCAACTCCATGAGCGCTTTGCGCCCCGGTGACCTCGTCCTGCTCCGCAGCGACCTCAGCCATGTCGGCTTCTACGCGGGCAATGGGCAGATGCTGCACGCCCCGAAGCCCGGCGCCAGCGTCCGCTATGAGTCGATCAGCGGCAGCGGCATGCCTTTCATGTGGGGCGTCCGCATCGGGTGAACCCCCGTAACGGGGTGGGCGTTTCGGCTGTGGCTGGGGTCGGTGGTGGGTTGCCTTGCGGGGTTGATCCAGGTGCCCTGTTGCGGGGTGGGCGTTTTGTGTGGTTGGGGTGGGTGATGGGTTGCTTTTGCGGGGTTGGGCTTTCCCTGGTGGAGCTGTGGGGTTGAGGGGCGCCGCTCGGGGTTGATGTGGGGGGTTGCGCTCGTCTGTTTGGGTGATTCGGGGCGGCTGCGACTGGCTGCTGTCCTGCCGGTGACCTGCGTCTGAGGTGGGGCGTCACGGACCGTACCCCTGATGGTTCTTGGACCGGCTGTGATCGCAGGGCTACTGTCTGCGGGCGCAGTTCCCGGTAGGGGAGCGTCAGCGGAAGGAGCGTGGCCATTCGTGGTGTCGCACCGTTCTCATCGAGGAAGTCCACAGCCCGGCCTCGGCCGAGGAGCGCGGGTCACCGTACTGTCGGCCGCCGCGGGCGCCGCCGCCGCGATGACCGCCGCCCCGGTGGGCGCCGAACCTGGGGAGCCCTCCACCGCCACCTTGAACGCCCGGGTGGACCGGCTCTACGAGCAGGCGGAGCGGGCCACCGAGAAGTACAACGCGGCCGCCGAGCGGGTGGCCAGGCTCCGCGGTCAGGCCGAGCGTGCCCAGGACCGCACCGCACGGGGCCAGTCCGAGGTCAACCGGATGCGCGAGGCGCTGGCCTCCATGGCGGGGGCACAGTATCGCTCCGGGGGAGTGGACCCCACCCTCGCGCTGATGCTCTCCGAGGACCCGGACAACTATCTGAACAAGGCCGCCGCCCTTGACCGGATCAGCAGCCGCCAGTCCGGCAAGCTGCGGGAACTCCAGCGTGCCCAGCGCTTCCTGGGCCAGGAGCGCACCGAGGCCGCGCAGAAGCTTGTTCAACTGGAGGAACAGCGCAAGGAGCTCAAAAAGCATAAGAAGTCCGTACAGCGCAAACTGCGCGCCGCCCAGCGGCTGCTCAACCAGCTGGCGCCCGAAGAGCGGGAGGAGCGGCAACGAGCCTCCCGCCAGGGCGACCGCTCGGCACCGGAGCTCGCCGGTACCGGTGCCCCCTCCGCGCGGGCCGCTGTCGCCGTGGGCGCCGCCCAGCGGGCGCTCGGTTCGCCCTACGCGTGGGGCCAGGCGGGGCCGCACGGCTTCGACTGCTCCGGGCTGACCCAGTGGGCGTACCAGCGGGCGGGTGTCTCGCTTCCCCGTACCTCACAGGCGCAGGCGTACGCCGGACAGCGGGTGCCGATGTCCCAGGCCCGCCCGGGCGATCTGGTGGTCTACCGGGGTGATGCCAGCCATATCGCGATGTACGTGGGCAACGGCCGGGTCATCCACTCGCCTTACCCCGGTGCCCGGGTGCGCTACGACCCCGTCAATATGATGCCGGTCAACACGGTTACCCGGCCCTGAACCTGGCCGTACGATCACGTATGTGGCGCGACTGCGGAGCCGATGGGCGCGGCCGCCGGCGGCGCTCTGCCTGGTGGCCGCCCTTGTGCTGCCTGTCGCCTGCTCCTCGTCGGCCGGATACGGAAGCCCGGTCCGCCCACAGCTCCAGCAGCTGCTGGACCGGCAGGCGGAGGCGGTCCTCGGTTCGGACGAGGACGCCTACCTGGACACCGTCGATCCACGGGCGCCCGGCTATCGGGCAGCCCAGCGGAAGGTGTTCGGCAATCTTCGCAAACTGCCCATCGCCAAGTGGTCTTATCGCATCACCGGCATTGAGCGGCGGGAGAGAGACGCTCAGCGGGTCACGGTCCGTGCCGAGCTGAGCTACCGGCTGCGGGGCTATGACCGTGGCTCGCTGACCGACGAGGAGCGGCTGGTCCTCACCGAGCGGGGCGGACGCTGGTATGTCTCGGCCGAACGCGCGGGCGGCGCCCGGCAGCTGTGGGAGCAGGGGAAGCTCACCGCCGTGCGGGGCGAGCACAGCCTGGTGCTCGGCGTGGGCCGCGCTCGGGACACACTGCGGGGACTGGCTGAGGACGCCGACCTGGCGGTGCCCGCCGTTGACGGGGTGTGGCCGCGGGACTGGCCAGGGCGCGTGGTGGTGATGGCGCCCGCCACGGTGGAGCGCATGGCCGAGCTGCTGTCCGCACCGCCCGCCAACTACCAGGGCATCGCGGCCGTCACCACCGGAGAGGCAGGGGCGGCTGAGGAGCCGACGGCGGAGCGGATCGTCATCAACCCCGGGGCGTACGGAACGCTGAGCGATGCCGGGCGGCGGATCGTGATGACCCATGAGGCCACCCATGTCGCCACCCGTGCCCACACCACGGACGCCACTCCGCTATGGCTCTCCGAGGGCTTCGCCGACTGGGCCGGTTACCAGGGCACCGACCGCCCGGTCCGCCGGTCCGCCCCCGCGCTGCTGCGCGCCCTGGACGGCGGCGGCCTCCCCGGGCGGCTGCCCAGTGACGCCGATTTCGCCTTCGACGGCTCGCCTGAACGGCTGGCACGCGCCTACGAGGGCGCTTGGCTCGCCTGCCGGATGATCGCCCGGCACTGGGGCGAGACCAAGCTCACCGAGCTGTATCTGGCGGCGGCCCGTGGCGACTCCGGCGGCCAGGACGCGGTCCTGCGGGACGTACTGGGCATGGGTGAGCGGGAGTTCACCGCTCGCTGGCGCTCCTACGTCCAGCGGCAGCTCGGCTGAGTCACCAGGTCGGCTGAGTCACCAGGTCAGCAGGCGAGAAGTCCGCTCCCCGGGCGGTTCCGGGGCCTCGGCGTCGGCAGCGGCCGCCGCCCGGCGCCGCCCGGGCTCGGTCACCGTCGAGTGCCACAGCCCCAGAGCGGACAGCACCGAGGCGGCCACCAGCAGACCGTTGCGCACCACCATCAGCGTGATGCCCAGGGCATCGCTGGTCACCACATGGACAAACCCGAGCGGGAACTCCAGCAGCGTCACCCCGGTCGCCGCCAGCACCAGCAGCGTGGGCCGCACCTGACGGCTGGAGCGCAGCGTCATACAGACCGCGGCAAGCCCGACCAGCCACAGCATGTACTGGGGGCTGATCACCCGGCTGGTGGTGGTGAACAGCAGCACCGCGGCGAAGGCCGCGTCCGCGTAGCTGGTGGGCGTCCACTCCACGGCCCGCAGCCGCCACCACAGCAGCCAGCCGAAGGCCACCGCCGTCAGCGCCATGGAGGCGGTCGAGACGCCGGCGACATACGGGCCCAGAAACTCCATCGACCCATAGTTGAGCAGCACTTCGCCCTCCCAGCCGTAGTGCCGCGCCACATGGAAGATCAACGCACCCAGCGACTCGACCTCGATGCCCCGATCACGCTGGAAGGTGAGAAAGTTCAGCGCACCCGGCATCGTCACGGTCAGCAGCGCGGTCAGCAGCGCCGCTGTGACCACTGCCGCGCCCCAGGCCGCCCGGGCCCGTCGGCCACGCGCGATACCCAGCAGGAGCAGCGCGGGCCACACCTTCAGCAGCGCGCCGAAGGCCGCCAGCGCCCCGGCGGTACGCGGATGGCGTACGGCGGCCAGCAGCGCGCCCACGGCGACGGCCGTCACCATCAGGTCATATCGCGCGTACGCCGTCGGTCCCAGCAGCGGCACCCCGGCGACCCATACCCAGGCCCCGGCGAGGCTACGGCCGTCCCGGCGGCCCGCGCCGAGCAGGAGCGCCAGCACTACCGCGTCCGTCAGACACACCAGCGCGAAGAAGGCCGCCGGATACTCCAGGAACGGCAGCAGCGCGGGGGAGAGGATGGCGAGCGCGGCGGCCGGCGGATACTGCCAGCTGACGTCGTCCAGCGGGAAGGTGCCGGTCCTCAGCACCTCGTACCAGCCCTGGTAGATCACCGAGACATCGGAGGTGATGTCCGGCCCCGGCAGCGTGATCAGCTTGAAGACGCACAGCAGCAGCACGGTCCGGGTGGCGGCCCAGGCGGTGACGGTCAGGCGCATACCCTTGACCGTACCCGCTGGCCGATTTCCGGCCCGGTAGTGTCATGGCCGATGCACAAGCCGATGCGCAAGACGTTGATTGTCACCAATGACTTCCCGCCCCGACCCGGCGGTATCCAGGCGTTCCTGCACAGCATGGCGCTGCGGTTGGACCCCGAGCGGGTCGTCGTCTACGCCTCCACCTGGAATCGAACCGAGGAAGGCCGCGCGGCCACCGCCTGCTTCGACGCGGAGCAGCCGTTCACCGTGGTACGTGACCGCGCCACCATGCTGCTGCCGACGCCGCGGGTGACCCGCCGGGCGGTGTCCCTGCTGCGGGAACACGACTGCTCCGCGGTGTGGTTCGGGGCGGCCGCGCCGCTTGGCCTGATGGCCCCCGCGCTGCGTGGGGCGGGAGCGCGGCGGCTGGTGGCGACCACGCACGGGCATGAGGCGGGCTGGGCGCGGCTTCCGGCTGCCAGGGGGCTGCTGCGGCGGATCGGCGAGGCCGTGGACACCATGACCTATCTCGGTGAGTACACCCGCTCCCGTATCGCCGAGGCCCTTACCGCCGAGGCGGCGGCCCGGATGGTCCAACTGCCTCCGGGCGTCGATGAGAAGACCTTCCACCCGGGCTCCGGCGGCGATGTGGTGCGGGAGCGGCTCGGGCTGACCGAGCGCCCTGTGGTCGTCTGTGTCTCCCGGCTGGTGCCGCGCAAGGGGCAGGACACGCTGATCCTGGCCATGCCGCGGATACTGGCCGAGGTGCCGGACGCGGTGCTGCTGATCGTTGGCGGCGGACCGTATGAGAAGGAGCTGCGGAGGCTCGCGGCGCGGACCGGGGTGGCTGACGCGGTGCGCTTTACCGGGGCGGTGCCGTGGGAGGAGCTGCCCGCGCACTATGGCGCGGGCGATGTTTTCGCGATGCCCTGCCGGACCCGTCGGGGCGGGCTCGATGTGGAGGGGCTCGGCATCGTCTATCTGGAGGCGTCCGCCACCGGGTTGCCGGTCATCGCCGGCGATTCGGGCGGTGCGCCGGACGCGGTACTGGAGGGGGAGACCGGGTGGGTGGTGCGGGGTGGCAGTGGTGGTGCGGAGGATATCGCTGAGCGCGTTGCCGCGCTGCTCCGGGATCCGGCGCTGCGGCGGCGGATGGGGGAGCGGGGTCGGGACTGGGTCGAGGAGCGGTGGCGCTGGGACCTCCTAGCCGAACGCCTCCGGGCTCTCCTCTAGGGGTTCCCCAATTCCCGCCCCTTCCCGGAACCGGGGCTTTGCCCCGGGCCCGGGGGTGGGCGGGTGCGGGCCGGTGGGCGGTGTTGTGCCCACCCGTGCCGCCCCTCGGGCGGCCCGAGTGACCGTGGGGGTCTGGGGGCGGTAGCCCACAGTTTCGGGAAGGGGTGGTTAGGGGAAAGCCACCGCAGTTGGCGGTCAGGCGTACAGGGACTCTATTTCGGGGGCGAAGTCCTTCGCCACAACGTTCCGCTTCAGCTTCAGCGAAGGCGTAATGTGCCCCGACTCCTCGGTGAACTGCGTAGGCAGCACCTGGAACTTCCGCACCGACTCGGCCCGCGACACCGCCGCGTTACCGTCATCCACCGCCCGCTGTACGGCGGCCAGCAGATCCGCGTCGGCCAGCAGATCCGCGCGCGAGAGCCCGGACTTGCCGTGCTCCTCCGCCCAGCGGGGCAGAAACTCCTCATCCAGGGTGATCAGCGCCCCCACAAAAGGGCGCCCATCGCCGACCACCATGCACTCGGCGATCAGCGCGTGCCCACGGATACGGTCCTCGATGACCGCCGGAGCGACGTTCTTGCCGCCCGCTGTCACCAGGATCTCCTTCTTACGGCCGGTGATGGCGAGATAGCCGTCCTCGTCCAGGGTGCCGATGTCACCGGTGTGGAACCAGCCGTCGACGATGGCTTCCTTGGTCGCCGCCTCGTTGTTCCAGTAGCCGGTGAAGAGGTGATCGCCGTGCACCAGCACCTCACCGTCGTCGGCGATACGGAGGACCGATCCCGGCAGCGGCTGGCCGACTGTGCCGATCTTCTGCCGGTCCCAGGGGTTGAACGCGGTCGGCGCGCAGGTCTCCGTCAGACCGTAGCCCTCCAGCACGGTGAAGCCGATGCCCCGGTAGAAGTGGCCAAGGCGCTCGCCCAGCGGAGCGCCGCCGGAGATGGCGTGGGTGGTTCGGCCGCCGAGTACCGCGCGCAGCTTGCCGTAGACGAGCTTGTCGAAGAGCTTGTGCTTGAGCCTCAGCCCGAGCGACGGGCCTGAGCCGGTGTCCAGCGACCTGCTGTACGCGATCGCGGTATCCGCGGCCTTGTCGAAGATCTTGCCCTTGCCGTCGGCTTGTGCCTTCGCCCGCGCTGAGTTGAAGACCTTCTCAAAGACCCGGGGCACGCCCAGGATCAGGGACGGCCGGAAGCTGGCGAGGTCGTCGGTGAGATTCTGGATATCACCGACCAGGCCCAGCCGGATCGGCGCCATGACCGCCGCGTTCTGCACAAACCGCCCGAAGACATGCGCGATGGGCAGGAAGAGCAGCACCGAGCTCTCGCCTGTGCGGAACACGGGCTTGAGCCGTTCGACCACATTGCCGCAGACGGCGAAGAACGAGCGGTGGCTCAGCACACAGCCCTTGGGGCGGCCCGTGGTACCCGAGGTGTAGACGATGGTGGCCGGGGAGTCGGCGTTGGCGAGGGAACCGCGTTCGTCCAGGGCCGCGTCGGTGATCTCCGCACCGGCGGCTGACAGTCCGGCGACCGCGTCGTCCTCGATGGTCCAGATGTCCTTGAGGTCCGGCAGTCGGTCCCGTACGGACCGTAGGGCGTCGGCGTGCTCCTCGGTCTCCACGAAGGCGCCGACCACGCCCGAGTCACCCAGGATCCAGGCGATCTGCTCCGGTGAGCTGGTCTCGTACACCGGCACGGTGACCCCGCCCGCGCTCCAGACCGCGAAGTCCAGCAGCGTCCACTCATAGCGGGTGCGGGACATCAGGCCGATCCGGTCACCTGGCTGGATACCGGCGGCGATCAGTCCTTTGGCCACCGCCTGCACCTCGGACAGGAACTCGGCCGCGGTCAGATCCTGCCAGTGGGTGCCGTCCCGTGGATCCTTGCGGGCGATGACCGCGACATCGGGATGCTGAGCGGCGTTCCGGCGGATCAGATCGGTCAGGTTTCCGTCCGCGGGGACCTCGTACAGAGCCGGAAGGCTGAACTCGCGCAAGACTGCTGCTCCTCATTGGCGCCGGAACAGGGGCCGCTGTGGGTCGGCCTCCGTTGGCTCGCTCCAAGATCATCAGATCTTGACTTGGACGGCCCGGACGTTACCCACCGGTATGGCTGTCCGGATAGGGGGTGAAGCAGAGATGTTCGCTGTGTCACACGCCTGGCGTCGCGCACCCCGAACCTTAACCCAAGCGCTCCGTAACCGAGAAGTAACCGCAGGTCGACGCCCCCTCCCCGGCGGACCGCCGACGATCTAGGGTAGGCGCATGCGAGGTACGCGGATTCACGTAGTAAGTGATGTGCACGGCAACAGTCAGGACCTCGCCAAGGCTGGTGCGGGCGCGGACGCGCTGATCTGCCTGGGAGACCTGGTCCTCTTCCTCGACTACGCGGACCACTCACGCGGCATCTTCCCGGAGCTCTTCGGAGTCGAGGCCGCCGACCGCGTCGTCGCGCTGCGCACCGCCCGCCGTTTTGCGGAGGCCCGCGAGTTCTCCCGGCAACTGTGGGCGGGCGTGGACCAGGCCGCCGCGATCGACACCGCGGTGCGCCGGCAGTACGCCGAGCTCTTCGCCGCGTTCCCGACCCCGACGTACGCCACCTACGGCAATGTCGATATCCCGCAACTGTGGCCTGAATACGCCGGTCCTGGCACCACTGTCCTGGACGGGCAGACGGTGGACATCGGCGGGCTGGTCGTCGGGTTCGTCGGCGGCGGACTGCGCACTCAGATGAACACCCCGTACGAGATCGACGACGAGACCTACGCAGCGAAAGTCGCCGCCCTGGGCGAGGTCGATGTGCTGTGCTCACACATCCCGCCCGAGGTGCCCGAGCTCTGCTACGACACCGTCGCCCGCCGCTTCGAACGCGGCAGCGCGGCGCTGCTGGAGGCCATCCACGCGGTGCGCCCGCGCTATGCCCTCTTTGGCCATGTCCATCAGCCACTTGCCCAGCGGATGCGCATCGGTGTGACGGAATGCGTCAACGTTGGCCACTTCAACGCCACCGGCACCCCTTATGCCCTGGAGTGGTGACGGCTGCCCCGCGACGGCGCGGTAGCCTTCCAGCGCAAGCCAGGCGGCATACGGGTCATCGGAGGAGCCACAGCGATGGCGGAACACACCAGGTCGAGCATCACCATTGACGCGGCACCGGCCGAAGTCATGGGGGTGATTGCCGACTTCGCCCGCTATCCGGAGTGGACCGGCGAGGTCAAGGAGGCCGAGGTGGTCTCCACCGACGACCAGGGCCGCGCTGAGAAGGTCCGGCTGCTGCTGGACGCCGGGGCCATCAAGGATGAGCACACCCTCAGCTACGAGTGGGTCGGTGCCCATGAGGTCCGCTGGTCCCTGGTGAAGTCCCAGATGCTCCGCGCCCTCGACGGCTCCTATCACCTCGCCCCGCTGAGCGGCGGCGAGCGCACCGAGGTCACCTACCAGCTCACCGTCGATGTCAAGATCCCCATGCTTGGCATGATCAAGCGCAAGGCGGAGAAGGTCATCATCGACCGGGCCCTGGACGGCCTGAAGAAGCGCGTCGAATCCGGCGACGCGGCCGGCAAAGGCTGACGTGCCAGGCGCTGACGTGCCAGCCGCTGACGTGCCGGACGAAGACCCCGCCAGAGCCCAACCGCCGCGCACGGTCCTGGTCACCGGAGCGGCCGGTGCCGGCCGGACGACCGTGGCCGCCGCGACAGCCCAGGCGGCAGCCGAGCACGGTCGGCGCACCGTGCTGCTCAGCGCGGACCGGAAGGGTGCGGCGGAGTTGGCCGCCCCGGAGCTCCCGGTCATCCATATCGACTCCGGCGAGCACTTCCGTAGCCAGGCCGCCGCACTGCAGGAACGCAGCCAGGGTGCGCTGGACATGCTCGGGGCACGGCCCCTCGACACCGATGAGCTGACCGAGCTGCCGGGCGCGGAGGCCTTCGCCACGCTGCACGCGCTGCGCAGCGCTTACGAGAACGGGGCGTGGGAGACGGTCGTAGTCGACCTGCCGCCCGTCCAGGACGCCATCCGGCTGCTCGGGCTGCCCGAGCAGCTGCGCCGGTACCTCCAGCGGCTCGTGCCCGCCGAGCGGCAGGCGGCCCGGGCCCTGCGCCCGGTGCTGGCGCAGCTGGCCGGGGTACCGATGCCCGCGCGGTGGCTGTACGAGACCGCCGAGCGGTGGCAGCGGGAGCTGGCCGCCGTACAGCGCGTCATCGAAGCCCCCGGCACCTCGGTACGGCTGGTCGTCGACCCGGGACCGGCCACCGCCCGGACGGTGGACAGCGCCCGCGCCGGGCTCGCCCTGCACGGCTTGCCGCTCGATGTGGTCATCGCCAACCGGACGCTGCCGACCGGCTCCTGCGATCCCTGGCTGGCCGGGTTCTCCGGCGAGCAGCAGACCGCCTGCAAGGAGATACGGGACGCCCTGGGCCCCGTACCGCTCCGGGAGCTGCCGAATCTGGGCCGGGCGCCGCGTGACGCCGCCGAGCTGGCGGGGCTGGGCGCACCCGTACCCGGCGCCCCGGCGGCCCGTCCCGTGCCATGGGTCGAGGACCGGCTCGCCCAGGACGCGGAGCTGGTCTGGCGGCTGCCGCTGCCCGGGGCGGTCAAGGAACAGCTCTCCCTGGTACGGCGCGGGGACGAAGTGATCGTCACCGCTGGGCCGTTCCGGCGGGCGCTGCCGCTGGACGGGGCGCTGCGGCGGTGTACCGTCGCCGGGGCGCGGCTGGCCGAGGGGGAGCTGGCGGTCCGCTTCGTCCCGGACCCCGGTCTGTGGCCGGTGCCCCGGTGACCGGTAGGGTCAGAGGAAAGCTCTCTCGCCTCCGCAGGAGTCAGCTATGAGCGATGCCACTGAGCCGGAAGCCGACGCCTGGGCCGCCGCCTGTGCCGAGGACCTCGCTGCCGAGCAGGCACGCCGCCGCGAGCAGTACGGTGCCCCGCCCGGCAGCGCGGGCGAGGAGTTGCGCAAGCTCGTGGACACCGTCGCCGAGAAGCTCGCCGACATCGCCGGACCGCTGACTGGAGCCGCCGGGAAGGCGGCCGGGCAGGCCGCCGCGGAAAACGCCGAGAAGCTGGCCCGGCAGCTGGCCGAGGACGCCAAGTCGGTCGCGCAGCCGTTCGTCGAGCGCAACCCCGAGGTCTTCGGGCACCTCGCCGCCGCCGGCTCCGAGCTGCTCGCCGCCTACCGCGCCGCCGTCGAGGGACATGAGCAGCGCTGGACCAAGGACGAAGCACGCCGGGCGCCGGAGCCCCGGGAACCGCGGGACCAGGGCGACGACGGTGATGGCCCTTCCGGGTCGGAACGGATCGATCTGGACTGAGCGTCGGACGCCACCGGCCGCCCAGGCCCATACCCCTCCGGTACGGTTAAGCACAGCGGGGCTCGACCGAATAACTGAGGGACACATGGGACTCACCATCGGCGTCGACATCGGCGGCACAAAGATCGCGGCTGGCGTGGTCGACGAGGAGGGATCGATCCTCGAGACCTGCAAGGTGCCGACTCCGCACACCGCTGAGGGCGTCGTGGACGCCATCGCGGACGCGGTCCGTACGGTCAGCGCTGAGCACGAGGTCGAGGCGGTCGGCATCGGCGCCGCCGGATATGTGGACGACAAGCGCGCCACGGTGCTCTTCGCGCCCAATATCGACTGGCGGAACGAAGCACTCAAGGACAAGGTCGAGCAGCGCGTCGGGCTGCCCGTCATCGTCGAGAACGACGCCAACGCCGCGGCCTGGGGCGAGTACCGCTTCGGCGCGGGGTCGGGCCACGACGACGTCGTATGCATCACGCTCGGCACCGGTCTGGGCGGCGGCATCATCATCGGCGGCAAGCTGCACCGCGGCCGCTTCGGTGTCGCCGCTGAGTTCGGCCATATCCGGGTCGTCCCGGACGGCCTGCTGTGCGGCTGCGGCAGCCAGGGCTGCTGGGAGCAGTACGCCTCCGGGCGCGCGCTGGTTCGCTACGCCCGGCAGCGCGCCGCCGCCACCCCCGAAGCCGCCGGGATTCTGCTGTCCTTCGGTGACGGCACCCCCGGGGGCATCCAGGGCAAGCACGTCAGCCAGGCCGCCCGCCAGGGCGACCCGGTCGCCGTCGACTCCTTCCGCGAGCTGGCCCGCTGGGCGGGCGCGGGCCTGGCCGACCTGGCCACGCTGTTCGACCCGTCCGCCTTTATCGTCGGCGGCGGCGTCTCGGACGAGGGTGATCTGGTCCTCGACCCGATCCGTAAGTCCTTCCGCCGCTGGCTCGTCGGCAGCCAGTGGCGCCCGCACGCCCAGGTGCTCGGTGCCCAACTCGGCGGTAAGGCCGGACTAGTTGGTGCGGCCGACCTCGCACGACAGGGCTGAGCCCCTAACGTAAGAGCATGACGACGCTCGCGGACCTGCCCGCATCTCGCACCGATGCCGATGGTTCCGCCGTGGTCCGCCTGCTCAGCTACAACATCCGCTCCATGCGGGACGATGTGGGGGCGCTCGTCCGGATCATCCGGGCGTGCGCCCCCGATGTCGTCTGTGTTCAGGAGGCGCCGCGGTTTTTCCGCTGGCGCAAGCATGCGGCCCGGCTCGCCCGGCTCTCCGAACTCGTCTATGTCACCGGCGGCGCCACCGCCAATGGGACGATGATCCTGTCCTCACTGCGCGCCACGATCGAGCGCACCCAGGATGTGCTGCTGCCCCAGACCCCCGGACTGCACCGCCGCGGTTTCGCCACCGCCGTCCTGCGCTTCGGCGACACTGCTCGGCTCTCGGTCATCAGTTGCCATCTGAGCCTGTCGGAGGATGAGCGCTACGCCCAGGCGGGCATGCTGCTGGACCGGCTGGCGGCGACCGACCCGCTGTGTGCGGTGGCCGCCGGGGACCTCAACGAACCCCCGGGCGGCCGTTCCTTCACACGCCTCACGGCCGGGCTCCAGGACGGCTGGGCGGTCAAGCCCTGGGGCGCTGAACACACCTCGGAGCCGGTCAGACCCCATCAGCGTATTGACGCGGTCCTCGCCAAACCCCCGCTTGAGGTCCTGGGCTGTGGTGTGCCCATCGGACTGCCGGGCATCACCTGGCCCGACCTCCGCGCGGCGACCGACCACCTTCCGGTCCTGGCCGCGCTGCGGATCCCCGCCGGGAGTCCGTAGCGATCAGACCACCGGTCAGCAGTGCCACGGCGCTGAAGATCAGCAATAGTTCCAGCATGCTCTTTCCCCCATGAGTCAGTCGTTGGTCAGTGGTGCCGACTGAGGGAATGGTCGCGCGTCGCCGGGGCCGGGCGCATTGCCCGATCCCGGCAGTGAACGGCGGCCGCGAGCTGCCCTATACGACCGCGCCTCTGCCCGGATCCCCGAAATCGTCGTCATCCCGGTCGTCCCGCATACGGGCGATCAGTGTGCCGAAGCCGCCCAGGAAACCGCCGATGCCCAGGGTGGTGATCCACCAGGTCATCTCCTGCTGGAAGAGGACCGTGCCGAAGAGCAGGGCTGGACCGCCGAGGACGGCGAGCCAGGCGAACTTGGTGACGGCGTCGGTCTGCGGAAGCGGCGGGGGCTCCGGGGGGATGAAGCGATCCTCATCCTCAGGCGGCTCCGGGGGCTCCCAGTCACGCGGGCCCGTGCCGGCGGCGTAGACCGTAAGACTGTGCGGCGGCTTGTCGCCCTTGTCGGCCTCTGGCGCGCTCTCTTCGTCTCCGTCCGGTTCCCGCTCCCGCTCGGCACCGGGCTTGGTCAGAATGTCCCCGTCCGGCTCCGGCTCCGGCTTTGCGTCCGCCTCATCCGCCCCGGTCTCGGCCGGCTCTGTGCGCTCCTCCTCGGATCCCCTGGATTCCCTGGACTTCTTGGGCTCCCTGGGCTCCTCGGGTCCGCCCTTCGGCCACACCCCTGGCGGTTCCGGCGGTTCCTCGCCATACGCGGCGACGATCTGGGCCCAGGCGGCCTCCTCGTCAAGGGGCTCCCGGCCGTCGCCGCGGTCGTGCTCACGCTCCGTCACGTGCCGTCTTCCTCGCTGCCAGGCGGGTGATGAATCCATACGAGTCCGCGAAGATCTGCTCCGCGTCGTGATCCAGTGTGGCTACGTGGTAGCTGTGCTCCAAAACCGTTTCCGTCACATCGGTGGACGACACCGAGCTGAGCACCACCGCTGAGTCGGTCGGCGGCACCACATGGTCAACCCTGCTGCGCAGCACCAGCAGGGGCTGGGTGACCTGCGGCAGCTCGGTGCGAACCAGCCGGAAGAAGTTCCGCAGGGAGTACGCGGCGTGCAGCGGCACCCGCTCGTAGCCGACCTCGTTGCTGCCGCCCTTGGCGATATCGCTCGCGATGCCCTTCGACGACCGCAGCAGATGGCGTGCCACGGGCAGCGCGAGACCCTCCAGCCGGGGGAAGGTGATCCCCGGGTTGACCACTGTGACCCCGGTCACCGCGTCGCCGTGCCTGGCGGCCAGCCGCAGCGCGAGGGCGCCCCCCATGGACAGCCCGCAGACGAAGACCTGCGCACAGCGCTCGCTCAGCGTGCGCAGCTCGCGGTCCACCGTCGCGTACCAGTCCTGCCAGCCGGTGAGCTGCAGGTCCTGCCAGCAGGTGCCATGGCCGGGCAGCAGTGGCAGCGAGACGGTCAGGCCCTGGTCGGCGAGATACCGCGCCCAGGGGCGCAGCGACTGGGGCGAGCCGGTGAAGCCGTGACAGAGCAGGACGCCGATCTCTGAGCCTTCATGGTGCATAGGCTCGCACCCGGGTAGCAGCGGCACCGTGAGTCTCCATTCGGGACGGACGCGTAACGGGGTGCCGCCAACCCTACGCGTGCGCTCTGTCACCGGGTAGCCCGGACAGCAGGACCGGGGAACCGCCGCAGCCGGGCGGCGCCCCCGGCTGCGGGGGACTGGCGCGGCTGGGGGAGATAAGGTTCTGCACGTCAGACACAGGAGGTTCCTCGGTTGTTGTACGGCGCTATGAAGCTTTCCATCGGAGGGTCGCTGAAGCTTGCCTTCCGGCCCTGGGTGGAAGGGCTGGAGAACATTCCGGCCGAGGGACCGGCCATCCTGGCCAGTAATCATCTGTCCTTCTCCGACTCCTTCTTCCTGCCCGCTGTCCTTGAGCGGAAGGTCACCTTCGTGGCGAAGGCGGAGTACTTCACCTCACCGGGGGTGAAGGGCAAGCTGACGGCCGCCTTCTTCAAGGGCGTCGGCCAGCTCCCGGTGGACCGCTCGGGCGCGCGCGGCGCGGCGGAGGCGGCGATCAAGAGCGCTGTCGATGTGCTGGAGCGCGGCGAGCTCTTCGGTATCTACCCGGAGGGCACCCGTTCCCCGGATGGGCGTCTCTACCGTGGCAAGCCGGGTGGTCTGGCGCGGATCGCGCTGGCCACCGGAGTGCCGGTCATCCCGGTCGCGATGATCGACACCGAGAAGATCCAGCCACCGGGGAAGGTCGTTCCCAAGCTGATGCGCCCCGGCATCCGGATCGGTAAGCCGCTGGACTTCAGCCGCTATCACGGCATGGACGGTGACCGTTTCATCCAGCGTTCGCTGACCGATGAGGTCATGTACGAAATCATGAAGCTCTCCGGCCAGGAGTACGTCGATATGTACGCGACCGCCGCCAAGCGGCAGATCGCGGAGGCGGCGAAGCAGAAGGCCGAGGACGAGAAGCAGGAGAAGCACCAGAAGCAGGAGAAGCAGGACAAGAAGGCGGCGTAGCCCGCCACCGGGGATCAGGGGGAGATGATGGCGCTCAGAGCGCCGCAGGGGCCGCAGAGAATGTCCGTTGAGCAGCCGCTGTGGCGGGCGCTTGCCGGGTACCGGGTGCTGACCCTCTGCTATGCGGTGACCGTGTTCGGCTACAACTACGGCGCGTACGAGCGCCCCGTCCCCGGCGGTGTCTTTCTGGCCTTTCTCGCCGTCTGGACCTTCGCGACCCTCGGCAAGGTCTCCGCGGCCGACCGCTGCACCCCGCGCTTCCTCGCCGGTGACATCACCATCGCCGTCACCGGCATCCTGATCAGCCCGCTCGTCGACGTCCATGCCAGGGTCGGCCCGACCCTGCCGTCCATCTGGGTCGCCGGCGCCGTGCTGGCCTTCGCGATCAAGGGCGGCTGGCGCTGGGCGGCCGGGGCCTCACTGATCATCGGGATCGCCAACATTGTGGAGCGCGGCGCGTTCTCCCGCGACACCATCCACAACATACTGCTGGTGACCGTGGCCAGCATCGGCATCGGCTATGTCGTCGAGGTGGCGCGGGCCAGTGAGCGCACCCTCGCCGAAGCGCTGCGGATCGACGCGGCCACCCGGGAGCGGGAGCGGCTGGCCCGCGATATCCACGACAGCGTCCTCCAGGTGCTGGCCATGGTGCAGCGCCGGGGCACCGCGATCGGTGGTGAGGCGGCCGAGCTGGGACGGCTCGCGGGGGAACAGGAAGTGGCGCTGCGGGCGCTGGTCTCCAGCGGCGTGGTGCCCGAACCCCGTGCCACATCCGCCGCCGAGGTGATCAGTACACTCTCGTCCACCGCTGAGCCGGCCACCGACGCGCGGAGTGATCTGCGGTCACTGCTCGCCGCCCAGTCCGGGCGCGGCGTGACCTTTGTGGAGCCGGGCGCTCCGGTGCTGCTGGCGACGGGCAAGGCCCAGGAACTGGCGGCCGCGGTCGGCGCGGCACTGGACAATGTCCGCAAGCACGCGGGCGAGGGCGCGCAGGCGTGGGTCCTGCTGGAGGACGAGCCGGACGCGGTGCTGGTGACCGTGCGGGACGACGGCCCCGGCATTCCCGCTGGACGGCTCGCGGCCGCCGAGGCCGAAGGCCGGATGGGCGTATCGCTGTCCATCCGGGGCCGCCTGCGGGAGCTGGGCGGCAGTGCGGAGCTGGTGTCGATTCCGGGGCAGGGTACGGAAGTCGAGTTGAAGGTGCCGAAAGATGACTGATGCGCGGGCCGTGCGGGTGATGGTCGTCGATGACCATCCGATGTGGCGTGACGCGGTCGCCCGCGATCTGGCGGGGGCCGGTTTTGATGTGGTGGCGACCGCCGGAGACGGCCCGCAGGCGGTGCGCCGCGCGGAGGCCACCACGCCCGATGTCCTGGTGCTCGACCTCAATCTGCCCGGACTGCCCGGCGTTGAGGTCTGCAAACGGCTGGTGGGAGAGGGTTCCACGCTACGGGTGCTGGTGCTCTCGGCCAGCGGCGAGCACGCCGATGTGCTGGAGGCGGTGAAGTCCGGGGCCACCGGCTATCTGGTCAAGTCGGCCAGCACGGAGGAGCTGATCGAAGCGGTCCGCAGCACCGCCGCCGGGGACCCGGTATTCACTCCGGGGCTGGCCGGACTGGTGCTGGGGGAGTACCGGCGGCTCGCCGGGCAACCGGCCTCGCGGACCGCCGATGAGCCCGCCGCCCCACAGCTCACCGAGCGGGAGACCGAGGTGCTGCGGCTGGTGGCGAAGGGGCTCTCGTACAAGGAGATCGCCGAACGGCTGGTCATCTCCCACCGCACCGTGCAGAACCATGTCCAGAACACCCTGGGCAAGCTCCAGCTGCACAACCGGGTGGAGCTGGTGCGCTACGCCATAGAGCGTGGATTGGACGACGCGTGAGGCACCCCTGACGTACCGTGGTCGGGTTGGGTCCTGTGCAGACTCGTACAGCCCCGTACAGCCCGTACAGAAGGGAGACCCCATGCGGGTCGGAGTGCTGACCGGCGGCAGCGACTGCCCTGGGCTCAACGCGGTCATCCGCGCCGTCGTCCGCAAGGGGGTACAGGACTACGGCGACGGCTTCATCGGCTTCCGCGACGGCTGGCGCGGTGTCCTCCAGGACGACACCGTGGTGCTCGATATCCCGGCGGTGCGCGGCACCCTGCCCCGGGGCGGCACCATCCTCGGCTCCTCCCGCACCGACCCGCTCGCCGATACGGACGGCCCCGACCGGGTCCGTAAGACCCTGTCCCGGCATGAGGTGGACGCGCTCATCGTCATAGGGGGCGTCAACACCCTGGGTGCGGCGGCGGTCCTCGCCAATCAGCACGGCGTGCCCTGTGTGGGCGTACCGAAGACCATCGACAATGACGTCTCCGCCACCGACTACACCGTTGGCTTCGACACCGCCGTACGTGTCGCCACCGAGGCCATCGACCGGCTGCACACCACCGCCGAGTCCCATCAGCGGGTCCTGGTGGTCGAGGTGATGGGCCGTAACTCCGGCTGGATCGCCGTGCACGCGGGTCTGGCGGGCGGCGCCAACTGTGTCCTCATCCCCGAACAGCCCTTTGATGTCAACCGGGTATGCGACTACATCGAATCCCGCTTCAAGGCCACCTACGCGCCGATCGTCGTCGTCACCGACAGCGCCCTGCCCCAGGAGGGCGAGGTTGACCTCGCGGGGCTCTCGGGCATCGGCGAGTGGCTGGGCCGGGAGATCGAGCGGCGCACCGGATATGAGGCCCGTACCACCGTTCTCGGCCATATCCAGCGCGGCGGCACCCCCTCCCCCTTCGACCGCTGGCTCGCCACCCGCTTCGGGCTGCACGCCATCGACGCGGTGCATGACGGCGACTGGGGCGCCATGGTCGCGCTGCGCGGCACGGACATCGTCCGTGTACCCCTCGCGGAGGCCGTGGCCGGACTCAAGACCGTCGACGCGGCCCGCTATGCCGAGAATGAGGTGTTCTTCGGGTGAAAGAGATTCTGGCCTTCGGTGTGCAGGCTGATGAGAGGCCACTGATCGAGCAGGCCTTCGCTCCCCCGTATGAGATCCGCTGCCTCGATGTACTGATGAACCGTGACACCGCGCCCCTCGCCGCCGGACATGAGGTCATCACCGTCAGCGTCAATGCCCAGCTTGACTCCGAGGTGCTGCACATCCTCGCGGCGGGCGGCACCCGGATGATCGCTCAGCGCGCCGCCGGCTTCCACAACATCGACGTCGAAACCGCCGCCGAGCTCGGCTTCACCGTCGCCCGGGTCACCCACTACTCCCCATACTCCGTGGCCGAGTTCGCCTGGACCCTGGCCATGGCCGTCAACCGCCGGATCATCCGGTCGGCCCGCCGCACCCGGGACTTCGATCTCCGGCTGGATGGCCTGCTGGGCCGGGAGATGCGCGGCCGTACCGTCGGGGTCATCGGTACCGGCAGGATCGGCACGGCGTTCACCCGGATCGCCCATGGCTTCGGCATGCGGCTGCTCGGCTGGGACATCGCCGAGAACCCGGTGTGTGTGGAGCTGGGCATGGAGTACACCGAGCTGCCCCGGCTGCTCGCCGAGTCCGACCTGGTCAGCCTGCATGTGCCGCTGCTTCCACAGACCCACCACCTCATCGACCGGAACGCTCTCGCCTCGATGAAGGACGACGCCATTCTGGTCAACTCCAGCCGAGGCGGCCTGGTCGACGCTCAAGCGCTCGTCGAGGAGCTGAAGGCGGGCCGCTTCACCGGAGTGGGCCTGGATGTCTACGAGGCCGAGGCCGGGCTCTTCTCCTTCGACAAGTCGCTCGAGGTCATCGACGACGACACCCTGGTGCGGCTGATGTCCTTCAGTAATGTGCTGGTCACCTCGCATCAGGCGTACTACACACAAGAGGTGGTCGGCCAGATCATCGACACCACGGTCCGCAATATCGAGAACTATCTGGCCGACCGCACCAGCGATGACGTCCTGGTCACACCAGGACAGCCGCCAGCAGTTCCGCGGTGACCGCCGCCCCGTCCAGGGACAGCACCGACTCCGGGTGGAACTGAACTCCCGCGAAGCCCGGCCCGCGCAGCGCGTGCACATCGCCGCTGACCGGGTCCCGGCTCAGCTCGATCCGGTGCAGCGCCAGCTCACGCGCGGCTTCCTCATCGCAGCGCGCGGTGTACGAGTTGTAGAAGCCGACGGTCTCCGGACGCCCGAAGAAGTCGATCCGCTCCTGGGCGCCCTGGTGCGGCGACTCCTTGCGCACCAGCTCCAGACCGAGCTCGGCGGCGATGAGTTCATGCCCCAGACACACCCCGAGCACCCCGTGCCGGTGCTCGCGCAACAGCTCAGCGGTGAGCCCGCGCAGGAAGCGCATCTTGGGGTCGGCGGCGTCACGCGGATCGCCGGGCCCCGGGCCGAGCACGACCGGTCCCTGGTGGGCGAGCGCCACCGCACGTACCCCTGGCTCGTCGTAGCGCCGGACCGTGACCGCCAGACCGGTGGAGCTCAGCAGATGCGCCAGCATCGAGGTGAAGGTGTCCTCCCCGTCCACGACCAGCACTTCCCCCCTGGTGTCCCCGCGTTGTTCCCCGGTCTGCATCCGCAGCCAGAACGGTGCCAGATCCGCCCGCCGGGCCTCCAGCGCGGCCTGCACCCGGCGATCCTCGGCGAGCTGGGGCCGTACGCGCTCCGCCCGCCCCCGTCCCGGCCGTACCCCCAGCGCGGTCAGCACCCCGGCCGCCTTCGCGTGCGTCTCGGCGACCTCGCTCGCCGGGTCCGAGTCCCGTACGAGCGTCGCCCCCACCGGCACCCGCAGCCTTCCCGTGCTGTCGATATCCGCGGTACGGATCAGAATCGGCGAGTCCAGCGTCTGCCCGCCCCCAGCGTCCCGCCCGAACAGCGCCAGCGCCCCCGCGTAGTAGCGCCGTCCGCCCCGCTCGTGCCGCTGGATCACCCGGCAGGCGTTCTCCACCGGGCTGCCGGTCACGGTCGCCGCGAACATCGTCTCGCGCAGCACCTCGCGGGCGTCGAGCGTGGTGCGCCCCCGCAGCTCGTATTCGGTGTGTGCGAGATGCGCCATCTCCTTCAGCCGTGGCCCGACCACGACCCCGCCTTCGTTTCCCACCCGGCACATCATCTTGAGCTCCTCGTCGACGACCATCGACAGCTCCTCGGTCTCCTTGCGGTCCCCGAGGAACTCCAGAAGCCCCGCCACGCTCGGGCCCGCCGCCGGATAGCGGTACGTCCCACTGATCGGGTTCATCACGACGGTGCCGCCGCTCATCCTTATATGCACCTCGGGGCTCGCCCCGATCAGCGTGCGCTGACCCGTGTACACGACATACGTCCAGTACGCGCCCCGTTCCCCGGCGAGCAGCCGCCGGAAGAGCGCGAGCGCGTCGTGCGGCCGGTAGCCCTCGATCATTCCCTCGAAGTTCCGCCGGATGACGAAGTTGGCACCTTCCCCCGTCCCGATCTCGTCCTCGACGACCCGGCGCACGATCTCCTCATATGCCCCGTCACTGACGTCAAAGCCGTCGTCCCGCACCGTGACGTCATGCGCGGGCAGCGCCGCCATCACCTCATCGAGCGGCAACTCACAGTGCTCGTGGGGCACCAGCACACTGAGCGGTGTCCCGTCATCGCGCACATCGAAGCCCCGCTCCCGGATCTGCCGGAACGGCACCAGAGCGAGCGCCCCCAGCTCACCTTCGGGGATACCGGAGAGCAGGTCCACCTCCCGGACCTCGCCGATCAGGACCTCGACCAGGGTGTCGTCCCGGCCGGGAGTGCGCCGTCGCAGCAGGGCGAAGGGCGGGCAGTCGTCACTGAGCAGTCGCTGGAACATCAGGTCGTCTTCCTTCCGGAACCTCTTACGGAGGGAACGACCCGCGCGAACGCCGAAGGCCGCCCCTCGGGCGGCCTTCGCGTGTGTTCTTGGAGTACGCGCAGTCAGTGGGCCGCCGGATGAGCGGGCCACCACCAGTTGCTGATCACTGAATGCACGAACATGTCCGGCACCCTACATGAGCGCGGTTGCCGCGGTGTGCCGGTCGTCTCATCCACCGGTCACGCCGAAAATCGGTCGACATGACCCCGTAATCTTGGGTGCGTGACCGTGAACGCTAAAACCGACGCCAGTGTCCAGACCTGGCGAGACCTGCCCGCGGCGCAGCAGCCTGAGTACCCGGACCCGAAGGCTCTGCGCGATGTGATCGCTGAGCTTGAGGGGTATCCGCCGCTGGTCTTTGCCGGTGAGTGTGACCAGCTGAAGCAACGGATGGCCGCCGTCGCCCGCGGCGAAGCCTTCCTGCTGCAGGGCGGCGACTGCGCCGAGGCGTTCGACGGGGTGTCCGCCGAGCAGATCCGCGCGAAGCTGAAGACCCTGCTCCAGATGGGCGCCGTGCTGACCTATGCGGGTTCGGTTCCCGTGGTGAAGGTCGGCCGGATCGCCGGGCAGTACAGCAAGCCCCGCTCGAAGCCGACCGAGACCCGGGACGGGGTGACCCTGCCCACGTACCGGGGTGACTCGGTCAACGGGTTCGAGTTCACCGCCGAGGCCCGTGAACCGGACCCACAGCGGCTCAAGCGGATGTACCAGGCCTCGGCCTCCACGCTGAACCTCGTACGGGCCTTCACCACCGGCGGCTACGCCGATCTGCGCCAGGTACACGCCTGGAACCAGGACTTTGTGAAGAACTCGCCCTCCGGGCAGCGCTACGAGGCGCTGGCCCGCGAGATCGACCGGGCGCTGAACTTCATGAACGCCTGCGGCGTGGACCCGGAGGAGTTCAAGACGGTTGAGTTCTACGCCTCGCATGAGGCCCTGCTGCTCGACTACGAGGCCGCGCTGACCCGGGTCGACTCGCGCAGCGGCGAGCTGTACGACGTCTCCGGGCACATGGTCTGGATCGGTGAGCGCACCCGGCAGCTCGACGGGGCACACATCGAGTTCGCGTCGAAGATCCAGAATCCGATCGGGGTGAAGCTCGGTCCGACCACCGCACCGGAGGACGCGCTCACACTGATCGACCGGCTGGACCCGGAGCGGCAGCCCGGCCGGCTCACCTTTATCACCAGGATGGGCGCGGACAAGATCCGCGACAAGCTCCCCACCCTGGTGGAGAAGGTGACCGCTTCCGGTGCCCAGGTGGCATGGGTCTGCGACCCCATGCACGGCAACACCTTCGAGGCGGCCTCCGGCCATAAGACGCGGCGCTTCGACGATGTGCTGGACGAGGTCAAGGGCTTCTTCGAGGTTCACAAGGGCCTTGGCACCCATCCGGGCGGCATCCATGTGGAGCTGACCGGTGACGATGTCACCGAGTGTGTGGGCGGCGGTGACGAGATCTTCGTCGACGATCTGCACCACCGCTACGAGACCGCCTGCGACCCCCGGCTGAACCGCAGCCAGTCGCTGGACCTGGCCTTCCTGGTAGCGGAGATGTACCGCCACCAGTAACGGTTACCCAGCTGCGGGGTGGCCGAAGTCGTCGTGGCTGGTGTGGGTGGTGGGTTGCCTTGCGGGGTTGGCCCCGTGACCCAGCTGCGGCGTGGGGGAAGTCGTCGTGGCTGGTGATCCCGTGAGCCGGTTATGGGGTGGACCCAGCCCGCGACGGGCCAAGCGCCGTGGGGCGCGGATCGTAGTGATCCGCGCCCCACGGCGCTTTTGTGGACTTCAGGCGGAGGGTAAGGTTAGGGTAACCTCACTGATCAAGCCCATCGACGGAGGTGAACCGCGTGTACGTCTGCTCGTGCTTCGGCATCACGGAGCAGCAGGTCCGTGAGCACGCGGAAGCCGGGGCCTGTACCCCGCGCCAGATAGCCTCTGCCTCCAAGGCGGGCACGGACTGCGGTTCGTGTGTCCGCCGTATCCAGGGACTGCTCGGCCGGGGCGGCTGCCCCAAGCGCGAGCTGCTGGACAAGGGCGTGCCCGCGCTTCTCGCGGAGACCCGGGACGAGGTAGCAGAAGCGGCCTGATCAGCTTGGCTGCTCGACGAGCTGCGCGATGTACAGCGGCTCCCCTAGCTTCTCGATCAGATCCAGCTGGGTGTCGAGGTAGTCGATATGGTGCTCCTCGTCAGCGAGGATGTCCTCGAAGATATTGGCCGAGGTGATGTCACCCTTGGCCCGCATGACCTCGATACCGCGCCTGAGCCGGTCGATGGCCTCGACCTCGATCTGGCGGTCGGCCTGGAACATCTCGGTGACCGTCTGACCCACCCGGACGTGGAAGAGCCGCTGATAGTTGGGCAGGCCCTCCAGGAAGAGGATCCGGTCGGTCAGTACTTCGGCGTGCTTCATCTCATCGAACGACTCCGACCGGGTGTACTTCGCGAGCTTCGGCCAGCCGAAGTTCTCCTGCATCTTCGCGTGCAGGAAGTACTGGTTGATCGCGGTCAGCTCGGCGGTCAGCTGCTCATTGAGGAATTCGATGACCTCGGGGTCGCCCTGCATGGGAGCGGGCTCCTTCCAAGCGAAGATCGACAGGTAGTGCGCCGCATCTTCGCATTGCGCGGCAACTGCGTCCAGTAAGTGCAGGCTTACCGAATTTGCCCGGATATTCAATAGCGCGGGGGGTGTGGTCAGGAGCACCCCCCTGGGTCTGCCACCATGGAGACATGGGTCAGCCGGACAGCCGCGAAGCGGAGCAGTCACTGCTCCCACCAGGGCAGCGGCTCCAGCGGGGGTGGCCGGTTACGCACTATGGGCCGGTGCCCAGGTTCAAGCCGGAGCGCTGGGAGTTCCGGGTCTTCGGGGCGACCGCCGACGGCGATAAGCACTGCTGGACGCACGAGGAATTCTCCGCGCTTCCGTATGACACCGTGACCGGCGATCTGCACTGTGTGACGAAGTTCAGCATGCTGGGCGTGGAATGGGGCGGTGTACGGGCCCGTACGATCCTGGAGTTGGCGCCTCCCGCGCCTGAGGTCACCCATGTAATGGTGTGGGCCGAGTACGGCTTCAGCTCGAACCTGCGGTTGTCGGACTTCACCGCCGAGCAGACACTCTTCGCCACGCACCGGGCCGGTGAGCTGCTGACGGCCGAGCATGGCTTTCCGCTGCGGCTGGTGGTGCCGCATCTGTACGCCTGGAAGGGGCCGAAGTGGGTCCGGGGCGTGGAGTACATGACGGCCGACCGGCGGGGGTTCTGGGAGGAGCGCGGCTACCACAACATCGGGGATCCCTGGCGGGAGCAGCGCTACTCCTACCAGGAGGAGCCGGGCGACGGCCCGGAGCTGTAGCGCCGCCGCGCAGTGAGACCTCGCGCGGTCAGACGTCGCGCAGCGACTTCAGGCCGGCTACGTCCGCTGTGTGACCCTCCTTGCCGCCCGGAGTCTCGATCACCAGGGGCACCCCCTCGGTAGCCGGGTGGAGGAAGAGCTCACGGAAGGGCTCGGCCCCGATATGGCCGCTGCCGATGTTCTCGTGACGGTCCTTGTGGGCGCCGACGACATCCTTGGAGTCATTGGCGTGGATGAGCTTCAGCCGCCCCTCGCCGGTGACCGTCACCAGCTCGTCCAGCAGTGCCTTGGTCCCGCCCGGCGCCGCCAGATCGTGCCCGGCGGCGAAGGCGTGGCAGGTGTCGAGACAGACGCCGAGCTTCGGATGGCGGTCCAGGGCGTCGAAGTACGGGCCCAGATCCTCAGCCAGCGCACAGAGCGAGGCACCCTGCCCGGCGGTCGGCTCCAGCAGCAGCCATGGATCGTCGTCGTGCGTCAGCTCATCCAGCAGCGGCAGCATCCGGTCCCGTACCTGGGCGAGGGCTACGGAGCGCTCGCGGCCGCCGGTCGCGGAGCCGGTGTGGACGACCACGCCCAGGGCGCCGATCTCCCGGCCCCGGCGCAGCGAGTGCCGCAGGGAGATCACGGACCTGTCGACCGTCACCTCGGTGTGTGAGCCGAAGTTGATCAGATACGGGGCGTGGATGTAGGCCGGAAGGTACTCGGCGGCACAGGCCGCGCGGAACGCCTCGTCCTGTGCGGAGCTGCCGACGGGCGTGGCCCAGCCGCGCGGATTGGCGACAAAGACCTGTAGAGCCTCGGCGCCGATCTCACGGGCGTAGGAAATGCCCGTGGCGGCCAGTCCACCGGCTACGGGGACATGGCCGCCAATCGGGTTACGGCTGCGGGCCGGGGTGCTGGAGTGCTGGGGAGTGCTCACCGTATCCAGGGTGCCAGGCCTGCTCGGCGCACTGCTCAGTAGGCCCCGAAGACGTTGTCGATCGAGCCGTAGCGGTCGGCCGCGTAGTTGCAGGCGGCGACGATGTTGGCGACCGGGTCCCACTGGCTGTGCTTGGTGCCCTCGACGTGGTAGGCGTCGAAGGTCGGCTTGATGACCTGGAGCAGGCCGATGGAGGGCACTCCGTTGCGGGCGTTGATGTCCCAGTTGTTGATGGCGTTCGGGTTGCCGCTGGACTCCCGGATGATGTTGCGGTGGATGCCGTGGTAGGTGCCGGGGATGCCCTTGGCCTTCATGATGTCGAGGGACTCACGGATCCAGCCGTCCAGGTTGTTGGCGTAGGCGGGCTTCGCGCGCTCGGCGGCACGGCTGGCCGCCGCCTTCTTCGCGCGCTCGGCCTTCGCCTGACGCTCGGCCTCGGCCTTCTTCTTGGCGGCCTCGGCCTTCTTCTTGGCTTCCGCCTTCTTCTTCGCCTCAGCCTTCTTCTTCGCCTCGGCGGCGGCGGCCTGGCGGGCGGCCTCCTCGGCGGCACCGTGCTGCTGGCTGATGCTGGCGCGCTGGGCCGGTATCTCGCTGGTGAGGGTGGTGAAGGCGGCCGGTGTGAGGGCGGGCTGCGCGACGGTCGTGTCGGCGCTGACCGGGGTGAGGCTCATCGCGAGGGTCGCGGCGCCGGCGACGGCGGTGATGCCAAGCGCGGAGAGCTTCTGGGTCTTGGTGATGCGACTGAGCTGGCGCGGGATGTTGTATTCGGGCATGGCGGTGTGGGTCTCTTTCCATCGACTGGGTGTCGCAGAGGCCGGAGCGGCGTTGCACGCCGTTTCCTGCTCTACGGCGCCGTGCGACGGGAAGCATTGTTAGCGTCCGGAAATTCGCAGAGCAAAGCCGCGATGTACTACCTAGCATCGTGGAACCTGGGGGTACCAAAATGCGTCCGGGCCGCTGAGGGCCGAATACGTCCACTAGTCCCGGTCGTAAGTGACATAGGTCCTATGCCGGGGATCACAGATCGTCGCTCGGGCGAACACAGCATGCAGTCGCGTTCGCACAGACCGTCAGAAGGGCCGTCAGGGGTCTGTCAGCGGACCCAGATGGTGATCGTTGAGCCCTTCTCTGCCTGCTCGCCACCGTCCACGGACTGGTTGAAGACCTCGCCGGTGAAGAAGATCCTGCGGACCTTCACCGCCAGGCCCGCGTCCTTCAGCGCCCTGACGGCCGTCTCCTCGTCCTGGCCGACGACATCCGGGACGGTGACCATCTCAGGGCCCTTGGAGAGGGTGAGCGTGACGCTGTCGCCCTTGGCGCCGGTCGCTCCCGCGCCCGGTGACTGCTCGGCGACCAGACCCGGCTCCTGTGCGGAGTGGACCGGGGCCGGGGCGACCCGCACCGTGAAGCCGGTGTCACGCAGCGTGGTGCGCGCCGTGTCCTCGTCCAGGCCGATGACGTCCGGGAACTCCAGCTCTTCACCCTTGGAGACGGTGAGCGCCACCGCGCTGCCGGGGCGCTTCTCGATCCCCGCCCTGGGGTCCGTACGGATCACCGAGCCCTGCTCGACCTCGTCGTTGAACTCCCGGGAGACCGTGGCGGGCTCCAGCCCGGCCTTCTTGAGCTGCTTCCTCGCCGTGGCCAGCGGTACGCCCTTGAGGTCCGGGACCGTTACGACCTCCGGGCCCCGGGAGACGGTGATGGTGACCGTGCCATTGCCCCGGATACGGGCGCCGGGGCCTGGCTCGGTCCGGATGACCCGGCCACGCGGGATGGTGGCGCTGTGCGCCCTGGTGACCTTCGCCCGCAGCCCGGCGTCGGCGAGGGTCTTCTCCGCCTCGGGCTGCGTCATCCGGAGCACACTCGGGGTCCGGGTGAACTGTCCGGAGTTGATGTACCAGACGCCCGCGCCCAGCCCCAGGACCAGTAGTACGGCCCCGATCAGCGCCACCAGCGAGCGCCGGGGCCGCCCGGACCGGGAGCGGGGCGGTGGGGTGCCCGGCGGCCCGGCGGGTGGCGGCGGGAGGACACTGGTGTGGTTCACCGGCTCCCTGGCGGCCGCCGAACGCGGGATCACGGAGGTGGCCGACTCATCGGGGTTTGCCGGGTTTGCCGGGGCGTGCGCCTGCGGGGGGACCGCGTCCAGCTGCTCCTCGGTGAGTGTGGCGCGTACGGCCCGCATCTCCTGAAGCATCACGACCGCGTCGGCCGGACGCTCCTCGGGGTCACGGGCCGTGGCCCGTGCCACCAGCCCGTCCAGCGCGGTGGCCAGCCCGGGCACGGCCCCGGACGGCGGCGCGACGTCATGGTTCAGATGCTGGTAGAGCACCTGGGCGGGGGTGGTCCCCGAGTGCGGTTTGGCACCGGTCAGCATCTCGTAGAGCATCACGCCGCAGGCGTAGATATCGGCGGCGGTGCCCGCGATGCCGTGCTCGATCTGCTCCGGGGCGAGATAGGAGACCGTGCCCATGATGGACGTAGTGGACGCCGAGGTCTGGGTGTCCACGGCACGTACCAGCCCGAAGTCGGCGACCTTGACCCGGCCGTCCTCGCCGACCAGCACGTTCTCCGGCTTCATATCGCGGTGCACCAGCTGGGCGCGGTGCGCGGCGCCAAGCGCGGCGAGTATCGGCTCCAGGATGTCGAGCGCGGCGCGGGGCTGGAGGGCGCCACGCTCCCGGAGCACATCGCGGAGCGTGCACCCGGCGACGTACTCCATCGCCAGATAGACATAGGTGCCGTCGGTGCCCTGGTCGAAGACGCCGACGATATTGGAGTGCGCGAGGCGCGCGGCGGACTTCGCCTCCCGGATGAAGCGCTCAACGAAGAGAGCGTCGTCAACGAGGGAGGGGTGCATCACCTTCAGAGCGAGCACACGGTCCAGCCGGGTGTCCACGGCCCGGTACACCGTGGCCATGCCGCCGACGGCGATCCGCGCTTCGACGCGGTACCGGTCGTCTAGCACCTGGCCGATCAACGGGTCCTGAAGGGTCGTATCCACGGCCGAGAGTCTACGAGTTGAAGCGGCCGTTGCTGGCGCCCGGTGCGTCCACCAGCCAAAATCGCAGCGAAACGGTAACAGGACCGGTGCGCGGGCGGAGCCCCGCGATGGGTTTTCCCAGCCCCGCCGGGGGTCTGGGGGCGGAGCCCCCAGTTTCGGGAAGGGGCGGGGCTGGGGAGAAGACCCCCTACGCGAAAGCCGGCCGCTCCGGGTCAAGGGCCGCCAGCCCCTCCGTCGGCGAGGACGCCTCCGCGAAGTGGCGGCGGGGAATACGGCCGGCGCGGAACGCCAGCCGGCCCGCCTCCGTCGCGTGGCGCATGGCCTCCGCCATGAGAACCGGCTCCTGGGCACGGGTGACGGCCGAGGCCAGCATGACCGCCGCACAGCCCAGCTCCATGGCCAGCGCCACATCCGACGCCGTGCCCGCACCCGCGTCCAGAATGACCGGGACCCGGGCCCGCTCGGTGATCAGCTGAAAGTTGTGCGGATTGCGGATGCCGAGCCCGGAGCCGATGGGCGAGCCCAGCGGCATGACCGCGGCGCAGCCCACGTCCTCCAGCTTCCGGGCGAGCACCGGGTCGTCGTTCGTGTAGGGGAGGACGGTGAAGCCGTCGTCGACCAGGATCTCGGCGGCGTCCAGCAGCTCGATCGGGTCGGGCAGCAGCGTGCGCTCGTCAGCGATGACCTCCAGTTTGATCAGGTCGGTGCCCAGCGCTTCCCGGGCCAGCCGGGCGGTGAGCACCGCCTCGCCCGCGGTGAAGCAGCCCGCCGTGTTGGGCAGTACACGGATGCCCAGTCTGTCCAGGACGGAGAGCACCGAGCCCTGCACGGTGGGGTCGAGCCGCCGCATCGCCACCGTGGTCAGCTCCGTACCGGACGCCGCCAGTGAGCGCTCCAGCACATCGAGACTGGGCGCGCCGCCCGTTCCCATGATCAGCCGGGAGGCAAAGCTGGTGTCACCGATGGTCAGCGGATCGGGGGTCGCGGGTGTCACGGGCGTCAGCCTCCTTGGACCGCGGTGAGGACCTCAACGCGGTCGCCGTCACCGAGGGTGGTGTCCGCCCACTGGCCACGTGGCACGACAGCCTCGTTGACGGCCGCGGCGACGCCGCTGGGGGCGGTGGTCAGGGTTGAGATCAGGGCGTCGAGGGTGGTCCCGTCGGGGGTGACGCGGTCTTCGCCGTTGATACGGATCCTCATGCGGGCTGCTCCTGAAGCGCGTCCGAGAAGCGTCGGGCGGTGAAGGGGCGGGCCTCTTCGGGGAGTTCGCCGGTGGTCAGCGACTGGGCCAGCGCGTCGCCCGTGACCGGGGCCAGCAGGATGCCGTTGCGGTAGTGCCCGGTGGCCACCTGGAGGCCGGGCAGCGCGGTGGGGCCGAGCAGCGGCGCGTTGTCGGGGGAGCCGGGGCGCAGCCCCGCGCGGGTCTCCACCAAGGGCAGCTCCGTGATGCCGGGGACCAGCTCATGCGCGTCCCGGAGGAGTTCGTAGACGCCGCCCGCTGTCACCGTGGTGTCCCAGCCCAGCTCCTCACTGGTGGCACCCACGACCAGTTCGCCGCTGGCGCGCGGCACCAGATAGACATGCCCGCCGCGTACCACGGCCCGTACGGTCCGGGAGAGAAAGGGGGCGGAGGCCCGTGGGATACGCAGCCGCAGCACCTGGCCCTTGACCGGGCGGACCGGGGGCAGCACCTCCGCGGGGACCCCGTCGAGGCGCCCGCTGTCGCTGCCGGCGGCGAGCACTACCTGGTCGGCGGCCAGCTCACTCCCGTCCGCCAGGACGACCCCGGTGGCCCGGTCCCGTACGACCGAAAGGCGCTGCGCCCAGCCGTGGCGGAACACCACCCCGGCCCGCTCGCATGCGGTGAGCAGCGCCGTCGCCAGCCGCCGCGGGTCGGCCTGGTGATCGCCGTCCACCCGCAGTCCGCCGCGCACGCCCGGGGCGAGCATGGGCTCCAAGCGGCGGCATTCACGGCCGCTCAGCCACTGTGAGTCCAGCCCGCAGCGCCGCTGGAGAGCGTGCAGCTCCCGCAGATGCGCGCGGTCATCGGCGTCCAGGGCCACGGCGAGCGTGCCGCAGGCGCGGTAGCCGACCTCCTGGCCGCTGGCCTCCGTGAGCTCCGCCGCGAAGGCCGGATAGCGCTGTGCGGAGGCGAGGTTGAGGGAGAGGAGCGTCTCCTCCCCGTAGTGCAGTTCGCTGACGGCGGCCAGCATCCCGGCCGCGACCTGTGCGGCTCCGCCACCCGGCGCCGGGTCGACGACCGTGGTACGCAGTCCGCGCTGTGCGGCCCGCCAGGCTGTCACCAGCCCTATGACGCCACCGCCGATAATCACCACATGCATGGGCGCTGTACCCCTCCCTTCGCCGGCATGACCCGGATCAGGTTCCTACGGTCGGAGGCCGCCAGCCTCCCTCTCAGCCCGGTACGTCCGGGCTCCCGCGAGTGCGTTTTGTGACGCCCACCCTACTGTGCGGCCCTGCACCCGCTGAAGGGGGAGTTCTAAAGTGATCGTGTGACCCCACGCAGCGAGCACAGCGAACAGCGCGTCGTCATCGTCGGCGCCGGAATGGCCGGAGTCCAAACCGCCGTACAGCTACGGGAACAGGGCTGGTCCGGCGCCGTCACCCTGATCGGCGCCGAGCCACATCAGCCGTACGACCGCCCGCCGCTCTCCAAGGCGGTACTGATCGGAAAGGCCGAAGGGTCCGCCTTCGACATCGACTTCCAGGCGCTCGACATCGAACTGGTGCTGGGCCGGGATGTCACCGGACTGCGCCCGGACGAGCATGTGCTGAACACCGAGGCCGGTCCGGTGCCGTATGACCGCCTGGTGATCGCTACCGGCGCCGCGCCGGTAGCGCTGCCCGGCAGCGAGGGCGTGCCGGGTGTGCATCTGCTGCGCACCCTCGATGACGCGGAGCGGCTGCGGCCGGTGTTGCAGGCGCAGCGCTCCATCGTGGTGGTCGGGGCGGGCTGGATCGGCGCGGAGTTCGCCACCGCCGCCCGTGAGGCGGGCTGTGCGGTGACCGTGGTGGAGGCCGCCGACCGGCCGCTCGCCGGGGTGCTGCCCGCCGAGATCTCCGGCCATATGCGCCGCTGGTACGAGGAGTGGGGCGTCACCCTGCGCACCGGGGTGGCCGTCGCGGCGGTCCGGCAGGGCGAGGTCCAGCTCGCCGACGGCACGGTGCTGCCCGCTGGGGCGGTAGTCGTCGGTATCGGCGCCCGTCCCGCCACCGCCTGGCTCGCGGGCTCCGGCGTGGAGCTCGCCCCGGACGGCTCGGTCCTGGCTGATGAGCGGCTGCGCACCTCGGTGCCCGATGTGTACGCGGTCGGGGACTGCGCCTCCTTCCCCTCCGCCCGCTATGGCGAGCGGCTGCTGGTCCACCACTGGGACAACGCCCTCCAGGGCCCGCGCGCGGTCGCCGCCGGCCTGGTCGGCGGGGACTCCGGCCATGCGGTGGACGGCGGGGGAGGGGTCTATGACCCGGTGCCGTACTTCTGGTCCGAGCAGTTCGGGCGCTTCGTCCAGTACGCCGGGCACCATACGGACCGCGATGAGCTGCTGTGGCGCGGTGACCCGGAGAGTGCGTCGTGGTCGGTGTGCTGGCTGCGGGACGGGATGCTGAACGCGCTGCTGGCGGTCGGCAGGCCGCGTGACCTGGCGCAGGCCCGGAAGCTCATCGAGCAGGGGGCGTCCCTCGACCGCGCGCTGGCGGCGGACGCGTCCGTACCGCTGAAGAAGGCAGTCGTATAGCCCAGCCGACGCAGGTGGCGGTGACGTTTGTCGGCGGCTGATGGCAGGCTGGGGGTGTGACCGAGATTGACGCAAAAACCGATGCTCTCGTCCCCGCCTGGCTCACCCTCCCCGATGTCGCCGAGAAGCTCGGCGTCGAGGTGACGCGTGTGCGGCAGCTGGTCAAGGAGGGCCAGCTGATCGCGGTGCGCCGTGGCGAGAACCGTGTGCTGATGGTGCCCGCCGACTTCATCGGCGAGAACCGGATCGTGAAGGGTCTCATCGGGACCATCACGCTGCTGAAGGATGACGACTTCACCGATGAGGAGATGCTGGAGTGGCTGTTCACGCCTGATGACACCCTGCCCGGCACCCCCGCGCAGGCACTGCGCGAGAATCGCGGGACCGAGGTGAAGCGCCGCGCCCAGGCCCTCGCCGTCTGACATCCACAGCGGTTCATAGCGACACATAACGATCCGTAGAAACGATACGTAGCAATGAACGGCATACGGGCCGCCAGGCGCGGCCCGTATGCCCCACCCAGGGGGGAAGCCGCCTCATGGCCGCACGAGACCAGCTCGACCGGGCCGACCAGCTCCACCAGCTCGCTGACGCCCGGCTCTATCTGTGCACCGGTGCCCGCAAGGAGCAGGGAGATCTGCCTGAGTTCCTGGACGCGGTGCTGGCGGGTGGCGTGGACATCGTGCAGCTGCGTGACAAGGGCATGGAGGCGGGCGAGGAGCTGGAGCACCTCGCCGTCTTCGCCGAGGCCTGCCGACGGCACGGCAAGCTCCTGGCCGTCAATGACCGGGCGGACATCGCGCACGCCATCGGCTCCGATGTGCTGCATCTGGGGCAGGGCGATCTGCCGGTCCCGGCCGCCCGCGCGGTCCTCGGCGGTTCCCCGGACGAGGTGATGATCGGCCGTTCCACTCATGCTGAAACCGAGGTGGACGCGGCGCTCACCGAGCCCGGCGTGGACTACTTCTGTACGGGTCCCTGCTGGCCCACCCCGACCAAGCCGGGGCGGTACGCCCCCGGGCTGCCGCTGGTGCGGTACGCCGCGAAGCTGAGCGCCGCACGGCGCAGTGAGCGGCCGTGGTTCGCGATCGGCGGGATCGACGCCGGGAATCTCGATGAGGTGCTGGACGCGGGCGCACGGCGGGTCGTCGTTGTCCGGGCGATCACCGAGGCCGCTGATCCAGGAGCGGCGGCGGCGGATCTCAGTAGGCGGCTGCACAAGCGCTGAGCAGCCATTTTGCGGCTGGGGGCTGTCCAGGACGTGGACGGCGCTCTGGCGTGACAGCTGCTGCCGGTTAGCCTGCCTGGTATGGCCCTCGGTATCTCTTCCACCAGGACAGACAGCGCACTCACCATCCGTGAGCTGCTTGCCTCAGGCGAGCGCTCGTACTCTTTCGAGTTCATGGCGCCGAAGACGGCGAAGGGCGAGCGGACGCTGTGGAACGCGATCCGCCGGATCGAGGCCGTCGGCCCGACCTTCGTCTCGGTGACCTACGGCGCGGGCGGCTCCTCCCGGGAGGGCACGGTGCGGGCCACGGAGCGGATCGCCACCGATACGACGCTGACCCCGGTCGGCCATCTGACCGCCGTCAACCACTCGGTGGCCGAGCTGCGCAACATCATCGGGCAGTACGCGGGCGCCGGGATCCGCAATATGCTCGCGCTGCGCGGTGACCCGCCGGGCGACCCGCTGGGTGAGTGGGTGCCGCATCCGCAGGGTGTCACCTATGCCGCTGAACTGGTCGAGCTGATCAAGGAGTCGGGTGACTTCTGCGTCGGCGTCGCGGCCTATCCGGAGATGCATCCCCGGTCAACCGACTGGGACACCGACGTGCGGCACTTTGTCAATAAATGCCGGGCTGGGGCGGATTACGCCATCACACAGATGTTCTTTTACGCCGATGACTATCTGCGGCTCAGGGACCGGGTCGCCGCGGCAAGTTGCGATACTCCGATCATTCCCGAGATCATGCCGGTGACGAACGTGCGGCAGATCGAGCGTTTTGCACAGTTGAGTAATGCTACATTCCCACCGGAGTTGGCTGAGAGGATCCTCTCGGTCAAGGATGATCCGGCGGCGGTACGCTCGATCGGGATCGAGTACGCCACGGAGCTCTGTTCGAGGCTGATGGCTGAAGACATTCCCGGTCTTCACTTCATTACCCTCAACCACTCCACGGCGACGCTGGAAATCTACGAGAATCTGGGGCTGCACCAACGGTCCTAGCTTCTGTGAGAGGGGCGTACATGGGCTGGACGGTCCTCTACATCGCGTTCGGAGTCGTCGCACTGTGGTTGCTCGGTGAGGTGCTGCTGCAGTACAAGGCCCGGCTGCGCTGGAGGCTGCTGGCCTTCTTCGGTTTCCTCGGCGTCGTGCTGGGTGTGCTGATGCCCTCCATCCTGGTGATCGGCGTCGGTACCGCGGCCTTCGCGGTCGGCCAGACCTTTGTCACCCTCTCCTTCCGCCAGGGCTTCTCCACCGGCTGGGCGCTCGGCGGTAAACCGGGCTCCAGCCGCCGTCGTCGTGGCGGGCCGGAGGCGGCACCGATGGAGCCGGCCGACGCCGAACCGGCCCTGGAAGTCTCCGAAATGGAGCAGACGGCGGCCTACCAGATGGAGCCGATGCCCGACGACACCGGCCAGTACGGGGTGTATGAGCGGGGCGAGGAACCGCAAGGGTACGACCAGGGGTACGACCAGCCCGGCCAGCAGGACCAGCCCGGCCAGTACGACCAGCCCGGCCAGTACGACCAGTACGACCAGTACGGCCAGCAGGACCAGTACGCCACGGTCGGCTACGACCAGCAGGGCATAGACACCGGCCAGTTCTACACGAACGCTGGCGATCAGTACGCCGAAGCCGGAACCTACGGCTACGGCGCCGAACAGACCGCCGCCTACGCCGCGTACTCCGACCCGTACATCGGCTACGACGCCCACGGCAACTACGCCGAGCAGCCCTTCCAGCAGGATCCCTACGCCACCGGGGCGTACGACGGCCAGGCTTATGCCCCTGGCTACGACAACGGGCAGTATCCAACTCAGCAGTCCCAGCAGCCCCAGCAGTCCTACTACCCCGAGACCCCGCCCGGCGGTGTCTGGGTCCCACAGCAGCGCGAGGCCGAAGTGCCCGCGGAGCAGCCGTACCCGCACCAGGACGGGAACGGGTACGGGTACGGGTACGACGCCACCTATTACTACGACCCGCAACAGCAGCGCTACTGATCCGCTACGCCCCTACCGGGAGCCGCGCCAGCCGGCTCCCTCGACGATCAGCCCGGCGGCCATCGCCCCCGACATCCCGGCGTGCGCGAGCCCGCCGCCGGGATGGGCCCAGCCGCCGACCGCGTAAAGCCCCTTGAGGCCGCCCTGGTTGGCCGCCCGCAGATACGCGCCGTCCGCCCCCGCCAGCGCCGGGGCGGGCACCGCGCCACCGGGTGCCCCGGTCTCCCGGGCGTTGTCGGCGGGGGTACGCACCGCATGCCATCGCAGCCGGTCCCGCAGCCCCGGGACCGCGGCCTCCGCGTCGGTGATCAGCCGCCGCACATCCTCCTCGCCCACCGGGCTGAACGGCTCCACCGGGACCGTCAGGGTGACCGCCTCGTGCCCGGCATCCGGCACCAGCACCGCGTCCTCCGGCCGCAGTACGGTCAGCGTGCGCTCGCTGCCGTGCACCACGGTGCGGTGCGCGGTGCCCTCCGGGCGGGCGCCGCGCAGGGCCAGCAGCACGGTGAGCCGGGCCTGGCCCGGGGCGGACTCCGGGTACGGGCAGCCACCGTCGATCACCACGTCCGCGTCGACGACGGTACCGTCGGCCAGCTCGACCCCGGCCGTGCGGCCATCCTTGGCGAGGGAGCGGACCACCTCGGCGCCGAAGACGAACTCCACGCCGCGTGCCACGCACCGTTGACGCACCGCGTCGGCCAACGCCCGCATGCCACCGGTCACGTACCAGCTGCCGAAGGTCTGCTCCAGATACGCCAGCACGGTCGCGCTCGCGGGAACCCGCTGTGGGTCGAGGCCATAGGCCGTGGCGTAGCTCTCCAGCAGTGCGACCAACCGCGGATCACGCAGTTCGTCGCGGCCGACCTCGCTGAGGGTGGGCGTACGGCGGCGCAGCATCCCGCGCTTGCGCAGCGCGGGATAGGGATCGCGGCTGGCCCACTGACGACCCGTACGGTCCGTGGCATCGGTCAGCGGTTCCTCCAGGAGCGGTCGCCGGGTCGCGTCCCAGGCGGTACGGGCCCGTCCCACCAGGGCGGCCCAGCGCTCGCCGGAACCGGCGCCCAGGGCCGTATCGAGCGCGTCGATCACCCCCGCCCGGGAGGCGGCGGGCAGGGTGACCTCCGTGCCGTCGGCGAAGAGATGCCGGGCCGCCGGATCGGTCTGGCGGAGCTCCACGACGTCCTCAAGCGGCTCACGGCCGGTCTTGATGAACAGGTCCCGCCATACGGCGGGCAGTTGCAGCAGCCCCGGCCCGGTGTCGAAGCAGAAGCCGTCCCGTTCATAGCGCCGTACACCGCCGCCATATGTCTCACCGCGTTCGTACACCGTCACCCGGTGTCCCACGGTGGCCAGCCGCGCGGCGGCTGCCATGGCGCCCATGCCCGCGCCGATCACCACAATCCGTCCCATGCCACCATTCTCGACGGCGACCTGGCATTGCCCGGCCCCGGGGGCCTCACAAGCTTAGACGCGCCCGCCGCGACGGTCCGTCCGTCGTCGGCGGGGAAGTCCCCTGACCCACCCCTTCCCGAAACTGTGGGCTGCCGCCCCCAGACCCCCACCCGTGTTGTGGGCACTCGCAGCCCCGCGAGGGGCTGTGGGTGGGCACAACACCCGGCCACCGTCCCGCACCGGACCAACCCCGGGCCCCGGGGCGAAGCCCCGCCACGCGGCGGAGCCGCATATCGGCACAGCCGGGAAGGGGCGGGAATTGGGGAACCCCACCCACGGCACCCCCAGAGCCGGGCGGAGCCCCGCCACGCGGCGGAGCCGCATATCGGCACAGCCGGGAAGGGGCGGGAATTGGGGAACCCCACCCACGGCACCCCCGCAGCCGGGCGGAGCCCCGCCCCACGCGGCGGAGCCGCATATCGGTGCAGCCGGGAAGGGGCGGGATACGGGGACACCCCACCCCGGCGCCCCCGCCCCGGGGCGAAGCCCCGCCGCGCGGGCGGAGCCGCGGTGCAGCCGGGAGGGGGCGGGATACGGGGAAACCCACCCCGGCACCCCGCAGCCGGGCGCGAGGCGCGCCGAGCCGTGGAGCCGCCAGTCAGGGGTGGGGGGCCGGGTGCTTCGGCGCTCGGCGTTCCCGGCGGCGCCGGAGAAAGCGCCGAATCCGGCCGATCAGGAAGCCCGTCAGGACGCCGCCGAGCAACAGCAGCGTGCCCGCGACAACCGCCGCGGCCACCGGCTGGAAGACGGCGAAGGTGATGATCCCGGCGACGGTCAGATCCTCAGCGAGGCTCAGCACGATATTGCTCGCGGGTTCCGGCGAGGTATTGACGGCCATCCGTGTCCCCGCCTTGACCAGATGGCTGACCAGCGCCGTGGAGCCGCCGACCGCGCCCGCCACAAGCTGGGACAGCGAGCCGTCCTGCCCGGCGAGCAGAGCCGCGACAACGCCGCCGGAGACCGGGCGGATCACGGTGTGGACCGAGTCCCATACGGAGTCCACGAACGGCACCTTGTCGGCGACCGCTTCGATGAGGAAGAGCACCGCGGCGGCGATCAGCACATCCACACGTTGCAGCGCTTCGGGCACCTCGTCGGAGACGCCGGTGGCGCCGAAGATCCCGAGCAGCAGGACCACGGCATAGGCGTTGATCCCGCTCGCCCAGCCGCTGGTGAAGACCAGGGGAAGTATGGACACGCCGGTGATCGTAACGGGTAGGCCCGGGTGCGCAGGGCTGAGTACCCGTACCTAGAGCGGGGGTTGAGTATCCGCGCGGATGGGCCGCGACCTGCGTAGACGGCAGAGTAATGGGTGCCGGGAGGACGCGGCGCCGCACCGCCGGCACGGGGCGGCGGAACGGCGCGGCGGCCGTACCGGAGGGGGAGACCGTACGGGGGTACGGGGGCACGGGGGGCGTGCGGCCTCAGTGATCACTGAGGCCGCACGCAGCCACCCACCCGGCCCTGCAGCAGCAGCGACAGCGCCGCGTGCACTTCGTCCAGCGAGCGCTCCGGCTGGAACGCCTGCCAGTCCAGCGCCGCCACCAGGACCATGCCGACGAGCGCGGCCGCGGTCAGCTTGATATCGATTTCGGCGCTCAGCTCCCCTTCTTCGACACCCAGCCGCAGCGCGTCCTCCACCACCGCGACCGCCTGACCGCGCACCATCATCAGCGTGGACTGCCAGGCCCGGTTGGTACGCCACAGCTCGGCGACATAGAGCTGGGTGAAGGCCGGATAGCGGTCGATGAAGACCAGCCCGGCCCGGATCATCGCGTCCAGCGCGTCGACCCGGTTACCGCCCCGCTCCGCGGTCTCCTCGGCGGCCCGCCGTAGCTCGGCGGTGAGCAGCTCCACACCGTGCCGCAGCAGCTCCTCGAAGAGCTCGGTCTTGCTCGCGAAGTTGTAGTAGACCGTGCCCTTCGCGACTCCGGCGCGCTCGGCGATCTCATCCACCGTGGTGGCGGAGAAGCCCTGTTCGGCGATGAGCGTGACCGCCGCCTCGTAGAGCTTCTGCCGAGTCGCGCTCCGGCGGGTGCTTGTGCTGCTTTTCATGAGGCTGATTCTCTCCTCACAGGGTCAGCTCCGGGTGCAGTCGCTTCATCGTCCACACCGCGCTCCGGCGTGCGGTCCACGCCGTCAGCGCGAGGGCGCCCGCGGTGAAGGCCAGCAGTACCACGCACGCTCGCCACACCGGCCACAGCTCACCGCCGGTGATCAGATGGCGCAGCCCCTCAACGACGTAGCTCATCGGCAGGAACGGGTGGATGGCGTTGAAGAAGTCCGGGCTGGTCTGCACCGGGTAGGTGCCTCCGGCGGAGGTGAGCTGAAGCATCAGCACCGCCAGTACCAAAATCCGTCCGGCCGGACCGAACTGGGCGTTCAGCCACTGGATGATCGCGGCAAAGCAGGCGGTGACCAGCAGCAGAAAACCGATCGTCCCGGCGGCCCGGTGCAGCTCCAGACCCAGCCCCGGGGCCCAGCGCAGCACGGCCAGCAGCGCACCCACCTGGAGCGCACCGATCGCGGCGACCGGCAGCCAGCCCGCGAGCGCGGTCCGCCAGACCGGGGCCCCGGCGGCCAGGGCACGCCGGTTGAGCGGCTGAAGCAGCATGTACGCGACCATCGCGCCCACCCACAGGGAGAGCGGGATGAAGTACGGTGCGAAGCCGGTGCCGTAGTTGGGCGCCGTGTGGACCTTGCCGGAGGCGAGCTGCACCGGGTCGGCCATCACCGAACTGCGGTCCTCGCGCTCCTTCTTGTCGTAGTCGGGGATCTGCTCGGCGCCATCGTGCAGCCCCCTGGAAAGGGCGCCGGAGCCGTCCGCGAGCTTGAACAGCCCGCCGTTCAGTGACCGCGCTCCGGAGCTGAGCTCGGCGAGCCCGCTGTTGAGATCGCCCGCGCCGCCCTGGGCGGAGCTGAGCCCGGTGTGCAGCTTGCCGGCACCGGAGTGCACCTGCCTGGCGCCCTTGTTGAGCGCGTTGACCTGCTTGACCGCGTTGTCGAGGTCCTGGCCCAGGTTGGGCGCCTTCTTCTGCAGGTCGAGCGCCATGGCGCGCAGCTTGCCGAGATCCTTGTCCAGGGTGCCGAGGCCGTCATAGTCCTGGATCTTGTCGTTGACCGCCTCGGCCGTGTCCGCTGCCGTACGGCTGTAGTCGGCGTGCTTCCGCAGATCCTGGCAGTCAACAGGTGACTCGGGGGCGTCGTTCTCGCACAGCAGGGTGTAGAGCCTGGCCACCCCGTCGGCGGTTCCCCGGGAGAGCTTGGCGGCCTTGCCGGCGTCCTGCGGCAGTGTCTTGACGTGATCCTGGGCGGTCTTGGCGGAATCGGCCACATTCCTGGCCACGGTGGCGATGTCCTCGCCGTCACCCTTGGCGAGAGGGGCCGTCGCCTTGGCGACGCTGTTTACCTTGTCGGCCAGCTTCTGGGTGCCGGCGGCGACCTGCCCGGCGCCCCGCTCCAGATCCCGGGCGCCTTGGTTGAGCCTGGTCAACCCGTCCTTGAGGTCCTGGCTGCCCTGCTTGGCGTCGGAGGTGCCGTCGGCCAGCTCACCCGCGCCCTTCTTCGCCTTGCCGATGCCGTCCTTGAGGTCATCGGCGCCCTTGGCCGCCTTCTTGGTCGACTCATGGATGGAGGAGAAGGAGACGAAGATCTTGTCGTAGAAGCCGCTGGAGGTCTTGCTGGTGGCGGAGGCGCGGACCTCGGAGAAGACGGTGCGGGAGATCTGCCCGACGATGTAGTTGTTGGCGTCGTTCGTCTGGACCCTGAGGGCGCCGGTCTCCGGATGGTCACCGGAGCTGGAGGTGACCTTCTGGCTGAAGTCCTCCGGCACGGTCATCGTGAGGTAGTAGCTGCCGTCCTCCAGACCCTTCTTGGCGTCGGCGGCGCTGGTCTCGTGCCACTCGAAGGTGTTGCTGTCGCGCAGGCCCTTGATGATGTCGTCGCCCGCGGTGATCTTCTCCTTCTTGCCGTCATCGCCTTCGATGGTGGCGCCTTGGTCCTCGTTGACGAGTGCGACGGGTATCCGGTCGAGCCGGTTGTACGGATCCCAGAAGGACCACAGGTACAGCGCTCCGTAGAGCAGCGGGAGCAGCAGCATCGCGGCCATCGCCGCACGCGGCAGCTTTCCCCTGCCAAAGCGCTTCAGCTCAAGCGCGGCCAGCCTCGGCGAGCGCATCTTCCGCCTCCCCCTTCGCGTCGTCGTTCTTCTGCCCGGCCTCTGCGCCTGCGCCTGCGCCTGCGTCTGCGTCTGCGTCGGTACCGTCCGTACGGACCGTCAGCGCGTCCTCGGGGGCCTGGCTGCACACCGCGAGGACGGTCGTGCCGCGCTCGGCGATGGCGCGCAGCAGTTCCCAGGCCTGAGTGCGTTCGGTGTCCGACAGCTTGAGATCGGTGTCGTCCACGGCCAGCAGCCGTGGCTGGTCCAGCAGCGCCATGGCCACGCCGAGCCGTAGCGTCTCCAGCCGTTCCAGATCCCGGATGGCCGTGCGCGGGCCCTTGGGCAGCGACTCCAGTTCCAGCCCGGCGGTCCGCAGCGCCGTCTCGATCCGGGCCCGCCGCTGCTCGGCGCGCTCGCGTCGCCAGCCGTCGAAGTAGCGCCGCAGCAGTGCCCTTTCCCGTAGCTGTTCGGCGACGGTCAGGGACGGCTCCGGATCGGTGATGCCGGGCACCGGGCCCAGTGCGGCGATGCGCCGTACAGCGGCCATCTTCTTCGGCAGCCGGTGGCCGCCGACCTGGGCGTGTCCGGCGGTGATGCGCATCCGGCCGGTCAGCCCGAGGAGCAGACAGGTCCGGCCGGAGCCGGACGGTCCCTCAATGGCGATCAGCGAACCGGGCGGCGCGTCGAGGTCGATGCCCTCGAACACCGGGCCGCGCGGGCCCTTTACGCCCAGACCCTCGGCGGTGATCCCCGCCCCTGACATAGGCCCCTCCCTTTTTGAACTGACTGGTCAGTACAGAAGAGTACCAGCAGGTCAGCGCCGATTGTCAGTGGCGTGGGTGACGATGTCCCTGAAGCGCACACAGGAGCGAATGAGTGAAGAAAGCGAAGGAGGCACCAGCCGATGAAGCTGAACGGGCCCCCGAGCGATGTCCACCCGGTGCTGCGCCGCGCCACCGCGCCGTCGGCCGCTCTCGATCTGCTCTCCCAGGCGCAGCACGGCCTTGACGAGGCGGCGGCCCTGGAGCAGCCCAATGAGCGCTATGCCACCGCCCACTTGGCCGCGCTGCGCACCGCGGCCGCCGTGCTCGCCGTGCGCGGCCGCCCGGAGACCAGCGAGCGCGCCCGCCGCCGTATCCGCAGTGTCTGGGAGGTCCTTCCCGAGGTCGCACCGGAACTGGCCGAGTGGAGTGCCCTCTTCGCCGCCGGCGCCACCCGACGGGCCCGCGCCGAGGCGGGTATCCAGGGCGCCGCGACCGCGCGCGACGCGGATGACCTCATACGGGACGCGGGATACTTCCTGCGCATCGTGGAGCGGATGCTCGTCCCACAGCCCGCTTTTCCCCGTGCGCGCGTGGAGGCGGAACCACCGGCGGCGGTGAGGCAATAAGGTGGGCCCTGCCAGCACCTGAGCCGCCGAGGAGCACCATCATGTCCCGCCCCCGTGCATCCCTTCGTACCGCCGTGGTCTGGGAGGTGCTGCGGGAAGCTCTGCACCGCCGGGCCAAGGCCGCGGGCCGGGAGTCGCTTGATGTCCTGGACACCGGCGGCGGCTCCGGACACTTCGCGGTCCCCGTGGCCAGCCTCGGTCATCGGGTGACCGTGGTCGACCCCAGTCCCAACGCGCTGTTCGCCCTGGAGCGCCGCACCGCGGAAGAAGGGGTCGCCGACCGGGTGCGCGGAGTGCAGGGGGACGCACACGGACTGTTCGATGTCGCCGAGCGGGGCGGCTATGACGTGGTGCTGTTCCATGGGGTGCTGGAATATGTCGACGACCCGGCCGAGGGGCTGCGGAACGCCACGGCCGCGCTGCGCCCCGAGGGTGGCACGCTCAGTGTGCTCGCCGCGGGTCTGGGCGGCGCCGTGCTGGCCCGCGCGTTGGCCGGGCACTTCACGGAGGCACACCAGGCGCTGACCAACCCCGAGGGCCGCTGGGGGAGCGGGGACCCGGTGCCCCGGCGCTTTACGCCCGACCAGCTCACCGCCCTGGTGGCGGATACCGGTCTTGAGGTGGGCGCGGTGCACGGCGTCCGGGTGTTTACGGACCTGGTGCCCGGAGCACTCGTAGATACCGAGCCTGGCGCACTGGAGGCCTTGGCGCAGCTGGAGACGGCCGCCGCAGAACTGCCGGCTTTCCACGCCGTCGCGACCCAGTTGCACGTCCTGGCCGAGGTGCGCTAGACCACAGGGCCCCGATCAGCGGCTACGCGCCGTATGATCGAAGGGCACCGTCGGGCATGACGGGACGGTGGCAGGGGAATGAACTGGCCACTGCAGTGATCCGCCTTACCTGAACCGGTGGGAGGAATTGGCGTACAGGGGCGGGTTTCACGGGGGCGATTCCCTGCCTATCCTTAAAGGGTCGCAACCGGTCGCCCCCGCGACCGATGAGTAGGAGGACTCCGTGCCGCTCTCTGAGCACGAGCAGCGGATGCTCGAGCAGATGGAGCGAGCGCTGTACGCCGAAGATCCCAAGTTCGCGACAGCGCTCGAGGGAAGCGAGCTGCGCACGTACACCCGCAAGCGGGTCTACCAAGCGGTCGCGGGCTTTCTGGTGGGTATTGCGCTCCTGATGGCCGGAATGGTCGCGCAGATTATCTGGGTCAGCGTGGTCGGTTTCCTGGTGATGCTCGGGTGCGCTGTCCTAGCCGTGACCGGTTGGCGCAAGGGCCCCAAGGCAGGTGCGCAGACTGAGGGCGAAGGTCAGGCCACGGGCGGTGACGCGCCGTCCGGCCGCCGTCAGCCAAAGCAGCGCCGGTCGCTGCTGCACCGTATTGAGCAGCGCTGGCAGCGCCGCCGGGATGAACAGCAATAGCAACCAGCTCAACCACAGACACAGTCAGAAGGGGCTCCCCGGCCCACCCGGGAAGCCCCTTCCGCACGTCCAGACCCTCCCGGTGGGGGTTTCCCCTAGCCCGGCCCCTTCCCCGAAACCGGGGGCTGCCGCCCCCAGACCCCCGAGGTGTTGTGGGCACTCGCAGCCCCGCGAGGGGCTGTGGGTGGGCACAACACCGGCCACCGGGCCGCACCCGCCCACCCCGGGGCCCCGGGGCGCAAGCCCCGGTTACGGGAAGGGGCGGGATACGGGGAACACCCACCCACGGCACCCCGCAGCCGGGCGAAGCCCCGCCACGCGGCGGAGCCGCATATGGGTCAGGCCCGCTGCCGGGAGGCGACCCGTAGCGCCGCCCCCCGCAGCCGCTGCCCGGCCACCCCCCAGCACCCCGCGACCGCCCACATCACCCGAATGGCTGAACGCGGCAGCAGCAGCGCCCGCGCCCGCCCCCCACGCCCCGCAGAGGCCCGCAACCCCGCCCGCACCCGCCGCACATCCTCCGCCAGCCCGGACGACGCCGGAAGCGGCCGCGGCGCGTACAGCACCCGCTCCACCGCGTCAGCCACCCGCCCCGCCGCCTCGGCCGGTGCCGGACCCAGCTCACCGGCCGATACGATCCGCTCCACCGCCCTCCGCGGGGTCGCCGACTCCGCCGGTGCGATGCCGTAGTCCCAGCCCGAGTCAAGGAGTTCACGCCACGCGGCAAGCATCTGCCCCCCGGGCCCCAGCCGCTCCGCAGCGGGGCCCAGGCGCCGGGCCCGCGCCCGGATGCGCCACATCAGCGGCAGCAGGGGCACCACCAGCACCACCAGTGCCACCAGCGCCGTGATCAGGGCCTTCTGCCAGGGGAAGCCGTCCTCGGGCGGGGCGGCACCCACCGCCGGGTCGTCCTCGCCGCACTCGCCGGTCCTCCGCAGCTCCGCCGGACACTCGTCCGGTGCGGTCGGCCGCGCGCTGGGCCGTACCGTCTCCGTCGGCTCCGGCAGCGCGCCCGCGTCCTCATCCGGCTCCGGCAGATCCGGCTGTGCGTACCCCGGTGTGCTGCCCCGGGAGGGGGTGGGCTCAAAGCGGGTCCAGCCGACCCCCTCGAAGTACAACTCCGGCCAGGCGTGCGCGTCCTGCAGCCCGACCTGCACCGTGCCGTCGCCCGCCGGGGCGCCCGGCTGAAAGCCGACCGCGACCCGTGCCGGGATGCCCAGGGTGCGCGACATCGCGGCCATCGAGAACGCAAAGTGGACGCAGAAGCCCTCCTTCTGCTCCAGGAAGCGGGTGATGGCCGCACTGCCGCTGCCCGCCTTCACCTCGGTGTCGTAGCGGAAGCCGCCCTCCCGTGCGAACCACTCCTGAAGCGCGAGGGCTTGCTCGTAACCGTTGGCCATACCATCGGTGACCGACCGTGCCCTCTCCTCCACCGTCTCCGGCAGCGACTCCGGCACCTCGGTGTACTCATCCAGCAGCTGCTGAGGCGGCCTCGGGGCGCCCGCCAGCTGCTCAGCCGTCGGCCGTACCTGGAGGCTCTCGACCACGTACTGCGCGCCCCTGGTGTTCTGTCCCCGGACCCCGACCAGCCCCCGGCTCTCCGGCTCGAAGCGCCACCGCCCATCGATCTTCACCTGCTGCGCCGGATACGGCATGGGCAGCCAGTCCTGCTCGTACCAGCCCGCCGCGGCGATCCGGGTGGTGACCTTCCGGGTCGATACGCCCGGTGACAGCCCCGGCACCGGGGGCAGCAGCGGTGGCACATCCTGGATGCGCCGCTCCGAGGGTTTCCACGCGGTGCCGTCGAACTGGTCCAGCGCGATGATCCGCATATACAGATCCTGGCTGCTCGCCGCGTCCGTCTCATAGGTGAGTACGGTGCGGTTCTCCGGCTGGTTGAGGCTGTCCTGCAGCGCCACCAGCGGATTTATCGCCGAGACCGTGCCCCCGCCGCCACTCCCGGGGCCGCCCCGGCCGGCCGGGTCCAGCAGCCCGCCCCCGAGTGACGGCAGCAGCGCCGGCACCAGCAGCGCCAGACCCAGCGCCGCCGCACCGATCCGCCGCCCCGTACGTACCGGGGCCACCGCCGGGCCGCCCAGCGCGGGACCGTACGCGCCCGTACGCCGTCCCGTGCCCGCGCCGCCGAACACCCGCCCCCACTGGGAGAGCCGGTCCCGGCCCTCGGCGAGGAGCAGCAGCAGATAGCCGACCGCCGCACACAGGAACCACAGCCAGCGGGCGCCGCCCTGGGCCAGCCCCGCCGCCACCGAGTACAGCGCCAGCAGCGGCAGCCCGGCCGGGGCGGCGCTGCGATACGTGACGGCCAGCGCGTCCACCAGCAGCCCGATCACCAGCACCCCGCCGATCAGCAGCAGCCGGATGCCCTCGGTGACCGGCGCCGGGATGGCGAACCGGCTGACATCGTCGGCGCCCTCGGTGAGCAGCGTCCCGAAGTGCGTAAAGGCCTCCGGGCCCGGGAACAGCCCGGCGAACGCGGACTCCCGGGCGAAGACGAAGGTGAGCAGCAGCAGCGTCACCAGTGCCTGCAGCGCCACCGTCAGCACCCCGGCCAGCGGAATCCGCCGCGCCACGGCGCCCACCCCGCTCTGCACGCCCAGTACGAAGGCCGCTTGCAGCAGCCAGCTCGCCGGAGTGACCAGGGGCAGCAGCGCACTCGCGGCCGCCAGGGTGGCCAGCCACGCGCATATCGCCAGCCGTGCCTGTCCGCTCACCACTGACCGCCTCCCGTCTCTGTTCCGGTGCCCGCCGGGTCCGCCTGCCGCCACAGCCGCGGCAGCGGATCGCCCGGTGCGTAAGGCACCACCGTCCACCCCGACTCACGCAGCATCCGTGTGCGCTGCCGCTCCGTCTCCTGCGGCAGCTGCCCGCGCACCATGAAGGCGACCGCGCCACTGGTGCGCTGCGGCATCCGGGCAGCGGTCGCCGTCTGCTCCTCATCGAGGGAGCCCAGAAAGGCCACCAGTAGCCCCTCATGGCCACCGCGCACCGCGTCATACGCCGTGGCGAGCCCCGGCTCATCGGAGTGCTCAACCACGGCGAGCGTGTCCAGCAGCAGCCCGGCCGTATCCGAGGAGTCACCTTCCAGCGCGCCGCCGTCGGGGCCGGGGGCCTGCGCCCCCGTATCCGTCAGCAGCCGCACCCCGTAGCCGCGCTCCAGCAGATGCATCACCGCTGACGCCGCTCCCGAGACCGCCCATTCGAAGGGGGAGTCGGGCCCCGAGCCGGCCCAGGCGTGCCGACGGGTGTCGAGCAGCACCGTGCAGCGGGCCTTCTGCGGCTGCTCCTCGCGACGCACCATCAGCTCGCCATAGCGGGCCGTGGAGCGCCAGTGCACCCGGCGCAGATCGTCCCCGTGCCGGTACTCGCGCGGGATCACATCGTCATCACCGGCCAGCGCCGCGGAACGCTGCCGTCCCTCGCCGTACCCGGGAGCCTCCCCCGCCAGCCGCACCGGCGGCAGCGGCTCGACCCGTGGGATGACCGTGAGCGTGTCGTACGCGTGGAACGAGCGGATCAGCTCGACCATGCCGAAAGGATCCGTCAGCCGCAGCTGCAAGGGCCCCAGCGGATAGCAGCCGCGCATGTCGGAGCGCACCCGGTAGGAGACCTCGCGCCGCCCGCCCGGCTCCACCCGGTCCAGCACGAAGCGCGGCCGGGGACCGAGCACATAGGGCACCTGGTCCTGGAGCATCAGCAGTCCGGTGGGCAGCCGTGAGACGTTGTCCACCCGCAGCTGCACCTGCGCCTCGGAGCGTGCCGGTACCCGCCCGGGCGCCAGCCGCCGGGAGGCCACGACCCGGTAGCGGGTCCGGTGCAGCACCAGCACGCACACCAGCGGCAGCGCGGCCAGCAGCATGCCCACCCGCAGCAGATCCGCCTGCCCCAGCACATACGCACAGAGCACCGCGGCGACCCCGGCGGCCAGAAAGGAGCGGCCCCGGGTGGTGAGCCCGCCGAGCGAGGTGCGCAACGAGCCCCGTGACTCCTGGGCGCCGCTCCCGGCGGCCATCAGTACCTCCGCGGCGACTGCTGACCGTAAGGCTCCGGCTGCTGCGGGGACGGGTCCGGCACCGGGGTGCTCCGCACGATCTCGGTGACGACCTGCTCGGCGGTACGCCGGTTCAACTGGGCCTGCGCGGTGGGCAGCAGTCGGTGCGCGAGCACCGGTACGGCGAGTGCCTGCACATCGTCGGGCAGGGTGAACTCCCGTCCGCTCAGCGCCGCCGACGCTTTGGCGGCCCGCAGCAGCTGCAGCGTGGCCCGTGGTGAGGCGCCCAGCCGGAGCTCGGGATGGTTACGGGTGGCGCCCACCAGTTCGACGGCGTACCGCCGCACGGCCTGGGCCACATGGATCTCCCGCACCGCCTCGATCAGCTTGCCGATCTCGTGGGCGTGCGCCACCGGCTGCAGATCGGCCAACGGGGAGAATCCGCCGTGCACATCGAGCATTTCCAGCTCGGCGGCCGGGCTGGGGTAACCGATGGACACCCGGGCCATAAAGCGGTCGCGCTGCGCCTCGGGCAGCGGATAGGTGCCCTCCATCTCGACCGGGTTCTGGGTGGCCACCACCATGAACGGGTCGGGCAGTTCATAGGTGTGCCCGTCGACGGTGACCTGCCGCTCTTCCATCGACTCCAGCAGCGCCGACTGGGTCTTGGGCGAGGCCCGGTTGATCTCGTCACCGATCACAATCTGCGCGAAGATGGCCCCGGGCTTGAACTCGAAGTCGCGCCGCTGCTGGTCGTACACGCTCACCCCCGTGATGTCCGAGGGCAGCAGATCGGGGGTGAACTGAATGCGCCGCACCGAGCAGTCGATGGATCTCGCGAGTGCCTTGGCCAGCATGGTCTTCCCCACGCCCGGCACATCCTCGATCAGCAGATGCCCCTCGGCGAGCAGCACGGTCAGCGAGAGCCTTACGACCTCCGGCTTGCCCTCGATCACGCTCTCCACAGAGCGGCGCACCTGATCCGCTGTGGTGGTCAGATCGCTGAGCTTGGTTCGCTCGTCATAGGTCGTCACCCGGCCTGTCCTCCCTGAGCCGCAGCCCGTTCCACAGGCCGGTCCTCCTGGGACCAAGGCCGGCCCTCCCCGATACTCAACGGCACTTACTCCTTACCCCTAAACGGAGGGAGGCCGCTGACGGTTCATTCTTCACGCACGCCCCGCCTCGCGTCACCGTTCCGGACGGATGGCCGGGTCGATCTCGCGCAGGAGACCCGTCTTCACATCGAAGACAAAGCCGCGCACATCGTCAGTGTGCAAGAGGAACGGCGAGGTGCGTACCTTCTGCATCGACTGGCGCACGTCCTGGTCCAGATCCCGGAAGGACTCCACCGCCCAGGTGGGCCGCTGGCCGACCTCCAGCTCCAGCTCATGCCGGAAGTCCTCGGTCAGATTGAGCAGTCCGCATCCCGTGTGGTGGATGAGCACGACGGAGCGGGTACCCAGCCCGCGCTGGCTGATGGTCAGGGACCGGATGACGTCATCGGTGACCACACCGCCCGCGTTGCGGATGGTGTGGCAGTCCCCCAGTTCAAGGCCGAGCGCGGCGTACAGGTCAAGCCGTGCGTCCATACACGCGACGATGGCGACCTCGAGGACGGGCCGGGCGTCCATGCCTGGATCGACGAACTCGGCGGCGTACATTGCGTTGGCTTCTACGAGACGGTCGGTGACCGTCCTCTGGCGATGGGAAATCGACATGGCTACGACGGTATCCGTGGACGGCCCGTGCGGCCCGCTGTGAGATCGGGCATAGGGGGCTAACGCAGCATCCTGTGAGGTAACCCACACGGACCCCTGGGAGTGCTCCATATGGGTGGAAGAGCCAACGGAGGGCTACCCGGAGGACCCGTCCGGTGACGCACCGGACCGGTTGGTTGACCAAGGGGGCGAGTGGACTAAAGTGGCGCGAAGTGGGAGGCGTGAGAGCGCATTCTGGCCAGATGCGCATGCTGGCTGTGCCGGCTGCACTGGCTGGGGCGGCCGGATCCCGGTATCCCCCGCGGGCGCGTACATACGGCTCGGCCTCCTCCCGCTCCAGGTCATCTGACGCCACTTCCCCGGCGCCAGGGGACCATTCCCCTTCAGAGCGGGCGGGGACCGAGCTGTATGTGCAGCAGCCCGCGCCGGACCTGAGAGGGCGCATGACCAGCAGCGACGAGCGGCACATTCCCGTCATGCGCCAGCGGTGTCTGGATCTGCTGGCCCCTGCCCTGAAGCAGCCCGGGGCGGTTGTCGTCGACTGCACCCTGGGCCTGGGGGGTCACAGCGAGGCGCTGCTGGCCGCGTTCCCCGAGGCCCGGCTGATCGCCCTGGACCGGGACCCGGTCGCGCTGAAGCTCGCGGGCGAACGGCTGGCGCCCTACGGCGATCGGGCGACTCTGGTGCACGCCGTCTACGACGAACTCCCCGGCGTACTGGACCGTCTTGGCACACCCAGGGTCCAGGGCATCCTCTTCGACCTGGGCGTCTCCTCCATGCAGCTGGACGAGGCCGACCGCGGCTTCGCCTACGCCCAGGACGCTCCCCTGGATATGCGGATGGACCAGACGACGGGTATCTCCGCGGCCGATGTCCTCAACACCTATCCGCCCGGCGAGCTCGTCCGTATCCTGCGCGCCTACGGCGAGGAGAAGCAGGCCAAGCGGATCGTCGAAGCCGTTGTACGGGAGCGGGCCAAGGAGCCCTTCAGCAACAGCGCGCGGCTGGTCGAGGTGATCCGCGAGGCGCTGCCGCAGGCCGCCAAGCGCACCGGCGGCAACCCGGCCAAGCGCACCTTCCAGGCGCTGCGTATCGAGGTCAACGGCGAACTGGCCGTACTGGAGAGAGCGGTGCCCGCCGCCGTTGACGCCCTCGCGGTCGGCGGCCGGATCGCCGTGCTCTCCTACCACTCCCTGGAGGACCGGCTCGTGAAGCAGGTCTTCGCGGCGGGCGCGGCCAATACCGCACCGCCCGGACTGCCCGTCGTCCCCGAGCGCTACCAGCCCCGGCTCAGACTGCTGACCCGCGGTGCCGAGCTGCCCACTGAGGAAGAGGTCGCCGAGAACCGCCGCGCCGCTCCCGCCCGGCTGCGCGGCGCCGAGCGTATCCGGGAGGTCCAGGACGTATGACGGCACAGCGGCGGCTCGCCCGGCTCGCCCGACTGGTCCCGAGCGGTAACTCGACCGCGGCCCGTACCCCCTTCGTCCTGCTCATCGTGGTGCTGCTGGGCTCCGGGCTGCTCACCCTGCTGCTGCTCAACGCCTCGGTCAATCAGGGTTCGTTCGAGCTCGGCAAGCTCAAGAAGCAGACCAAGGAGCTGACGGACGAACAGCAGGCGCTCCAGCAGGATGTGGACGCCTTCTCCGCCCCCGACGCGCTCGACCGGCGAGCCCGGGAGCTGGGCCTGGTACCGGGCGGCGTCCCCGCCTTCCTGCTCCCGGACGGCACCGTCCGGGGCGTTCCGAAACCAGCCGTCCCCGACTCCGGGAGGTGATGTCCGTGAGCGACGTACGCGCGGCCACTGGGCCGCGGCCGACGACGAAAGCCGCACCTCTGCGCCGTGCGGGCGGCAGCGACACAGGCCGCTGGTGCGGCAGGGCGAACAAGGTGACGCCATGAGCCCGCGGGAACCGCGCCGACGGGTGCCACGCCCGGCCCGCCCACCACAAGGCAGAACCGCACAGCGCAGAACCGCACAGCGCGGAACGCCACAGCGCAGAACCCGCCAGCCGCACCCGCCCCCCCGCAGCGCGCCGCTGCGACTGGGCGAGCCCCGTCCCCGGCTGCGGCTGATCAGCGTCGGCCTCACCCTGGTGCTGCTGGCCTTCACCGTCCGGCTGCTCCAGGTGCAGGCCGTGGACGCCAGCGCGTACGCCCAGAAGGCCAACGTCAACCGCTATGTCACCGTGCCGATCGCCGCCGAACGCGGCTCTGTGACCGACCGCAGGGGCCGGGATCTGGCCACCACCATCGACGCCTACGACATCACCGCCGACCCCTTCCTCTTCAAACCGGAGCAGGCCGAGGTCGACGACGCACCGGCCCGGGCCGCCGCACTGCTCGCCCCGATACTGGGCGTCGACCAGGAGGAACTGGAGCGCAAGCTCATCCGGCCATCGTCCCCGCGCTATGTCCTGCTCGCCCGGCAGCAGACCCCGCAGGCCTGGCGGCAGATCCAGGACCTCAAGAGGGCGCTCGCCGACAAGGAGCGCAAGGAGCAGGGCACCAATGTGCTCGCCGGGGTCTACGCCGAGCCGCGCGCCAAGCGGGTCTACCCCAACAAGGAGCTCGCGGCCGGACTGCTCGGCTTTGTCACCTCCGACGGCAAGGGCGGCGGCGGTCTGGAGGCCCAGCTCCACAAGCAGCTCGCGGGCAAGGACGGCAAGGTCACCTACGCTCAGTCGGCCGGCCGCAGGGTGCCCACCGCCAGGACTCAGGAGCAGCCCGCGACACCCGGCTCCGGGATAGAGCTCACCATCGACCGTGACATCCAGTGGGCTGCCCAGAAGGCCATCACCGAGCAGGTCGACGCCTCCAAGGCGGACCGGGGCTATGTGATCGTCCAGGACCCCCGCACCGGCGAGATCCTCGCCATGGCCAACGCACCGAACTACGACCCGGGTAACCTCTCCCAGACGAGCTCCACCGACCTGGGCAACCCCGCCCTCCAGGACGCCTATGAACCAGGTTCCACGGCCAAGCTGATGACCATGGCTGCCGTACTGGAGGAGGGCGTCGCCACTCCGCAGACCCAGGTCACCGTGCCCAACCGGCTGAACCGGGCAGGCCGGGCCTTCGCCGACGACCACGACCACGCCACGTATCACCTGACGCTCAACGGCGTGCTCGCCAAGTCCAGCAACATCGGCACCATCCTCGCCGCCGAACGGCTCGGTAAGACCCAGCAGCAGGCGAACAAGGTGCTGCACTCGTATCTCACCAAGTTCGGCATCGGCCGGCCGACCGGCCTTGGCTTCCCCGGCGAGACCCCGGGCATCCTCGCCAAGCCGGCGGACTGGAACAAATCACAGCAGCACACCGTCCCCTTCGGACAGGGGTTCTCGGTCAACGCCGTCCAGCTGGCCTCGGTCTACTCGACGATCGCGAGCGGCGGTAAGCGGATCACCCCGACGCTCGTACGGGGCACCATCGGCCCGGACGGGCGCTACTCGGCCGCGCCGAAGCCGAAGGAGAAGCGGGTCCTCAGCGAGAAGACGGCGAAGACGCTCGCGCGTATGCTCGAATCCGCCGTCGCGGACAAGGAGGGCACCGGCAAAACCGCCCGGATCCCCGGCTACCGGGTCGCGGGCAAGACCGGCACCTCCAACCGGGTGGACCCACAGACCGGCCGCTACAAGGGCTACACCGCCTCCTTCGCCGGATTCGCCCCCGCCGACCAGCCCCGGGTCACCGTCTACTGCGTCGTGCAGAATCCCAAGAGGGGCAGCTATTTCGGTGGTTCCGTCTGCGGGCCGGTGTACCAGCAGGTCATGAAATTCTCCCTTAAAACCCTTCAGGCGGCCCCCACGGGAGTCAAGCCGCCAAAAATGCCGACCACCTTCACCCCGGGCGACTGACCGGGAACCACACGTGAGAACGATCACTGACGATATGCGGAACCGCCCCGGCTCCCCGCGCCCAGCGCGCCCCTCGCTTCGCGGTGCGCCGGGCCCGCCCGGTAATCTCACCGCCGTGCCACAAGCTGATCAGACCCCATCCTCGCCGCCCCGCCCCGCTGAGGTACGCCCCGTGCCGCTGGCGGAGCTGGCCCAGGCGCTGGGCCTCGACGACTGGGCGCCCCCCGCGTCAGCACCCTCAGACGCCGGCGCCGCCGCCATCACCGGCATCACCCATGACTCCCGGGCGGTGCGCCCCGGCGATATCTACGCGGCCCTGCCCGGAGCCCGCTTCCACGGGGCCGACTTCGCCACCCAGGCCGAGTCGCTGGGCGCCGCCGCGGTGCTCACCGACCCCGCGGGCACCGAGCGCGCCGCCGCCACCGGGCTGCCCGTTCTCACGGTGCCCGACCCGCGCGCCCGGATGGGAGCACTCGCCGCCACGATCTACGGCGAGCCGGGCCGGGACCTGCTGCAGATCGGCATCACCGGCACCTCCGGCAAGACCACCACGGCCTATCTGGTCGAGGGCGGGCTGCGTGCTGCCGCCAAGGAGGGCCAGCTCACCGGTCTCATCGGCACCGTGGAGACCCGGATCGGCGATGAGCGGATCAAGTCCGAGCGGACCACACCCGAGGCCACCGAGCTCCAGGCGCTGTTCGCCGTGATGCGCGAGCGGGGCGTCACCTCCGTCGCCATGGAGGTCTCCAGCCACGCGCTGGTGCTGGGCCGCGTCGACGGCTGTGTCTTCGACGTCGCCGTCTTCAACAACCTCAGCCCCGAGCACCTGGACTTCCACCCGGATATGGATGACTACTTCCGGGCGAAGGCGCAGCTGTTCACCAAGGGCCGCTCCCGCGCCGGAGTCGTCAACCTCGATGATGAATTCGGCCAGCGGCTGGCTCAGGAGGCCACGGTCGAGGGCTACCCGGTCACCACCTTCTCCGCCGAAGGCCACCCGGACGCCGACTGGCGGGCCGAGGATGTGGAGGTGGGCCAGCTCGGCTCGGTCTTCACCGCTGTCGGACCCGAAGGGGTGTCCGTACGGGCAGCGGCCCCGCTGCCCGGCCCGTTCAATGTCTCCAACGCGCTCGCGGCCGTCACCGCCCTGGTCGTGGCCGGGATCGACGCCCAGACCGCCGCCGACGGAGTGGCCGCCGTCCCCGGTGTACCGGGCCGGCTGGAGCGGGTTGACGCGGGTCAGCCGTATCTCGCCGTGGTGGACTACGCCCATAAACCGGACGCCGTCGAATCGGTCCTGCGCGCCGTCCGCAAGGTCACCGACGGCAAGGTGCACGCCGTACTCGGCTGCGGTGGCGACCGCGACCCGCACAAGCGCGGCTCGATGGGTGCGGCGCTGGCCCGGCTCGCCGACACCGCCGTGCTGACCTCCGACAATCCCCGCACCGAGGACCCCCTGGCGATCCTCGCGGCCATGCTCGCGGGCGCCGCCGAGGTGCCCTCCCATGAGCGCGGCACCGTACTCCTCGAAGAGGACCGGGCCGCGGCCATCGCCGCCGCCGTGGCCCGTGCCGAACCCGGTGACACCGTCATCGTCGCGGGCAAGGGCCATGAACAGGGCCAGGACATCGCTGGTGTGGTCCGCCCCTTCGATGACCGCCAGGTGCTGCGTGAGGCCATCGAGGAGCGGCAGAGCCAATGATCCCTCTCTCCCTCGCCGAGATCGCCGCCATTGTCTCCGGACAGCCGCACGACATACCGGATCCACGGGTCCAGGTCACCGGCCCCGTTGTGATCGACTCCCGGGAAGCCGTACCGGGCAGCCTCTTCGCCGCCTTCGCCGGAGAGCGCGTCGACGGCCATGACTTCGCCCGCCGCGCCATCGACGCGGGCGCCGCCGTGGTGCTGGCCACCCGTCCGGTCGGCGTGCCCGCCATCGTGGTCGACGATGTGGTCGCCGCCCTGGGGGCGCTGGCCCGCCATACCGTCGGCAGGCTCGGCACCGCCGTGGTCGCGCTCACCGGCTCCTCGGGCAAGACCAGCACCAAGGACCTCATCGCTCAGCTGCTGGAGCGGCTGGGCCCCACCGTGTGGCCGCCCGGCTCGTTCAACAACGAGATCGGGCTGCCGCTCACCGCGCTCCGCGCCGACGCCGGGACCCGGCATCTGGTGCTGGAGATGGGCGCCCGCGGCAAGGGCCATATCCGCTACCTCACCGAGCTGACCCCACCCCGCATCGGCGTCGTGCTCAATGTCGGCACCGCGCACATCGGCGAGTTCGGTGGCCGTGAGCAGATCGCCGACGCCAAGGGCGAGCTGGTGGAGACCCTCCCCCCGGCAGGAGAGGGCGCGGACGAGGGCGGGGTGGCGGTGCTCAACGCCGACGACCCGCTGGTCCGCGCCATGGCGTCCCGGACCCGCGCTCGCGTCGTGCTGTTCGGCGAAGCCGGGGACGCCGCCGTACGAGCCGAAAACGTGCAGCTCACCGACGATGGTCGGCCATCTTTCACGCTTCACACACCCTCCGGGTGCAGCGATGTGACCTTGCGCCTGTACGGTGAGCACCACGTGTCGAACGCGCTCGCCGCGGCGGCCGTCGCCCATGAACTGGGCATGCCCGCCGAGCACATCGCACAGGCGCTCACCAGCGCGGGCACGCTCTCCCGGTGGCGGATGGAGGTCACCGAGCGCGCCGACGGTGTAACGGTCGTCAACGACGCGTACAACGCGAACCCCGACTCCATGCGGGCTGCGCTGCGCGCACTCGTCGCTATGGGCAAGGGGCGTCGCACGTGGGCGGTGCTCGGTGAGATGGCCGAACTCGGTGAGGCGGCGCTCGCGGAGCACGACGCGGTCGGGCGGCTCGCCGTCCGGCTCAACGTCAGCAAGCTCGTGGCGGTCGGTGGCCGAGAGGCCGCCTGGCTCGACATGGGTGCCAAGAACGAGGGTTCGTGGGGTGAGGAGTCGGTGCACGTGTCCGACGCTCGGGCGGCGATCGACCTGTTGCGCAGTGAGCTGCGCCCGGGGGATGTCGTACTGGTGAAGGCTTCCCGTTCAGTAGGCCTGGAGCAGCTCGCGCAGGCGCTGCTCTCCGACGCGGATGGCGAGGTCGCCGGTCGATGAGGCAAATCCTCTTCTCCGGAGTTATCGGGCTCTTCCTGACCTTGGTCGGCACTCCGCTGCTGATCAAACTTCTGGCCCGCAAGGGCTACGGGCAGTACATCCGCGACGACGGCCCCCGGGACCACCACAGCAAGCGCGGCACCCCCACCATGGGCGGTATCGCCTTCATCCTGGCGACCCTCATCGCCTATGCGCTGACCAAGCTCCTCACCGGCGAGGATCCGACCATCTCCGGTGTGCTGGTGCTCTTCCTGATGGCGGGCATGGGCCTGGTCGGTTTCCTGGACGACTACATCAAGATCGTCAAGCAGCGGAGCCTGGGCCTGCGGGCCAAGGCGAAGATGCTCGGCCAGCTGGTCGTCGGTATCGCTTTCGCGGTCCTCGCGCTCAACTTCAAGGATCTGCGCGGCAACGCCCCGGCCTCCGACCGGCTCTCCTTCACCCAGGATTTCGGCTGGCAGATCGGCCCGGTGCTCTTCGTCATCTGGGCGCTGTTCATGATCCTGGCCATGTCGAACGGGGTGAACCTCACCGACGGCCTGGACGGTCTGGCCACCGGCGCCTCCGTGATGGTCTTCGGCGCCTACACGTTCATCGGTATCTGGCAGTACCAGGAATCCTGCGCCATCACCGGGGTCCGGAGCTGCTTCGAGGTGCGTGACCCGCTCGATCTCGCGGTGGTCGCCGCCGCGCTGATGGGCGCCTGCTTCGGCTTCCTGTGGTGGAACACCTCACCCGCCAAGATCTTTATGGGGGACACCGGCTCGCTCGCGCTGGGCGGTGCGCTGGCCGCTCTGGCGATCCTCTCCCGCACCGAACTGCTGCTCGCCATCCTCGGCGGCCTCTTCGTCCTGATCACCATGTCCGTGGTGATCCAGGTCGGGTCGTTCCGGCTCACCGGTAAACGGGTCTTCAAGATGGCCCCGCTCCAGCACCATTTCGAGCTCAAGGGCTGGAGCGAGGTGCTGGTCGTGGTCCGCTTCTGGATCATCCAGGGCATGTGCGCGATCGTTGGTGTGGGAATCTTCTACGCCGCATGGGCGGCCCGGAAATGACCGAGAAGCCCCTGGAGATCTCCGGACGCCGGATCGCCGTCGCCGGGCTGGGCGTCAGCGGCATCAGCGCCGCCCGCGCCCTGGCCCGGCTGGGCGCGCGGGTCACCGTCGTCGACGGCGGCGACAGCGATGCGCACCGGGCACGCGCCGCCGAGCTGGCCGCGGAAGGCATCGCCGTCCGGCTGGCCGACGGCGACACTCTCCCGGAGGGCACCGAGCTGATCGTGACTTCCCCGGGCTGGCAGCCGCAGAGCCCGCTGTTCACAGCGGCGGCCAAGGCGGACATCCCGGTGTGGGGCGATGTGGAGCTCGCCTGGCGGCTGCGCGGTCCGCGGGCGGCCCCCTGGCTGGCGATCACCGGCACCAATGGCAAGACGACCACGGTCCGGATGCTCGCCTCGATCCTCGACGCGGCGGGCCTGCGTACCGCGGCCGTGGGCAACGTCGGCACCCCGATCGTCGACATCGTGCTGTCGGACGAGCCCTATGACGTTCTCGCGGTCGAACTCTCCAGCTACCAGCTGCACTGGGCGCCCTCCCTGCGGGCCCACTCCGCGGTGGTGCTGAACCTCGCCCCCGACCACCTCGACTGGCATGGCTCGATGGCCGCGTACGTCGCCGACAAGGGCCGTATTTACGAGGGCAACGAGGTCGCCTGCGTCTACAACACAGCGGACCCGGCCACCGAGGTGCTGGTCCGGGAGGCCGATGTGGCCGAGGGCTGCCGGGCGATCGGCTTCACCCTGGGCAGCCCGGGCCCCTCCGAGTTCGGTGTCGTCGACGGCATCCTGGTGGACCGGGCCTTCGTCGACAACCGGCGGCAGCAGGCCCGGGAGCTGGCCGAGGTCACGGACATCAGCCCGCCCGCCCCGCACAACATCGCCAACGCCCTCGCGGCAGCGGCCCTGGCCCGCGCCTTCGGCGTGCCTCCGCAGGCGGTCCGGGAGGGGCTGCGGGCCTTCCGGCCGGACGCTCACCGCATTGCCCATGTGGCGGATGTGGCTGGAGTCTCCTATGTGGACGACTCCAAGGCCACCAACACACACGCCACCGAGGCATCCCTGGCGGCATACGACTCGATCGTATGGATCGCGGGCGGCCTGGCGAAAGGGGCCACCTTCGATGAGCTGGTCCTGCGATCAGCCGAACGCCTCCGTGGTGCCGTCCTCATCGGCGCCGATCGTCACCTGATCCATGAAGCGCTCGCCCGACACGCCCCGGATGTCCCGGTCGTCGACCTTGACCGGACGGACACTGGGGCGATGACAGCGGCAGTCCACGAAGCGGCCCGGCTGGCCCAGCCCGGCGACACGGTGCTGATGGCACCGGCCTGCGCTTCGATGGACATGTTCACCAACTACAACGAGCGCGGTGACGCTTTCGCCACGGCGGTCCACGGTCTGGCCTCCGGCCGGGCCGTGAGCGAACAGTAACCCAGTAACCCGCAGCCCCCACCGGGACCGCGGCAGCGGTTGCAGGAGGGGACGGAGTGACCACCATGAGGCCGCGAGAACGGCGTTGTGCCCACCCGGGGCTTCCCCGGAACGGGGTCGTTGTGCGGGCCCGGCCCAGCGACGGGGCCGTCCCGCGAGCCCGCGCCCATGCCCGAAGGGCTGTGGGGGAGGGATTGGGGCATACCACCGGAGCCCCGCGATGACCGCGCCGCGCACCCGCACCCCGCACCGCCGCGGCCCGGCCGAACAGGTGCGCCGGCTGCACGCGCAGGCAAGGCGGGCCTGGGACCGCCCCCTGACCGCGTACTACCTCATCCTGGGGGGCAGCCTCCTCATCACCCTGCTGGGCCTGGTGATGGTGTTCTCCGCCTCCCAGATCCAGGCGCTGCGCTATGACCTCCCCGCCACCTACTACTTCCGCAAACAGCTCGTCGCCGCGGCGCTCGGCACCGTACTGTTGCTGATCGCCTCCCGGATGCCGGTGAAGCTGCTGCGGGCGTTCTCCTACCCGGTTCTGGCCGTCTCCGTCTTCCTGCTCGTTCTGGTGCAGGTGCCCGGCATCGGGGTGGAGGTCAACGGCAGCACCAACTGGATCCGGGTCGGCGGACCCTTTCTGCTCCAGCCCAGCGAGTTCGGCAAGCTGGCCCTCGTCCTGTGGGGTGCCGACCTGCTGGCCCGGAAGGGCGACAAACGGCTGCTGGAGCAGTGGAAACATCTCCTGGTGCCGCTCGTACCCGGCGCCCTGGTGATGCTTGCGCTGATCATGCTCGGTGGCGATATGGGCACCGTGGTGATCCTCACCGCGATCCTCTTCGGTCTGCTGTGGCTCGCCGGAGCCCCCACCCGGCTGTTCGCCTCCGTACTCGCCGCCGCCGCGGCGGCGGGCGCCCTGCTCATCGCCACCAGCCCGCACCGGATGAGCCGTCTCGCCTGTCTCGGTGCCACCGACCCGGGCCCCAGTGATCAGTGCTGGCAGGCGCTGCACGGGATCTACGCGCTGGCCTCCGGCGGATGGTTCGGATCCGGTCTGGGCGCCAGTATGGAAAAATGGGGGGAACTCCCGGAGCCGCATACGGACTTCATCTTCGCCATCACCGGTGAGGAACTCGGTCTGGCGGGGACACTGTCGGTCCTTGGTCTCTTCGCGGCTCTAGGCTATGCGGGTATCCGCGTGGCCGGACGCACGGAGGACCCCTTCGTGAGGTATGCCGCGGGAGGGGTGACGACCTGGATCATGACCCAGGTGGTCATCAACATCGGTGCGGTCCTCGGACTGCTGCCCATCGCCGGTGTGCCCCTGCCGCTGTTCTCCTACGGAGGGTCCGCCCTGCTGCCGACGATGTTCGCCATCGGGTTGCTGATCGCTTTCGCGCGCAGCGACCCCGCCGCACGAGCGGCACTGGCCATGCGGCAGCCTGCTGTCCGAAAGAAGCTGGCTGGGGTGAGACGGAAGACGATGAGACGGCGCGTCAAGAGGCGGCCGTCCGGAGAGCGGTGAAATTCGGTGCATGTCGTACTCGCCGGTGGGGGGACCGCCGGCCACATCGAGCCCGCGCTCGCCCTCGCGGACGCCCTGCGCAGGCAGGACCCGACCGTGGGGATCACGGCCCTCGGCACGGAGCGCGGACTCGAGACCCGGCTCGTCCCGGAGCGGGGCTATCAGCTGGAGCTGATTCCCGCCGTGCCGCTGCCACGTAAGCCCACCCCCGAACTGATCACCGTCCCGGGGCGGCTGCGCGGCACCATCAAGGCCACCGAGCAGATTCTGGAGCGTACGAAGGCGGACTGCGTGGTCGGCTTCGGCGGCTATGTGGCGCTGCCCGCCTACCTCGCCGCCAAGCGGCTCGGAGTGCCGATCGTGGTACACGAGGCCAACGCACGTCCCGGGCTCGCGAACAAGATCGGCTCCCGGTACACCCGCCATGTGGCCGTCTCCACCCCGGACAGCAAGCTGCGCCACGCCCGGTACGTCGGCATCCCGCTGCGCCGCTCCATCGCGACGCTGGACCGCAACGCGGTACGGTCCGAGGCCCGCGCCGCCTTCGGTCTCGACCAGAACCTTCCCACCCTGCTGGTCTCGGGCGGTTCACAGGGCGCCCGGCGGCTGAACGAGGTCATCCAGGCCGTCGCGCCGACCCTCCAGCGTTCGGGGATCCAGATCCTGCATGTGGTCGGCCCCAAGAATGAACTGCCGCAAACGGACAACATGCCTGGAATGCCACCTTATCTCCCGGTACCGTATGTGGACCGGATGGACCTCGCATACGCCGCGGCCGACATGATGCTCTGCCGTGCGGGTGCGATGACCGTCGCCGAACTCTCCGCTGTCGGGCTGCCGGCCGCCTATGTCCCGCTGCCGATCGGCAACGGCGAACAGCGGCTCAACGCCCAGCCAGTGGTGAAGGCCGGCGGCGGAGTGCTCGTCGATGACGCCGAACTGACGCCGGAGTGGATCCAGGGCAATGTCCTGCCGGTCCTCACCGACCCGCACCGGCTGTACGACATGGCGCGCGCGGCGGCCGAATTCGGCCGCCCGGATGCCGACGAGCTGCTGGTCGGTATGGTCCACGAAGCGATCGCGGCACGCCAGCGGGCGTAGAAGGCAGGGAAGTGTGGGCGGCGCAGCCGGAGGGACGACCACCGCCGAGGACCACGGCGCCGGTATGCCGGGGTCAGATTTCGGCCCGCCGCCCGCCCAGCGGGCCGGGCGGCGGCTGCGGCTGCCCCGGCTCCGTACGCTCCTCATCCTGATCATCGTGGCCATGGTGCTCGGCTCTTTCGCGGTCTGGGCGCTCTACAGCTCCAACTTGCTGCGCGTCGAGCGGGTCACGGTCAGCGGTACCCGGGTGCTGACGGAGGAACAGGTGCGCGGCGCCGCCGAGGTGCCGATGGGCGTTCCGCTCGCCTCTGTGGACACCGGCGCGGTGGAGCACCGGCTGAAGACCTCGCTACGCCGGATCGCCTCGGTTGAGGCGGTACGGGACTGGCCGAACAGCATGGGGCTGAAGGTGACCGAGCGTACGCCTGAAGCGCTGATGGAAAAGCCCGGCGACACCGGAAAGTACATCGAGGTGGATGTCGAAGGCGTGCCCTATGCCACTGTTGCGAAGCGGCCGAAGGGCGTACCCCTGCTCGTTTTGGACGTGGACAAGTCGGCGGGCAGCCGGCGCTTTGGTGCCGACCGGCTCCGGCTGGAGGCCGTGAAGGCGACCGTCGCCCTTCCCGAAGCTGTCCGCCGCGACACCCGCACCGTCCGGATCGGTTCCTATGACTCCATCACCATGGAGCTCTCCGGCAACCGTACGGTGATGTGGGGAAGCAGCGAGCACGGTGCGGCGAAGGCCAGGACACTGACCGCGCTGATGAAAGCCGAGAAGGAAGCCGGCCACTTTGATGTCAGCGTGCCCAGTGCCCCTGCCGCTTCGGCTAGTTGACGTACGTATGTGCAGGCCAGCACTCTGGATGGCTACTGCAACGGCTGATCGCACAGAGTGCCGCGGCGCGTGGGGGATAACTCCCGTACCTTCATCCGGGAGGTGGTTCGCTATCACGGCGCGTGATCACATAGGGTGCTGCGGTCTTCCGGGGACAACACCCGTGTCACCAGCCGGGAGGCCGACCACGGGGCGTTTTCTGTGTGGTGGCTCAAGTCAGTTGACGGACGTCAGTACAGGCCAGCACCCTGGATGGCTATCACAGGGCGTGATCACATAGGGTGAAAAGAAAAACGGGAGGTTCGGCGTGTTCGTTGAACGCGCAGCACTTGTCGACTTAGTGTCCGTTCCGAAGACTCCAAGGAACTACAGACACTGGTAACCCTAAACTTCACCGTTAGGGTTCGGGTCGGCGTTCGGACCGTCCCATCGGCATAGGTCGGCGCACCGCAACTACCGTGGAGCGGCGACACGTAACTCGAGGCGAGAGGCCTTCGACGTGGCAGCACCGCAGAACTACCTCGCAGTCATCAAGGTCGTCGGAATCGGCGGCGGTGGCGTGAACGCCATCAACCGGATGATCGAGGTCGGTCTCAAGGGCGTCGAGTTCATCGCGATCAATACCGATGCGCAGGCCCTGCTGATGAGCGACGCCGACGTCAAGCTTGACGTCGGCCGTGAGCTCACCCGCGGCTTGGGCGCCGGCGCCAACCCCGATGTCGGCCGCAAGGCCGCCGAAGACCACCGTGAGGAGATCGAGGAGGTCCTCAAGGGGGCCGACATGGTCTTCGTGACCGCGGGCGAGGGCGGCGGCACCGGCACCGGCGGCGCGCCCGTCGTCGCGAACATCGCTCGCTCGCTCGGCGCCCTGACCATCGGCGTCGTCACCCGCCCGTTCACCTTCGAAGGCCGTCGCCGTGCCAACCAGGCGGAGGACGGCATCGCGGGTCTGCGCGATGAGGTCGACACCCTCATCGTCATCCCCAACGACCGGCTGCTGTCCATCTCGGACCGCCAGGTGAGCGTGCTGGACGCGTTCAAGTCCGCGGACCAGGTGCTGCTGTCCGGCGTACAGGGGATCACCGACCTCATCACCACCCCCGGTCTGATCAACCTCGACTTCGCGGACGTCAAGTCCGTGATGTCCGAGGCGGGCTCGGCACTCATGGGCATCGGCTCGGCGCGTGGCGACGACCGTGCGGTGGCCGCGGCCGAGATGGCGATCTCCTCGCCGTTGCTGGAAGCCTCCATTGACGGTGCCAGAGGCGTGCTGCTCTCCATCTCCGGCGGCTCCGATCTCGGTCTCTTCGAGATCAATGAGGCCGCTCAGCTGGTGAGTGAGGCCGCCCACCCGGAGGCGAACATCATCTTTGGCGCGGTGATCGACGACGCGCTCGGCGACGAGGTCCGGGTCACCGTGATCGCGGCCGGGTTCGACGGCGGCCAGCCACCGTCCAAGAACCGGGACAAGGTGCTCGGTTCGTACGGCAGCAAGGACGAGACCGCCGGTACGGCATCCTCCCGGCCGGCGGCCCCGGCCGACACCGCCGACGCCACCCGACCCGCCTTCGGCGGGCTCGGTGCCGTTCCGGCGCGGGAGGAGGAGCCCGACCCGGTGCCGCCGGTTGAGACGTCCCCGGTCAGCGAGGTCCCCTCGGCACCGATGAGCTCTCCGCAGGTCCCGCCGGCCCGTCCCTACCAGGACAGCCAGGCCGAAGAGCTCGATGTGCCGGACTTCCTGAAGTAGACGCGGACAGGCCACAGCCGAAGTGATACGGCAGCACGACTCCATGAGCGGCGCGCACTTCGCCTTCACCGACCGGTGGGGCGGGGTGAGCGCCGCTCCGTATGAGGAGCTCAACCTCGGCGGCGCCGTGGGCGACGACCCCAGGGCCGTACGGACCAACCGCGAACTGGCCGCGAAGGCGCTCGGTCTGCACCCCGGACGGGTGATCTGGATGAACCAGGTGCATGGCCGGGATGTGGCCGTGGCCGACGGGCCGTGGGAGGCCGGGGACACTCCGCCGGTCGACGGTGTGGTGACCGCGCGCCGGGGGCTCGCGCTCGCCGTGCTCACCGCCGACTGCACACCGGTGCTTCTCGCCGATCCGGTCGTCGGGGTAGCGGGCGCCGCGCACGCCGGACGCCCGGGGCTCCTGGCCGGGGTGGTCCCGGCGGCCGTCCGGGCCATGACCGCGCTGGGCGCCGACCCGGCACGGATCATCGCGCGGAGCGGCCCCTCCATCTGCGGGCGCTGTTACGAGGTTCCGGAATCGATGCGCGCCGAAGTGGCCGCCGCGGAACCGGCGGCGTACGCCACCACAAGCTGGGGCACCCCGGCGGTTGATGTCGCGGCCGGGGTGCGCACGCAGCTCGAGCGGCTGGGCGTCACCAACCTCGGACAGTCCACGGTGTGCACGCTGGAGTCGGCCGATCATTTCTCGTACCGCCGGGAGAAGAGCACCGGGCGGCTGGCGAGCTATGTGTGGCTGGAGGAGTCGTGACCGAGCGCAAGGCGGAACTCGCCGCCAATCTCGCCCAAGTGGAGGAGCGCATTGCCCGCGCATGTAGCGCCGCGGGGCGTAAGCGCGAAGAAGTGACTCTGATCGTGGTCACCAAGACCTACCCCGCACAGGATGTCCGGCTGCTCGCCGAGCTCGGTGTGCGGCATGTCGCGGAGAACCGCGACCAGGATGCCGCGCCCAAGGCGGCAGCCTGTGCGGATGCCCCGCTCACCTGGCACTTCGTTGGCCAGCTGCAGACCAACAAGGTCCGCTCGGTGGCGGGCTACTCCGACTTTGTGCACTCGGTCGACCGGATCCGGCTGGTGACCGCGCTGTCGGCCGCGGCGGAACGCCATGGCCGCGAGCTGGGCTGTCTGCTTCAGATCGCGCTCGACCGGGAGTCGGGCGGCACTGGCGGCCGGGGCGGGGTAGCCCCGGACGGCGTCGGGGAGTTGGCCGAAGCCGTCCTCGCCGCACCGGGGCTCCGGCTGTCCGGTGTGATGACGGTCGCACCGTTGTCCGGTCCGTACGCCGGGCGGCCGAAGGCGGCCTTCGAGCGTTTGATGGAAATCTCAACCGGCCTGCGGGCAATGGATCCTGCTGCGAACATGGTCTCGGCAGGGATGAGTTCGGATCTTGAGGAAGCGGTGGCGGCAGGTGCGACACATGTGCGCGTCGGCACTGCGGTACTCGGAGTCCGTCCTAGGCTCGGGTAACGTCGCCAAGCAAGTCGGACCACAGCAGAAAATATGGTCATTTCCGGTGAAATCGGACAGACCACGTGGATCCTAGGCAACCGGTGACGGAGCCGATCCACCACAGAGCGGAGGATGCGGAGCATGGCCGGCGCGATGCGCAAGATGGCGGTCTACCTCGGCCTCGTGGAGGACGATGGGTATGACGGCAGGGGATACGACCCCGATGACGAATTCGAGCCCGAGCCGGAGCCCGAGCGGGATCGCCGGCGGCATCAGACACATCAGCCCTCGCACGAGGTGCAAGGCGAGGAGCCGGTCCGGGTGGTTCATCCACCGGCTCAGCGAGAGCGTGAGCAATCGCCCGCACTCGTTGGCGAAAGCGGGCGAGTCGGCAGAATTGCTCCAGTGTCATCCATCACACCTGACCGTCCGAGCCTGGAGAAGAGTGCGCCGGTGATCATGCCCAAGGTCGTGTCTGAGCGGGAGCCCTACCGGATCACCACACTCCACCCCCGGACCTACAACGAAGCCCGTACCATCGGGGAACACTTCCGTGAGGGCACTCCGGTGATCATGAATCTGACGGAGATGGACGATACCGACGCAAAGCGACTTGTCGACTTTGCCGCCGGTCTGGTCTTCGGGCTGCATGGAAGTATTGAGCGGGTGACGCAGAAGGTGTTTCTGCTGTCTCCTGCTAACGTCGATGTCACGGCGGAGGACAAGGCCCGCATCGCAGAGGGCGGGTTCTTCAACCAGAGCTGAGACACAACACCGGATGGACCCCGGTCACCAGGCCGGACACGACCCCAGGGGAGAGGGAAGCGCAGGATGGACATCGCACAACAGGTGATCCTCATTGCGCTGCAAGTTTTCCTGGGCGTGCTGATCTTCCGGCTGGTGATGGACTACGTCTTCATGTTCGCCCGCTCATGGCAGCCCGGCAAGGCGATGGTGGTCGTTCTGGAGGCCACCTACACTGTCACTGATCCGCCACTCAAGCTCCTGCGGCGGTTTATCCCGCCGCTGCGCTTCGGGGGTGTGGCGCTCGACCTGTCCTTCTTCGTATTGATGATCATCGTTTACATCCTGATTAGCATCGTGGCCAGGTTGTGAGCGAGTACGGTCTTGCCGATATGCCGATGACCTACGTTGAGGTGAAGAGATGCCGCTGACCCCCGAGGACGTGCGGAACAAGCAGTTCACGACCGTCCGCCTCCGAGAAGGCTATGACGAGGACGAGGTCGATGCCTTCCTAGACGAGGTCGAAGCCGAACTGACTCGTCTGCTCCGGGAGAACGAAGACCTGCGCGCCAAGCTGGCGGCGGCCACCCGTGCCGCCGCGCAGAACCAGCAGCAGGGCATGCGCAAGCAGGAGCAGCCCCAGGACCGTCCTCAGGGGGCGCCCGTCCCCGCCGCCATATCCGGACCGCAGCCGGTCCCGCCGGGGCAGCAGCAGATGGGCGGTCCGCCCCAGCTGCCCGGTGGTGCACCGCAGCTGCCCGCCGGTCCCGGCGGCCCGCAGGGCGGTCCGCACGGTCCCGGCCCGATGGGCCACGGTGGCCCGATGGGCGGTCCCGGCCCGCAGATGCAGCAGCCGGGTGGCGGCCAGAACAACGACAGCGCCGCACGTGTGCTGTCGCTCGCCCAGCAGACCGCCGACCAGGCGATCGCTGAGGCCCGTTCCGAGGCCAACAAGATCGTCGGTGAGGCGCGCAGCCGCGCCGAGGGTCTGGAGCGGGACGCCCGTGCCAAGGCGGACGCGCTGGAGCGGGACGCGCAGGAAAAGCACCGTGTCGCGATGGGCTCCCTGGAGTCCGCCCGCGCCACGCTGGAGCGCAAGGTCGAGGACCTGCGCGGCTTTGAGCGCGAGTACCGTACGCGGCTGAAGTCGTACCTGGAGAGCCAGCTGCGCCAGCTGGAGAACCAGTCCGACGACTCCCTCGCCCCGCCGCGGACCCCGGCGACCGCCTCACTGCCGCCGTCCCCCTCGATGGCGTCGGCCGGTGCCCCCGGCGGTGGTGGCACCATGGGCGGCCACCAGTCCATGGGCGGCAACCAGTCGATGGGCGGCGGTCCGAACAGCCACGGTGGCCACAGTCAGGGTGGCGGTCAGCAGACGTACGGCGGTCAGCAGCAGATGTCCCCGGCCATGACCCAGCCCATGGCTCCGGTCCGGCCGCAGGGTCCGCAGCCGATGCAGCAGGCGGCGCCGTCGCCTATGCGTGGCTTCCTCATCGACGAGGACGACAACTGAGCGCCGCCGTCCGCTAGGACGGCACAACCGGCATATCGCAAAGGGCCGGGCCCCCGAACGGGGGCCCGGCCCTTTGACGGTGCACTTCCCCAACCCCGTTCCCAGCTGTACCGATATGCGGCTCCGCCGCGTGGCGGGGCTTCGCCCCGGGGCCCGGGGGATGGTCCGGTGCGGGCCGGTGGCCGGATGTTGTGCCCACCCACAGCCCCTCGCGGGGCTTGCGAGTGCCCACAACACTGTGTGAGGTCTGGGGAGGCCCCGTTACGCCTTGCGTAGGTGGAAGGTGAGGGAGAGGGCCTCGTCCTCGAAGGCCTCGCCGAAAGAGCCATCCGGCTCGTCGGACGAGAGCTCCGCCGCCAGCACCTCATTCGCGATCAGCGCCGAATGCTCCGTGAGCGCCATCGCGACCTCCGGATCATCCGACCGCCACCGCAGCGCGATCCGGTCGGCGACATCCAGACCGGAGTTCTTACGAGCCTCCTGGATGAGCCGGATCGCATCCCGCGCCAGCCCCGCCCGCCGCAGCTCCGGGGTGATCTCCAGGTCGAGGGCGACCGTCGCTCCCGTGTCGGAGGCCACCGACCAGCCCTCACGCGGGGTCTCGGTGATGATGACCTCCTCCGGGGAAAGCGCTACCCGCTCACCTTCGATCTCCACCGCGGCCGTCCCGGCGCGCAGCGCCGCCGACAGCTCGGCGGCGTCCGCCGCCGCGATGGCCTTCGCCACCGGCTGGGTGCCCTTGCCGAACCGGCGGCCCAGCGCCCGGAAGTTGGCCTTCGCCGAGGTGTCGACCAGCGAGCCGCCGACCTCCGCGAGGGAGGCGAGCCTGGTGACGTTCAGCTCCTCGGCGATCTGCTCCCGCAGATCATCGCTCAGCAGCTCAAAGCCCTGCGCCGCGACCAGCGCCCGGGACAGCGGCTGCCGGGTCTTGACGCCGGACTCGGCGCGCGTAGCCCGGCCGAGCTCCACCAGCCGCCGCACCAGCAGCATGTCCGCCGACAATTGCGGATCAATCGCCTCCAGATCGGCCACCGGCCAGTTGGTCAGATGCACCGACTCCGCCGCGTCCGGAGTGACCGGCACGACCAGGTCCTGCCACACCCGCTCGGTGATGAACGGCACCAGCGGCGCCATCAGCCGGGTGACTGTCTCGATCACCTCGTGCAGCGTGCGCAGCGCGGCCGCGTCGCCCTGCCAGAAGCGGCGCCGCGAGCGGCGTACGTACCAGTTCGACAGATCGTCGACGAAGGTCGACATCAGCTTTCCGGCGCGCTGGGTGTCAAAGGTGTCCATGGCCGTGGTGACCTGATCGATCAGCGCATGCAGCTCGCTGAGCAGCCAGCGGTCCAGCAGCGGCCGCTCGTCCGGCGCCGGGTCGCTCGCACGGGGGGCCCAGCCGGACGTACGGGCGTACAGGGCCTGGAAGGCGACCGTGTTCCAGTAGGTCAGCAGCGTCTTACGGACCACTTCCTGGATGGTGCCGTGCCCGACCCGGCGGGCCGCCCAGGGTGAGCCGCCCGCCGCCATGAACCAGCGCACCGCGTCCGCGCCGTGCTGTTCCATGAGCGGGATCGGTTCCAGGATGTTGCCCAGATGCTTGGACATCTTCCGGCCGTCCTCGGCCAGGATGTGCCCGAGACAGACCACGTTCTCGTAGCTCGACTTGTCGAAGACGAGGGTGCCGACGGCCATCAGCGTGTAGAACCAGCCACGCGTCTGGTCGATGGCCTCCGAGATGAACTGCGCCGGGTAGCGCTTCTCGAAGACGTCCTTGTTGTGGTACGGGTAGCCCCACTGTGCGAAGGGCATCGAACCCGAGTCGTACCAGGCGTCGATGACCTCCGGCACCCGCTCGGCGGTGAGCGAGCAGCCCTCGGCGGGGCAGCCGAAGGTGACCTCGTCGATGAACGGCCGGTGCGGGTCGAGGCCGCTCTGGTCGGTGCCGGTCAGCTCGGACAGTTCGGCGAGCGAGCCGACGCAGGTGAGGTGGTTCTCGGCGCAGCGCCAGATGGGCAGCGGGGTGCCCCAGTAGCGATTGCGGGACAGCGCCCAGTCGACGTTGTTGCTGAGCCAGTCACCGAAGCGGCCGTGCTTGACCGACTCCGGGAACCAGTTGGTGTTCTCGTTCTCCCGCAGCAGCGCGTCCTTGATCTGCGTGGTGCGGATGTACCAGGACGGCTGTGCGTAGTAGAGAAGCGCGGTGTGGCAGCGCCAGCAGTGCGGGTAGCTGTGCTCGTACGCGAGGTGGCGGAACAGCTTGCCGCGCGCCTCCAGATCGGCGACGAGCGCCTCATCGGCCTTCTTGAAGAACTGCCCGCCGACCAGTGCCAGCTCCGGCTTGAAGGTGCCGTCCGGCAGCACCGGGTTCACCACGGGCAGACCGTAGGCGCGGCAGACCTTGAGGTCGTCCTCACCGAAGGCGGGGGCCTGGTGGACCAGGCCGGTGCCGTCCTCGGTGGTGACGTACTCCGCGTTGACGATGAAGTGGGCGCCGTCCAGCTCGACCAGGTCGAAGGGCCGCTGGTAGGTCCAGCGCTCCATCTCGGCGCCGGTGAAGGTCTGTCCCGTGGCGGTCCAGCCCTCGCCCAGCGCCCTGGCCAGCAGCGGCTCGGCGACGACCAGCTTCTCGGTGCCGTCCGTCGCCACCACATAGGTGACCTCGGGGTGCGTGGCGACGGCGGTGTTGGAGACCAGCGTCCAAGGGGTCGTCGTCCAGACCAGCAGCGACGCGTCGCCCGCGAGCGGGCCGGAGGTGACCGGGAAGCGGACATAGACCGAGGGGTCCACCACGGTCTCGTAGCCCTGCGCCAGCTCATGGTCGGACAGCCCGGTGCCACAGCGCGGGCACCAGGGTGCGACCCGGTGGTCCTGAGCGAGCAGACCCTTGTTGAAGATCTCCTTCAGCGACCACCAGACGGATTCGATGTACTGCGGATCCATCGTCCGGTAAGCGTCATCGAGATCGACCCAGTAACCCATCCGCTGGGTGAGTTCGGCGAAGGCGTCGGTGTAGCGGGTCACCGACTCCCGGCACTTCGCGTTGAACTCCGCGATGCCGTAAGCCTCGATGTCCTTCTTGCCGTTGAAGCCGAGCTCCTTCTCGACCGCCAGCTCGACCGGCAGCCCGTGGCAGTCCCAGCCCGCCTTACGGCTCACGTGGTAGCCCCGCATGGTGCGGAAGCGCGGGAAGACGTCCTTGAAGACGCGGGCCTCGATGTGGTGCGCGCCGGGCATACCGTTGCCTGTTGGCGGACCCTCATAGAACACCCACTCGGGGCGTCCCTCGGACTGCTCAAGGCTGCGGGCGAAGATTTTGCTCTCGCGCCAGAAGTCGAGCACGTCGTGCTCCAGCGCGGGCAGGTCGACCTGGGCGGGTACCTGGCGGTACTGCGGAGTCGGACTCATCGATGGTTCCTCCGGCGGACATGGCATTTCCCGTCGGAGGGACGAGATCACCACCTGTTCGGCGGAGCTCCCGCGGTACCACCCTCCTTGGCGGTGAGACCTGTACTCACCGCCCCCTCATTGGGGCAGCGTGCCGGTTCTACTCGCTCGGCTGAGCTTTCTTCCGGCGGCTCTGGGGTGATCTTCACATCGCGCTCGCCCCCGGGCTCACACCGTCCCCGGGTCGCTCTTGGCTGCGTACGGACGCTACTCGTCCCCTTCTGCGCCTTTCGCTGTGCTCAGTGTACGGGCCGCCGTGAGTGGCTGCTGAGCGGTTTTCCCGCCGCCGGGCGGGGCACAACGGTTCCAGGTCGGCGTGCCCCGTTGCTGGGTGACTGGAGTAGATTTATCGTTTCGGTCACGATTCGCGCGCAAGATCACAATATGTGAAGGGGTCGCGGCCATGGTGGCGAGCAAGACCGCCGCGAAGAAGACGGCAGCGAAGAAGCCGGCGAAGAAGGCTGCCGCCAAGAAGACCACCGCCGCGGCCAGGAAGGCCTCGGAGGAGAAGCCAGCGAAGTCAGCTAAGCCAGCGAAGTCAACGACCAAAAAGGCGGCAGGGAAGGCGGCACCAGCCAAGAAGGCCGCCACCAAGGCCACGAAGAAGACGGCGAAGAAGCCGGCGAAGAAGCCAGCCGCTCCAGCGAAGCGGGCCCCCGCCGAGAAGCCGGCAGCGGCCCCCAGGAAGGCGGCGGCCAAGAAGACCGCCGCGAAGAAGACGGCTGCCAAGAAGGCGGACGAACAGCAGACGGGAGCCAAGACGGTGGCTGCGAAGAAGACCGCGACCGAGAAGCCCTCGGCGGTACCCCAGGCCCGTAGCGCCTCGGGGGCCGGGAACACCGAGCTGGCTGTGCGCGCGGGGGAGGAGCCCTGGACCCCGGAAGAAGTGCAGGAAGCCCGTGCCATGCTGCAGAGCGAGGCGGAACGGCTGCGCGCGGAGATCAGTGCTTCCGAGGAGGCACTGACCGGTCTGATGCGGGATTCCGGCGATGGCGCCGGCGACGACCAGGCCGATACCGGCACCAAGAACATCACCCGAGAGCATGAGATGGCGCTCGCTGAGAACGCCCGGGAGATGCTGTATCAGACCGAGCGTGCCCTGGACCGGATCGAGGCCGGGACGTACGGCCTCTGCGAAAGTTGCGGGAACCCGATCGGCAAGGCCCGCATGCAGGCATTCCCGCGCGCTACGCTCTGTGTCGAGTGCAAGCAGAAGCAGGAGCGCCGCTAACGGCGATCGTACGCTTGTGTCGTACTCTCATCCCGTGACAGCAGAGGCGGAGCAGGCCATCGACGAAGCGCCGGAGCAGGCTGCGGATAACGTGGCAGGGCAGTTCAGCAGTGAGCGTCCCAGGGGCAAGCGCCGGATCGCCGTGCTCTTGGGCGTGGCGACTTTCGCGTACGCGCTTGACCTGATCAGTAAGCTGATCGTGGTCGAGAAGCTGGAGCACCGCCCGCCGATTGAGGTGATCGGCACTCTGCTGCAGTTCCAGGCCGTGCGCAATCCGGGTGCCGCCTTTGGCATGGGGGAGGCGCTCACGATCGTTTTCACCGCCATCGCGGCGGCGGTGATCGTGGTGATCTTCAGGATCGCGCGCAAGCTCTACAGCACGCCGTGGGCCATCGCACTGGGGCTGCTGCTGGGCGGCGCCTTCGGCAATCTCACCGACCGGATCTTCCGCTCACCGGGCGTTTTCCAGGGCGCGGTCGTGGACTTCATCGCGCCCGCGCATTTCGCGGTCTTCAACCTCGCGGACTCGGCGATTGTCTGCGGTGGCATCTTGATCGTGGTGCTGTCCTTCCGGGGCCTGGACCCGGACGGGACCCTACACAAGGACTAGTTGCCCAGCGGCGGGGTGGGCGTAGTCGTCTGGGTTGGTGTGGGTGGTGGGTTGCCTTGCGGGGTTGGGCCAGTTGCCCTGCGGCGGCGGCTGCGGGGTGCTGTGGGTGGGTGTCCCCGTATCCCGCCCCTTCCCGGAAACCGGGGCTCCCGCCCCGGCCCCCGGGGGTTGGCGGGGTGGGGGCGGTGGCCGGGTGTTGTGGCCGGAACGACTGCCCACAACGCCTCGGGGGTCTGGGGATGGTTCACGCCGCTACGCAACCCACCACCCACACCAGCCGCGACGCTCCGGCCTACCCCGCAGCGGGGCGCCCCGCTGGGGTGGGATCGGGGAAAGTCCTCAGGGCTTGGTGATCTTCACTCGGTGGTCGGTGCTGACTTCGATGGTTAGCCCGGAGCCGAAGCGGTGCCTGGCGCCCGGCTGGAAGGGCGCGTCCCACAGCTCGGCGAGCTCACTCGGCCTCCAGCGGCTGCATTCCGTGCCGCCACCACTGTTCGGTGTGGCGTCCACAACCCTGATCGGACCCTGGCCCGTCCGGACGCGGGAATCGACGCTGTACAGCAGCACGCCCTCGGAGCAAATCCCGGTGTCCAGGCCGCTCTTCGTCCGGACCTCGGCGACGATGGCGGTGAACTCGCCTGTCTTGACGACAGCGATGTTCGCGCCGTCCGGGGAGCCGATGGCTTTGAGCTCATGCTCGCTGGTGCCCTTCTTCACACAGGCGACCTGATCGTCGGTGAGCCAGCCCAACTTCCATTTGTGCCAGCCGAACAGATCGCTCTTACCCGCCATGCTCATGGTGTCCCAGGCACCCGCGAACTCCACCGAGGCACCGTTGTGGGCGTTGTAGAGATCAGGCAGGCCGTAGAGGTGGTTGGCCTCATGGACGAAGTTGCCCCGCTGCCAGTCCGGGTTGTCGGACGCCCGGCCGAAGGCCAGGGCGGCAGCGCTGATCTCCCGGTCTCCCGCCATCAGGCCGGTGAAGGTATGGGCCTGCGAGACCATCGGGCTCGCGGGCACATTGTCGTCCGCGACGACATAGACGAGGTCCGTGGAGCCGAAGTCGGTTCCCCGCGCCATGGCCGCGGTGATCGCGTCCTGGACATATCGCCGCATCACGGCGGCGGAGACACCGCGGTCGATACCGTACGCACGCCATCTCAGCGGCAGCCGGATCCACTCCTGAGTGGGCTCGGTCCGGAGCTGGTACTTCCCGTAGGAGGCCTGCCGCAGATAGTCGTCGCTGTAGTCAGCGAAGAAGGAAGCACGCTGGGCCACGGGGGTACGAGCGGGGATGTCCGGGAAGTCAACCATGATCATGGTCGCCTTCTTCTGGCCCTCCGGTTTGATGTACCGGCCCTCGTACGGCCCGACCCCCACCCAGCCTCGTGGTTCAGGCGCGATGGCGCAGCGTCCCGTGATGTCTCTGGCGGGGCTCTGTGCGCGGGCGGGGGCCGCTGGGAGCAGGTGGAGTCCCATGCCGGCGAGCACCGCGGCCACGGCGACGACCAGTGCCTGGCGGGCGGGCATGCGGCAGACCATGGTGTGACTCCTCGGGGGGCGTAGTCACACCGTCGCGCTGGGTCACCCAGCCTGCATCCCGGGCTGGTCCGAAAGGGGGGAGCCGGTCCGGCATACTCGAACAGGTGAGTATCCCACCGCCTGCAGCGCCTCTTGAGGTCAGAACCCTGCCCGTGCCCGATGGACTGGAGGGCGAGCGCGTTGACGCTGCCCTGGCCAGGATGTTCGGCTTCTCCCGTACGAAGGCGGCCGAGCTGGCCGCGGATGGCAAGGTCCGGGTGGACGGATCCGAGGCCGGGAAGTCCGACCGCGTACACGGCGGGGCCTGGCTGGAGGTGGAGATGCCCCCGCCGCCGACGCCGGTGCGGATCGTCGCCGAGCCGGTTGAGGGCATGGAGGTCGTGCACGATGACGACGACATCGTGGTCATCGACAAGCCGGTTGGCGTCGCCGCCCACCCCAGTCCCGGCTGGACCGGTACCACCGTGATCGGCGGGCTCGCCGCAGCGGGCTTCCGTGTCTCCACCTCCGGCGCCGCCGAGCGGCAGGGTATTGTCCACCGGCTCGACGTCGGCACCTCCGGGCTGATGGTCGTCGCCAAGTCCGAGCGCGCCTACACCCTGCTCAAGCAGCAGTTCCGGGAGCGTACGGTCGACAAGCGCTACCACGCGCTGGTGCAGGGCCACCCCGATCCGCTGAGCGGGACCATTGACGCCCCCATCGGACGGCACCCCGCCCACGACTACAAGTGGGCCGTCACCGCTGACGGCAAGCCGTCGGTGACCCACTACGACCTCGTCGAGGCCTGCCGGGCAGCCAGCCTGCTCGATATCAAGCTGGAGACCGGCCGCACCCACCAGATCCGGGTCCATATGGCCGCGCACCGCCACCCCTGTGTGGGCGATATGACCTATGGCGCCGACCCGACGCTGGCCAAGCGGCTGAAGCTCACCCGGCAGTGGCTGCACGCCGTACGGCTGGGCTTTGAGCACCCGGCCGATGGGCGCTGGGTGGAGTTTGTGAGCACCTACCCGGACGATCTCCAGTCCGCGCTGGACACGGTGCGCGCCGAAAGCGCGTAGGTCAGAACGCCTTCGGTTCGGCGGGAGGGAGTTCCGGTTCCCGCGTCGTACGCACCCTCGGAAGTGCGTAGGGGTGCTTCTCCCGCAGCCAGGTGATCAGCGCCTCGCGCACCTCACACCGCAGCGTCCAGATGTCATCGGCGGTACGGGCCGTCATCGCAGCCCGTACCTCGATGGTCGAGGGCGTGGTGTCGGTGACCACCAGGCTCCAGTTGCGCCCGTCCCAGGCGTCGCTGGCCCGGACGACCTCCTCGGTCTTGGCCCGCAGCTCGGCGATCGGAGTGGTGTGGTCCAGGTGCAGAAAGACCGTGCCGGTCATCTGGGGGCCACCGCGCGACCAGTTCTCGAAGGGCTTGCTGGTGAAGTACGACACCGGCATGGTGATCCGGCGCTCGTCCCAGGTCAGTACGACCAGATACGACACGGTGATCTCATCGACCGTGCCCCACTCGCCGTCCACCACCACCGTGTCGCCGATCCGCACCATGTCGCCGAAGGCGATCGACAACCCGGCGAAGAGATTGCCCAGCGTGGACTGGGCCGCGATACCGGCGACGATGCCCAGCACACCCGCCGAGGCCAGCATCGAGGTGCCGAAGGTTTTCATCGCGTCGAACTGCAACAGCATCGCCGCGATCGCGACCACCGTGACCACGGCGGTCACCAGCCGCTGAATCAGCGTCAGCTGGGTCCGTACCCGCCGCGCCCGCGCCGGGTCCTGCGCGACGCCCGCATAGCGGGACGCGCCCGTTTCCGCTATGGCGGCGACCACCCGCACCACCAGCCACGCCGAGGCGGCGATCATGATCAGCATCAGCCAGAGCTGTACGGCCTCTACGGTCTCCGGGCGGCCCTTCGCCAGATGGGTAGTGCCGAAGAAGCCACGTACGAGCGCCACGAACAGCACCGCCTGGAGCGGTGTCCGGCCCCGCCGCAGCAGCCCCCACATGGGGGTCTCCGGGTGCCGGGCGTCGATCCGGCTCAGCAGCTGGTCGACGCCCCAGGCGAGGACATAGGCCAGCACGAGCGCGCCACCGAACACAATGACCGGTCGCAGCACGTCTTCCATGGTGGTCTCGACTCCTTGAGCGAAGAGGGGCATCCATGACCGTACCTGGCACCATGGGGAGAAGCCTGACCCGGGTGCGGATCATGGGCAGGACCTGCGAAGGAAGTGAAACTGTGGCCACCGTTGTGCTGTTCCATTCCGCCTATGGGCCGCGACCCGCCGTCCAGGCCGCCGCCGAGCGGCTACGGGCCGCCGGGCATGAGGTGTATACACCCGATCTCTACGACGGCCGGACCGCCGGGACCGTCGAGGACGGAATGAAGATCAAGGACGAGATCGGCCGTGATGAGCTCCTGAAACGCGCCATCACCGGGACGGCAACGCTGTCCGCCAAGGGCGTGGTCTACGCGGGCTTCTCGCTGGGCGGCTCCATCGCGCAGAACCTCGCGCTCGCCGACGACAACGCGCGCGGTCTGCTGCTGCTTCACGGCACTTCCGATATCGCCGAGGACACGACCGTCGATGAGCTGCCCGTGCAGCTGCACGTCGCCGACCCTGACCCATTCGAACCGCACGACTGGCTGAACGCGTGGTATCTGCGGATGCGGCGTGCGGGTGCGGACGTTGAGATCTACCGCTACGCCGGAGCGGGTCACCTCTATACGGACCCGGATCTGCCCGACCATGACGCGGAGGCGGCAGAGGCGACCTGGCAGACGGCGCTCGGCTTCCTCGCGGAGCTGGGCTAGTTCACCGGGGACTAGGAGCGGGTGCAGCGGCCGGTGCCGCCTGCTTTGGGGTGGCAGATGTACACCTTGTCCGCTGCGTCATGGCTGAGGTAACGGCCGACGCATGTGTTCGCGGTGGTACGCCCCCGCTGCCCGCAGAAACTCACGGCCGCCTTGCCGTCGGCGAACGGCCCGGGGGCGTAGATCACCCAGTAGCCGGGGTTCAACGAGGCGAAGTCGTCGCTGCGCAGCAGCTGCGCCTCCGGCACCGACTTGCGGACCGCCGCCAGCCGCCGGTCCCGCGCGGCGGTGCCGGAGGAGACCGGTTCGGAGAAGAGCTGTGCGATCCAGGTGCGGGCATGCTGCTCCCCGGGCGGGCTCTCCGTCTCGGTCTCCCTCTCCCTCCCGGTCCCCTTCTCCGTCGGCGTGGGCTCTGTGGGGTTCGTGGGCTTCGTAGGTTCCGTGGGCTTTGCGGGTGTGCTGGACCCGCCAGTCTTGCCGGCCAGCAGCAGCCCGCCGCCGATCAGCCCACCGAGCAGGGCCACCGCCCCGGTGATCACACCGATGAACAGCACGGTGCGATGGCCGCCGCGCTCCGAGGGTGCCGTCCGCGCCGGCTGGGTGGGCGCGGCGGCCGAGCGCGCGGCGTCCAGTTGCGTGGGGGAGTACGGCACCGGCGCCGACGGGGCGTTCGCCGCCTCGGCCAGCATCCGGTCGAGCCGCCCCGCGTCCGGCCGGGCGGCCGGGTCCCGCACCAGCAAGGCGTTCAGAACGGGCGTAAGCGGGCCGGAGCGTACGGGCGGCGGGATCGGCTCATCGAGGACGGCCGCGAGCGTGGCCAGGGTCGTACCCCGGCGCATGGGACTGTGCCCTTCCACCGCTGCGTAGAGCATCATCCCCAAGGACCACAGATCCGCAGCGGGATGGTCCCCGGCGTCCCGGATCCGTTCGGGCGCGATGTACTCCGGCGAGCCGATCAGATCGCCGGTCGCGGTCAGCGAGGTGGAGCCTTGCAGCGCGGCGATACCGAAGTCGGTGAGTACGGCCGATCCATCCGCGCGCAGCAGCACATTGGCGGGCTTCACATCGCGGTGGTGGATGCCCGCGCCATGCGCGGCGCGCAGTGCGGCCAGCACATCACGTCCGACCCGGGCGGCCTCCTGCGGGGACAGCGGACCCTGGGCGATCTGATCCTGCAGGGTGTGGCCCGGCAGCAGCTCCATCACCAGCCAGGGATGCGGATCCTGGTCAATGATGTGGTAGATCGTCACCACATTGGGGTGGCTGAGCCGGGCCAGCGCCTGAGCCTCGCGCATCACACGTTCGCGCAGCATGCGCGAGGCCTCGGAGCCTTCCGGGACCATCACCGGGTCGGGCGGGCGGACTTCCTTCAGGGCCACCTCGCGCTGGAGTGCGATGTCGCGCGCTCGCCATACGGTGCCCATGCCCCCGCTGGCGAGGCGCTCCAGCAGTTCGAAGCGTCCGTCAATGATCTGCCCGCTGGTACCCCCGGTCATGGAGATCAGAGTACGGGCTGCTCCGCACGCTCCACGCGCTGTGTTCCCGAAAGTGTGCGGTAGGACCGGGAATGCTTTGACGTCGCCTCGGCCTTGGTCTTGTCGGAGATGGCGTAGAAGTCCATCTGCGCCCGCTCGGTGGTGATATCGAGCACACCATAGCCATGGGCATCTGTATCGACCCATTTGGCATGGCGGTTGGCGGCCCGGATCGCAGGGGCGGCGACCGGGGTGATGGAGCCCGGCGGGGCGTTCAGGATGTCGTCGACATTGTCGGACGTCACCGAGGTGATGACGAACTCGGTCGCGGCGGTCGGCGACGCGGGGTAGGTCGCCGCCTCGATGGGCACATCGTTGGCCCAGGACATATGGATGTCACCGGTGAGGAACACGGTGTTGTCGATACCCCGTGACCGTAGATGGGAGAGCAGCTCACGGCGGTCGTGGGTGTAGCCGTCCCACTGGTCGGTGTTGATGGCCAGGCCCTGCTCGGGCAGGCCGAGAAGCTTCGCTATGGGCCGCAGCAGATAGGCGGGCAGCGACCCAAAGGCCATGGGGGAGATCATCACCGAGGTGCCGACGAGCCGCCACTTCGCCTGTGACGCGGACAGCCCGGCCTTCAGCCAGTCGAGCTGGGCATGACCGGTGAGCGTACGGTTGGGAGAGTCGATGTCCCCCTTGCCGGGCATCACCTGCTGATCGCGGAAGGAACGCAGATCGAGCAGATGCAGATCGGCAAGGGTGCCGAAGCGCAGTCTGCGGTAGGTGGTGCCCTCGATGGAGGGGCGCACCGGCATCCACTCGAAGTACGCCTGCTTGGCGACCCGCATCCGGTCCGCCCACGCGCCCTCCTCGCCTGGGGTGTGGTTCTCGGCGCCCTCCTTCCACCAGTCGTTGGCTATCTCGTGGTCGTCCCAGATGGCGATCAGCGGGTGGGCGGCGTGCATCCGCTGGGAGTCAGGGTCGCTCTTGTACTGGGCGTTGCGGGCGCGGTAGTCGGCGAGGGTCAAGGTCTCATGCTCGGGTGTGTGCGGGCGTATGACCTTGCCCCGGGAGCCGTACCCGCCGACCGGGTACTCGTAGATGTAGTCGCCCAGGTGCAGCACGGCGTGCAGGTCGGTGCGCCCGGCGAGATGGCGGTAGGCGGAGAAGTGTCCGGCTTCCCAGTTGGAGCAGGACACCACGCCGAAGCGGAGGTTGTCGGCGGCGGCGCCCTCCGCGGGTGCGGTGCGGGTGCGGCCCACGGGGGAGTGGGTGCCGTCGGCGGTGAACCGGTAGAAGTAGCCGGTGGCCGGGCGCAGCCCGCGGACATCGGCCTTGACGGTGTGGTCGCCGGCGGCCTCGGCGGTGACGGTGCCACGGGAGGCGACCTTGCGGAAGTCCCTGTCTTCGGACACTTCCCAACGGACCTTCACCGATCGCCCCTTGCCGGAACCGGGCACCGCGTCCGGTTCCGGAGTGACCCTGGTCCACAGCAGGATTCCGTCGGGCAGCGGATCGCCGGAGGCGACACCGTGCAGGAAGGCGGGGCCGTCCTCGGAGGCGTTCGCACTGTAGGCGACGGCCACGGGTGTCAGTACGGCGGTGGTGGCAGCGGCCGTAATCACCGTACGGCGCTTGGGTTTACGGGCGTGGCGGGCCTGAGGAGTGGGGTTGGTATGCGTCACGGGCGCTGATGTTACGTGCCGGTACGCGCGACGGACAGGCTTGTGCGATGAGTTCACCTGTCCGTCGCGCGTACGTATGCCGCGCCGTCTCTACTTCTTGAGCTTCTCCTTGAGCAGCTGGCTGTACTGGCCGGGGTCCATGGGAGCGTTGAGCTTGGCGCCGATCCCGATCCGTTCGCCGTTGAGCTTGAGGGTCGGGGTGCCGGTGACGTCCTTCGTGTCCTGGAACTTCGCGGACATCTTCACCGCCCACGGGTCAAAGGTGCCGTTGGTGACAGCGGCCTTGAACTTCTTGTTGCCCTTCAGCGCTTTGACGTCCTGAGCGAGCTCAATGAGACGGTCATCCTTGGCGAACTCGTCTTTGTTCTCTTCCGGGTGGACGTCCGCGGAGAACAGCACCTTCTTGTACTCCATGAAGGCCTCGGGGCTGACGTTCAGTGCGGCGCCCAGCGCGCTGAGCGCGTTCCTGGAGCCGGTGCCCTCGATCCCCCTGGCGTTGTCGAGGAAGGTACCGAAGACGAACTCGACGTTGTACTTGCCGTCCTCGAGATCCTTGGTCATGGTTTCACCATTGGCCTGCTCGAAAGCGGAACAGACCGGACAGCGCATGTCCTCATAGACCGTAAGGGTGTTCTTGGCGTCCTTGTCGCCGATGACGACGTTGGTGCCGTGCTTGCCCGCCGTGTCGTCCGGGGTCTTGTAGGAGGCGTAACGCCCGGCGCTGTTCGCGCCCTCGGCGACCTTCTTCGCGTCGGACCAGTCCCCGTCATCGCCGCTGCCGATCTTGGTGACCGCGACGCCGATGCCCGCTGCGATCGCGAGGACGGCGACGACCGCGGCGCCGACACCCAGCTGACGGCGCAGCTTGTCCTTCTTCGCCTGCTTCTCCCGCTCGATCCGCAGCCGCTCGCGGGCCGCCCTCTTCGCTTCCTGGCTGTTGCGCTTGCTCATGGTCGTGAATTCTCCGTGTGTACGTAGGGACGCGTGTGCTCAGATGGCCGGTATGGCCGGGCACGGGGGTCCGCGTCGTACGACGGAGTGGGTGAGCTGCGGAAGCGCCCGCGGGGTATACGGGCGGTGGCCGGCGCGTTCGGCTACGGGCCGGGGCAGCGGGGTGGGGCACAGGGCCGTGATCGCCAGCAGCAGGGGCCGGAAGCCCGCGGCGGCGGCCGCGCGCAGCAGCCGGGCGAGCGAGGCTTCACCGTCCCGCAGCCACGCGGCGGCGGCCAGTCCGACGGCGATATGGGCTGCCAGCAGCAGCCAGGGGGCGCCGGGGTGGGTGAGTGGTGGGGCGGGAGTGCCACTGGCCATCCGGGCCAGGGGGGTGCCGAAGTCGCCGCCCGCGCAGATGAGGTTGAAGCCCATCGAGCGCAGTGGTCCGGTCACTGGGCCGCCGGCGGTGCCGTAGCAGGCCTGCTGGCCGGTGGTGAAAATTGTGTCGGCGGCCAGCTCCAGTGGCACCAGCAGGGCGGCGATATGCCAGAAGCGGCGCTCCCGTCCGGCCAGCGCGAAGGCCAGCACAAAGATCGCGCCGCTCACCGCGAGCAGCGGCACCAGCGGCACCGGTGCAGCGGAGAGCAGTACATGGGCGCCCGCGGACAGCGTGACGCACACCGCGGTGAAGACCGCGGCGCGTGTCGCCCGGATGCCTGTCCCTGTGATGCCCATCGGGCCGAGTGTGCCATGGCCGGAGATAAGCGTCAGGTGAAGGGATGGCCGGAGCCGTCCTCGCCCGCGCTGTCGGTGCTCCGCCGTAGACTCCCAGCTGCCCCAGAAGACTCGCGCCGGAGGTGGCTCACGCCGTGACCGACAAGCCGTTCACGCATCTGCATGTGCACACTCAGTACTCGCTGCTGGACGGTGCGGCCCGTCTCAAGGACATGTTCAAGGCATGCCAGGAGATGGATATGTCGCATATCGCCATGACCGATCATGGCAATCTGCACGGGGCGTACGACTTCTTCCATCAGGCGAAGGACGCCGGTGTCACCCCGGTGATGGGTATCGAGGCGTATCTCGCCCCCGAGTCGCGCCGCTACAACCGGCCGGTGAAGTGGGGAGCGCCGCACCAGAAGCGGGACGATGTCTCCGGTAATGGCGCCTATACCCATATGACGATGTGGGCCCGGAACCGGGAGGGGCTGCACAACCTCTTCCGTGCGCAGTCCCGGGCCAGCCTGGAGGGTTTCTTCCGTAAGCCGCGCATGGACCGGGAGCTGCTGGCGGAGTACGCGGAGGGGATGATGGCCACCACCGGCTGCCCGTCCGGTGAGGTCTCCACCAAGATCCGTCTGGGGCTGATGGACGAGGCGGTGCAGGCCGCGGGTGAGTACCAGGACATCTTCGGCAAGGAGAACTTCTTTGTTGAGCTGATGGACCACGGCATTGATATCGACCGGCGGGCCCGCGCCGGTCTGGAGGAGATCGCCAGAAAGATCGGCGCCCCCTTCGTGGTCACCAATGACTCGCACTACACCTATGAGCATGAGTCGCAGGCCCACGACACCCTGCTGTGCATCCAGACCGGCAGCAATCTCTCCGACCCCGACCGGTTCAAGTTCGATGGCTCGGGTTACTACCTGAAGTCTGCCGCCGAGATGTACGCCATCGACAACTCCGACGCCTGGCAGGAGGGCTGCCTCAACACCCAGCGGCTGATCGCCGACCGGGTCGATGCGGCCGGAATGTTCGAGACCCGCAACCTGATGCCGCGCTTCGATGTGCCCGACGGGTATGACGAGGTGACCTGGTTCCAGGAGGAGGTCCGGCGGGGCATGGCGCGCCGCTATCCGAACGGTGTCCCGGAGGACCGGCAGCGGCAGGCCGCCTATGAGATGGGCATCATCATCGAGATGGGGTTCCCCGGCTACTTCCTGGTGGTCGCCGACTTCATCATGTGGGCCAAGAACAACGGCATCGCGGTGGGGCCGGGCCGTGGCTCCGCGGCGGGCTCGATCGTCGCGTACGCCATGGGTATCACCGACCTCGACCCGATCGACCACGGGCTGATCTTTGAGCGGTTCCTGAACCCCGAGCGCGTCACCATGCCCGATGTCGACATCGACTTCGACGAGCGCAGGCGCGGTGAGGTGATCCGGTATGTCACCGATAAATACGGCGCCGACAAGGTCGCCATGATCGGTACATACGGCACCATCAAGGCAAAGAACGCGATCAAGGACTCGGCCCGGGTGCTGGGCTATCCCTATGCGGTCGGCGACCGGATCACCAAGGCGATGCCCGCCGATGTCCTCGGCAAGGGCATTCCGCTCTCCGGTATTACCGACAAGGATCACCCGCGCTACAGCGAGGCGGGCGAGATCCGGTCGATGTATGAGAACGAGCCCGATGTCACCAAGGTCATCGACGCCGCCCGGGGCATCGAGGGCCTGGTCCGGCAGATGGGCGTGCACGCCGCAGGCGTGATCATGTCCAGCGAGCCGCTGATCGACCATGTGCCGGTTTTCTCACCGAAGAACGACGGCGTCGTGGTCACCCAGTGGGACTATCCGAGCTGTGAGGCGCTCGGCCTGCTGAAGATGGACTTCCTGGGCCTGCGCAACCTCACCATCATGGATGACGCGGTCAAGGCCATCCAGAAGAACAAGGGCACCGAGATCTCGCTGCTCGATCTGCCGCTCGACGACCCCAAGACCTTCGAGCTGCTGCAGCGTGGAGACACCCTGGGCGTCTTCCAGTTCGACGGCGGGCCGATGCGCTCCCTGCTGCGCATGATGAAGCCCGACAACTTCGAGGACATTTCCGCGGTTTCGGCCCTCTACCGGCCCGGCCCGATGGGCATGAACTCGCACATCAACTACGCGCTGCGCAAGAACGGCCAGCAGGAGATCACCCCGATCCACCCGGAGCTCGAGGAGCCGCTCAAGGAAGTCCTCGACATCACCCATGGCCTCATCGTGTACCAGGAGCAGGTACAGAAGGCCGCCCAGGTGCTCGCCGGGTACACACTGGGTCAGGCCGACCTGCTGCGCCGGGCCATGGGCAAGAAGAAGCAGGAGGTCCTTGACAAGGAGTTCGTCAACTTCCAGCAGGGCATGCGGGAGCGGAACTACTCCGACGAAGCCATCCAGGCGGTATGGGATGTGCTGGTCCCCTTCGCCGGATACGCCTTCAACAAGGCGCACTCCTCGGCGTATGGACTGGTCACCTACTGGACCGCCTATCTCAAGGCCAACTACCCGGCTGAGTACATGTCGGCGCTGCTCACCTCCGTCCGTGATGACAAGGACAAGTCGGCGGTCTACCTCAATGAGTGCCGCAAGATGGGCATCAAGGTGCTCCCGCCGGATGTCAATGAGTCCGACGCCAACTTCACCCCGCGTGGTGACGACACCATCGTCTTCGGTCTGACCGCCGTGCGTAATGTCGGCCAGAATGTGGTGGACTCGATTGTCAAGAGCCGTAAGGCGAAGGGCAAGTACAGTTCCTTCCCTGACTTCCTCGACAAGGTCGAGGCCGTTGTCTGCAATAAGCGCACCATCGAATCGCTGATCAAGGCCGGGGCCTTCGACGCGTTGGGCCACACCCGCAAGGGCCTGACCGCGCAGTTTGAGCCGATGATTGACAATGTGGTGCAGGTCAAGCGGAAAGAGGCCGAGGGGCAGTTCGACCTCTTCGGTGACCTGGGCGGCGACGACGGGAACGATGGGCCCGGCTTCGGCCTCGATGTGGAATTCTCCGACATCGAGTGGGAGAAGACCTATCTGCTGGCCCAGGAGCGGGAGATGCTCGGCCTCTATGTCTCCGACCATCCGCTCTTCGGCATTGAGCATGTGCTGAATGAAAAGGCGGACGCGGCGATCTCCCAGCTGACGGGCGGGGACTACTCCGATGGCTCGATCGTCACCATTGGGGGGATCATCTCCGGGCTCCAGCGGAAGATGACCAAACAGGGCAACGCATGGGCGATCGCCACGGTCGAGGACCTGGCGGGTTCCATCGACTGCATGTTCTTCCCGGCGACCTATCAACTCGTCTCGACTCAGCTGGTCGAGGACGCGGTCGTCTTCGTCAAGGGGCGGCTCGACAAGCGCGAGGATGTGCCCCGGCTGGTGGCGATGGAGCTGATGATCCCTGATCTCAGCGAGGCCTCGGCCAACGCACCGGTGACGATTACCATCCCGTCGGTAAAGATCACACCGCCGCTGGTGGAGAAGCTGGGTGAGGTGCTCACCCACCACCGTGGGGCGACCGAAGTGCGGGTCAGGCTTCAGGGAAGCCGTAGAACAACCGTCCTGCGGCTCGACCGGCACCGGGTCAACGCCGACCCAGCGCTCTTCGGTGATCTGAAGGAACTGCTCGGCCCCGCCTGCCTGACGGGGTAGTGAGCCAGATTGCGAGATGAGGGCGCCCCAAGCGGGGCGCCCTCATTTATGAGCTCATCATGTCTCATCTGTTCTGGTGGAAGGGTCAATTATGACCGAATCTTTTCGACTGATGCTTGCGCTCCATCTTGGGGCTGGGCCCCTGTTGCGGTGGCTGGCCCGGCTGCTCGGTGTCTCTCAGCTGATCCTGGGTCCGCTCCGCGGGTTCCTGCGGCGGACGATTGCTGTTGCGGTTCTTGTTCTTGGCCATGGGGTGACCTCCTGGGGGTCCTGGGGACTTTGACCGCGATCAGATTCGCACGCATTCATACTCTTCGCATTTCGGGCAATTACCCTTTGTAGTCGCGGGGCAGAGCGGTGGTGCGCAGCACGGAAAGGTGGATTCGCCACGCCGAAGATCGAGTTCGGGCTGATAACCCTTGTACGGTCGGGCAGACTCGTGGGAAACACGCTGTAACTGTCCTTGTTCGACGAGAGTGGGTGGACCGTGGAGCGCTGCGTCGTCCTGGTGGACGCCGGGTATCTACTGGGCGCCGCCGCGAGTCTCTTGGCCGGGGAACCCGCGCGATCCCGGATCACCGTTGACCACTCCGTCCTGATCCAGGGGCTGCGCGAGCGGGCCGAGTCGGACACCGGTCGCGATCTGCTCCGTATCTACTGGTTCGACGGTGCGCCCGATCGGGTGCCACAGCCTGAGCACCGGCGGCTGCGGGTCATGCCCCGGGTGACCGTGCGGCTGGGCGCGCTCACCCGCAGCGATGGCCGCTGGGCGCAGAAGGGCGTGGACGCCGCCATGCACGCCGAGCTGACGGAGCTGGCCCGCAACCGCGCCTGCTCGGACATTGTGCTGGTCACCGGCGACGGAGATCTGCTGCCCGGGCTGATGTCCGCCAAGGAGCACGGCGTCGCCGTACATCTGTGGGCCGTACAGGCCGCCGATGGCGACTACAACCAGTCCGAGGACCTGGTGGCCGAGGCGGATGAGCGGCGGGTGCTGGACCGTACCTGGATCACCCGGGCCGTACGGGCCAAGGAGCTCACCGGTATCTGCGGCGCCCCCCAGCCCGCGCCCCGCCCCGAGATTGCCGCCATCCTCTCCGCACCGCTGCCCGAGCCACCGGCCGCGCCGGCCAAGAACGGCGGGGGAGCCGCCCCCGTCGAGGGCCCGGCCTCCGCACCGAGCGGTACGGGCACGGAGCCCGCTTCCGGCGGCAAGGGAGGCGTGCCCACCCCGAAGGACCTCGCCGGACTCGGCCGCCCAGCCGCCGCCCACGCCCCACCACCCACCAACGCCACCCTGCGCTGGTCCTCCGACAAGGGCTGGGTCGAGCGCGGCAGCGGCGCCCCCGGCGAACCCCCGGAGGTCGCCACCCTGCCGATGCTGGCCCAGCTCACCACGGCCGAGCAGCGCTGGGCCGACCGGGAAGAGGACATCACCACGGTCAGCGGCGATCCCTTCGAGGTCGGCCAGGTCTTCGCCCGCCGCTGGATCGAACGGCTCGCCTCCCCGGGCCAGCTCCAGCAGCTCTCCACCCAGTACCCCCGCATCCCGCACCGGATCGATGGCGAGCTCCTGCGCTACGCGGCCCGCTTTGGCCTGCTGGCGCACAAGGACGACCAGATCGACGAGCACGACCGCTATGCGATCCGGGCCGGCTTCTGGCGCGAGGTGGACGCCCGTACGACCACGGAGCCCGCCCCGGCGGGGGAGTAATGCGGCGGGCGCGTACCCTCGTAGCTCGTGGAGACGGGCGCACAGCAGGCAGAGGTGAACGACGGGGCCGTATGCGCCGTACGTAACCTGGTGAAGACATATCCGGCCCAGCGGGCCAGGCGCGGAGCGCCCGCCGCGCCCGCCGTGCGGGCCAACGACAAGGTCAGCCTGACCGTGCGACGCGGCGAGATCTTCGGTCTGCTCGGCCCGAACGGCGCCGGGAAATCCACCCTCGTACGGCAGCTGACCGGGCTGCTGCGCCCCGACTCCGGCCAGGTCGACGTCCTTGGCCACGATCTCGTACGGCACCCCGAGCGGGCCGCGCGGCTGCTCGCCTACCTGGGCCAGGAATCCACCGCCCTCGATGAGCTGACCGTCTCCCTGGCCACCGAGACCACGGCCCGGCTGCGCGGTCTGGACACGGCCACCGCACGCCGGGAGCGCGACGCGGTCCTCGACGAGCTGGGCCTGACGAAGATAGCGGGCCGCCCCCTCAGGAAGCTCTCCGGCGGCCAGCGCCGCCTCGCCTGCGCGGCCGCCGCACTGGTGGGGGAGCGGCCCCTGCTGGTGCTGGACGAGCCGACCACGGGGATGGACCCGGTCGCCCGCCGCGATGTCTGGGCGGCCATCGACCGCCGCCGTACCGAGCGCGGAGCCACCGTTGTCCTGGTCACCCACAACGTCATCGAGGCCGAGACCGTCCTCGACCGGGTCGCCGTACTCGACCACGGCCGGGTCATCGCCTGCGACACCCCGGCCGGGCTCAAGGCCCTGGTCGGCGAGGACGTCCGAGTCGACCTCGTCTGGCGCGACCAGCCGCCACTGCACATCCCGGAAGTCGCCGCCCTCCGTGACTCCGCCACCAGGACGGGCCGCCGCTGGACGCTGCGGATGCCCCCGGACGCCGCCCGCGCCGCCGTTGCCACGGTCACCGGCGGTCCGGCCTTCACGGCACTCGACGATTTCACGCTGACGACGCCGAGCCTGGAGGATGTCTATCTGGCGCTCGGTGGTTCTACGGACGGTTTGGTGAGGGTGTGAGGGTTTACGGCGCTGGGCTGGGTCTGTCGCCGAGCCTGGAGGATGTCTGTCTGGTGCTCGGTGACTGTACGGAGGGTCTGGTGACGGCGTGAGCGCACTCTCCGCCCAGGTGGTGGCACCGGCTCCCATCGAGGGCGCCGAGCGGGCGATCGTGGCCGAGCTCGCACCGCGGGCGCGGCTGTGGCCCGCGCTCGGCGCCATCTACCGGGCGCAGCTCTCCCGGGCCCGGGTGGCCCGGATCCCGCTCCTGTTCGTGGCGACCTTCCAGTCCATCGGCATCATGGTCCTGATGCGCGGCGTGGTGGCCGGCGGGCCGGGCGAGGAGGCGCGGGCGGTCGTCGCCGGGTCGAGCGTGCTGGTCGTGGCGTTTGTCGCGCTGAATCTGCTCGCCCAGTACTTCGGGCAGCTACGGGCCTCCGGTGGGCTCGACCACTACGCCACCCTGCCGGTGCCGCCCGCCGCCGTGGTGCTGGGGGCGGCCGCCGCGTATGCCTCCTTCACCGTGCCGGGAGTGATCGTCACCGCTGTCGTCGGCGGTCTGCTCTTCCAGCTGCCGCTGGGCGGGCTGTGGGTGCTGCTGGTGGTGATCCCACTGGCCGGGGCCGCGCTGGCCGGTCTGGGCGCGGCGCTGGGGCTGCTCGCACCACGTCAGGAGCTCGCCACGCTCTGCGGGCAGCTGGGCATGTCCGCCGCGCTGCTGCTGGGCGTGCTGCCCGCCGCCCGGCTGCCGCAGCCGGTTCAGTGGGTGCGGGATCTGCTGCCCTCCACCTACGGGGTCGAAGCGCTCGCGGCGGCCCTCCGGACCAGCCCGGACTGGGGCCGGGTCGCGGTCAACCTGGGAATCTGCGCGGTGGTCGGGGTGGCCGCGCTGGCCCTGGCGACCTGGGCGTACCGCCGGGCCGCCGTCCGCTGATCAGCCGTACGGGGGAAGGGACACCCCGGCATTTACGAACATCAGACCGGGCCTGGCACGATGGCGGTGTGACCGTACCGACGCCCTCCTCGCCACAGCACGGCCGCTCGCAGCCGTCGCAGCCGTACGACCCCTGGGCCCACCACCCGCCCGAGGGGGAGGGGCCCGGAGGGCCCGTGGACTCCGCTCCGCCGGAGACACCCGGGCGGGGCGAGCTGCGCGATGTGCTGCTGGTCGCGTTCCTGGTGTCCCTGGCCGGAGTGGCGCTCGGACTGCTGTGGCTCTGGCTGGCCCCCAGGGTTCCGTATATCTCGGATGGCGAGAAGGCCTATCTCAGGAACGGTGAGAGTCAGGAGGCCATCGGCGTTGACGGCACCTTCGCGCTGCTCGCGCTGGGGGTGGGCGCCGTGACCGGGCTGCTGGTGTTTCTGGCCCGCAGGAGCGGCGGCATGGGCATGGTCATCGGTCTGGCGCTGGGCGGGTTGCTGGGATCCGTGCTCGCCTGGCGGCTGGGCGTATGGCTCGGGCCCGGCCAGGATCTGTCGGCGCGGGCCGAGGCAGCGGGCCGGGGCGGTGTCTTTGACGGCCCGCTGGAGCTGGCCGCCACGGTGGCGCTGCTGTGCTGGCCCCTGGCGGCGCTGGCGACCCACCTGGTCGCCACGGCCTTCTTCGGTCCCCGCGATCCCGCGCCGCAGCCCCAGCCGTATCCCCAGTGGGGCCCGCCGCCCGCCCCGTAGCCTGGCCCTACGCGGGCCGCCTGCCGTGGTTCGCACGGCCCTTGCGGATACGCCACTTACGCTTGCGCGTTCGCTTCGACATACCTAGGTCGTAGCCGAACGGGCTGACCCCGTAAAGGGTTTTCCCCTAACCCTCCCCCAGTCCTCAAGCGCCGGACGGGCTCATGCCCGTCCGGCACAGGGGACTTACCCCCGGCTCACCCGGGCCAGGACCGCTTCCGTGAGGGTGACCAGATCCGCGGGGGCCAGCTCGATCTCCAGCCCCCGGCGGCCAGCCGAGACGCAGACCGTGGCGTGCTCACCCGCCGAGGCATCGATCACCGTGGCCAGCCGCTTGCGCTGACCGATCGGCGAGATCCCGCCCCGTACATATCCCGTCGTACGCTCCGCCAGCGCCGGGTCGGCCAGCGTCGCCCGCTTGCCGCCAACGGCCGCCGCGAGCGCCTTGAGGTCAAGCGAGCCGGAAACCGGGACAACCGCGACGGTCAGCGCGCCGTCGACCTCGGCGACCAGGGTCTTGAAGACCTGAGCGGGATCGATCCCCAGCGCCCGCGCGGCCTCCTCGCCATAGGACGCGGCGGCCGGATCGTGCTCATAGGAGTAGACCGTGAACGCCACCCCGGCCCGGGTCGCGGCGACCGTCGCCGGAGTGCCGCCGGGCTGCTTCTTCTGCTGCTGATTCTTCTTGGTGTTCGCCATCGCTCGCCATCAGTTGGGGCTCGTCGGCTGGCGGGTGAAGTCCACCGCCGGAAGCGAGGGCAGCTTACCGATCAACGCGGTCTCGCGGCGCAGCATCTTCAGCTCCTCCGCCAGCCGCGTCGCGGTGTCCGGGGCCTGCAGCAGCCGCTGTTTCGCCGGGGTGTCCAGGACCGTCGCGGCGGCGACCAGATAGGACACCACGGACGGCTCTTCCGGCAGCTCCTGCCCGGCCGCCAGGGTCCGCTCACGGGCTCCGGCCAGCTGCTTCTGGTAGGCACGGAAGGCGCGCAGCACTCCCGAGGCCAGCGCACCCGCGCCCTCACCGCTGTCCTCCGGCAGCTCCTCGATCTCACCCACGAGATACGGACCGCTGGAGTCGACCGACAGCAGCCGGAACCGGGTGGTGCCGGTGGCCAGCACCTCATAGCCGCCGCTCTCCTCCTCACCGGGTGCGGTCTCCTGCTCCCGGATCGTGGAGGCATCGGCGATACAACCCACGGTGTAGAAGGACGTGATCGGGTCCGGGCCGAATCCGGCGGCCGGTCCGGGATCGGGCATCGGCGTGCCCTCCGGCAGCCCGATGGCCGTGGAAGCGACCTCGCGGCCGTCCCGGATCGCGACGACACCAAAACGGCGCGGCTCATCCTCGGGGATCTCCAGCAGATCGCGCATCAGGGCGCGATAGCGGTGCTCGAAGATGTTCAGTGGCAGCACGAGCCCCGGGAACAGCACGGAGTTGAGCGGAAAGAGCGGAAGGCGCGTGGTGGTCACAATCGGCCAGCCTAAAGCCTCACGATCCGGCTACTGCCGCCGCAGCAGCCGGGTCGCCCCCGCGGCGACCGTCGTCGCCAGGATCCACCCCGTCAGGATCAGCGTCACCGCCACCCACTGATAGTGCCCCCCGGGTTTCCATGCCGTGTCGTATCCGAGATGGATGACGGGCAGTAGCAGATCGAGAGCGTAGATCGCGGCGTTCCAGTGCGGGGCCTCATCCTCGATACGCGGCTCCGGCGGGTGTGAGCCGAAGTACAGCGTGCCCGAGGCCCACAGCACGGCCATCCACAGCGCCGCCTGGCCGGGACGGTAGCCGTAGGCCACGGTCCAGTCCTGCAGATAGCCCCACATCTTGCCCACCGGGGACAGCGTCTCGCGGCGTCTGCGGTGCTTGGCCAGCAGCACGGTGCGTGCGTCCGCGTCCTCCCCGCTGTTGCGCAGGACATGGGCCAGCTGCTCATACGGTTCCGGGGAGTACTCGGGAGTCGCGGTCGCCACCCACTGCAGCCGCCGTGCCAGCGGGAAGGGACCGATCGGTATCAGATGCTCGTAGCTGAAGCCGGCCATCCACAGCCCCTCATGCATCGGCCAACTGGTCATCTTGTCCACCAGATTGCCGACCGAGGCCCCCGACAGCACCACCCGGCCACGCTGCGGCCGCTCCGGGGTGAAGCACAGCTCCGGGGTCTGCACGCGGCGCAGCGAGAGCTCCTGATCCCGCTCCAGTTCAAAGCGGGCGCCGTCCAGGACGAGCGAGTCCCCGAAGCGTCCGTCGTCCAGCTTCACCCCGCCGGTGCAGGAGAACCGCCTGGCCCGCTGCTCCGATGAGCCGCTGGCGCAGGGGGTGGCCGGGCGATAGTGGGCCCCGGTGGGCGGGGTGGTGCCCAGGGTGTACTGCAAGGTGGCGGGGCCGACGGAGGCGAAGTGCGCGAAGCGGGCCACCTGCAGCTGTGGGGCGTGCAGCGCGTACCCTCCCTGGTGATTGCGCAGCACGCTGCCGTACATGAACAGCGAGCCGCCGATCCGCGCTCCGCGCATGCTGAGTTCCCCGCCGCACATCAGCAGACTGGCCTGCACATCCTGGGCCACGGTCAGCCCATCGGCCGAGATCGCCCGGACCCGCCGCCCACTGCCGACCGTCACCTCATTGAGCATCAGATCGGTGCCGATGGTGGCGTCGGTGAGCCGTATACCGTCCGGGATGGTGCAGCGGGCCAGATACAGATCGCCGTCCGTGGTGATCCGGGCCGCCTCCAGCCGGGGGATATGGCAGTCGATCATCCGGCCGGTGGTCATCCGGCACTCGGGCAGCAGCACCTCTTCCTCGAAGCGGCAGTGCTTCAGCTCGAAGTAGGGATGAACAATTCCCCCGGACAGATCCAGCCTGCCGGTGATCAGCGCCCCGGACAGATGCAGTGAGGCCACCCGCCCCAGCCGGGGTGACGGCCCGTGCAGCAGCAGCAGCGCGATGACCCGGGCCCGCACGGTGCGCTGCGGCCCCCACACCTGGTCGCTGCCCGGGTCGTCGCGCGCCGGATCCCCGGTCCGTAAGTCGTGTCTGCTGCCGTTCCGGAAGGCCTGCCACATGCCCCACTCCGCGGTGGTCAGCCGCAGCTCGGCAGGCGGTTCGCCATGATCGAGCGGTTCGTTCACACCGGACCCCCCAACCCCCTTGGTCTCACCGAGTGACAAGGGGAACGCTATCGGTCAGCGCTGGCATCCGACACCTGTATCACGCATTGATCCTGTATCACGCATTGATACAGCGCACGGCCAGCGGAATCGGTCTGAGAGACTGGATGCGTGCTGCGATCTATTTCCCTGGCCCGAATCGATCTACGCGGTGCCGTCTCCGCCGGCGGCGGGATCGACCGCGACCTGCTGCCCCGTGCCGAGCTCGATGTCGAGGCCGCCCTGGAGAAGGTGCGGCCCATCTGCGAGGACGTCCATCATCGTGGCACCGCGGCACTGATCGAATACGCGGAGCGGTTCGACGGCGTACGGATCGACCGGACCCGGGTACCGGCCGCAGCGCTGGCCAAGGCCCTGGAAGAGCTGGACCCGGCTGTACGGGCCGCCCTGGAGGAGTCCATCCGGCGGGCCCGTATCGTCCACCGCGAGCAGCGCCGCACCGACTCCACCGTCAAGGTCGTGCCGGGCGGCACGGTCACGGAGCGCTGGGTGCCGGTCGAGCGCGTCGGGCTCTACGTACCGGGCGGCAACGCCGTCTACCCGTCGTCGGTCGTGATGAACGTCGTGCCCGCACAGGAGGCGGGCGTCGGCTCGCTCGCCGTCACCTCGCCCCCGCAGGCCGCCCCGCCGAACGACTGGGGCAGGGGGCTGCCGCACCCGGCCATCCTCGCCGCCTGCGCCCTGCTGGGCGTCGACGAGGTCTACGCGGCCGGTGGCGCCCAGGCCATCGCCATGTTCGCCTACGGCACCGAGGAGTGCCGCCCCGTACAGCTCGTCACCGGGCCCGGCAATATCTGGGTCGCCGCCGCCAAGCGGCTCCTCAAGGGACGTATCGGCATCGACGCCGAGGCAGGCCCGACCGAGATCGCCATCCTCGCCGACGACACCGCCGACGCGGCCCATGTCGCCGCCGACCTGATCAGCCAGGCCGAGCACGACACCCTCGCCGCCGCGGTCCTCGTCACCGATTCCGAGGCACTGGTGCAGGCCGTCGAGGCCGAGCTGACGACCCAGGTCGCCGCCACCAAGCACCAGGAGCGGATCAGCGAGGCGCTGGCCGGGCGGCAGTCCGGCATCGTCCTCGTCGATGATCTGGCACAGGGCCTGGCGGTCGTCGACGCCTACGGCGCCGAGCACCTGGAGATCCACACGGCGGACGCCGCCGCGGTCGCCGCCCGGGTACGGAACGCCGGTGCCATCTTCGTCGGCACCTACGCGCCGGTCTCACTCGGCGACTACTGCGCCGGATCCAACCATGTGCTGCCCACCGGCGGCTGTGCCTGCCACTCCTCCGGCCTCTCCGTGCAGTCCTTCCTGCGCGGCATCCATGTCGTGGACTACACCCGAGACGCTCTCGCCGAGGTCGCCCACCATGTGGTGACCCTCGCCGAGGCGGAGGATCTGCCCGCACACGGCGCCGCGCTGAAGGCCAGGTTCGACTGGAAGGTGCCCCGGTAAGTGACCGGCATTGACGATCTCCCCATCAGGGACGAGCTGCGCGGCAAGTCCCCGTACGGAGCGCCGCAGATCGACGTCCCCGTACGGCTGAACACCAACGAGAACCCGTATCCGCTGCCCCCCGCGCTGGTGGCCCGCATCGCCGAACGGGTCACCGAGGCTGCCCGTGACCTCAACCGCTACCCGGACCGGGACGCGGTCCAGCTCCGCACCGAGCTGGCCGCCTACCTCACCCGTACCGCCGGGCACAGCGTCGGTATGGCGGGCGTCTGGGCTGCCAACGGCTCCAACGAGATCCTGCAGCAGCTGCTCCAGGCGTTCGGCGGGCCCGGCCGCACCGCGCTGGGCTTCGAGCCCTCGTACTCCATGCACGCCCTCATCGCACGCGGTACCGGCACCGGCTGGCTCTCGGGCCCGCGCAACGACGACTTCACCATCGACCTCGAGGCGGCCCGGCGGACCATCGCCGAGCGCAAACCCGATGTGGTCTTCATCTGCTCGCCGAACAACCCCACCGGCACGGCGGTCGACGCCGGGACGGTGCTCGCCCTCTACGAGGCCGCGCAGGCCGCCAAGGGCGGGCCCGGGGCATTGGTGATCATCGATGAGGCGTACGGCGAGTTCAGCCATCGGCCGTCCCTGCTGCCGCTCATCGAGGGCCGCCCCAACCTGGTGCTCTCCCGCACCATGTCCAAGGCCTTCGGCGCCGCGGGACTGCGGCTGGGCTACCTCGCCGCCGACCCGGCCGTCGTGGACGCCGTACAGCTGGTGCGCCTGCCGTACCATCTGTCCGCTGTCACCCAGGCCACCGCGCTCGCCGCGCTGGAGCACACCGATACGCTGCTCGGCTATGTGGAACAGCTCAAGGCCGAACGGGACCGGCTCGTCAGCGAGCTGCGCGCGATCGGCTGCGCGGTCACCGAGTCCGACGCCAACTTCGTACAGTTCGGCCGCTTCGACGACGCGCACGCGACATGGCAGGCCCTGCTGGACCACGGTGTGCTGGTACGGGACAACGGTGTACCGGGCTGGCTGCGGGTCACCGCGGGCACCCCGGCCGAGAACGACGCGTTCCTTGACGCGGTGCGCGCAGTAACAAAGGAGAACAAGCAATGAGCCGCACCGGCCGCGTGGAGCGCACCACCAAAGAGACCTCCGTGGTCGTCGAGCTCAACCTCGACGGCACCGGGAAGGTCGATGTGTCGACAGGCGTCGGCTTCTTTGACCACATGCTCGACCAGCTCGGTCGCCACGGCCTCTTCGACCTCGGCGTCAAGACCGAGGGCGACCTGCACATCGACAGCCACCACACCATCGAGGACACCTCGCTCGCTCTCGGCGCCGCCTTCCGGCAGGCGCTCGGCGACAAGCGCGGCATCGTGCGCTTCGCCAACGCCTCGGTACCGCTGGACGAGTCCCTCGCCCAGGTGACCGTCGACCTGTCGGGCCGTCCGTACCTGGTGCACAACGAGCCCGAGGGCATGGCCCCGATGATCGGCCCGGAGTACGACACCACCATGACGCGGCACATCCTGGAGTCCTTCGTCGCGCAGGCGCAGATCGCCCTGCATGTCCACGTCCCCTACGGACGCAACGCCCACCACATCGTGGAGTGCCAGTTCAAGGCGCTCGCCCGGGCCCTGCGCTACGCCAGCGAGATCGATCCCCGGCAGACCGGCATCCCGTCCACCAAGGGCGCGCTGTGAACCCGGTCTCCACCCTGCTGATCTTCGTGGGCCTCTTCCTCCTCGGCGGAGCCATCTCCTTCTGGAAGCAGCAGTTGCCCAAGGGCGTCATCGTGCTGCTCGGCATCGGCTCCGCCCTGGCACTGCTGGCCGGAATTCTGCGACTGGATGTGTGGTCATGAGCAAGGCCGTGAGCAAGAACGTCGTCGTCTTCGACTACGGCTTCGGCAATGTCCGCTCCGCCGAGCGGGCTCTCGCCCGGGTCGGCGCGGACGTCGAGATCACCCGTGACTATGACAAGGCCATGGCCGCCGATGGGCTCATGGTCCCCGGGGTCGGCGCCTTCGCCGCCTGTATGGCCGGGCTGACGGAAGCCCGCGGTGACTGGGTGGTGGAGCGCCGGCTGGCCGGTGGCCGCCCGGTCCTGGGCGTCTGCGTCGGCATGCAGGTCCTCTTCAGCCGTGGCATCGAGCACGGCGTCGAGACCGAAGGCCTGGACGAGTGGCCCGGCACGGTCGGACCGCTGAAGGCCGATGTCGTCCCGCATATGGGCTGGAACACCGTTGAGGCCCCCGCCGACTCCCAGCTCTTCGCGGGCCTGGACAGGGACGCCCGCTACTACTTCGTCCACTCCTATGCCGTACACGGCTGGGAGCTGGAGATCACCAACCCCAGGATCCGCGCGCCGAAGGTCACCTGGTCCACGCACGGTGAGCGCTTTGTCGCCGCGGTGGAGAACGGCCCGCTGTGGGCCACTCAGTTCCACCCCGAGAAGTCCGGCGATGCCGGTGCCCAGCTGCTGACCAACTGGATTGAGACGCTTTGATGCCCAACGTGCCCTCCGACCTGCCGAAGCTCGAACTTCTGCCCGCCGTCGACGTCCGCGATGGCCAGGCCGTCCGGCTCGTCCATGGCGAGTCCGGCTCCGAGACCTCCTACGGCGATCCCCTGCAAGCCGCCCTCACCTGGCAGCGGGCGGGCGCCGAATGGCTGCACCTCGTGGATCTGGACGCCGCGTTCGGCACCGGCGACAACCGGGAGCGGATCGCCGAGGTCGCCCGCACCATGGACATCAAGGTCGAGCTGTCCGGCGGCATCCGCGACGACGACTCGCTGGCCGCCGCACTCGCCACCGGCTGCACCCGTGTCAACCTCGGCACCGCCGCCCTGGAGTCCCCGGAGTGGGTCGCCAAGGTCATCGCCGAGCACGGCGACAAGATCGCCGTCGGTCTGGACGTCCGCGGCACCACCCTGCGCGGCCGCGGCTGGACACGTGACGGCGGTGACCTCTACGAGACCCTGGAGCGGCTCAACTCCGAGGGCTGCGCCCGCTATGTCGTCACCGACATCAACAAGGACGGCACGCTGCAGGGACCCAACTTGCAGCTCCTGAGGAACGTCTGCGCCGCCACCGACCGGCCGGTTGTCGCCTCCGGCGGTGTTTCCTCCCTTGACGATCTCCGGGCGATCGCCACGCTGGTACCAGAGGGTGTCGAGGGCGCGATTGTGGGCAAGGCCCTCTACGCCAAGGCGTTCACCTTGGAAGAGGCGTTGGAGGCTGTGTCCCGATGACCATTGAGCGTGTGCAGACCGACAACCCCTGGGAAGAGACCATCGGCTTTGCACGCGCGGTCGCAGCGGGTGACCGGGTCATCGTGGCGGGCACCATGCCCTTCGTGGACGGTGTGCTGCACGGCGAAGGCGATCCCTATGAACAGACGAAGGCGGCCTTCGCCAACTCCCTGTCCGCGCTGCAGAAGTTCGAGCTCGGCATCACCTCCGTCATCCGCACCCGGATGTACATCACCCACTCCCGTGATGTGGACGAGGTGGTCCGGGCACACAAAGAGATCTTCGACGCGGTCCGGCCCGCCGCCACGCTGGTCGTCGTCTCAGGATTCGTCGATTCCCGGGTCCTGGTCGAAGTCGAAGTAGAAGCATTCCGAGGCAGCAATCCTCCGGGGGACGGCCCCCGGAACCCTGAAGGAGCACGTTCGTGACCCTGGCCGTACGAGTCATCCCCTGCCTGGACGTGGACGGCGGCCGGGTCGTCAAGGGCGTCAAGTTCCAGAATCTGCGAGACGCGGGCGACCCCGTCGAGATGGCCAAGGTGTATGATGCGGAGGGCGCCGACGAGCTGACCTTCCTCGACATCACCGCCTCCTCCGGCAACCGTGAGACCACCTACGACGTGGTCCGCCGCACCGCCGAGCAGGTCTTCATCCCGCTCACCGTCGGCGGCGGGGTGCGCACCCCGGAGGACGTCGACAAGCTGCTGCGCGCGGGCGCGGACAAGGTCGGCGTCAATACGGCCGCCATCGCCCGCCCGGAGCTGATCAGGGAGATCGCGGAGCGCTTCGGCCGCCAGGTCCTCGTCCTGTCCGTCGACGCCCGCCGCACCGATGCCGGAACCTTCGAGGTCACCACCCATGGCGGCCGCCGTGGCACCGGCATCGACGCCGTCGAGTGGGCCCACCGCGCCGCCGAGCTGGGCGCGGGGGAGATCCTGCTCAACTCCATGGACGCCGACGGCACCAAGGACGGCTACGACACGGAGATGATCGAGGCCGTGCGTCAACACGTCACCATCCCCGTGATCGCCTCCGGCGGCGCGGGCAAGCTCACCGACTTCCCCCCAGCCATCGAGGCGGGCGCCGACGCGGTGCTGGCCGCTTCGGTCTTCCACTTCGGGGATCTGCGCATCGGCCAGGTCAAGGACGCCCTCCGCGCCGCCGGTCACCCGGTCCGCTGACTTTCACCCCTGGCCCGGCCGCGCCCCTCCGCTGCCGTGCTGACCGCTGCGGTGCTGACCCGCTACAGCCCGAGCTTGGCCTCGGACACCTTGGCGATGGCCTCCTTGTCGCCGTCCAGCTCAACCCGGGCCGCTTCCTGGCGTCCGGTGGCGAAGAGCAGCAGCTCAGCGGGGTCCCCGGTGACCGTGACGACCGGGGTGCCCTTGCGGGCCACCGCCGTCTGGCCGTTGGGGCGGCGCAGCACAAGACCGACCGGGCACCTGCGGCCGTAGATACGGGCGGCCATCTCCAGCCGCTTCCACAGGGCGTCGGCGAAGACGGGGTCCAGCTCCCGCGGGGTCCAGTCGGGCTGTGCCCGCCGGACATCCTCGGTGTGGGTGAAGAACTCGACGGTGTTCGACGCCTCGTCGATCTGCTTGAGGGAGAAGGGTGACATCCGGGGCGGGCCGGTGCGGATGAGCTGGATCAGCTCCTCATACGGCTTCGCGGCGAACTCCGCCTGGACACGTTCGAGGCGGGCCTCAAGAGGCTTGATGATGATGCCGCCCGCCGCGTCGGCGCGGCGCTCACGCACCACGAGATGGGCTGCGAGATCACGGGTTTTCCAGCCCTCGCACAGCGTGGGCGCCTCTGGACCGGCGCTCTCCAACAGATCGGCGAGGAGAAGACGTTCGCGCTTGGCATGGGTCGACATACGGTCAGCCTACGACCGTATGGCGGCCCATGCGATGCGCCGCGCCATCAGTTCCCGGGCAGTGGCCCGGTGAGCTTCTTCCCGTCGCGGGAATTGCTGAGCGTCAGTGAGCAGGAGATCGTGTCCTTGCTCCGGTACTTGTACGTCGGCAGCGAGGGATAGATCGCGTAGAAGTAGTACAGGGTGCCGTCCTGCGGCATCTTCTTCAGCCGGACCGCCGCGTCCTGCTTACAGAGCTTCAGAACCTGCTCCTGAATCTCCTGCTCCGTTGCGAAGTCGCCCGTCAGCTTCGGATTGCTGATCACCTCGCCGTTGTGCGGAGAGGTGCAGGGACGCTCCTCGACCTTGGAGACGGCGCTGCTCAGCGCGGGGTGGTCGAAGCAGGTGCCCGGCTTGAGCACAACGAAGGGGACGGGATCACGGGGGGTGCCGGAGGGACCGCTGGACTCCCTCGGGTCCGGTATCGCGGTCGCCGGATCCGAGGAATCCCACGTGGGCTCCTCGGTCTCCTGAGACTCCTCAGCTTTCTCTGTCGCGCTGGGGGTGGTCGACGGAGCGTCATCGGCCTTGTTGTCCTTGCCTCCGCCGCCGCCCAGCAGGAGCACACCCCCCACGATCAGCGCCGCTGCCAGCACGGCGGCGATCACGATCGCGGCGACCTTGGGGCCGTTGCCACCGCCGGCACCCGGCGGAGGCGGAGGCGGGGGCGGATACGGCCCGGGGCCACCCGGAACGCCCGGGCCGAAGCCACCGGGGCCATGGCCCGGGGGCGGGCCGGGCGGGCCCGGATAGCCGTAGCCACCGGCGGGCGGGCCGACGGGTGCGGGCGGGCCGGCGGGTGCGGGCGGGCCGAAGCCCTGCGGCGGACCGAATCCGCCGCCACCGGCACCGGGCTGACTGGGGTCCTGCGGCGGCGGAGGGAAGCTCATGTCCGAAAGAATGCCCCATGCCACTGACATTCGATGCCCGGGGATGCGTCACAAGCTCGGAACAGCAACGTGCCGTTGAGATACGGGCGTTATGCCGGTTTTCGCGATGCGCCCTCACGACGGCAGAATGGTCCCATGCCCGCATCCCCGCTCGACCCCGCCATCGCCGCCCGCCTCAAGCGCACCGCCGACGGCCTGGTCCCCGCCATCGCCCAGCAGTACGACACCGGTGAGGTGCTCATGCTCGGCTGGATGGACGATGAGGCGCTGCACCGCACCCTCACCACCGGGCGCTGCACCTACTGGAGCCGCAGCCGCCGCGAATACTGGGTCAAGGGCGACACCTCCGGGCACGTCCAGCACGTCAAGTCCGTCGCACTCGACTGCGACGGCGATACGGTCCTGGTGAAGGTCGATCAGGTCGGTGCCGCCTGCCACACCGGCGCCCGTACCTGCTTTGACGCGGACCAGCTCCCGCTGAGCGAGTAGGGTCCCGATCATGACGACGCCGGATCTGGAGACCTTCCGTACGCTCGCCAAGGACCGCCGGGTCATCCCGGTCACCCGACGCCTGCTCGCCGACGGCGATACCCCCATCGCCCTCTACCGCAAGCTTGCCGCTGAACGCACGGGCACCTTTCTGCTGGAGTCCGCCGAGAACGGGCACACCTGGTCCCGTTACTCCTTCGTGGGCGTACGCAGCGCCGCCGCGCTGACCGTCCAGGACGGTCAGGCGCACTGGCTCGGCACCCCGCCCGTCGGTGTCCCCACCGACGGCGATCCACTCGCCGCGCTGCGCGCCACCGTGGAGACCCTGCACACCCCACGGGATCCCGAGCTGCCGCCGTTCACCGGCGGCATGGTCGGCTATCTCGGCTATGACATCGTGCGGCGGCTGGAGCGGATCGGTGACAGCACCGAGGACGATCTGCGGCTGCCCGAGCTGACCATGCTCCTCGCTTCCGACCTCGCGGTCCTCGACCACCGCGACGGAACCGTGCTGCTGATCGCCAATGCGATCAACCACAACGATCTTGAGACCGGGGTGGAGGAAGCCTACGCGGACGCCGTGGCCCGGCTGGACACCATGACCGCCGACCTTGCCCGGCCGGTGACGGCCGGTGCCGCCGCGCTGCCGCCCTCCGAGGTGCCCGCGTACACCGAACGCTGGGGCGGCGCGGCGTACCGGGATGTGGTCGAGGACATCAAGGAACGCATCCGTGCGGGGGAGGCCTTCCAGGTCGTTCCCTCGCAGCGCTTTGAGATGCCGTGCACGGCGAGCGCGCTGGATGTCTACCGGGTGCTGCGGGCCACCAACCCCAGCCCGTACATGTACCTGTTCCGGTTCGAGGACTTCGATGTGGTGGGGTCCAGCCCCGAGGCGCTGGTCAAGGTCGAGGACGGGCGCGCCATGATGCACCCCATCGCCGGGACCCGGCCACGGGGCGCCACTCCGCAGGAGGACGCCGCGCTGGGCGAGGAACTGCTGGCCGATCCCAAGGAACGGGCCGAGCATCTGATGCTGGTCGACCTGGGCCGCAATGACCTGGGGCGGGTCTGTGAACCGGGCAGCGTCGAGGTCGTCGACTTTATGACGATCGAGCGCTACAGCCATGTGATGCACATCGTCTCAACGGTGACGGGGCGGCTGGGGCGGGACCGTACGGCGTTCGACGCGCTGATGGCCTGCTTCCCGGCCGGAACGCTGTCGGGCGCGCCCAAACCGCGTGCGCTCCAGATCATCGAGGAGCTGGAGCCGACCAAGCGCGGGCTGTACGGCGGCTGCGTCGGCTATCTCGACTTCGCGGGGGACTCCGATACGGCCATCGCGATCCGCACCGCGCTGTTGCGCGAAGGCGTCGCCTATGTGCAGGCAGGGGCGGGCGTCGTGGCCGACTCCGACCCGGCCGCCGAGGACACCGAGTGCCGCAACAAGGCGGCCGCCGTACTCAGGGCGGTGCATACCGCCGAACGGCTCGGCGGTAGCGTGGAGCGGTGACTTCCGTGCCCCCCGCCCACCCTCAGCGCGCGCCCCGGCGCGCGCTCGGCATCGCGCTGCTGGGCGGTGCCCTCGGCGCCGCCCTCGTTCTGGTCGCCGCCGGGCAGACCTGGGGCGAGGGGAGCACCGAGTTCGGCGGCAGCCGTCTGCCGGTCGAGGTGACCGGCAGCGATGTCACCGGGGTACCCAGCGCGCTCGCCCTGGTGGGCCTCGCGGCGCTGGTCGCGGTCTTCGCGGTACGGCGCACCGGGCGGGTGATCGTCGCCGCGCTGCTCGCCCTGTGCGGGGTGGGCGTCGCGGTCGCGGCACTGATCGGCGCCGGGGACACCAGCGCGCTGGATGAGCAGGCCGCCGACGGCACCGGGCTCGCGCGGAGCGCGGCGGAGCAGGTGACGCACAGCGGCTGGCCGTATGCCGCGGCGCTGGGTGGCGCCCTGCTGCTGGTCGCCGGAGCGCTGGCGCTGCGGTACGGGCGGGAGTGGCCTGCGATGGGCGGCCGCTATGAGCGGGCGGGCGGACCCCGTAACGGACCCCGTAACGCCCGGCGGCGAGCGGTGCCTGCGGCGGACCCTGAGCGCCCCGAGGAGCTGTGGCGGGCCCTCGACCGCGGTGAGGACCCCACCAGCGGAAACCAGGACAAGCGCTCCTGACACAATGGTCGGCGAGCGACCCGACCCAGAACGGATTTACGAGGAGCACTCATGGCGGATAACAGCCACGGACACACCCCCGCCGCTTGGACCGGCGTCACCATCGCGTTCATCGGCTTCTGCGTGGGCGCGGTGTTCATGGTGATGGCCGAGCCGCTCGGCGTAGTGGCCGGTTTGGCCGTGGTCGTCCTCGGTGGCGTGGTGGGCATGGTGATGCGGTCGATGGGCCTGGGCATGCCCAGGGAGAAGGCGACGTCATTGCAGGCGCAGCCGCAGCCGCAGCCGCAGTCGCAGGGGCCGCAGCAGTCGCAGCCGGAGTCGGAGCCGGTTGCGGCGTCGTGACGCGTTGGAGCGCGGTGCTGACCTGTTCGGCGCCGCGCTTTTGCGTGCCGGGGCGGGGGTGGTCAGGGTGGAGGGGTGATCGCTTCCCGTATCCCGGCACTGGCCGCCTTGGGGGCGGCGGGGGCGGCCGCCGCGTATATCGGCGCGGTTGATCCTCAGAAGCCGGGGCACTATCCGGTCTGCCCAGTGCTTCGGTACGGCGGGATCTACTGCCCGGGGTGCGGTGGTCTGCGGAGCGTCCACGCTCTGGTGCATGGCGATGTGGCGGGCGCGGTGGGGGCTAACGCGGTCGTCGTGGCTGGGGTGGTTGTTCTCGTTGTGGCGTGGGCGGTGTGGTTCGTGGGGGCCGGGGTCGGCGCTGGGGCCGGGGCCGTACGGGGGTTCTCCGTACGCATGGGGTATGTGTGGGCCGCGGGGGCGGCGGTGCTGGTGTTTACGGTGGTACGTAACTTGCCCTTCGGGGCGGGACTGACACCGTAGCCAAATGCCCGGTATGTGAGACCAGGACTATCCGGATGCGAGCCCTCCGTCCTGGGCCGGATACCATCGCAGTGCATGACCAGACCATCCGCTCCCGGTAGAAAGGGGCCGCTCGCGTGAGTGTGCTCGACGAGATCATCGACGGAGTCCGCTCTGACCTCGCCGAGCGTCAAGCGCGCGTCAGCCTCGAGGAACTCAAGGAGCGCGTGGCGAAGGCGCCGCAGGCCAAGGACGGGGTCGCCGCCCTGAAGGGTGACAGCGTCAAGGTCATCTGCGAGGTGAAGCGGTCAAGCCCCTCGAAGGGCGCGCTCGCCGCGATCGCTGACCCCGCAGGACTCGCGGCCGACTATGAAGCGGGCGGTGCGGCGGTGATCTCCGTGCTGACCGAGGAGCGGCGCTTCGGCGGGTCGCTGGCGGACCTGGAGGCGGTGCGCGGGACGGTCGACATCCCGGTACTGCGCAAGGACTTCATCGTCACCGCCTACCAGCTGTGGGAGGCGCGGGCCTATGGCGCGGATCTGGTGCTGCTGATCGTGGCGGCGCTGGAGCAGGACGCGCTGGTATCGCTGGTTGAGCGTGCGGAGTCTATCGGGCTGACACCGCTGGTCGAGGTGCATGACGAGGACGAGGTCGAGCGGGCTCTCGATGCCGGGGCGAAGATCATCGGAGTGAACGCCCGGAATCTGAAGACGCTTGAGGTCGACCGTGGGAACTTCGCACGGGTCGCGCCGGAGATCCCGGAAGACGTAGTGAAGATCGCTGAGTCAGGTGTGCGGGGTCCGCACGACCTGATCGCCTACGCCAATGAGGGCGCCGACGCGGTGCTGGTGGGGGAGTCCCTGGTGACGGGGAAGGACCCCAAGGGCGCGGTCGCCGACCTGGTCGCGGCGGGGGCGCATCCGGCGCTGCGGCACGGGCGCGGGCAGTAGTCATGGCCGCCGCCTTCGCCCGTCTTGCCCGCGGCTGTCGGCCGCGGGGCTGCCGTGCGCCTGCACGGCGGGTGCGGGGGCGGCGCGTGCGGTATCACATCGGGGCGGAGCCGGGGCAGATCAACGGCTGCCGATGGCGCGGCGCGGCCTAGCAGGCTGCGGGTGGGCAGGCTGCGGGCGGGCAGGCTGCTGCCCGGCCGTACGTGGCTGGGTGCGGCGCCGTGGTGGGTCGGGGGTGGTCCGGGGTGGGCCGTTCCGGACCCATGATTTACGGCCCGACACCCGGTGACGTTCTGTTGGCCGGTAAGGCCCCTGTCGGCCCACAAATCACGGGCAAGCGTCCGGAACAACCCACCCCTCCCCACCCCCTCACGCAGTTGTGGGCACTCGGCCCACACCAGTGTTGTGGGCACTCGGGCCGCCCGAGGGGCGGCACGGGTGGGCACAACACCGGCCCACCAAGCCGCACCGGCCACCCCCGGGGCCCGGGGCGAAGCCCCGCCACGCGGCGGAGCCGCATATCGGTACAGCCGGGAAGGGGCGGGATCGGGGAAACCCCACCATCCCGGCCGCCCCGGGACGAAGCCCCGCCGCGCGGCGGAGCCGCGTATCGGTACAGCCGGGAAAGCCACATTGATCACCGCACACCTATTGAGGAGTACGTCAGATGTCCTCTGACTTCTTCATCCCTGACCCGCAGGGTCAGATCCCCACCGCCGAAGGCTACTTCGGCGCATTCGGCGGCAAATTCATCCCGGAGGCGCTGGTCGCAGCCGTGGACGAGGTCGCCGCGGAGTACGAGAAGGCGAAGGCGGACCCCGCCTTCGGGACCGAGCTGGATGACCTGCTGGTCAACTACACCGGCCGGCCGAGCGCCCTCACCGAGGTACCGCGATTCGCGGAGCACGCGGGCGGTGCGCGGGTCTTCCTCAAGCGGGAGGACCTGAACCACACCGGGTCGCACAAGATCAACAACGTGCTGGGTCAGGCGTTGCTGACCAAGCGGATGGGCAAGACCCGGGTGATCGCCGAGACCGGCGCGGGGCAGCATGGGGTGGCCACGGCGACCGCGTGTGCGCTGTTCGGGTTGGAGTGCACCATCTACATGGGGGAAATCGACACCCAGCGGCAGGCCCTCAATGTGGCGCGGATGCGCATGCTGGGTGCCGAGGTCGTGCCGGTGAGTTCGGGCAGCCGGACGCTGAAGGACGCCATCAACGAGGCGTTCCGTGACTGGGTCGCCAATGTGGACCGGACGCATTACCTGTTCGGCACGGTGGCGGGGCCGCACCCGTTCCCGGCGATGGTGCGCGACTTCCACCGGGTGATCGGAGTCGAGGCGCGGCGGCAGATCCTGGAGCGGGCCGGGCGGCTGCCGGATGTGGTCGCGGCGTGTGTGGGCGGCGGATCCAACGCGGTTGGGCTGTTCCACGCGTTCATTCCGGACGAGAGCGTACGGCTGGTCGGGCTGGAGGCCGCCGGGCACGGGGTGGAATCCGGGGAGCACGCGGCCACACTGACCGTGGGGGAGCCCGGGATTCTGCATGGGTCGCGTTCGTATGTGCTCCAGGACAACGAGGGGCAGATCACGGAGCCGTACTCCATTTCGGCTGGGCTGGACTATCCGGGGATCGGGCCGGAGCACTCGTACCTCAAGGACGTGGGGCGCGCTGAGTACCGGCCGGTGACGGACGATCAGGCGATGCGGGCGCTGCGGCTGCTGTCGCAGGCTGAGGGCATCATCCCGGCGATCGAGAGCGCGCACGCGCTGGCCGGAGCGCTGGAGCTCGGCAAGGAGCTGGGGCCGGACGGGCTGGTCCTGGTGAATCTTTCCGGGCGGGGCGACAAGGACATGGATACGGCGGCTCGTTACTTCGGGCTCTATGACGAAGGAGAGGCGAAGTAATGGCAGGGAACGCTGAGCTGCTGCGGTCGGTGCTGGCGAAGGCCAGTGGGGAAGGGCGGTCCGCGCTGGTGGGTTATCTGCCCGCCGGGTTCCCCAGTGTGGACGGCGGGATCCAGGCCTGTACCGCGCTGCTGGAGGGCGGGTGCGATGTCGTTGAGGTCGGGCTGCCGCACAGTGACCCGGTGCTGGACGGCCCGGTGATTCAGACCGCCGATGACATCGCGTTGCGCGGTGGGGTGCGGATCGCCGATGTGCTGCGGACCGTGCGTGAGACACATACGGCGACCGGTGCGCCGGTGCTGTGCATGACGTACTGGAACCCGGTTGACCGGTATGGGATTGAGCGCTTCGCCGCTGAGCTGGCGGACGCCGGGGGCGCGGGATGCATCCTGCCCGATCTGCCCGTTGAGGAGTCGGACGCCTGGCGGAAGGCCGCCGAGGAGCATGGGCTGGCGACGGTCTTCGTGGTGGCGCTCAGCAGCCGGGATGAGCGGCTGGCGAAGATCACCGCGGCGGGCAGCGGGTTTGTGTACGCGGCCTCGCTGATGGGTGTCACCGGGACGCGTGAGTCGGTGGGGCGGGAGGCGCAGGAGCTGGTGCGGCGTACCCGGGCCACGACCGAGCTGCCCGTATGCGTGGGGTTGGGGGTTTCCAACGCTGAGCAGGCGGCGGAGGTGGCTGGCTTCGCGGACGGCGTGATCGTGGGGTCGGCGTTTGTGAAGAAGCTGCTGGAGCACCCCGAGGATCTGCCGGCCGGCCTGGCCGGGGTCCGGGAGCTGGCAGGGGAGCTGGCGAAGGGCGTACGGAGGTAGTCCCTACGGAGCGTGCAGTCGCAGGACTGCACGCTCCGCCCCCGCGGGGGGTGTGCCGCAGCGGGAAACGCCCACCATGGTGAGGAAGGCGAGCGGCACGGTCCAGGAAGCGGGCTGGGCCAGCAGCACCGTGACCACACCGGAATGCCAGGTGGTGGTGGCCGAGAGGAAGGCCGCACCGGTGGCTGAGATGACACCGGCGGTCAGACCGCTGGCCGCGCCCGCGACGGTGAGGCGGGGCCACCAGATGCCCAGCACCAGCAGTGGGCAGAAGGTCGAGGCGGCCACCGCGAAGGCCCAGCCGACGAGGACATTGATGTCCAGATGGGCGGCGGGGAGGGAGAGCAGGACCGCGACGCAGGCGCCCGCGGCGACGGCGGCGCGGAGGCGGGAGAGGCCGCTGCCGAAGAGGTCGTGGGAGAGTCCTCCGGCGAGTGCGAGGAGGAGTCCGGAGGAGGTGGAGAGGAAGGCGGCGAAGGCTCCCGCGGCGACGAGGGCGGTGAGAACGCTGCCGAGGGCGCCGGGTACCACATGACCGGGGAGGACCACGGTCACCGTGTCGGTGGCGTTGTTGTGCACCAGGTGGGGGGTGAGGACCCGGCCGAGCAGCCCGTAGACGGTGGGGAAGAGATAAAAGACGCCCAGCAGAGCGATCACCATGACGGCGACCCGGCGGGCGGTGCGGGCGCTGGGGCTCGTATGGAAGCGCATGATGACATGCGGCAGTCCAATGGCACCCAGGGTGGTGGCCAGCAGGACAGACCAGGTGGCGAGCAGCGGGTGGCCCGCGTTGTCGATGTCGAGGAGGGGGCGGCTCCAGCCCTCGGGGAAGGTGACGGGCGTCAGCGCCTCGGCGCGGATCTCAGGCCCCACATGGATCATCAGATAGATGGCGGGTACGGCGATAAAGGCGAGTTTGACGAGGTAGTGGAAGGCCTGGACGTACGTGGCTGAACGCATCCCGCCAACGGCGATGGAGCCGCTGACCACGAGTCCCGCGAGCACCACGCCGACCCAGTAGGGGGTGCCGCTGACCAGCTGGAGCACGACCCCGGCGCCCTTGAACTGGGGCACCAGATAGAGCCACATGATGACCAGGACGATGACTCCGCAGAGTTTGCGGATGGCGGGTGAGCCCAGTCGGTACTCGGCGAAGTCGGGCACCGTGAACGCCCCCGAGCGGCGCATCGGCCCGGCGACCAGGGCGGCCACGGCGACATAGCCCGCGGTGAAGCCGACCGCGAACCACATGGTGCCAATGCCGTTCTTGAGCAGCAGCCCGGCCAGACCGAGGACCGAGGCGGCCGAAACGTACTCGCCCGCGATGGCCATGGCGTTCCACCCCGGGGCCACCCGGCGGGAGGCGACCAGGAAATCGGGAGTGGTACGGGCCGCACGTACCCCGTACACCCCAATGGCCAGGCTGGCGGCGAGGAGGAAGCCGATCGCCAGCAGCCCGGTCATGGATGGTCATCCGTGCGCTCAGCGGTACGGACGTGGACGATGGCGATGATCAGCAGCAGGGGATAGGTGGCGGTGGCGAGCAGCAGCCAGGAGACGGGGATGCCGAAGGCGGTGAGCCGGTCCAGGACGGGGAAGAGGGCGATGATGCCGCTGGCGCCGAAGAGAACGGCGCCGAGCAGCGCGACAGTGCGCAGCGCGGTGCGGCGCTGAGCAGCGAAGACCTGGCGGGCCCGCTCGGTGTCGGTGGGGCCGGGCAGCGGCAGCGGTCGCCGCTGTGACCGGTGGCGGCGGGCCAGGGCGATCCGCGTCTGGGGACTGGTGACCTTCACCCGGCGTGCGGTCACTTGGCGGCCCTGCCGAGCTGGCCGTTGCGGGCCGCTTCGATGAGCCGTTCCTTGAGACCGCGGGCGTGGCGGCGGCTCACCGGAACATCTCCGGCCGGGGTACAGGCGACCAGACCGGCGGAGCTGGTGACACGCAGATCGTGCACCCAGCCCACGGCGACGAGATAGCCACGGTGGACGCGGACGAAGCCCGCCGGTGCCCAGACGTCTTCCAGGTAGGACAGGGAGAGCCGGATGAGGTGGGTACCGTCCGCGGTGTGCAGCCGGACGTAGTCGCCGTGGGCCTCGGCGAACTGGATGTCGTCGCGGCGGACGAAAATCGTGCGACGGCTGTGCTCAATCTGTACGACGGCCAGTTCGTCGGCGGGAGGCGCCTCGGTGGTGGCGCGGCGCAGCCGGGCGATACGGGCCACGGACTCCGCGAGCCGCTCGGGGCGGATGGGCTTGAGGAGATAGTCGACCGCCCCGATCCCAAAGGCCTCGATGGCGTGGGAATCAGAGGCGGTGACGAAGACGATGGCGGGTGGCGTGGAGAGCATGCTGATGACGCGGGCGACATCCATGCCGTCGAGACCGGGCATGGAGATGTCCAGGAAGACGGCGTCGAAGGCGCCGCCGCCCAGGAGCCTTACCGCCGCCTCGCCGCTCTCGGCGGCCAGAATCTCGGAGACCTCGGCGGTGTCCGCGAGGAACTCGGTGAGTTCCTCGCGGGTGTATGGCTCGTCCTCGACGACGAGGACCCGCAGCGTCTGTGCTGAGTAGCCCACATTGGTCACTCCGCCACCACCCCTCGCATAAATCGCGGCACCCGGATCACGACCTTCGTACCGCCGTCGGGCGCGGTCTCGATCAGGAGACCGTGCTCCGGTCCGTACACCGCACGCAACCGCTGGTCCACATTGGCGAGGCCGACCCCCTTCGCGGGAGGCCCGGCTCCGGCGAGGATGGCGCGGGCGAGGTCGGGTTCCATGCCGACGCCGTCGTCCTCGATCTCAATGACGCACAGCGGTCCCTCACCGAAGCCGGAGACACTGATGTGGCCGCGCCCCGTCTTCCGCTCGAGTCCATGTCGGACGGCATTCTCCACGATCGGCTGTACAACCAGGAAGGGGATGGCGACCGGGAGGATTTCGGGAGCCATCCGGACCGTGATGTCGAGACGGTCGTCGAAGCGGGCGCGCTGGAGCTCCAGATAGGTCTGGGTAGCCTGGAGTTCGGCGGCGACGGTGGCGTAGTCGCCCTGGGTGGAGAAGCTGTAGCGCAGATAGTCGGCGAAGTCGGTCAGCAGCCGTCGGGCGCGGGCCGGGTCGCTGCGGATATGCGCGGCGATGACGGCCAGGGCGTTATGCAGGAAGTGCGGGGATATCTGGGCGCGCAGCGTACGCAGGTCGGCGGCCGCGATCCGGGTACGCGCCGTGCGGAGCTCGGCGTGGTCCAGGGACTCGGCGACGAGGCGGGCGACCTCGGTCAGACCCTCTTCGGCGACCTCACCGGCGGCGATCAGACAGCCCGCCAGATCCTCCGCGACCATGAGCGGGGCGGCGCAGAGCGGAGGCTGCCGTAGCGCTGCCCCATGCTCGTACACCTGGGAGAGCAGGGCGGCGACATCACTGCCCGGCGGGAGCGAGCCATGGCGGGCCACCGGCCCATCGAGGTCGGCGAGGACGACGGCGTCCGCGTCGAGCAGTCGGCGGATACGGCGGGCTGCCGCGGAGCTGCGGCCGCTGCGCAGGCCGTCCCGTAGATCGGCGCCGAGCAGCCGTACCTCGCGGAGCGCCGCGACGGTAGCGGACAACTCGTACCGAGCCCTCACCCGCCGCCGGGCGTACCACGGTGTCCAGTCCACGGCCAGACCGTAACCCAGCCACCCCCAAGAATGTTGTGGGCAGTCGTTCCGCAGGGGCGGTGGGGGCACCTCCCAGCGTTAGCTGGGGGAGGGTGGGCACAACACCGACCACCGACCGCACAGGCAAACCGGGGCCCGGGGCGGAGCCCTGGTTTCCGGGAAGGGGTGGGATACGGGGACACCCACCCCCGGCCGGGGCGCAAGCCCCCACGCGGCGGAGCCGCATACCGGGACAGCCGTCCCGTGGGAGCCCCGCCCCGGCGCGGGGCCCTCAGTGAGGGGAGCCCGCCCTCTCCGCACCCGCCCCAGTCAGCGCACGAACCTGCAGCTCCGCAAAGCGCCGAGGATCGTTCTCGGCGGACATCAACGTGCCCACGACGGCGCACAGCAGACCAAGCGGAATGGAAACCAGCCCCGGGTTCGCCAGCGGGAACCAGTTGATGTCCGCGCCGGTCATCAGAGCCGTGTCGGACCCGGAGACCACCGGCGAGAAGATGACCAGCCCCACCGCGCTGATCAGACCACCGTAGATACCGGCCACTGCGCCCTGCGTATTGAACCGCTTCCAGAACAGGCTGAGTAGCAGAGTGGGCAGATTGGCCGAGGCGGCGATGGCGAAGGCCAGCGCGACCAGGAAGGCCACATTGAGGCTCTGGGCGAAGATCGCCAGCACGATTGCCGCCGCACCGACCCCGAAGGCGGCGAACCGGGCCACCTTGACCTCTTCCTTCTCGGAGGCCTTCCCCTTGCGGAGAACGCTGTTGTAGAAGTCATGCGACAGGGAGGATGAGGAGGCGATGGTCAGCCCCGCCACCGTGGAGAGGATCGCCGCGAAGGCGACGGCCGCGATGATAGCGAGCAGAATCGCGGCGAGCGCGCTCCCGCCGAAGTGGGCGCCTACCGCCTCGGCCAGCTGCGGAGCCGCTGTGTTGCCCGCCGCGTTCTGTGCGGTGATCGCCTCCTTGCCGACCAGCGCCGCCGCGCCGAAGCCCAGTACCAGGGTCATCAGGTAGAAGGAGCCGATGAGGCCGATGCCCCAGTTGACGGACTTACGGGCCGCCTTGGAGTCCGGGACCGTGTAGAAGCGGATGAGGATATGCGGCAGCCCGGCGGTGCCCAGCACCAGGGCGAGGCCAAGACTGATCAGATCGAGCTTGTTCCACAGGGTCTGCCAGGCGTCGCCCGGCACGTCCTTGCCGAAGTTCAGCCCGGGTTCCAGGAAGGACTGACCGGCCCCGCTGGCGCTGGCGGCATCACCCATCAGTGAGCCGAAGTCGAAGTTGTAGACGGCCAGCACCAGGACGGTGAGCAGGAAGGCCCCGCCCATCAGCATCCCTGCCTTGATGATCTGCACCCAGGTGGTGCCCTTCATACCGCCGAAGGTGACGTAGACGATCATCAGGATGCCGACAATGACGATGCCCGCGATCTTCGCGGTGCTCGCGTCCATGCCCAGATAGGTCTCACCGGGCTTGATGCCGAGCAGCAGCGCGATCAGCGCTCCAGCGCCGACCATCTGGGCGAGCAGATAGAAGACCGAGACCGTGATGGTGGAGACGGCAGCGGCGGTACGGACCGGCCGCTGCTTCATCCGGTACGACAGCACATCGGCCATCGTGAAGCGGCCGGAGTTACGCAGCAGCTCCGCGACGAGCAGCAGCGCTACCAGCCAGGCGACCAGAAACCCAATGGAGTAGAGGAAACCGTCGTAGCCAAAGAGGGCGATCATGCCCGCGATGCCCAGGAAGGACGCGGCGGACATGTAGTCGCTGCCGATGGCGAAGCCGTTCTGCATCCCGGAGAACTGCCGTCCGCCGGAGTGGAAGTCGGTGGCCGACTTGGTCTGCTTGCTTGCCCACACCGTGACACCGAGGGTGACGGCGATCATCGTCAGGAAGAGCAGGACGGTAAAGGTACGGCCGCTGGTTCCGGCCTCTTGCGCGAGGATCATGCCGCGGCTCCGTTCGAATCAGCGTTCTGCCGGGCGCCCTCGTCCGGCCCGTCCCCGTTCAACTCCCCGCACAGCTCCTCGGCGAGCGGATCCAGCCTGCGGTTCGCATAACGGGCATAGAGGACCGCGATGCCAAAGGTCGTGGCGAACTGCAGCACCCCGAAGACCAGGGCCACATTGACCCGCCCGAACAGCACGGTGGACATCGCGTCGCGAGCGTAGGCGGACATCAGGACATAGAGCAGATACCAGATGAGGAAGGCGGCGCTCATCGGGAACGCGAAGACCACGAGCCGGCGTTTGAGCTCCTGGAAGCGTGGGTCGCTGTGCATCTCCACGGAGCGGTCCACCGCGTCCTCGGGTGAGCGGGCCGGCGGTGGGAGTTCTGTCGACACGGACGCCTCCTCGTCTGAGGGAGCGAAGTCCCTCGTCATGGCATATGGGTTGCGGGAAAAGTAAGCAGCGTCACACCCTGCGGAAAGCACCCCGCCACGGCGTGCGGCGAACGCGCCGTGTGCGCGTCGAGCGGCGCGCCATCGTGCGGTGGCCGGTCCCATTTCACGACCAGCGGTCGCCTGGGGAGGGGATCCGTACCGCGAGCGTCGTCAACCGCCACCGACCTGCTGGTCCTTTTGAGGGGAAGTGGCGGTTCTTGCGGGCGAATGGAGCAGTGGATTCGTTGGCTCAGGACGTGATGAGTCAAGGGAACGGCGAGGGGAAACGCTCGGCCCGTGAGCGGCTGCAGGACGAGCGCGCACGTGAGAAGGCAGCCGAGAAGCGGATGCGAACGCTCAAGGTGGGTGTCGTCGTCGTGGCTGTGCTCGCCGTGGCAGGGGTGATCGGCGTGCTGGCCACCCAGGGGACGAAGGACGAGGCGGTGGCCCCCGCAGCCGAGCCGATCATCCTGGGAGAGAAGCAGGCCCCGGTCACCCTCACGATCTACGAGGACTTCCGCTGCCCGGCATGTGGGCAGTTCGAACAGGGCTTCAAGGAAACCATCGATGAGCTGCGGGACGATGGAAAGATCAAGAGCGAGTACCACCTCGTCTCGATCATCGACGGGAATATGGGCGGCAATGGCTCGAAGTACGCCGCCAACGCGGCCGCCTGCGCCCGGGACGAGGGCAAGTTCAGGGAGTATCACGATGTGCTCTTCGCGAATCAGCCGCCGGAGACCAAGGACCGCTTCGCCGACAAGAAGTACCTGATCCGGCTGGCGGACAAGGTCGAGGGGCTGAACACGGCGGGCTTCCGTGAGTGTGTCAACGACGGCACACACGACGACTGGGTCAAGCGCTCCAATGAGGCCTTCACACGCTCTGAGTACAACTCCACCCCCACCGTGCTGCTGGACGGCGACAGCATCTACGGGGACCAGCGCGACCCGCTCACCCCGGAAAAGCTCAGGAACATGGTCGAGGAGCGCGCCGAGGAATCCTGACGTGGTTGCCGCTCCGGGGGTCAGGCAGGGTAGCGTCTGAAGCGTCATGGACACCCTTGCTTATATCCCCAGCCCGTCGTCCGGCGAGATCATGCTTGGCCCGATCCCGCTGCGCGGCTATGCCCTCTGCATCATCCTCGGCGTTTTCGTCGCTGTCTGGCTCGGCGGGAGGCGCTGGGTGGCCCGCGGGGGCCAGCCCGGCACGGTCGCCGACATCGCCGTCTGGGCCGTGCCGTTCGGACTGGTTGGCGGTCGGCTCTACCACGTCATCACGGACTACCAGCTGTACTTCGGCGAGGGCCGTAACTGGGTCAACGCCTTCAAGGTCTGGGAGGGCGGCCTCGGCATCTGGGGCGCGATCGCCCTGGGCGCGGTGGGCGCGTGGATCGGCTGCCGTCGCCGGGGCATCCCGCTGCCCGCCTACGCCGACGCGGTGGCACCCGGTATCGCGATCGCCCAGGCCCTGGGGCGCTGGGGCAACTGGTTCAACCAGGAGCTGTACGGCCGCCCCACGGATGTGCCATGGGCCGTGGAGATCGACAACGGGATCGACCTCGGGACCTTCCACCCGACCTTCCTCTATGAGTCGCTGTGGGCCCTGGGCGTTGCCGCGCTGGTGATCTGGGCCGACCGGCGCTTCAGGCTGGGGCACGGCCGGGCGTTCGCGCTTTATGTCGCCGCCTACACGGTGGGGCGCTTCTGGGTTGAGTATCTGCGGATCGACGAGGCCCATGAGTTCCTGGGGCTGCGGCTGAACAACTGGACGTCGATGGTGGTCTTCCTGGGGGCCGTGGCCTATCTGGTCATCTCCGCCAAGCGGGCCCCGGGCCGCGAAGAGGTAGTCGAGCCGGTCGCCGAGCCAGCCGCGGATTCCGCGGAATCCGCGGAGGAGACTGACAAGACCAAGGACACGGAACCCTCCGAACGCCCCTAGCCCCCAGCCACCTCCCCAGACTCCGTCTGGGGAGGTGCTGCTGCCCCAAGGGCCCCGTCCCCGGGGCCTCTGTGCAGACCGGTGGCCGTCTGGGAGGGGCCCCACGCCCTGGCGCTGCCCACAACAGGGGGTCCGGGGGCGGAGCCCCCGGTTTCGGGAAGGGGTGGGGCTGGGGAAAGACCGTCTTCGGCCGGTTACGTTCCGGAGAGACCGCAGGTCAGCGGTTATAAGTTCGGCCTTCCTTGCTAGCGCGAGCAGGCACATCGTGCCTACCTTCGAAGCATTGGGAAGGGAGAGCGCTTGTGACTTCCACGCCCCCCGCCAGGGCCACGCTGCGGCCCGGCGTACTGGACAGCGCGCACCGCGACAACCACACCCACCGTGATGTGAGCGGTGGCTGGCTGCGCCCCGCCGTCTTCGGTGCGATGGACGGGCTGGTCTCCAATCTCGGACTGATCAGCGGCGTCGCGGGCACCAGTGCCTCCGCGCAGACCATCGTGATCGCCGGTCTGGCCGGGCTCGCGGCCGGGGCCTTCTCCATGGCCGCCGGTGAGTACACCTCCGTCGCCTCACAGCGTGAGCTCATCCAGGCCGAGCTGGAGATTGAGCGTGTGGAGCTGAGCACCCACCCCGAGTGTGAGCGGCAGGAGCTGGCCGCCCTCTACGAGGCGCGGGGTGTGGAGCCAAGGCTGGCGGCCAGCGTGGCCGAGCAGCTCTCCCGGGATCCCGAACAGGCGCTGGAGATCCACGCACGTGAGGAGCTGGGTGTGGACCCGGAGGAGCTGCCCTCGCCGCTGGTCGCCGCCGTCTCCTCGTTCACCGCCTTCGCGCTGGGCGCGCTGCTGCCCGTACTGCCGTATCTGCTGGGCGCGACGGCGCTGTGGCCCGCCGTGGTGGTGGCGCTGCTGGGGCTTTTCCTCTGTGGCGCCGTAGTGTCGAAGGTCACCGCCCGTCCCTGGTGGTACAGCGGGCTGCGACAGTTCATGCTGGGGAGTACGGCCGCCGCGGTGACCTATGGGCTGGGGACCCTCCTTGGTATCGCGATCGGCTGAGCGCACAGGGTGATGGCTGTTACTTGGCGGTTTCAGCGGGGTTGCCACGGGGCAGAAGCCGGAAGCGCCGCGGGCAATGACGCCCGCGCTCACCGTGTGCTTGAGGGCTTTCAGTCCCCTCACACCACCTATGAGCACTGCTCAATGTGTCCGCATGATGGACTCAGCTATCCACTTCTCGGGAAGCTGCCCATCATGTAACCTGCACGAAAATTTACGCCAGGGCCAACGTCGTCCCTTGGTACAGCACTTGCCACGACGACGACGGGAGAGCCGATGCGTGCAGCGTCAATGGCGGCCTACCCTGCCCAGCAGGGGTTGTATGACCCCCGAAACGAGCACGACGCCTGTGGTGTCGGCTTCGTGGCCACCCTCACCGGCGAGGCGAGCCATGAGCTCGTTGAGCAGGCGCTGACCGTTCTGCGGAATCTCGAACACCGTGGCGCCACCGGATCCGAGCCGGACTCGGGTGACGGCGCGGGCATTCTGCTCCAGGTTCCGGACGCGTTCCTGCGCGAAACCGTCTCCTTTGAGCTGCCGAACGCCGGTGCTTACGCCGTTGGTATCGCTTTCCTCCCCGCTGATGAGACAGAGGCCGCCAAGGCCGTCTCGCAGATTGAGACAATCGCCGCCGAGGAGCAGCTCAAGGTCCTTGGCTGGCGCGACGTGCCCGTCGCCCCCGAGCTGCTGGGCAACGGTGCCCGCGCCACCATGCCCGCCTTCCGTCAGCTTTTCGTTTCCGACAAGCACAGCGTTTCCGACAAGCACAGCGCGGGCGCCCGCACCGGCATTGAGCTGGACCGCACCGCTTTTGTGCTGCGTAAGCGCGCGGAGCGCGAGGCCGGGGTGTACTTCCCGTCCCTGTCGGCCCGCACCATCGTCTACAAGGGCATGCTCACCACCGGTCAGCTGGAGCCCTTCTTCCCGGATCTGTCGGACCGCCGCTTCGCCACCGCTGTGGCGCTGGTGCACTCGCGGTTCTCCACCAACACCTTCCCGAGCTGGCCGCTCGCCCACCCGTACCGCTTTGTCGCGCACAACGGTGAGATCAACACCGTCCAGGGCAACCGCAACTGGATGCGGGCCCGTGAGTCCCAGCTGGCGACGGACCTGTTCGGCGGCAAGGACCTGGAGCGGACCTTCCCCGTCTGCACCCCCGGCGCCTCCGACTCGGCCTCCTTCGACGAGGTGCTGGAGCTGCTGCACCTCGGCGGCCGTTCACTGCCGCACTCCGTGCTGATGATGGTCCCCGAGGCGTGGGAGAACCACGACTCGATGGACCCGGCCCGCCGCGCCTTCTACCAGTACCACTCCACGATGATGGAGCCCTGGGACGGCCCCGCCTGTGTCACCTTCACCGACGGCGTCCAGGTCGGCGCGGTCCTCGACCGCAACGGTCTGCGCCCCGGCCGCTACTGGGTCACCGATGACGGCCTGGTCGTCCTGGGCTCCGAGGTCGGCGTCCTCGACATCGACCCGGCCAAGGTCGTCCGCAAGGGCCGCCTGCAGCCCGGCAAGATGTTCCTCGTCGACACCGCCGAGCACCGCATCATCGAGGACGACGAGATCAAGGCCGCCCTCGCCACCGAGCAGCCCTACCAGGACTGGCTGGCTGCCGGGCTCACCAAGCTCGCCGACCTGCCCGAGCGTGAGCACATCGTGCACACCCACGCCTCGGTCACCCGCCGCCAGCAGACCTTCGGATACACCGAGGAAGAGCTGCGTGTCCTGCTCGCGCCGATGGCCAAGGCCGGCGCCGAGCCCATCGGCTCGATGGGCACCGACTCGCCGATCGCCGCGCTCTCGGACCGGCCCCGGCTGCTCTTCGACTACTTCACCCAGCTCTTCGCGCAGGTCACCAACCCGCCGCTGGACGCGATCCGCGAGGAGCTCGTCACCTCGCTGCACTCCTCGCTGGGCCCGCAGGGCAACCTGCTGGAGCCCACCGCGGCGTCCTGCCGCAGCGTCACCCTGCCCTTCCCGGTGATCGACAACGATGAGCTGGCCAAGCTCATCCACATCAACGCCGACGGCGACCGCCCCGGCATGAAGGCGAGCACCCTCTCCGGCCTCTACCGCGTCAGCGGCGGCGGCCAGGCTCTGGCGGACCGTATCGCCGAGATCTGCGCCGAGACCGACGCCGCTATCGCGGGCGGCGCCCGCATCATCGTGCTCTCCGACCGGCACTCGGACGCCGAGCACGCGCCGATCCCGTCGCTGCTGCTCACCTCCGCCGTGCACCACCACCTCATCCGCACCAAGCAGCGCACCCAGGTGGGTCTGCTGGTGGAGGCCGGGGATGTGCGCGAGGTGCACCATGTCGCACTGCTCATCGGCTACGGCGCCGCCGCCGTCAACCCGTATCTGGCGATGGAGTCCGTCGAGGACCTGGTCCGCGACGGAACCTTCCTACCGGGCGACATGGAGCCCGAGACCGCGATCAAGAACCTGATCAAGGCGCTCGGCAAGGGCGTGCTCAAGGTGATGTCCAAGATGGGCATCTCCACGGTCGCCTCCTACCGTGGCGCGCAGGTCTTCGAGGCCGTTGGCCTGGAGGAGTCCTTCGTCGACACCTACTTCCACGGCACCACCACCAAGATCGGCGGCGCCGGTCTGGATGTCATCGCCAAGGAGGTCGCCGCCCGGCACGCCAAGGCCTACCCGGTCTCCGGTATCGCCTCGGCCCACCGTGACCTGGACATCGGCGGCGAGTACCAGTGGCGCCGCGAGGGCGAGCCTCACCTGTTCGACCCGGACACGGTCTTCCGGCTGCAGCACTCCACCCGCTCCCGCCGCTACGACATCTTCAAGCAGTACACCCAGCGGGTGGACGAGCAGTCCGAGCGGCTGATGACGCTGCGTGGCCTGTTCCAGTTCAAGGAGGGCGAGCGCGAGCCGATCTCCATCGATGAGGTCGAGCCGGTCTCCGAGATCGTCAAGCGCTTCTCCACCGGTGCCATGTCCTACGGCTCCATCTCCAAGGAGGCGCACGAGACCCTCGCCATCGCCATGAACCAGCTGGGCGGGAAGTCCAACACCGGTGAGGGCGGCGAGGACCCCGAGCGGCTCTACGACCCGGCCCGCCGCTCGTCCATCAAGCAGGTCGCCTCCGGGCGCTTCGGTGTGACCAGCGAGTACCTGGTCAACTCCGACGACATCCAGATCAAGATGGCGCAGGGCGCCAAGCCCGGCGAGGGCGGCCAGCTGCCCGGTCACAAGGTCTACCCCTGGGTGGCCAAGACCCGGCACTCCACACCCGGAGTGGGGCTGATCTCGCCGCCGCCGCACCACGACATCTACTCGATCGAGGACCTGGCCCAGCTGATCCACGACCTGAAGAACGCCAACCCCCAGGCGCGTATTCACGTCAAGCTGGTCTCCGAGGTCGGCGTCGGCACCGTCGCCGCCGGTGTCTCCAAGGCACACGCCGACGTGGTGCTGATCTCCGGCCACGACGGCGGTACCGGTGCCTCACCGCTGACCTCGCTCAAGCACGCGGGCGGACCCTGGGAGCTCGGCCTGGCCGAGACCCAGCAGACGCTGCTGCTCAACGGGCTGCGGGACCGGATCGTCGTACAGACCGACGGCCAGCTGAAGACCGGCCGCGATGTGCTCATCGCCGCGCTGCTGGGCGCCGAGGAGTTCGGCTTCGCCACCGCGCCCCTGGTGGTCTCCGGCTGCGTCATGATGCGGGTGTGCCACCTGGACACCTGCCCGGTTGGCATCGCCACCCAGAACCCGGTGCTGCGTGAGCGCTACAACGGCAAGGCCGAGTTCGTGGTGAACTTCTTCGAGTTCATCGCCGAGGAGGTCCGTGAGCTCCTCGCCGAGCTGGGCTTCCGCACCCTGGACGAGGCCATCGGCCACGCCGAGCTGCTGGACACCAGCCGCGCCGTGGACCACTGGAAGGCCCAGGGCCTGGACCTGGCGCCGCTGCTGCATGTGCCCGAGCTGCCCGAGGGTGCCGTCCGGTACCAGATCACCGAGCAGGACCACGGTCTGGAGAAGGCGCTGGACAACCAGCTCATCAAGCTCGCCGCCGACGCGCTCGCCGCCGACCGGGTGGAGGACGCCCAGCCGGTACGGGCCCAGATCGCGATCCGCAACATCAACCGGACCGTCGGCACCATGCTCGGCCATGAGGTGACCAAGAAGTTCGGTGGTGCGGGCCTGCCCGACGACACCATCGACATCACCTTCACCGGCTCGGCCGGACAGTCCTTCGGCGCCTTCATTCCCCGCGGTGTCACGCTGCGGCTGGAGGGCGACGCGAACGACTACGTCGGCAAGGGCCTGTCCGGCGGCCGGGTCATCGTCCGCCCGGACCGGGGCGCCGACCACCTCGCCGAGTACTCGACCATCGCGGGCAACACCCTCGCCTACGGCGCGACCGGCGGCGAGATGTTCCTGCGCGGCCGGGTCGGCGAGCGGTTCTGTGTCCGTAACTCCGGCGCGACCGTGGTCTCCGAGGGCGTGGGAGACCACGGCTGTGAGTACATGACCGGCGGCAAGGCCGTCGTCCTGGGCGAGACCGGCCGTAATTTCGCGGCCGGCATGTCCGGCGGCGTCGCCTACGTCATCGATCTGGACGCCGACAACGTCAACCGCGATCTGGTGTCCGCCGTCGAGCCGCTGGACGCCGACGACCAGCGGTGGCTGCACGATGTCGTGCGCCGCCACCAGGAGGAGACCGGCTCCACCGTCGCCGGTGCGCTCCTCGCCGACTGGGACACGGTAGTGACCCGCTTCAAGAAGGTCCTGCCGCCCACCTTCAAGGCCGTGCTCGCCGCCAAGGACGCCGCCGAGCGAGCGGGACTCACCGAGTCCGAGACCCACGAGAAGATGATGGAGGCGGCGATCAATGGCTGACCCCAAGGGCTTCCTGACCACCGACCGTGAGGTCGCCAAGACCCGGCCGGTCGAAGAGCGGGTCAAGGACTGGAACGAGGTCTACGTCCCCGGCTCGCTGCTGCCGATCATCAGCAAGCAGGCCGGGCGCTGCATGGACTGCGGTATCCCGTTCTGCCACAACGGCTGCCCGCTGGGGAACCTCATCCCCGAGTGGAACGACTACGCCTACCGGGAGGACTGGGAGGCCGCCAGCGAGCGGCTGCACGCGACCAACAACTTCCCGGAGTTCACCGGGCGGCTGTGCCCGGCTCCCTGTGAATCCGCGTGTGTGCTGGGCATCAACCAGCCCGCGGTGACCATCAAGAACGTCGAGGTCACCATCATCGACAAGGCGTGGGACAGCGGGGATGTCACCCCGCAGCCCCCGGAGCGGCTGTCCGGCAAGACCGTGGCCGTCATCGGCTCCGGACCGGCCGGGCTGGCCGCCGCCCAGCAGCTCACCCGCGCGGGCCACACCGTGGCGGTCTACGAGCGCGCGGACCGCATCGGAGGCCTTCTCCGCTACGGCATCCCCGAGTTCAAGATGGAGAAGCGGCACATCAACCGCCGTATCGAGCAGATGCGTGCGGAAGGCACCAAGTTCCGTACCGGCATCGAGATCGGCCGGGATGTGAACGCGGCGGATCTGCGTAAGCGCTACGACGCCGTCGTGATCGCCGCTGGCTCCACCACCGCACGCGACCTGCCCGTACCCGGGCGTGAGCTCAAGGGCGTCTACCAGGCGATGGAGTATCTGCCGCTGGCCAACAAGGTCCAGGAGGGCGACTACATCACCTCCCCGGTCTCGGCCGAGGGCAAGCATGTCGTCGTCATCGGCGGCGGTGACACCGGCGCCGACTGCGTCGGAACCGCCCACCGGCAGGGTGCGGCCTCCGTCACCCAGCTGGAGATCATGCCCAAGCCGGGGGAGGAGCGCGCCCCGCACCAGCCGTGGCCGACGTTCCCGATGCTCTACAAGGTCACCTCCGCGCACGAGGAGGGTGGTGAGCGGGTCTACTCCGTCTCCACCACCCACTTCGAGGGCTCCGCCCCTGAAGAGGGAGAGGCAGTCGGCAACGTCCAGTGGCTGCACATGGTCGAGGTCGAGTTCGTCGACGGCAAGCTGGAGCAGAAGCCGGGCACCGAGCGGAAGATCCCGGCCCAGCTCGTCACGCTGGCCATGGGCTTCACCGGCATCGACCAGGACAACGGGCTGGTCGAACAGTTCGGCCTGGAGCTCGACGCCCGCGGCAACGTCGCACGGGACGCGGAGTACGCCACCAACGTCGACGGCGTCTTTGTCGCCGGTGACGCGGGCCGCGGCCAGTCCCTGATCGTCTGGGCGATCGCCGAGGGCCGCTCCGCCGCCCGCGGTGTCGACCGCTACCTCACCGGTGCCAGCACGCTGCACGCGCCGGTCAAGCCGACGGACCGCGCGCTCGCGGTGTGACCCGGCTCTGATCCGGCCCTGACTGTCCCGTACAACGACGTACGGACACCGCCGCGGTGTCCGCCCTCACCCCCGACCGAGGGCGGACACCGCGGTTTTCTGCTGCCGGAACCGGAATCATGGCCACCGCGTCACACCGGCACCCCCCCACAAGGAGGCACCACGATGCGACGGCGGATGGCGGCACTCGGACTGATAGCGGCGGCCGCGCTCACAGCGGGCTGCGCCAGCGGCGAAACCGTAAGCACGGACGACACGGATGACAGGGAACAGACCCGCTTTGAGAAGCGGGCGGACACGATCGAGCGGGACTGGCCCGAGGTGGACCCGGTCAAGGGACGGCCTGACGACATGCTGCCGCTCGAGGGCGCGAAGCAGCTCGCCGCTGATGGCATGAGCTTCACCGTGACCGTGGGCCATGGGGCCTGCGACAAGGACCACGGCGTCCATCTCCGGGAGTCGGACAAGCTTGTGATCGTCGCGGGCTGGGCCCAGTCGAAGGACGTCGACTTCTGCGTTGAGCAGCTGGTCACCGATGACGTCAAGGTAGAGCTGAAGGAGAGCCTCGACGACCGCACAGTCGTCGACGCCGCCATCGGCGAGAAACTGCTCAAGGGCTAGCTGCCCGGTGGCCCGGGCCTCCGCTCAGACTGCGACCTCGGCCGGGGCCCGGGGCACACCCCGCCACCCGGTCTCCGCCCGGGACGCGGGCCCAGCCGTGGGCCGGGGGCGCGAGCCCCAGTTCCGGGAAGGTGGGGGCACCTCCTGGGGGCACCTCCCAGACGGAGTCTGGGGGAGGTAGCTGGGGGAGGGTCTGGGGATAACCGCCCGAGGTGCCCGCTTCCGTGGTCGTCGGGCCAGGACCGCTGGATGGAGCAACCCGCGCCGTCACCATCGGTGCTCATGGCCTTACGCTGAGTTCCTCACCTTGAGGAGTCCGGCCATGAAGAAGCCTGTGATCACCGTAGCCGTGATCCTGTCGGCCTCGTCTCTCGTACTGGCGGCCTGCGGCAGCGGAGGCGGCGGCAAGGGCGAGTCGCTCACCGTATGGATCATGGAGGGGACCAACCCCGATTCCAAGCCCTTCTTCGCCGATGTCAGCAAGGTCTTCCAGGACAGGACGGGCGCCGAGCTCAAGGTGCAGTACGTGCCCTGGCCGGACGCCCATGACAAGTTCACCAAGGCCATCGCCGGGGGCACCACACCGGATGTGGCGGAGGTGGGCTCCACCTGGACGGCTGAGTTCGCCGAGGCCGGAGCGCTGGCCGAGCTCACCGACAAGGTGAGGGCGGCCGGTCTCGACGACGACCTGGTCGGGGCCCTGCGGGCAGCGGGCACCCTGGACGGCAAGCTCTACGGCATGCCGTGGTACGGGGGAGTGCGCGCCCTGCTGTACCGCAAGGACATCTTCGACAAGTACCAGCTCAAGGCACCCACCACCTGGGACCGGCTGCGGGATGTCGCCCTGGAGCTCAAGAGGAAAGAACCCGGGATGATCCCCTTCCCGGTCATCGGGGACAGCGAGTACATCCTTGACGCCTTCATCTGGGGCGCGGGCGGCGAGCTCGCCACCGAGACCGGCGGCGCCTGGAAGGGCGCCGTCCACACACCGCGCGCCGTCACGGGAGTGCGGTTCTACACCGGGCTCGCCACCAAGGACGGCACCTCCACCAAGGCGGCCACCACCTGGAACGAGGCCGACCTCGTCGACAACATCAAGCGCGGCAAAGTCGCCATGGCGGTCTCCGGCAGCTGGACCCCGGCCGCGATCGTCGAGGACAAGCCGGATCTGCAGGGCAAACTGGCCGCCGCGCCGATCCCCGGCCCGAACGGCGGAATCAGCCCCTCCTTCCTCGGCGGCTCCCATCTGAGCGTCTTCAACGAGAGCAAGAACCAGGAGCTGGCCTGGGAATTCATCAGGCTCATGGCCACCAGCGGATACGCCGAACAGTGGGCCGAGCAGTCCGGCTACTTCGCCGGGCGCAGCTCCCTCGTGGAGAAGGCACGCGGGGCAGGCGACCCACTGGTGGCCCCCTTCGCCCAGCAGATGGCCGAGGCCGGGAAGACCGTGCCCGTCACCCCCAAGTACGGCGAAATCCAGGGCAAGAAGACCCTGGCCCAGATGCTCCAGGCCATCCTCTCCGGAAAGCAGAGCGTCAAGCAGGCCACCGAGGCAGCCGCCAAGGACATGGACAAGACCTTTGGCAACTGAGACCCGGGTACGAGCCGCATCCGAACGCCCCGCCCCGGCGCTGAGCCCGGCCGCCCGCCAGGCCCGGCGCCGCCGGACGATCAGACCCTGGCTGCTGCTCACCCCGGCCCTGCTCGCCGTGGCAGGGCTGCTGATGTGGCCGCTGGCCCGAGTGGTCTGGATGTCCCTCCAGGACTACGGTCTGCGCCAGATCGTCAGCGGTGAGACCAACTACAACGGCCTGGCCAACTACCGGGAGATCCTGGGCCAGTCGTATCTGTGGACCACCGTCCTGCCCAATACGGTCCTGTTCGCCTTCGCCTGTGTCTCGCTCACCGTCATCCTCGGCACCCTGGTCGCCCTGCTGCTCCAGCGGCTGGGCAACACCTCGCGGATGATCTGCGCCAGCGTGATCATGATGGCCTGGGCGATGCCCGCCGTCACCGGCACCTACGTCTGGATCTGGCTCTTCGATCCGCTGAACGGCGCCGTCGTCCACACACTCGGCGGCCTCGGGATCGTCGACCCGAATGACACCAACTGGTTCACCGACCGGCTCTCCTTCTACGCCATCGCCACCCTCAACGTCGTCCACCACAGCTTCCCGTTTGTCGCGGTGACCGTCTTCGCCGGGCTGCTGACCATCCCCCGCGAGCTCCACGAGGCGGGCATCGTGGACGGGGCGAACGCCTGGCAGCGGTTCTGGACCATCACGGTGCCGTCCATCAAACCGGTCTTCATGGTGGTGATCATCTTGTCCACCATCTGGGACTTCAAGGTCTTCGTACAGCTCTACCTGATGCCCGGCGGCAGCGGCGTCAACCGCGACGTACTCAACCTCGGCGTCTGGTCCTACGTCGAGTCCTTCGCCCAGCGCCAGTACGGCATGGGCTCAGCCATCGCCGTCCTGCTGACCCTGCTGCTCCTCGGCATCACGGTCGTCTACATCCGTACCCTGTTCCGGGAGAGCGAGGAGCTGTGAGACCCACCCTCGCGCACCGCTCCGGCACCGCCCTGGCCGTCACCGCACTGCTCGCCTTCACGATCCTGCCGGTGTACTGGATGGTCACCTCCGCCCTCGACCCCCAGGCAGGCGCCCGCGGCGGCTCGTTCCTCCCCAGCGGCTTCACCCTCGACCACTTCCGCTTCGTCTTCGACGAGGGCGGCTTTGGGCGCTTCCTCGCCAACTCCGCGCTGGTCGGCCTCGGCACCATCCTGCTCGCCGGACTGCTCTCCCTGCTGGCGGCCGTGGCCGTCGCCCGTTTCACCTTCCGCTTCCGTACGGCGGTGCTGGTGATGGTGCTCATCGTGCAGATGGTGCCGCTGGAAGCCCTGGTCATTCCGCTCTTTGTACAGATGCGCCATCTGGAGATGCTGAACAGCCTGCTCGGCCTGACCGTGGTCTATCTGGCCTTCTCACTGCCGTTCGCCATCTGGATGCTGCGCGGCTTCGTCGCCGCCGTACCGAAGGAAGTCGAGGAGGCGGCCTATCTGGACGGCTGCTCCTGGCCGAGGATGTTCCGCTCGGTCCTGCTTCCCCTGGTGGCTCCCGGCCTGGTCGCCACCAGCATCTTCTCCTTCATCGTCGCCTGGAACGAGTTCATTTTCGCCTTCACCTTCCTCCAGGACGAGAGCAAGTACACCGCCGCCGTCGGACTGCACCGCTTCTTCGGCCAGCACACCAACGACTGGGGTCCGGTCATGGCGGGCTCCACCCTCATCACCCTCCCGGTGCTGGTCTTCTTCGTCCTCGTCCAGCGCCGGCTCTCCTCCGGCCTGGCGGCGGGAGCGGTCAAGGGCTGACCGGGGCCGTCGCCTGCCAGCCGGCGAAGAGCGGCACCGAACCGCTGCCGTCCAGGACGACAACGCCGAAGGGCCGGTCGAAGGCGATGCGTTCGATCCGCCGGGGCCGCGCCACGCCCGCGGGAATGGCCATCATCACGGCCGTCGCGGCCGCCGCCTCCACCCCCTTCTCCGCGACCTTGATCACCGACTCCTGCGCCACCTGCCCTACCTTCAGCGGCTCCGGCGACATCCCGGCGAAGTCGGCCTCGTCACTGGTGGCCCAGTGCACACCGAGCCCGGCGAGATGACCGGTCGCGTCCAGGCTCGTACGGAGCGAGCAGCGGGGAAGCGCGATACGCACCTCATCGGCGTCGAACGCCGTACGCGCCGGCTCAGCCGCCCAAGCGGCGGGCAGCACCTCCGCGGCGGAAGCACCGTGCGGGCCCAGCACAAAACGGGCCCGGGCGGGGAGCCTGCCGCTGCCCGCCCGGCAGCGCAGCTCAGCCACCGCGGTGGACCCGACGGCCCAGGCATCGGCGGGCGGCAGCGTCTGGTGCATCGTCTCCACCTCGTGCCGCCCACCGCTGGCGTCGGTGAACCGCGCCGGGCCGGTGTCCGCGCCGGGGAAGGGCGACTCCCAACGGCCGGTCAGCACCAAGGCGTTCACCAGCATCAGCAGGGTGTCCTCATCCGGCGTGCCGGGCAGCTCGCCGATCAGCCCACCGGTCTCCTCGCGGATCCAGGTCTCGACCGGCGCGGTGTCGGCCGGATCGAACTGCCCGACGCCGATATCGGGCAGCGACTCACGAAAGGCCCGGTACACCGGCGTACGCGCCCAGGCGCCCGTCGCAACCGTCAGCGCTTCCGTTGCCGCGAGCCCCCGGGCCACGGCCGTGGCGGAACCGGCCGCCTCCGCACCGGCGGCGCCCAGCAGCTCCCGCAGCTCCTGAGCGGTCTCACCGCGTGCCCCCGCCGCCACCGCCGTCAGCGCCAGCCACAGCCCCGCTGGCGAACACACGAAGTCACCGCCCCCAGCACGGACCTCGCTGTCCTCGGCAACCATCCGCAGCCAGCGCTCGGCGAGCGAGCGGATCACCGTTCCATGGTCGACAAAAGCAGCCTGCGTCATGGCGTCGACCGTACGTCATCGTCCCTGTCCGCCAGCTTATTGACTAATAGTCAAAAAACCAGCAGGCTCAACAGCACCCGCCAGCCACGCTCCCTGTCCCGGGAGGACCCCGAATGACCACCGAAGCACTGGCACCACTGGGAGACGAACTGAGCGCGGCGCCGCCCGACAGCTTCGCCGGACTCGACCCCGCCCAGCTCGCCCGCCTCACCAGCGCCCTGCGCGAGGAGCACGCCCGGCGCGCCGACGGGCTCGAAGAAGCCGCCGAAGAGGCCCTGAAACTGGTCCCCGCACTCGCCCGCGGGCCCGTCCGCCGCATCCTCTTCAAGGGACGGTGACCATCAGTGGACACCCTCCGCAACCGCGCCGAGAGCCAGAAGATCGCCCGGCTGCTCTCCATCGACGACCCCGAAGAGCTCGCCTTCCTGCGCACCCTGCCCGCCGGTGAGCTGCGCCGCTTCCGGGAACAGACCGCCGCCGCGCTCCACGACCGCGCCCCCGACCTGCTCGACCGGATCGCCCGGGCCACCAAGCTCGTACCCACCGCGGTAGCCGCCGCCATCTCACAGAAGGCTCTCGGACCCCAACTGGCAGCCGCCGTCGCCGGGCGGCTGGAACCAGCCCGGGCCGCCGACATCATCGACAAGCTGCCGGTCTCCTTCACCGCCCAGGCCTGCGCCCACCTCGACCCACGCCGCATCCAGGACATCGTCGACCGGCTCGACGAAGACCTGGTGGTACGGATCGCCGTCACCCTCGCCGAGCGCGCGGACCACCTCACCATGGGACGCTTCGTCGGCCACCTGCGCGACGCCGCGCTTGAGCGCATCATCACACTGATCGACGACCCGGCCATCCTGCGCATCGGCTACTTCATCGACACACCCGAACGCCTCGACCCGGTCCTCGCACTGCTGGGCAGCGAACGGCTGGAATCCCTGATCGGCTCCGCAGCCGACGGACTGTGGCCCGAGGCGCTGGCCGTCGCCGCGATGGCCAGCGGTGAACGCCGCGCCGAGATCGCCGCACTCGCCGCCCACCAGCCCGAACCCCGGCTTGACTCCCTCGTACGAGCCGCACACGAACAGGACCTCTGGGAGTCACTGCTGCCCCTGGTCGCACTCCTCAACGACGATGACCGACGCACGGTGGCCGTCCTGCCCGCGCTTCGCGACGAGTCCGTACTCGGCGAGATCGTACGGGCCGTCGCCACCACCGGGCTCTGGGCAGAGTTCCTGCCCCTGGCCCAACTGCTGCCCGAACCCTCCCGGCACAGCGTCGCGGCCGCCGCCGGCCGACTCCCCGACACCGACCTGGCCGCCATGGCCCTGGAGGTGGCGAAACAGGACCTGTGGGACGCGGTCATCCCCCTCGTCGAGCTGATGGACGACCCCACCAAGGAACGGATCTTCGCCCTGCCCGCCTTCCAGAACCAGGCGGGCTGAGCCAGGGGCCCGGGCCGCCTCATGTCACACCGCGCCACCGCCGATCCGTCAGATAGACACCGATAGGTACCGGCAGATACCAGTGGATACGGGCCGGGACAGCGACCGGCCCGACGGCGGAGGTGGCACGATGACAGACGACGGCGCCCGGGGACGGGGACTCGTGGTGACAGTGGCCCTGCTGGCCGGGCTCGGCACCGGCACAGCCGGGCTCTGGTCCCTGCTGTGGCCCCGCTCCTTCGCCACCGCCGTCCAGTTCCCTTACCACGAGCACTTTCTCCACGACATCGGCGCCTTCCAGCTCGGCCTCGCCACCACGCTGCTGCTCGCCTGCATCTGGTACGACGCCCTGGCCACCGCACTCACCGGCTTCCTGCTCGGCAACACCATCCACACCATCAACCACGCCGTCGACCTCGACCACGGCGGCCAGAACTGGCACATCGCGGCGCTCGCCCTGGCCTCAGCGGCGGTCGCCCTCGCCCTGGCGCTGCGGCTGCGCCAGCTCGGCTGGGTCGTCGGCGGCGTACGCACCGCGGCCCACCCCGAACTGGCCCCATACGTCCGGCAGAAGACCGTGCTGCTCGCCACCTACAACCAGCACGGCCACCCCGGCCGCACCCCGGTCAGCCTCGCCGTCGACGGAGAGCGGGCGTACATCCGCACCTTCGAGAACGCCCTCAAGACCCGCCGGATCGCGCACAACCCCGATGTGCTGATCGCCCCCTGCACAGCACGCGGCAAGCACCCGGGCCCAACGATGGCCGCCCGGGCACGGCGGCTGACGGGCGCCGAGGCCCGCTACGCGGCCCGGCTGCTGCGCACCAAACACCCACTGCTGCACGGCATCGTGGTGCCGCTCGCCCACAAGGTACTGCTGCGCAAGAAGACCGGCGGCACCGTGCACTTCGAGGTATGGCCCACGCTGCCGGAATGAGCATTCCCGTAGCACCAGCACCAGCACCAGCACCAGCACCAGCACCAGCACCAGCACCAGCACCAGCACCAGCACCAGCACCAGCACCAGCACCAGCACCAGCACCAGCACCGGCGCACAGCGCCCACGTATCGCGCCAGTGCTGCGTATCGGCCTGCGTATCGGCCTACGTATCGCATTCCAGCACCGTGCGGCACAGCCCGCAGCGCGCCCGCACCCGGCCACGGACGGGCACCCGGATGCGCTGATGGCAGGTGGGGCAGTCGAAGGAGACCCGCAGCGGGGAGTTGTTCTCGAAGGTGTAGAGACCGTCGCCCCCCGGCACCGGTTCCGGCAAGGAGTGGCTCTGTGCCCAGCGGCGCTCCCTGGCGTAGCGGCGGCGGCCCACCCACCCGGCGGTGGTCAGTGGCGGACGGTGTGTGTCACGGCGGGCCAGATCCCGGCCCGCCGTATACGCCTCGTACGCCTGCGGGCTGGTGAACCAGATCGCCGGGTCCTCATCGAACAGCGCCGCCCGCTTGGCCAGTACGTAGCCGAACTCCTCCGGGGTGAGATAGCCCAGCTTCTGCGAGGTCAGCGAGTCCTGCCGGAAGGCATCCAGCAGCAGCCAGCCCGCACCCAGATACGCCGCGGCGGTGTCGGTGAGAATCTCATTGTCCCGATGGCCGGGAAAACCGAGATCAAGGCGGTGCAGATAGACATGCATCACCTCATGGGCAAGCGCCGCGCCGATATCCCGGCGGTGCTTCTTGAAGCGGGAGTTCAGCTCGATGAAGTATTCCGGCCCCGCGGCCAGCTCCACATGCGCGGCATGCTCCATCTCCCGGAAGCTGACGATCATATGGGCGTCCGGCAGCCGCAGATGCCGCACCATCACCCGGGCGATCCGCTGCACCCCCAGATAGAGCTCATCATCATCGGAGAAGGCCACCTCACCGGGTGCCACACTGACATCGAACGTCCGCACGGTGTCATACGACAGCCGCTTGTAGAGCGCGGTGACCGACGCCCGCACGGTGTCCAGATGCGGAAAACCCCGCTCGACCTCCCGCCCGGTCCCCATACCACCACCCCGTCTCTGTGCTCCCCGCTCCCCTGCCCACTGTACGGGCGCTCTGCCGCCCACGCCCCCAGGGCCGCTGACCCCGGAAACGCATCGGAGCCAGCCCGACACGGCGGGTGAACCGACCCGCCGCGCCATCGCTCAGCGCTCCATGGACAAAGCCACTGCGGCTGTGGGACCTACGCCAGCTGGCCGTAGCAGAGGCAGAAGGGATGGCCCGCAGGATCAGCGAAGACCAGAAACCCTGAGCGCCGTCCGCCGCTGTCATGGAGAAAGGACGCGCCCAACGCCAGGACATGTTCCCGAGCCCGCTCGACATCGTCACGGGTGGGCACATCGAAGTCCAGATGAAACTGCTGCGGAAACTCAGGATCGGGCCAGCGCGGCGGGCGGTGGTCAACGGCCCGCTGAAAGGCGAATCGCTGTCCACCAGCGGCGGTGAGCGTCACCCAGTCGGGGTCACTCTCATCCACCCGCCAGCCAAGGATCTCGGCGTAAAAGCGCGCAAGCGCCGCCGGGTCCGGACAGTCGATAACGGTGCACTGCAACGTCGCGATCATGCCGCCGAGCCTAGAACCCTCCCCGGTGCCTGAAATCCTTGGACGCGACCGTGGAAGCTTGCTGAGATAACAGGATGAGCTCCTTCTGGACGGGCAGGCGGGTACGGCTGCGTGGCATCGAGCCCGAGGACTGGCAAGCGTTCATGCGGATTGACGCATACTCGGAGCACCAGCGGTCAATGGACCTGCTCCACCCACCGCGCTCGGCCGGAGGCTACCGCGCGTGGGCGGCCGAGCAGGCCGCCGCCAAGCCCACCGGTGACTGCTTCCGCCTGGCGATCGACGCGCTGGATGCCGGAGTGCTGGTCGGCGCTGTCTCGACCCACGACGCCGACTTACGCGCCGGCCGATTCAGCTACGGCATCGGCATCAGCGGGGACCACCAGCGTCGGGGGTATGCCACGGAGGCAGTCGTGCTGCTGCTGCGCTTCATGTTCGGTGAACGGCGATACCACAAGTGCGAGGCAGCCATATACGCGTACAACGCGGCGTCGCTCGCCCTCCACCGCAGGCTCGGCTTCGTTGAGGAGGGCCGACTGCGGGACCACGAGTTCTTCGCGGGCCGCCACCACGATCTCGTGGTCATGGGAATAACGGCGCCAGAGTTCGCCGAACGGCACCCACTGGGCGAACTCTGACCCGAAGCGGCCCGGGAGGGGATGCCCCGTCAGCCCACGTGCCCACATCATCCGAAAAGTGGACACGCGGGCCGCACCCCTCACGTCCCGTCTAAGGTCAGACACCATGACCAACCGCGAGATCGACCCGTCCGTCCAAGCCGAACTCACCCGGCTACGGGAAAGCATCGACAACATCGACGCGGCGGTGGTGTACATGCTCGCCGAACGCTTCAAAGCCACCCAGCAAGTCGGCCGCCTCAAAGCCGACCACGCCCTGCCGCCCGCCGACCCGGCCCGCGAGGCCCGGCAGATCGCCCGACTGCGGCAGCTCGCCGAGAACGCCAAACTCGATCCCGCCTTCGCTGAGAAACTCCTCAACTTCATCATCGCCGAAGTGATCCGCCACCACGAGACGATCGCCCGCTCCTGACCCACCCGGCCTCAGCCACGGCACCTGCGCCCACCCCGCAGCAGAGTTCGCGGCTCAACCCCGCAAGGCAACCCCCCACCCACCTCAGCCACGGCGCCTACGCCCACCCCGCAGCAGAGTTCGTAGCCACGGCGCTTACGCCCACCCCGCACCAGGGTTCGTGGCTCAACCCCGCAAGGCAACCCCCCACCCACCTCAGCCACGGCGCCTACGCCCACCCCGCACCAGGGTTCGTAGCCACGGCGCTTACGCCCACCCCGCAGCAGGGTTCGTAGCCACGACGCCTGCGTCCGCCCCAGCGGCAGGTTTCGTAGCTCAACCCCGCAAGGCAACCCCCACCCGCCTTAACCACGACGCCTACGCCCACCCCGCACCAGGGTTCCCGGACGCTGCGGGCGGGCAACCGCGTGCGGCAGCATGGCACCATGTCCGTACTGAGGCGCGATGAAGCGCAGACCCGAGCAGACCTCCTCGACGTCCACAGCTATGCGATCGACCTCGACCTCACCTGCGGCGAGGAAATCTTCCGCTCCGCCACAAGCGTCCGCTTCACCGCCCGCCATCCCGGCGACACCTTCATCGAACTGCGGCCCGCCGCCCTGCGCCGGGCCGCCCTCGACGGACAGCAACTCGACACCACCACCTTCGCCGACGGCCGTATCCAGCTCACCGGCCTCACCGAAGGCGACCACGAACTCCATGTCGAAGCGGACATGCGCTACTCCCACACCGGCGAAGGCATGCACCGCTTCACCGACCCCGCCGACGGCCGCAGCTACCTCTACACCCAGTGCTGCCAGTCCGACGCCCCCCTCGTCTTCGCCTGCTTCGACCAGCCCGACCTCAAGGCCACCTTCACCGTGACGGTCACCGCACCACCCCAGTGGACCGTCCTGGGCAACGGCATCACCACCCGTGTCCCCGGGCAGCCAGGACGCTGGCAGTGCGCCACCACCCCGCCCATCAGCACCTACCTCATGGCGGTGGCCGCAGGCCCCTACCACTCGGGGCGCACCGAACACGCCGGACTGCCCTTCGCCCTGCACGTACGGCAATCCCTCGCCGAACACCTCGACCGGGACGCCGCCGAACTCCTCGACATCACCCGCCGCTGCTTCGACCGCTACCACCAACTCTTCAACGAGCCCTACCCCTTCGACTCCTACGACCAGGCATTCGTCCCCGAATTCAACTCCGGCGCCATGGAAAACCCCGGCCTGGTCACCTTCCGCGACGAGTTCATCTACCGCTCCGCCGTCACCGACACCCAACGGCAGAGCCGGGGCATGGTCATCGCCCACGAGATGGCCCATATGTGGTTCGGCGACCTCGTCACCCTGCGCTGGTGGGACGACATCTGGCTGAACGAGTCCTTCGCCGAGTACATGGGCTTCCAGGTCCTCGCCGAAGCCACCCGCTGGACCCACACCTGGACCGACTTCGCCATCGCCCGCAAAAGCTGGGGCTACGACGCCGACCAGCGCCCCTCCACGCACCCCGTCGCCCCCGACCCGGACAAGGTCCCCGACACGGCCTCCGCACGCCTCAACTTCGACGGCATCTCCTACGCCAAAGGCGCCTCCGCGCTCCGCCAGCTCGTCACCTGGCTGGGCCCCCGGGACTTCCTCACCGGCATCAATGACCACTTCGCCCAGCACCGCTTCGGCAACGCCACGCTCGCCGACTTCCTCGACTCACTCGCCCGCGCCTCCGGCCGCGACATCCACACCTGGGCCCAGCACTGGCTCCGTACCACCGGCGTCGACACCCTCACCCCCCACATCACCGACGCAGCCACCGACGACACCACCCGGCACTGGCAACTCCGCCTCCACCACCACGGCAGCCGCCCCCACCGCATCACCCTCGGCATGTACGACCAGGCCCCCACCGACCCCGGACAGCTCGTCCTGCGCGAACGCACCGAAGCCGACGTACCCCAACACCACGGCCACACCACCCACACCTTCCCCGGCCCCCGCCCCGACCTGCTCCTCCTCAACGACGGCGACCTCAGCTACGCCAAAATCCGCCTCGACCCGGACTCCTGGGCCACCGCCCGCCGGTCACTGTCCGGTCTGCCCGACCCGGTCTCCCGCGCCGTCCTGTGGAACGCCGCCCGCGACATGGTCCGCGACGCACAACTGCCACCCGCTGACTACCTGGACACCGCCCGCGCCCACCTGCCCCACGAGACCGACAACGCCATCGTGCAAGGCGTCCTCACCTTCGCCCGGAACGACCTCACCGACCGCTACCTCCCCACCGACCAGCGCGAACAGGCACTCCACATCCTGCACACCATCTGCCGCCAGCTGCTGGACACCCTCGGCGAAACCGACCCCGGGCTACGGCTGACCGCCGTACGCGGCTACATCAACTCCACCACCGACCCCGCCGACCTCAGCGGCTGGTGGACCCACGGCACCGTACCCGGCGGCCCACGCCTCGACCCCGAACTGCGCTGGCAGATCCTGCACCGGCTCGCCGTCCTCGGCGCCGCCGACGACAACGACATCCGCGCCGAAGCCGAGCGCGACCCCAGCGCCTCCGGGCAGGAAGGCGCCGCCCGCTGCCGGGCCGCACTGCCCCGCGCCGGGGCCAAAGCAGCCGCCTGGGAAGCGATGTTCGGCACCAGCGACATCCTGTCCAACTACCTGTTCACCGCCACCGCCCAAGGCTTCTGGCACCCCGAACACACACCGCTCGTACGGCCCTACGCCCAGCGCTACTTCAACGACGCCATCGCCCTCGCCGACCGACGCGGCGCATCCATCGCCTACCTCGCAGGCCACTACGCGTTCCCACGGTCCATCGTGGAAACCGACGTACTGCACCACGGCGAAAAATACCTGGACACCGCCCAGCGGACCCCCTCACTGGGCCGCCCACTCGCCGACCAACTCGACGACCTGCGCCGCGCACTCAACGTACGCGGCACCTGAGCCCGCCCCCACACACAACACCGCCCGGTCCGCACCCCACACGGACCGGGCAGCGACGTAAAAAGCTCACTTCCTCACTCCCGGGAAACGCCGCCCCTCGGCGCGACCTCATCCAGATGATCACGCATCGCCGCCGCCGTCCGCGCCGCCTGAACCACCATCCGGTCCAGCACATCCGGATCCACCGCGTACGTCACCACCCCCCGGCCCGGCGAACCCGGCACACCCGGCTCACCCGACCCGCCCAGATGCGCCGTCATCATGTGATGCTCCGTCTGCCCCGCCGTAGCCAACAGCTCATAGATGAACTTCCGGGTACGAGCCAGCAGCTCCGACTTCTCCTGGCCCTGCGGCGACGGACCGAACAACGCGTGCAGATACTGAATCGCCAGCCCAATATGAGTAATCAAGTGCTCATGCACCGGCAGATGACGCTCAGCCGGCCAGCCATGCACATTCTGCACAGCCTGCGCCAGCACCGGCGGCCCCCCGTACCCCGACGCCGGATCGGCCGCGGACTCCCGGTACGGCTCCACCGCCGCCGCCAACAACGTCGCGTGCTGAACCATAAAGTCCGCCGCCGGATCCTCCGCACGCTGCGGCGCATACCCAAGCGTGACCAACGCGGCGGCCACCCTGTCGGCCCGTACCCGCATCGCCTCACCGCTGTCTGACTCGCTCATACCCCCAGCCTAGGAGTGATCCCATGGCTACGGGGAGTTTTCCACCGACAATGCGGAACGCCCCCTACCAGATCCAACACCCCCACCCCGCACGGCAGTACCCCCTTCGAGCGAACCACCCCACACATCGCCAAGCCCACCCCACCACCCCGCCTAGCTTCAGGGCGTCCCGCCCCCCACCAGGCCGCGACCAGAAAGAGCGCCCCCCATGCCCGCGCCCACCGACGACCCCACGCTGCTCGCGGGCGGCACCAGCGGCCCCCGCGCCCTGCGCCCCCTCCTGGCCACCGTCCTCGACGCCCTCACCAGTGGCGCCGCCAACCGCCACGGCCCCCTGCCCGCAGGCGGCCCCGCCACCGTCACCCAGCGCGTCCACACCGCCGCCACCCCCACCCTCCCCGAACACGGCACCGGCGCCCACACCGCCCTGCGCACCCTCATCCACACCCTCACCGAAGGCGCCGCCGACCCCGCCGACCCACACTGCGCCGCCCACCTCCACTGCCCACCACTGGCCATCGCCGCCGCAGCCGACCTCGCCGCCAGCGTCCTCAACCCCTCCATGGACTCCTGGGACCAGGCACCCGCCGCCACCGCACTCGAAGCCCACACCACCCGCGAGCTCGCCGCCCTCGTCCACCCCACCGGCCCCGCCCCCGACGCCCTCGTCACCACCGGCGGCACCGAAGCCAACTACCTCGGCGTCCTCCTCGCCCGCGAACGCCACGGCAACCAACTACGCGTCATCTGCGGCGCAAACGCCCACCACAGCATCCACCGCGCCGCCTGGCTCCTCGGCCTCGCCACCCCCATCACCCTCCCCACCCCACACGATGTCCTCGACCCCACCACCCTCGACGCCACCCTCTCCGCCATCAACGGCCCCACGCTCATCATCGCCACCGCAGGCACCACCAGCAGCGGAGCCATCGACCCCCTGCCCCACATCGCCGACCTCGCCCACCACCACCGCGCCCAACTCCACATCGACGCCGCCTACGGCGGACCCCTCCTCTTCAGCCACACCCTCCGCCCCCGCCTCGCCGGACTCCACCAAGCCCACACCGTCACCCTCGACCTGCACAAACTCGGCTGGCAGCCGGTCGCCGCCGGACTCCTCACCGTCCCCGACACCACCGCCCTACAGCCCCTGGACCACCGCGCCGACTACCTCAACGCCCACGACGACACCGAAGCCGGACTCCCCGACCTCCTCGGCCGCTCCCTCCGCACCACCCGACGCCCCGACATCCTCAAAATCGCCGTCACCCTCCAAGCCCTCGGCCGCGCCGGATTCGCCGACCTCATAGAACGCACCTGCACCGCCGCCCACCACCTCGCCGACCTCATCACCGCACACCCCCGCCTCGAACTCCACCAACCCCCCACCATCTCCACCGTCCTCTTCCGCCCCACCGGCGCCAGCGACACCACCATCGCCCACATCCGCCGCCACCTCCTCACCACCGGCCGCGCCGTCCTCGGCCGCACCGACCTCGACGGCCGCCGCTGGCTCAAAGCCACCCTCCTCAACCCCCACACCCAACCCAGCGACCTCGCCGCCCTGCTGAAACTCGTCAACGACGCCATCCCAGAAAGGCACCCCCAGCCATGACCACACCCGACCCCACCCCCACCCCCGCACCCGACCGCGATCACCCACTCGACCTCGCCGGAATCGGCATCGGCCCCTTCAACCTCTCCCTCGCCGCCCTCGCCCACCCCATCCCCGGCCTACGCACCGCCAGCTACGACCAGAACCCCGCCTTCCACTGGCACCCCGGCCTCCTCATCGAAGGCACCACCCTCCAAGTCCCCTTCCTCGCCGACCTCGTCACCCTCGCCGACCCCACCAACCCCTGGAGCTACCTCAACTACCTCCGCACCCACGACCGGCTCTTCCCCTTCTACTTCGCCGAACGCTTCCACGCCCCCCGCGCCGAATACGACGCCTACTGCCGCTGGGTCAGCCAGGAGCTCGCCGCGGCCAACGGCGCATCCGGCACAGGACTCCACTTCAGCCACCAAGTCGACGCCATCCGCTGGAACCCCGAACAAGCCCTTTTCGAAATCGACTTCACCCGCCTCGACACCGACGGCGAAGCGGAAGCCCTGGGCCGCTCCTACGCCCGCAACCTCGCCATCGGCATCGGCACCACCCCCCACATCCCCGACCCCCTGCGCCCCCTCGCCGAAGCCCCCACCGTCCCCGTCATCCACTCCGCCGACTACCTCGACCACCGCGAACGCCTCCTCGCCGCCGACCACGTCACCGTCATCGGCTCCGGCCAGTCCGGCGCAGAAATCTTCCTCGACCTCCTCAAACACCGCCCCGCCGGACAAGAACACCTCCACTGGCTCACCCGCAGCCCCGCCTTCGCCCCCATGGAGTACAGCAAACTCGGCCTCGAACACTTCACACCCGACTACGAGCGCTACTTCCACGCGCTCCCCGAACAAACCCGCGACCAACTCCTGCCCCGCCAATGGCAGCTGCACAAAGCCATCGACCACGACACCATCGACACCATCCACCAGGAGCTCTACCAGCGCACCCTCACCAGCGGCTGGCCCCAGACCGTCCTCACCCCCGGCGTCACCGTCCGCACCGCAGGCCGCGTCGGAACCACCCACATCGAGCTTCACCTCCAACACGACGAACAAGACGAACGCTCCCGCCTCACCACCAGCGCCGTCATCCTCGCCACCGGCTACCGCGAACGCCCACTCGAGCGCATCCTCGCCGCCCTCGACCCCTACCTCCGCCGCGACTCCTCCGAACGCCCCCGCATCGACGCCCAGCACCGCCTCATCCTCGACCCCTCCGTCACCGGCGACATCTACCTCCTGGGCGCCGGAAGCCACACCCACGGAGTCGGCACCCCCGACCTCGGCCTCGCCGCCCACCGCAGCGCCACCATCCTCAACACCCTCACCGGCAAAAACCCCTACCCCCTGCCCGACCGCACCGCCTTCACCACCTTCGGCGTCAAACACCCCCAGCCCGACCCGCCCACTCCCCAGAACCAGACCCCACAACCCGAAACCACCCCACTGCGCACCAGCTGATGCCAAGGTGAGCCCATGACCACAACACCCGGCACCCCCGACGCACCCCGCGTCGCCGTCCACGGCGAAGCCCGACTCGACGTCGACCCCGAAATCGCCCGCATCGGCATCACCGTCACCGCCCGCGGCACCGACCGCCGCGCCACCCTCGACGACCTCACCCGCCGCAACAGCCACGTACTGGAACTGATCGAGTCCTACGGCGAAGCCGTCGAGACGACCGAGACCAGCTCCTTCACCATCGCCCCCGAACTCACCAAACACGGCCGCGGCGAACGCGTCCGCGCCTACCACGGCACCGTCCACATCGAAGCCGTCCTCACCGACTTCACCGCCCTCGGCGAACTCACCACCCGCCTCGCCGACCTCGACCTCACCCGCGTCGACGGCCCCTGGTGGGCGCTACGCCCGGAGTCCCCCGTACACCGGGAAGCCCGCCAGCAGGCCGTACGGGAAGCGGTCACCCGCGCCCGCGAATACGCCGGAGCACTCGGCGCCGAACTGGCCGACCTCATCGAACTCGCCGATACCGACATGGAAAGCGGAGGAGTGCTGCGCGGCTTCGCGGGGACCGCCGCCGCTACCGAGTCCGACACCCCCGCACTCGACCTGGAACCCCGCCGACAGAGCGTCTACGCCCAGGTGAACGCGCGCTTCACCACGACCCGGCCCACCCTGTAAAACTGTCTGGCATGGCCAATGAGCGCTCATCGGAGCAGGGCCCCGCCCATATACAAGAGTTGTCAAACCCCTTTCACACCCAAGACGTTGAACGGCCACCCTCCTATACTTCTCTACTGGCCGGTAAGTCATAGGCTCGACGTATGCGCCGAGCAAAAATCGTCTGCACACTTGGGCCCGCCACCGACTCGTATGAGCAGATCAAAACGCTCATCGAGGCCGGAATGGACGTGGCCCGCTTCAACCTCAGCCACGGCAGCCACGCCGAGCACGAGGAGCGCTACCACCGGGTACGCGAAGCCTCCGAGGAGACCGGCCGCAGCGTCGGCATCCTCGCAGACCTTCAAGGCCCGAAGATTCGCCTCGGCCGCTTCCGTGAAGGCCCCGTACTCCTTGAACGCGGCGATGAATTCACCATCACCACCGAAGAGACCGAAGGCGACCAGGAACACTGCGGCACCACCCACTCCGGGCTCGCCATCGACGTCACCCCCGGAGAGCGCATCCTCGTCGACGACGGCCGAGTCACCCTCGAAGTCATCGCCGTCGACGGCCCCCGCGTACGGACCCTGGTCCTCGAAGGCGGCATGATCTCCGACCACAAGGGCCTCAACCTGCCCGGCGTCGCCGTCTCCGTCCCCGCCCTGTCCCCCAAAGACGTCGAAGACCTCCGCTGGGCCCTGCGCATGGGCGCCGACATCATCGCCCTCTCCTTCGTCCGCAGCGGCGACGACATCCGCGACGTCCACCGCGTCATGCGGGACGAAGGCATCACCCGACCCGTCATCGCCAAGATCGAAAAGCCCCAAGCGGTCGACAACCTCCTCGACATCGTCGCCGCGTTCGACGGCCTCATGGTCGCCCGCGGCGACCTCGGCGTCGAAATGCCCCTCGAAACCGTCCCCATCGTCCAGAAACGCGCCATCAAGCTCGCCAGGCGGAACGCCAAACCGGTCATCGTCGCCACCCAGATGCTCGACTCGATGATCGAAAACTCCCGACCCACCCGCGCCGAAGCCTCCGACGTCGCCAACGCGGTCATGGACGGCACCGACGCGGTGATGCTCTCCGGCGAGACCAGCGTCGGCAAACACCCCATCGACACGGTCAAAACCATGGGCCGGATCGTCACCGCCGCCGAAGAGGACCTGCTCGCCAAGGGGCTCCCACCCCTCACCCCCAGCAGCAAGCCGCGCACCCAGGGCGGCGCCGTCGCCCGCGCCGCCGCGGAGATGGGCGACTTCCTCGGCGCCAAGTTCCTCGTCGCCTTCACGCAAAGCGGCGACACCGTCCGCCGCCTCTCCCGCTACCGCTCACCCATCCCCGTCCTCGCCTTCACCCCGGACCCGGCCACCCGCGCCCAGCTCAACCTCACCTGGGGGGTGGAGACATTCCTGGGCCCGACCGTCCAGACCACGGACGAGATGGTCGACCAGGTCGACGAACAGCTCCTCAAGATCGGCCGCTGTGACCGGGGCGACATGGTCGTCATCACCGCGGGCTCCCCGCCCGGCGTCCCCGGCACCACGAACCTGGTCCGCGTCCACCACATCGGCGAGGAAGACACCCCCAAGTCCCACCACGGCCGGGCCGTCTAGCGAACGGGGTCCCCGATCCCGCGGCCCTGCCGCGCAGCCGGACCTCGCCCCGCCGCCGGGGTGGCTCCGCCGCGTAACGGGGCTTCGCTCGGCTCCGGGGCGCCGTGGGTGGGGGTTTCTCCGACGCCGCCCCTTCCCGGCTGTGCCGGTGTGCGGCTGCGCCGCGTGGCGGGGCTTCGCCCGGTGGCGGGGTTGCCGTGGGTGGGTGTTCCCCGTATCCCGCCCCTTCCCGTAACCGGGGCTTTGCCCCGGGGCCCCGGGGTTGGCCCTGTGCGGGCCGTGGCCGGGTTGTGCCCACCCACAGCCCCTCGCGGGGCTGCGAGTGCCCACAACAGGGGGTGGGGGTCTGGGGGCGCAGCCCCCAGTTTCGGGAAGGGGTGGGATTGGGGCACACCTCCCGCACCCCAGACCCGTCAGTGCTTGGGCCCAACGTGCTCATCCATAAGCGCGACAGACGCCCGCCGGGCGATGGAGATCATCTGCGCCTTGCGGCGCTGGCGTGCGTGTTTCCACTCGACCCCGAGCCCGTCGAGGGTATCGGTGAAGAGCCGGATGATGTCGGCCGAGGTATTGGTGAAGAAGTACCGCGGGTATTCGTAGCGTTTTCGTTCACCGCCAACTACGCGGGTCGTCCAGTTGGTCATGCGGCATCCATCAGAGTGGATGAGCCCTCGGACCAGTTCCCATGGGTGCTCTTCGACCAGCTGCTGCTGCCAGGGCTCGAGGGCGATGCGGCGTTCGTGCTTCCTACCGGAGCCGTGCTGGGGAAAGAGGCAAGGCCAGTGTTTGCTGAAGCTGCCGACCTCTACGCACCCCTGTTTCTTGACCCGGCCGACGGTGTTCTGGGGAAGGACCTGCCGCATTGCTGTGGCGCAGCTCTCGATAAGGCCCGGCCACGCATCGGCGCAGAAGATGCGCAGCCGGTGGACATGTCGTGGCCCCGTACTGATACACCCGTCGCCTAGGTACAGCCCGAGAAGGTACGTATACGCAGTGGTGTCCTGCGGGAGCGCTGGCTCAGGCCCGCATCTTAGGCACTCCGAATCCCGCAGGGGCTCAAGTCGGGTCTGCCACTCGCGGATGGCAGCCCTCGATATCCCGATCTGCCTGCTCACGGAGTTGAGGCTGCGGCCTTGTCCGATGAGCGCGAGGGCGCGTTTGCGTGTGTCTAGGTCGTACATGTCCGCGACGTTGCCTGTAGCCGTGCGATCGCGCGGCAATTCGAAGAGCCGTTCACCTCAAGGGGTGAAGATCGCCAACGGTAGGCAGACCTACGAAACACAGGAAAAGTGCCCCGGGTGGGATTCGAACCCACGCTGTCGGTGGTTTGAGCACCGTGTCTCTTCCGCTGGACTACCGGGGCTTCCTTGAAAACGAAGGTTAGCGGTCACCCGCTGTGACACCACCATACAGGACCTAGGTAGGCTCGGGGTGCCCCACCTGCCCGAAAGCGAGGAGCCCCGTGAGCGCCGCTGACGTCCCCGAGCCCAATACGCCAGCCGACACCTCTGAGGGGGCCGATGCCCATGTCCCGCCATTGACGACGCGAGTCGTCATCGCGGAGGACGAGGCCCTCATCCGGCTCGACCTCAAGGAGATGCTGGAGGAAGAGGGCTACTCCGTCGTCGGGGAGGCCGGAGACGGGCAGACCGCGATTGAGCTCGCGCGGGAGCACAAGCCGGATCTGGTCATCCTCGATGTGAAGATGCCCGTCCTGGACGGGATCTCCGCCGCGGAGAAGATCGCCGAGGAGAACATCGCCCCGGTCCTGATGCTCACCGCGTTCTCGCAGCGCGACCTCGTGGAGCGGGCCCGGGACGCCGGGGCCATGGCGTATCTCGTGAAGCCGTTCAGCAAGAGTGATGTCGTCCCGGCCATCGAGATGGCCGTATCCCGCTTCACCGAGCTGAAGGCGCTGGAGAAGGAGGTCGCCGACCTCTCCCAGCGGTTGGAGACCCGCAAGCTCGTCGACCGGGCGAAGTCGGTCCTGCAGACCCAGTACGGGCTGACCGAGCCCGCCGCGTTCCGGTGGATTCAGAAGACCTCGATGGACCGCCGTCTGTCCATGCAGCAGGTCGCCGAGGCCGTCATCGAGGACGCTGAGGAGAAGAAGCAGCAGAAGTAAGCAGCCGGACCCAGGCCTCCGGCCTGGGTCCGGCTCGCTCGGCTCCGTCAGTCCTCGCCGAGGTACGCCTTGCGGACGGACTCGTCGTGCATGAGCTCTTCACCCGTGCCGGAGAGTACGATCTTGCCGATCTCCATCACATGGCCCCGGTCGGCCAGCGACAGCGCGGCTTGCGCGTTCTGCTCGACGAGCAGAATGGTCGTGCCCTGAGCCTGGAGCTCGGTGATGGTCTCCATGATCTTCTGCATCATGATCGGGGAGAGCCCCATCGACGGCTCGTCGAGCATCAGCAGTTTTGGCCGGGACATCAGGGCGCGGCCCATGGCCAGCATCTGCTGTTCGCCGCCGGACAGGGTTCCCGCGGCCTGTCTGCTGCGTTCGCCGAGGATCGGGAAGAGCTCGTAGGCGCGCTGGACGTCCTTGGCGATGCCGTCGGCGTCCTTGCGGAGGAACGCGCCGAGGCGGAGGTTTTCCTCGATGGTGAGCCGGGGGAAGATCCGGCGGCCTTCGGGGGAGTGGGCCAGGCCCATGGCGACGATCTTGTGGGCGCCGATTCCGGCGAGCGGCTGGCCGTCGAAGGTGATCTTTCCCGCGACGGGCTTGAGTAGTCCGGACAGGGTCCGTAGCGTCGTGGTCTTGCCCGCGCCGTTGGTGCCGATGAGGGTGACGATCTGGCCGGCTTCGACGCTGAACGAGATGCCTTTGACGGCTTCGATCTTGCCGTAGGCGACCCGCAGGTCCTCGACCTCGAGAAGTGCGGTCACTGGTCGTCCCCTTCTTCCTGCTGGTGCCGCTCGGCCGCCTCGACCTCGGCGACTTCTTCCTCTCCGGGCGCTCCCTCGAAGGGGGTGCCGAGGTAGGCGGCGACGACACGGTCGTCGCCCTGTACCTGTTCGGGGGTCCCTTCGACCAGTTTTTCGCCCTGGACCAGGACGGCGACCCGGTCGCAGAGGTTGAAGATGAAGCGCATGTCGTGCTCGATGACGAGCACGGACGTGCCTTGGTCGCGAACGGCGAAGACCAGCTCCTGGGTGGCTCGGGTCTCCTGGGGGTTCATGCCCGCGGTGGGTTCGTCGAGGAGCAGCAGGCCGGGGTCGCTCGCCAGTGCGCGGGCGATTTCGAGCTTGCGTTGTTCGCCGTAGGGGAGGTTGCGGGCGAGGTGGTCGCGTTTGGCGGCCAGGCCGGTGAATTCGAGGAGTTGCATGGCGCGTTCCTCGGATTCGTTTTCTGCTGTGCGGAAGCGGGGGCCGCGCAGGAGGGCGGACCAGAGGCCTTCTCTGGTGCGGGTGTGCCGTCCGACGAGGACGTTTTCCAGGACGGTCATATTGGCGAAGAGCCGGATGTTCTGGAAGGTGCGGGCGATGCCTGCCTGGGTGACGAGGTGGGATCGGTGGGGGAGGACGGTGCCTTTGTAGGTGACGGTGCCTTCGGTGGGGATGTAGAGCCCGGTGAGGCAGTTGAAGAAGGTGGTTTTGCCGGCGCCGTTGGGGCCGATGAGGCCGACGATTTCGCCGTGGTTGACGGTGAGGTTGACGTCCCGGACAGCGGTGAGTCCGCCGAAGCGCTTGGTGACGCCGGTGGCGGAGAGGACGGTCTGGTCGGTGCCGCTGTCTCCGGTGCCCGGTGGTGTCTGGGTTTTTGTGGTCATGTCGTCATGCCTCCGTCTTGCTGAGGCCGGGACTGCCCTTGGGGACGTCTGGTTGGCCGGTGTCGTGGAATTCGAGCTGCTTGCGGCGGTCGGCGATGAGTCCTTCGGGGCGGAAGCGCATGAGGAGGACGAGTGCGAGGCCGAACAGGAGCAGCTGGTAGTCGGCCATGAACTGGAGTTTGGCCGGGATGAGGTAGAGCAGTGCGGCGCCGATGAGGGGGCCGCTGACGGTGCCCATGCCGCCGAGGATGACGGCGGCGAGGAGGAAGGCGGAGTTGGGTGGGACGGTGTGGACGAATTTGTAGCCGTCGGGGTGGACGCCGTATTCGACGTGGGCGAGTACGGTGCCGGCGATTCCGGCGAGGGTGGCGCCGAGGGCGAAGGCGAGGAGCTTGAGCCGGAAGGCGTTGATGCCCATGGCGCGGGCGGCGGTTTCGTCTTCGCGGATGGCGACCCAGGCGCGGCCGATGCGGGAGTGGTCGGACCGCCGGAAGATGATCACGATGAGGGCGGTGAACAGCAGCATCAGCAGGTAGTAGTTGGCGAATCTGCCGAGTTCGAAGCCCAGGAGGGTGTGTTTCTGGCCGAGGTCGAAGCCGAGGAAGTTGAGGTCGGGGATGTTGGGGATGCCGTTGGGGCCGTTGGTGATGTCGGGTCCGGAGTCGCCGTCGAGGTTTTGCATGGCGATGCGGAAGATTTCACCGAAGCCGAGGGTGACGATGGCGAGGTAGTCGCCGCGTACCCGGAGGGTGGGGGCGCCGATGATGATGCCGAAGATCATGGAGACGACGGCTCCGGCGAGTACGGCGGCCCAGAAGGGGAACTGGATGCCGAGTGCGGCGGTGGGGGCTCCGGAGACCAGGGCGGCGGTGTAGGCGCCGACGCCGAGGAAGGCTACGTAGCCGAGGTCGAGGAGTCCGGCGAGGCCGACGACGACGTTGAGGCCGACGGCGACGGTGGCGAAGATCAGGATGCTGACGGCGACGGAGGTGTAGGTGTCGCTGCTCTGGGTGAAGGGGAAGAGTGCCGCGGCGATGAAGGCCGAGGTCATGGCGACGTTGCGGTGTTTTGTGGTGAGTGCGGACAGGCGCCGGGTGAGTCCGGACCGGTAGAGGGCGGTGGCGCCGAATCCGGTGAGGATGAGGAAGCCGATGAACAGCTCGCCGTATTCGGTGTCGATGCCGTAGGTGAAGACGTACAGGCCGACGCCGCAGGCGGCGGCGATGACGAGGACTTCGGCCCAGGAGGGCAGTGTCCTGGCGAGGCCGGGGTCGGGTGCTTTGAGGGAGTGCAGGAGCCGTCGCCAGGGGGTGGTGGCGGGGTGGTCCTGATCGGTGGGCAGGTCGGCGGGGAGGCCGAGGGCCGCGATGGCGAGGGTGAGGGACGCGGCGGCGGCGAGCCAGCCGCCGGGTTCGAGGTTGGCGAGGCCGCCGAGCTCGGTGGCGATGGCGGCGACGGTGAACCATGTGGTGGCGAAGGTGCCGAGGGCGAGGAGGAGTGCGGGGCTGTTGCGGCCGCCGGGGGTGAGCCAGCGCAGGCCGCGGATGCCGTATCCGGCGAGCAGGAAGAGCAGGGTGAGGAGCGCGCCGGTGAGGGTGAGGACCTGGAGTCCTCCGGGGTAGCCGTTGACGGTGAGGTTGCCGGGGAATTCCCTGGTCCAGGTCCAGGCGAGGAAGGTGGTGGCGAAGGTGGCGGCGGCGCCGATGACGGTGGTGAGCCGGGCTCCCGCTGCGGGCAGTGGGATGACGCCGGGGGTGTTCTGGGTGGCCGGGGTGTTGTTGGTCATGGTGATCACGCCCGATCCGCTACGCGCTCGCCGAGGATGCCCTGGGGGCGGAAAAGAAGTACGAGGATGAGGAGGACGAAGGCCCAGACGTCTTTCCAGGCTCCGCCGCCGAACTGCTGCATGCCGGGGACGTTGGACATATAGGCGGTGGCCATGGCTTCGGTGAGGCCGAGGACGAGGCCGCCGATCATGGCTCCGTAGATGTTGCCGATGCCGCCGAGTACGGCGGCGGTGAAGGCCTTGAGTCCGGCGATGAAGCCCATGCGGAAGCTGACCTGGCCGAATTTCAGGCCGTGGGCGACGGCCGCGATGGCGGCGAAGGCGGCGCCGATGGCGAAGGCGGTGACGATGATGCGGTCGGTGTTGATGCCCATCAGCTTGGCCGTGTCGGGGTCTTGGCTGGTGGCTTGCATGGCCCGGCCGGTGCGGGTCTTGGAGACGAAGACGGCGAGGGCGATCATGCAGAGGGGGGCAGCTATCAGGAGAAATATTTCGCCGCGTTGGAGGGTGATTCCGCCGATTTCGACGGGTCCGCCGCTGAACCGTGGGAAGGAGCGGTCCTTCTTGGCTCCGGGGTAGAAGGCCCAGATGGCTTGCTGGAGTGCGATGGACAGGCCGATCGCGGTGATGAGTGGGGCGAGCCGGGGGCCGCCGCGCAATGGCCGGTAGGCGAGCCGTTCGGCTCCGATACCGACGAGTACCGAGCACATCATGGCCATGAGAATCATGAGGGGCAGGGCGACCATCAGGGATGTGCCGTCAGGCAGCCAGAGCCATGCGGTCAGCGCGCCGAAGCCGCCGATCATGAAAATCTCGCCATGGGCGAAGTTGATGAGCTGAACAATGCCGTAGACCATGGTGTACCCGATCGCGATGAGTCCGTACATCGCGCCGAGGATCAGGCCGTTGGCCAATTGCTCCGGCAGACCTTGCACCGGGGGGCCTCCGAGGGGTGATGAGAAACGGCTGCGCGGGGGCGCTGTTTGCGCCCCCGCGCAGCAGCAGTATTCCTGCGGGATGGGGCGGGTGACCCCGGGGTTTTACTCTTCGAATGTGCCGGTCTTGACGGGCTTGTGCTCGCCCTTTTCGACCTTGTAGACGGACAGCTGCTTGTTGGTGGTGTCGCCGAATTCATCGAAGCCGACATCACCGGTGACGCCCTTGAAGGAGACGTCGTTCATGGCCTCGGTGATCTGCTTGCGGGCGTCGTCCACGTCGCCGGGGAGCTTGCCGTCGTTCTCCTCGACGACGGCCTTGACGGCCTGGATGATGGCCCAGGTGCTGTCGTAGGAGTAGCCGCCGTAGGCCTCGTAGGGCAGCTTGTAGCCGGCGGCCTTGTAGTTCTTCATGAACTCTTTGGCGGTGTCCAGGGTCTCCAGCGGGGCGCCGACGGAGGTGGCCAGGTCGCCTTCGGCTTTCTTCTTGGCCAGCGAGATGTATTCGCCGCTGAAGAGGGCGTCGCCGCCGACGACGGGGATCTTGGCTCCGGCCCGGCTGATCTGGTCGGTGAGCGGGGCGCCGGCCGGGTATTCGCCGCCGAAGTAGACGAAGTCGGCGTCGGAGTTCTTGACCTTGGTGGCGATGGCGGAGAAGTCGCGGTCTTCGGGGTTCACATTGTCGGTGGCAACGACTTTGCCGCCGAGTTTGGTGAATTCCTTCTTGAAGGTGGAGGCGAGTCCGGCGCCGTAGGTCTTCTTGTCGTCGATAACGAAGGCCTTCTTGAGCTTCATTTCGTTATAGACGTACTGCGCGGCGTAGGGGCCCTGTACGGCGTCGGTGGTGGAGGTGCGGAAGTAGGTGTCGAAGGGTCGCTTCTTGTCGCCTTTTTGCCAGTTGGGGCCCTGGGAGAGCTGGGGCGCGGTGTTGGCGGGGGAGACCTGTACGAGGTTGGCGTTGCCCAGGACCTTCTGCATGGACTCGCCGACGTGTGAGTTGAGCGGCCCCACAACGCCGTAGACGTCGTCGTTTCCGACGAACTTAGTGGCGTTCTGCTGGCCGGTGCCGGCTTGGCCGGCGTCGTCGAGCGCGACGAGCTTGAAGGTGACGCCCTTGACTTCCTCGTTCTTGTTCGCGGTCTTGACGGCGAGGTCCGCGGAGTTCTTGATGCCCTGGCCCAGCGCGGACAGGTCACCGGTGAGCGGGGCATCGAGGCCGATGACGACAGTGGTTTTGTCGCTGTCTCCTCCGCCGCCGCTGTCGTCCCGGGAGCCGCAGGCGGAGAGCGCCATTGCTCCCGCGGTGATTCCGGTGGTGAGAATGAGCAAGGAACGGTGACGCACGATCAGTCCTTTCCGCTGGCGCGGCCTCTTCTCGTAAGGGGCCGTCTTGCGCGCCGGGCCGTTTGGGGTGAGGCGCCCGGCGGCGCGGTGACTGGCCGTGACTCTATGGCCGTGGGCTCAGGTGGGGCAGAGGTGGACGCAATGATGTGACGCTCTTGTTATGACCAGGGCGGCCGGGGGCATGCCAGGAAGATCCAGTGGGGACGGTGCGCTGTGCTGGCGGCGAGATGGCGGACACGTTCCGCATGCCGAACCCCCAGCTCGCCCATGGCGCCGATGACAGGCCCTTGACTGGGGGTTCGCATACCGTACGGAAGACGCGGCCCAGTTCTTGCACGCAGCAGCCACCCAGGATCACGCTGAGGTTTCCCGCCCCGCACAGACTACGCAGAGTAACCCAAGAAAAGCGCATCTCACCCCAACCGGGAGATTCCACCAGACCACCCCCACGTTGCGGGCACCCGGGCCCAACCGTTGTGGGCCCGGGCCCACGAATGTTGTGGGCACTCGGGCCGCCCGAGGGGCGGCACGGGTGGGCACAACACCAGGCCACCGGAGCGGCAACCGGCCACCCCGGGGGGCGGGGGGCCCGGGGCGAAGCCCCGGTTTCCGGGAAGGGGCGGGATACGGGGAACTCCACCGACGGCACCCCCAGCTGGGGTGAAGTCCCGCCGCGCGGCGGAGCCGCATATCGATACAGCCGGGAAGGGGCGGGAATCGGGGAAACCCACCCACGGCGCCCCCGCAGCCGGGCGAAGCCCCGCCACGCGGCGGAGCCGCATATCGGTACAGCCGGGGAGGGGCGCCCAGGGCTCAGCCCTGGTAGGCCTGCGGGTCCGCGTCCCGCAACAAGCAGGTGAGCCGCGCCGTACACACCCGCCGACCCTGCTCATCGGCGATGACCACCTCATACGTAGCGGTCGTACGCCCCCGATGCACAGGCGTGGCCGTCCCGGTGACCACCCCAGACCGCGGACCACGGTGATGCGTGCAGTTCAGGTCCACACCAACGGCGATCTTCCTGGGGCCGCCATGCAGCATCGCGCCGACAGACCCGAGAGTCTCGGCGAGCACGGCCGACGCACCGCCGTGCAGCAGGCCGTAGGGCTGGGTGTTGCCCTCGACCGGCAGCGTGCCGACGACTTTCTCCGGCGCGGCCTCCAGAATCTGGAGCCCCATGCGGTCGCCGAGATGTCCTGCGGAGAAGAGCGAGGGCAGGTCGACGCCGAGCCCAGACCACTGGTCGAGGACGTCCTGGGGGAACTGGGTGGTGGTCTTCTCGCCCATGGGGTGCGGCTCCGATCGGTCGCTCTGCGGTGAGTCGTTGTCGTCTGCACCGTTCCTATCAGAAGCTAAGCCAACGCTTAGACCGGAGTGAGGCGGATCACCAGGGACTTGCTCGCGGGGGTGTTGCTGGTGTCAGCGGTGGCGTCCAGCGGGACGAGGACATTGGTCTCGGGGTAGTAGGCGGCGGCGCAGCCCCGCGCGGTGGGGTAGTGGACGACGCGGAAGCCGGGGGCGGTGCGTTCGCTGCCGTCGGTCCATTCGCTGGTGAGGTCGGCGTAGGAGCCGTCGGCCAGGCCGAGGCCGGCCGCGTCATCGGGGTGGATGAGGACGACGCGGCGCCCGCCTTTGATGCCGCGGTAGCGGTCGTCGAGGCCGTAGACCGTGGTGTTGTACTGGTCGTGAGAGCGCAGCGTCTGCAGCAGCAGCCGGCCTTTGGGTACGCGCGGGTATTCGACGGGTGCGGCCGTGAAGTTGGCCTTGCCGGTGGCGGTGGGGAAGCGGCGGTCATCGCGTGGGGCGTGCGGGAGGGTGAAGCCGCCGGGCCGGGCGATCCGCGTGTTGAAGTCCTCGAAGCCGGGGACGACGCGGCTGATCCGGTCGCGGATGGCGGCGTAGTCCTTCTCGAACTCCTCCCAGGGGGTGCGGCTGTGCTCGCCCAGCACGCGGCGGGCCAGTCGGCAGACGATGGCGGGCTCGGACAGCAGGTGTTCGCTTGCGGGCTCCAGGCGGCCGCGGGAGGCGTGCACCATGCCCATGGAGTCCTCGACGGTGACGAACTGCTCGCCGCTGGCCTGCCGGTCGCGTTCGGTGCGGCCGAGGGTGGGCAGGATCAGCGCGCGGGCGCCGGTCACCGTGTGGGAGCGGTTGAGCTTGGTGGAGACGTGGACGGTGAGCCGTGCGCGGCGCATGGCGTCCTCGGTGACGGCGGTGTCGGGAGAGGCTGCGACGAAGTTGCCGCCCATGGCGAAGAAGACCTTTGCCTGGCCGTCGCGCAGGGCGTGGATGGAGCGGACGGTGTCCAGGCCGTGTGCCCGGGGCGGGGCGAAGCCGAACTCTTTCTCCAGGGCGTCGAGGAAGGCGGGGGCGGGGCGTTCGAAGATGCCCATGGTGCGGTCGCCCTGCACATTGCTGTGGCCGCGTACGGGGCACACTCCGGTGCCGGGGCGGCCGATGTTGCCGCGCAGCAGCAGGAAGTTGACGACTTCCTTGATGGTGGGCACCGCGTGCTTGTGCTGGGTCAGTCCCATGGCCCAGCACACCACGGTGCGGTTGGCGGCGAGGATCATCCGTAGCGCCTGCTCGATGGCGGTCCGCGTCAGTCCGGTGGCCTGGAGGGTTTCGTCCCAGTCGGTGATCGTACGAGCCGTATGGGCGAACTCTTCGAAGCCGTGGGTGTGTTCGCGGATGAACTCCTCGTCGACCGCACCCTCTGTCTCCAGGATGAGCTTGTTGAGGAGCCGGAAGAGGGCCTGGTCGCCGCCGAGCCGGATCTGCAGGAAGAGGTCGGTGAGCGGGGTGCCGCTCCCGGCGAGTCCGCGCGGGGTCTGTGGGTTCTTGAACCGTTCCATCCCGGCTTCGGGGAGCGGATTAACCGTGATGATCTTGGCGCCGTTGCGCTTGGCCTTCTCCAGGGCGGAGAGCATCCGGGGGTGGTTGGTGCCCGGGTTCTGTCCGGCGACGATGATCAGGTCGGCGTGGTAGAGGTCGTCGAGGAGGACGCTGCCCTTGCCGACGCCCAGGGTCTCGGTGAGCGCCGAGCCGGAGGACTCGTGGCACATATTGGAGCAGTCGGGCAGATTGTTCGTGCCGTACTCGCGGGCGAAGAGCTGGTAGAGGAAGGCGGCCTCATTGCTGGTGCGGCCGGAGGTGTAGAAGACGGCCTCGTCGGGCGAGCCGAGGGCGCGCAGCTCCTCGGCGACGATGTCGAAGGCGCGCTCCCAGGAGATGGGCGCGTAGTGGTCGGCGCCGTCGGCGAGATACATCGGCTGGGTGAGGCGGCCCTGCTGCCCGAGCCAGTAGCCGGAGCGGGTGGCGAGGTCGGCGACGGTGTGCCCGGCGAAGAAGGCGGGGGTGACGCGGCGCAGTGTCGCCTCTTCGGCGACGGCCTTGGCACCGTTCTCGCAGAACTCCGCGGCATGCCGTTTGTCCGGTTCTGGCCAGGCGCAGCCGGGGCAGTCGAAGCCGTCCTTCTGGTTGACCTTGAGGAGGGTGAGCGCGGTGCGTTTGACGCCCATCTGCTGCTGGGCCATGCGCAGTGAGTGACCGATGGCGGGCAGCCCGGCGGCGGACTGCTGCGGGGCGCTGACCTCGGGGGCGTCCTGGACCGGGTCGCCGGACGGCGGAGTGCGCTTCATCTTCTCGATCCTGCCACGCCCGGCCGGTGCTGTCCCCGGTGCTGTCCCCGCTGCCCGGAGTGGAATGTCAGCGGGGCGTGGGAGTATCGGGGACGTGGCAAAGACAGCATCGAATGAGACAGCATCCGCGAGCTCGCGACGTCTGCTCCTGATGGACGGGCACTCACTCGCGTACCGGGCGTTCTACGCACTGCCCGCGGAGAACTTCTCCACCGTGACGGGCCAGCCGACGAACGCGATCTACGGCTTCGCTTCGATGCTGGCGAACACGCTGCGCGACGAGGCGCCTACGCATTTCGCTGTCGCCTTTGATGTGTCGCGCAAGACCTGGCGTTCGGAGGAGTTCGCGGAGTACAAGGCGAATCGTTCCAAGGCTCCCGATGAGTTCAAGGGCCAGGTGGAGCTGATCGGGGAGCTGCTGGACGCGATGCGGGTCAAGCGTTTCGCGGTGGAGGGCTTCGAGGCCGATGATGTGATCGCCACGCTCGCCACTCAGGCGGAGGCCGAGGGCTTTGAGGTGTCGATCGTCACCGGTGACCGGGACTGTCTCCAGTTGGTCTCGGACAAGGTGACGGTGCTCTACCCGACCAAGGGCGTCTCCGAGCTGACCCGCTTCACTCCGGAGAAGGTCCGGGAGAAGTACGGTCTGTCGCCGAGCCAGTATCCGGACTTCGCCGCGCTGCGGGGTGATCCTTCCGACAATCTGCAGGGCATCCCGGGGGTGGGGGAGAAGACCGCCACAAAGTGGATCAACCAGTTCGGGTCGTTCGCGGGGCTGGTGGAGCATGTCGAGGAGGTCAAGGGGAAGGCCGGGCAGAATCTCCGCGATCATTTGGAGGCCGTGAAGCTCAACCGGCGGCTGACCGAGATGGTGCGGGATGTGGAGCTGGCGGACCGCCCCGAGGACCTGGTGCGTGTCCCGTATGACCGGGATGCGCTGAAGGTGGTGCTGGACGCCCTGGAGTTCCGGCATGTGAACTTCCGCGAGCGGCTGTTCGCCGCGGATCCGGGTGCTCAGGAGGAGGAGACGGCCCTGATCGACGGGGTCGAGGTCGACGGCGCGGTGCTGGGCACCGGTGAGCTGGCGCCCTGGCTGGCCGAGCACGCCCAGGCGCCGCTGGGTCTGGCCACGGTGGACGACTGGCGACTGGGCTCCGGCAGCGTCCGGGAGATCGCGCTGGCCACCGCCGGGGGGCCGGCGGCCTGGTTTGACCCCACACAGCTGGATGAGGCCGATGAGCAGGCCTTCGCCGCCTGGTGTGCGGACGCGGGCCAGCCCAAGGTTCTGCATAACGCCAAGGGGGTGCTGCGGGTCTTCGCCGAGCACGGCTGGAGCGTCCAGGGCATCATCATGGACACCGCCCTGGCCGCCTATCTGGTGCAGCCGGGCCGCCGCAGCTTCGCGCTGGAGGCGCTGAGCGTGGAGTTCCTGGGCCGTGAGCTGCCCCAGCCGGTCCAGGACAGCGGCCAGTTGGCGCTGGGCGCCGACGATGCGGCCGAGGCCGACGCCCTGATGGGGCAGGCCCGCACCATTCTGGATCTGGGTGAGGCCTTCACCGGGCGGCTGGAGGAGGTCGGCGCGAGCGAGCTGCTGCACGATATGGAGCTGCCGACGTCCGCGCTGCTGGCCCGTATGGAGCGGGCGGGTATCGCTGCGGACCGGCCCTGGCTGACCCGGCTGGAGCAGCAGTTCGCCGACGCCGTACAGCAGGCGGTGAGTGAGGCGCACGCCGCCGTCGGTCATGAGTTCAATCTGGGCTCGCCCAAGCAGCTCCAGGAGGTCCTCTTCGGTGAGCTGGGCCTGCCCAAGACGAAGAAGACCAAGACCGGCTATACGACCGATGCCGACGCGTTGGCGTGGCTGGCCGCGCAGACCGACCATGAGCTGCCGGTGCTGATGCTGCGGTACCGGGAGCAGTCCAAGCTGCGCACCACCGTCGAGGGGCTGATCAAGACCATCGCCGCTGACGGCCGTATCCACACCTCGTTCAGTCAGACGGTGGCGGCGACCGGGCGGCTGTCGTCGACCGAGCCGAACTTGCAGAACGTGCCGGTGCGGACGGACGAGGGCCGGGCGATCCGCCGGGGTTTTGTGGTCGGTGAGGGCTTTGAGTCGCTGATGACCGCTGACTACAGCCAGATTGAGCTGCGGGTGATGGCGCATCTGTCCGAGGACGAGGGCCTGATCGAGGCGTTCACCTCCGGTGAGGATCTGCACACCACGGTCGCCTCGCAGGTCTTCGGGGTCGCCAAGGACCAGGTCGACGCGGAGATGCGCCGCAAGATCAAGGCGATGTCGTATGGACTGGCCTATGGGCTCTCCGCGTTCGGGCTGTCCCAGCAGCTCAGCATCGCGCCCGATGAGGCGCGGAAGCTGATGGACACCTTCTTCGAGCGCTTCGGCGGGGTCCGTGACTATCTTCAGCGGGCCGTCGAGGAGGCACGGGCTGTCGGATACACCCAGACGATGCTGGGTCGCCGCCGCTATCTGCCCGATCTCAACAGCGACAACCGGCAGCGCCGTGAGATGGCCGAACGGATGGCACTCAACGCCCCGATCCAGGGCACCGCGGCCGATATCGTCAAGATCGCCATGCTGCGGGTGGATGAGGGGCTGACCAAGGAGCAGCTGACATCGCGGATGCTGCTGCAGGTGCACGATGAGATCGTGCTGGAGATCGCCCCGGGGGAGCGTGAGCGGGTCGAGGAGCTGGTCCGCCGGGAGATGGCCGGTGCGGTCGAGCTGCGTGCTCCGCTGGATGTCTCGGTCGGCGCGGGCACCGACTGGGAGTCGGCGGCCCACTGACACCGGCCATCGCCGGGAGAAGTGACCAGGGGCCTGAAGTTGTCGTAGTGTCACGTCGTTGCCGTCCGCAGGGGAGTGTGGGCGAGCGGCGCACCGACAGCGCAGCAGGGAGGGGACGGCCGTATGGCTGCTCGGATGGGTGGGATAGGCCGCAGGCTCCGCAGGGGGGTGTCGAGTTCCGCCGTGGCGGCGGCTGCGATGGTCGCCCTCGGCGCCTCGCAGGCGCCCGGAATCGACTTGGTGCTGCCCGGCTCCGACGCTTCGGACCCCGCCCCGGAAGCCGACCACCCAGCGGATGGCAACTCGCCGTACCACACCGAACTGCCCCCGCTGAACACCCCCGAGAAACCGGGTCATTCCGGCAAGCCCGGTGACGACCCGGTGGATACCGGCCCGCCCGAGGCAGGCATCCCCGCCACCGTGCTGGCCGCGTACAAGCGGGCGGAGAAGACCCTCGGTGCGGAGAAGCCCCGCTGCAACCTTCCCTGGGAGCTGCTCGCCGCCATCGGCAAGGTGGAGTCCAGCCACGCACGCGGCGGCGCCCTGGACGGTGAGGGCAACACCCTCAAGGCGATCCGCGGCCCGGTCCTGGACGGCAACGGCTTCGCTCTGATCCGGGATACGGACGGCGGCGACTTCGACCGCGACCCCCGCTACGACCGTGCGGTCGGCCCCATGCAGTTCATCCCGTCGACCTGGGCAAAATGGGGCGCGGACGGCAACGGCGACGGGGTCAGCGATCCCAACAACGTCTTCGACGCCGCACTCGCCGCCGGCCGTTATCTCTGCGCGGGTGGCCGCGACCTGTCGAACCGGGCGCAGCTGGAGCGGGCCATCCTCAGCTATAACCAGTCACGGGACTATATGCGTACGGTCCTGTCCTGGCTGGAGTTCTACCGCAAGGGCACCCACGAGGTCCCGGACGGCACCGGCGTCCTGCCGGACTCCCCGGGCGCGGGCAACGCCACCAAGTCCCCACGCCCCGCGAAGGACACCCCAAGCGAAGCCGCCCCACCCCCCTCCCCGAAGCCGACCCCGACCCCGACCCCCAAGCCCACCACCCCCAAGCCCGCCGCCCCGGCCAAGTCGAGCAGCCCCCCACCCTGGTCCACCAAGGTGCCACCGACCCCGACCAAGTCCCCAACTCCCACCCCCACCACCCCCGAACCAGACGACCCCACCCCCACCTCCCCCGAGTGCCCCGAGAGCCCATCCCCCTCCCCCTCCGAGTCGCAGACCGCCACCCCCTCCCCAACCCCAACCCCCTCCCCAACCCCAACCCCCACCCCGACTCCGACCCCCAGCGAGTCGGCCCCCGAGGACCCCAAAGACGAGGACCCCGAAGACCCTGAGGACTCCGAGGAGCCGGACGACCCCTGCGCCACCCCCGACGAGGACGACAAGCAGGACGAGACCCCGGACGATCCGGAGAACGAGGACCCCGACAAGACCCCCACCCCCGCCACAACCCGCCGCGACTAACACCCCACAGTGTTGTGGGCAGTCGTTCCTCCCCCAGCTAACGCTGGGAGGTGCCCCCAGGGCGGAACGGGTGGGCACAACACCCGGCCACCGTCCCGCACCGGCCAACCCCGGGGGCCGGGGCGGAGCCCCGGTTACGGGAAGGGGCGGGATTGGGGAAGCTCACCCCAGACGGAAGCACCGCGCAACGGCCCCGCCACCGGCCGTTCCGGACACTGAGCCGGGCCGGCACAGCCGGGGAAGACAGAGGCCCTCCCGAGGGCGCCCCCAGCGACAGCTGGGGACGGGACAGGGGGCAACCCCCCAGCCGCCGCTCCCCACCCCGCACCACCGGTTCTCATCTCCCGCCCTCATTGCTACGGTGCCCACCCCCTGACGCCCCATCAGCCCGGCGTCCACACCCCGGGAGGCCTGCTGCCCATGCGCGCCCTCATCGCCGCCGCCATCGGGCTGGCCGCAGCCCTGGCCCTCGTCTTCACGGTCACCGCCATCGGCGCACCCCCGGGTGAGACATCCCCCGAACCGCTGCTGACCACCGTCCCAGCCGCCCCCGAGCGCCCGTAGCGGGAGGGCCAGAGCCATGCGCCGTAAAGCCAGCCTGATCCTGCTCGCCCTCGCCGTCTTCCTGGCCGCCCTCGCCCCGCTGCTGCGCTGGTACGCCTTCCCCCGGCTGGTGAAGGTGCCGCCCAGCGAGTACCAGACGATGGTCCTGGAGGCGCGTAACGCCACTCTCCTTGACTACGCCTCCATGAAGCCCAAGAAGGTCGACAGGATCAGCATCGTGCAGACCCTCAAGGGCAATGTGGCCGAGGCGAAGAAGGTCAAGGCCGAGCACGGCCGTGATGTCGTCGTCTGGGACACCATGAGCTATGTCGCCGACGACAAGGGCAAGATGGTCTCGCAGATCCCCGAACGCTATATCTTCGACGCCCATTCGCAGCAGCCGGTCAACGCCGATGGTGAACATGTCGACGGCGACAAGGTCAAACGCGACGGCATCGCGTACAAGTGGCCGTTCCTCACCGAGAAACGGGACTACGCCTACTTCGATATGCAGACCCGTGCCTCCGCACCCATCCACTACAAGGGCACCCGGAATATCCGCGGTATGGAGGTCTACTACTTTGAGCAGACCATTCCCTGGACCAAGGTGCCGGTGCCGAAGAAACTTCCGCTGGGCGCTACCCCCGATACCGTCGAACAGGTCGGCCTGGAGCGCTGGTACACCACCAAGCGGATGTTCTGGATCGAGCCCCTGACCGGCGCCCCGCTCAACGGAGAGGAGATCCACACCGAGGAGATGCGGTGGACCAACGACCCGGACAAAGAGCCGCTGACCGCCTTCGACGGGCATGTGAAGATGCGCCCGGACTTCTTCGAAGCCAATATCGACCTCGTCAGGTCCAACCGCCAGCTCCTGCTGATCTTCCGCAGCTATGCCCCGCTGGCCCTGCTCACCCTTGGCAGCGGTCTCCTGGCCCTTGCCCTGCTGCTGGAGGCCCGCTCCCGCCGCCCCGCCAAACCCGCCAAACCCGCCTGATCAGCGCCGGGGCTTGGTCCGCCGGGTCGGCTCCGCGGGGGCCGGGTCCTCCGGCCAGGGGTGCTTGGGATACCGCCCGCGCAGTTCAGCCCGTACGGCGCGATAGCCGTCCCGCCAGAACGACGCGAGATCCGCCGTGACGGCAGCGGGCCGCCCGGCGGGGGAGAGCAGGTGCACCAGCATCGGCACCCGCCCAGCCGCGAGCCGCGGGGTCGCGGTCCAGCCGAAGAGCTCCTGCAGCTTGACGGCGAGCACCGGCTGTCCGCCCGCGTAGTCAATACGGACCCGGGAACCGGACGGCACCTCGATCCGCTCCGGCGCCAGTTCGTCCAGCCGCGCGGCCGCACCGCCCGCCCAGGGCAGCAGCCCGTTCAGCAGCGCTGTGGTGTCGACCTTGCCCAGAGCGTCACCGGCGAGAGCGTCACCGGTCAGCCACTCCTCGGCGCGCTCCAGCAGCGCCGCGTCCGACACATCCGGCCAGGGAGCCCCCAACTCCCGGTGCAGGAAGGCCATCCGCTGCCGCAGCGATACGGCCTGAGGCGGCCAGCGCAGCAGTCCCAGCCCTTCCCTGCGGAGCCCGTCGAGGAGCGCGGCCCGTACCCGCCCGGGGTCCGGCGCGCGCAGTGTGCGCTCCGTCAGCTCAATGGCGCCCAGCCGCTCAACACTCCGCGCGATGACCTCACGCCGCTCCGCGTCCCATCGGACCTCCTCGCGTTCCGCGTAGAGCGCCGACGCCGCGAGCCGAGCCGTTTCCTCGTCGATCTCCGCCGCGAGCCGCACCCTGGCCGACGCGGCCCCCGCGGGCCGGTCCGCCACGGCCACCGCCACCCAGGAGGCGCCGCCCCCGTACTCGGCCCGGGTTCCGGACGCCATGAGGTAAGCGTCCTTGCCCCGCATCCGCGCCACCCGCTCCGGATACGCCAACGCGACAACCAGCCCGGCACCGTCCCCGTCCCCAGCGCCACCAGGACCAGCGCCGCCAGGACCAGTACCGCCAGGAAGGGGCGGGCGGGAGGGGAGATCCCCCAGCGCGGCCCGCAGCCGCCCGGCTTCGGCACGCCACCGCCCCGCGTAGGCGTCGTGCCGGCCACTTCGCCGCACCGCACCCAAGGCGGCCGCGACATCATCACCGTATTCGCGAGGCGCGGCCTCGCTCAGCAACGCGACCACCTCCGCCGCCGCCCGCACCCCCACCGCCTGCGCACCGTCCAGCAGCGCCCGCGCCAGCCGGGGATGCAGCCCGAGCCGCGCCATCCGCTCGCCCCGGTCCGTCGGCCGCCCACCGGCGTCAACGGCCCCGATGGCCGTCAGTACCTCCCGCGCCGCCGCCATCGCCCCGCCCGGCGGCCGATCGAGCAACGCCAGCCCGCTCGCCTCCGCATCGCCCCAGCACGCCGCCTGCAGGGCAAACGTGGTCAGATCCGCCACTGCGATCTCCGGCGACGGAAAGCGCGGCCGCCGCGCGTCCTCCCCTTCAGCCCAGCACCGGTACACCGCCCCCGGCGCCTCCCGCCCCGCCCGGCCGGCGCGCTGCCGGGCCGCCGCCCGGGAGGCCCGTACGGTCGTCAGCGCGCTCAGCCCCCGGGCGTGATCCATCCGCGGCTCCCGCGCCAGCCCCGCGTCCACCACGACCCGTACGCCCGGCACCGTCAGGCTTGACTCCGCCACCGCCGTGGCCAGCACGACCCGCCGCTGCTGACCGCCACCGGCCAGCACTGCGTCCTGCACGGCGGCTGGAGCCCGCCCATGCACCTGAAGCACCTCGGCGTCCACCGCCCCCAGCCGCCCGGCCACCTTGGCGATCTCCCCGACCCCGGGCAGAAAACACAGCACATCCCCCTCCCGCTCACCCAGCGCCCGCCTCACCACGGCCGCGACATGGCCCAGCAGCGCCGGATCCACGTGCATCCCATGCGGCGGCTTGACGGGCCATAGGGGAGGCGCCCACACCACCTCCACCGGGTGGCTGACCCCTTGCGCCGCGACGACCGGCGCGTCCAGCAGCCGGGCCCAGCCCGCCGCGTCCGTGGTCGCCGACGCCGCGACCAGGCGCAGCTCCGGCCGGAGGGCGGCCCGTATATCGAGCAGGAAGGCAGCGGCCGTATCGGCGTCCAGATGCCGCTCATGGCATTCATCGAGGATGACCACATCGACGCCGGGCAGCTCCTGGTCCCGTTGCAGCCGCTGCAACAGCACACCGGTCGTCACCACCTCCACCACGGTGTCGCGGCCGGCCCGCCGCTCCCCGCGCACGGTGAAGCCGACCTTCCCGCCCACCTGCTCACGCAGCAGCCACGCCATCCGCCGGGCCGCGGCCCGCGCCGCGATCCGCCGCGGCTCGGCGACCAGCACCCGCTGCGGCGGCCCGTCCCCCACCAGCCCGGCGAGCACCAGCGGCACCAGCGTGGTCTTCCCCGTCCCGGGCGGCGCGCACAGCACGGCGGCCCCACGCGCCGCGAGCGCGTCACGCAGTGCGGGCAGGGCGGTACGTACGGGGAGCTGATCCAGCGCGTCGGTACGGAGCACGCGCCCCAGTCTCGCTAGTCCCGCGCACAGACGAAAATCGCTGTGCCCGGGATCAGCTGTCCCCGCAGCGGTGACCAGCCGCCCCACTCCTGCTGGTTCCAGGCGGGCCACTCCGGCTCCACCAGGTCGAGCAGCCGGAAGCCGCCGGCGACCACATCACGTACCCGGTCGCCCAGCGTCCGGTGGTGCTCCACATAGACAGCCCGGCCCGTCGCGTCCTGCTCGATATACGGCGTCCGGTCGAAGTAGGAGGCCGACACGGTGAGCCCCTCCGGCCCCGGCTCGTCCGGCAGTGCCCACCGGATCGGATGGGTGACCGAGAAGACCCAGCGGCCTCCCGGCCGCAGGACCCGCCGCACCTCACGGAAGACCCGCACCGGGTCGGCGATGAAGGGCACCGCGCCGTACGCGGAGCACGCCAGGTCGAACACGCCGTCGCGGAAGGGCAGGGCCCCCGCGTCCGCCTGAACCAGCCCGATGCCCTCGGCCCCGATCCGCAGCGCGTGCTGCAGCTGCCGGTGGGAGAGGTCGAGCGCCACCGGCCGGGCGCCCTGTGCCGCCAGCCAGCGCGAGCACTGGGCCGCTCCCGCCCCGATCTCCAGCACCTGCCGCCCGGCGAGATCCCCGGGATCTCCGAGCAGCCGGGCCTGCTCCTCATCCAGCCCCTCCGGGCCCCAGATGAACCGGTCGTCGCCGAGGAAGCCCCCGTGCTCGCGCTGATACTCGTCCGCGTTCCGGTCCCACCAGCCCCGGCTCGCCCGGCTGCTCTCCGCCTCTCCGGCGTTACGCCGGGTGGCCTGCGGCTCGTACTCCTGGATCATTTGGCCCGTCTGCAGGGATCGCGTAATCTTCGCTGAAATCTTGTAGCTGCTGTGTGCAGCGGGGCGAGTCGGTGGGATGTGCCGGGTATGTGACATTACGTCCCACGTGTGCTCAATCGCGCATTGACCGTGCCCGGCTGCGCCCGTATGCTACAAGTTGCGTTGCGGGTCTGCGCACCTCAGACGGAGCAGGTCGCGCTGGCACGGTTGTATGTCCCCTCGGTTGTCGAGGCGCTTTTCGTTGAACCGAAAAGTTCCGCCTCCAAGGCTGTCCGGCTTCGGCGGTGCTATACGGGCTCACGGCGTAGCAGTACCTACGACTTCATGTCCGTACCGGAGCCCTTTCACACATGACGAGCAGCACCGAGACCACCGTGACCACCCCGCAGGTTGCGGTAAACGACATCGGTTCCGAGGAAGAATTCCTCGCCGCGATCGACGAGACGATCAAGTACTTCAACGACGGCGACATCGTCGACGGCGTCATCGTGAAGGTCGACCGGGACGAGGTCCTGCTCGACATCGGTTACAAGACCGAGGGTGTCATCCCTTCCCGTGAGCTTTCGATCAAGCACGACGTCGACCCCAATGAGGTCGTCGCTGTCGGTGACGAGATCGAGGCCCTTGTGCTCCAGAAGGAGGACAAGGAAGGCCGCCTGATCCTCTCGAAGAAGCGCGCCCAGTACGAGCGCGCCTGGGGCACGATCGAGAAGATCAAGGAAGAGGACGGCATCGTCACCGGTACCGTCATCGAGGTCGTCAAGGGTGGCCTCATCCTCGACATCGGCCTCCGTGGCTTCCTCCCGGCCTCTCTGGTCGAGATGCGCCGCGTCCGCGACCTTCAGCCCTACGTGGGCAAGGAGCTCGAGGCCAAGATCATCGAGCTGGACAAGAACCGCAACAACGTGGTCCTGTCCCGCCGTGCCTGGCTGGAGCAGACCCAGAGCGAGGTCCGCCAGACCTTCCTCACCACCCTTCAGAAGGGCCAGGTGCGCTCCGGCGTCGTCTCCTCCATCGTCAACTTCGGTGCCTTCGTGGACCTGGGTGGCGTCGACGGTCTGGTGCACGTCTCCGAGCTGTCCTGGAAGCACATCGACCACCCGTCCGAGGTCGTCGAGGTCGGCCAGGAGGTCACGGTCGAGGTCCTGGACGTCGACATGGACCGCGAGCGCGTCTCCCTGTCGCTCAAGGCGACCCAGGAAGACCCGTGGCAGCAGTTCGCCCGGACCCACCAGATCGGTCAGGTCGTCCCGGGCAAGGTCACCAAGCTGGTGCCGTTCGGTGCGTTCGTCCGCGTGGACGAGGGCATCGAGGGTCTGGTCCACATCTCCGAGCTGGCCGAGCGCCACGTGGAGATCCCGGAGCAGGTCGTCCAGGTCAACGACGAGATCTTCGTCAAGGTCATCGACATCGACCTCGAGCGCCGCCGCATCAGCCTCTCGCTGAAGCAGGCCAACGAGTCCTTCGGTGCCGACCCGATGGCCGTCGAGTTCGACCCGACCCTGTACGGCATGGCCGCGTCCTACGACGACCAGGGCAACTACATCTACCCCGAGGGCTTCGACCCCGAGGCCAACGACTGGCTCGAGGGCTACGAGAAGCAGCGCGAGGAGTGGGAGCGCCAGTACGCCGAGGCGCAGACCCGCTTCGAGCAGCACCAGGCGCAGGTCGTCAAGTCCCGCGAGGCGGACGCCCAGGCCGAGGCGGAGGGTGCCACCGCTGGCACCCCGGCCCCGCAGGGCGCCAGCCAGGGCGGCGGCGGTGGCGGCGGCGGTTCGTACTCCTCGGAGTCGACCGACGACGCCGGTGCGCTGGCCTCCGACGAGGCCCTTGCCGCGCTCCGTGAGAAGCTGGCCGGCGGCCAGAGCTGATAGCTAGCCGCTAGCCGACAGCCCCAACACAAGGCCCGCCCCCACCGGGGGGCGGGCCTTGTGCGTACCCCTGCCGGGGGCCGCCGCGTGGCGGGAGTACGCCCGGCCCGCGGGGTGCCGTGGTGGGTTTCCCCAATTCCCGCCCCTTCCCGGCTGTGCCGATATGCGGCTCCGCCGCGTGGCGGGGGTTTTGCCCGGTTGCGGGGGTGCCGTGGGTGGGTTTCCCCAGACCCCGCCCCTTCCCGGAAACCGGGGCTTCGCCCCGGGGCCCCGGGGTTCGCCGGGTGCGGTCCGGTGGCCGGGTGTTGTGCCCACCCTCCCCCATAGCCTTAAGGGCATGGGGGACCCCCATCGCCCCTCTGGGGGTCCCCCCCAGACGAAGTCTGGGGGGACCCGAGTGCCCACAACACTGTGGGGGTCTGGGGGCGCTAGGCCGTTTCTTTTGGATCATCTCGCTGACCAGATGAAGATGGCGGCGAGGTGGAGTCCGGCGAGGTAGATGGTGGCGGTCTTGTCGTAGCGGGTGGCCAGGCCGCGCCATTGCTTGAGTCTGTTGATGCAGCGCTCGACCGTGTTGCGCCGCTTGTAGGCGTCGCGGTCGAAGGCTGGTGGTCTGCCGCCGCGGCTGCCGCGGCGTTTGCGGTTGGCGGCCTGGTCGGCGGGCTGCGGGATCACGGCCCGGATCCCGCGCCGACGGAGATGGGTCCGGATCGCGCGGGATGAGTAGGCCTTGTCGGCCAGGATCACGTCCGGCGTGATCCTGGGCCGGCCGATTGGCCGGGGCACCCGTAAGCGGGCCATGACCTCGGGGAATGCGGGTGCGTCACCTGCCTGGCCAGGCGTGATGACGAAGGCCAGGGGCCGGCAGTGGCTGTCCGCGGCGAGGTGGATCTTGGTGGTCAGTCCGCCGCGGGAGCGTCCGAGGGCATGGTCGTCCGGCTCGCCGGCCGGGGCCCCTTTTGACGGGCCCCGGCGGCGTGCTGGTGGGCTCGGACGATGGTGGAGTCGACCGCGACGACCCAGTCGAGGTCGCCTTCGGCGTCGGCCTGGGCGAGCAGGGCGGTGAAGACCTTCTCCCAGGTGCCGTCGGCGGCCCACTTCCGCAGGCGGTTGTGGGCGCCCTTCCACGACCCGAAGTGCTCGGGCAGGTCCATCCACGGTGTCCCGGTGCGGTACTTGAACGCGATCGCGTCGATCACCTGGCGGTGATCACGCCACCGTCCGCCCCGCTTCGGAGTCCGGTCCGGCAACAACGGCTCGATCCGTGCCCACTGGGCATCAGTCAACGACACACATCAACCAACGATCAGATGATCCGAAGGAAACGGCCTAGCCCCCAGTTTCGGGAAGGGGTGGGATAGGGGAGAACCCCCCACGCTGCGGAGCCGCGACAGCGACACCGCCGGGAAACCGGGAATGCCCCCTGCCCAACGGACGTTGGGCATGATGGGAACGACCAGGAGGGGCGACACCAGTGCTGGAAGCGCGCGAGTTGTACGAATGGGAGCCCAGCGGGCTCCGGGCGGTCGACGAGATCATCGACCACGGCGTCGGCGCCGGGCTGGTGATGCTTTACCACTTCGAGGGCTTCATCGACGCCGGCGACACCGGCGAGCAGATCGTCCACCGGCTGCTGGACGGCCAGCCCCATCTGACCGTCGCCCGCTTCGACATCGACCGCCTCATCGACTACCGGGCGCGACGGCCCGTGATGACCTTCCGGCGGGACCGGTGGGTCGCGTATGAGACACCCCGGCTGGAGCTGCGCCTCGTCCACGATGCGACGGGCGCGCCGTTCCTGCTGCTCTCCGGCCCGGAGCCCGATGTGCAGTGGGAGCTGTTCACCTCCGCCGTGCGGGAAATGGTCGAGCGGCTCGGGGTGCGGCTCGCGGTCACCTTCCACGGCATCCCCATGGGCGTCCCGCACACCCGCCCCGTCGGCCTCACCCCGCATGGCAACCGTGCCGAGCTGGTGCCCGGCCATCAGGGCCTGTTCGATGAGGCCCAGGTGCCCGGCAGCGCCGCCGCGCTGCTGGAGCTGCGGCTCACCGAGTCCGGACACGATGTGCTGGGCGTCGCCGCCCACGTGCCGCACTACATCGCCCGCTCCACCTACCCTGACGCCGCCCTGGTCGCCGTCGAGGCGATTACGTCAGCGACCGGCCTGGTTCTCCCGGGCGTCGCCCACACACTGCGCACCGAGGCACACAGGACGCAGAATGAGATTGAGCGCCAGCTCGCCGAGGGCGATGAGGAGCTGGTCTCGGTCGTCCGCGGCCTTGAGCAGCAGTACGACGCCATCGCCGGGGCAGCCGCCCGCGGCAATCTCGTCGCCGAGCCCGCGGAGCTGCCCTCCGCCGATGAACTCGGCGATGTCTTCGAGCGGTTCCTCGCCGACCGCGAACGCGAGGGCGGCGGCGATGCCGAGCGGTGAGGCGCACATCGTAGGGTGAGCCCATGGTGAAAGTGGGACTGACCGGGGGCATCGGCTCGGGCAAGAGTGAGGTGTCGCGGTTGCTGGCGTCGTACGGCGCCGTGATCATCGACGCGGACCGCATCGCCCGGGAGGTCGTGGAGCCGGGTACCTCAGGGCATGCCGCGGTGGTGGCCGAGTTCGGTACGGACATCCTGCAGGATGACGGCTGGATCGACCGCCCACAGCTGGGCCGTATCGTCTTCAGCGACCCGGAGAAGCTCCGCGTGCTCAACGCCATCGTCCACCCACGGGTCGGCGCCCGCTCCGCGGAGCTGGAGAGCGCGGCGGGGGATGACGCCGTGGTGGTCCACGATGTCCCTCTCCTCGCGGAGAACGACCTGGCGGCGCTCTACGACGTGGTCGTGGTCGTCGACGCCGCCCCGGAGACCCAGTTGGACCGGCTGGTGCGGCTGCGCGGTATGACGCCGGAGGAGGCCCGCTCCCGGATGGCCGCCCAGGCAAGCCGCGAGCAGCGGCTGGCCATCGCTGACTTGGTCATCGACAACAACGGCCCGCTTGACGCGCTCGAACCTCAGGTCCGCAAGGTCTGGGAACAGCTTTGCGAGCGCGCCTGAAGGCAGGGCCCGGGGGGAATGCATCGTCAGACACGGCTGTTGTCCCACTCAGAGGAGGCGACCCATGTCCCGCACGCCCGAAACGCACGTCATCGACTTCCGCGCCGCTGAGCAGCTGCTCGCGGCCAAGGATCCGCGCGGTGCCGTCAAGCTGCTGGACTCGGTCATCACCGCCCACCCCGAGAACACCGCGGCCCGGCTGCTGCGCGCCCGGGCGTTCTTCCACGGTGCCCAGCTCCGCGCCGCCGAGCTGGAGTTCCAGCTGGTCCTGGAGCGGGAGCCGGACAACGCCTTCGCGCACTTCGCCCTCGCCCGCACTCTGGAGCGGGCGGGCCGCCCCGCTGAGGCCAAGCGCCACTTCCGGCTGGCTGCGGCCCTCGACCCCTGCCCGGAGTACCGGGACGCGGCGGCCTTCAACGACTGACCAGTACCCTCACTGACCAGTACCCTCAGAGTTCTTGCTGAGCCCGTTCGATCGCCTTCTCCGGATCATCGAAGTACTCCTTGGTCTCCCGGACCACCAGCGGCGCCAGAATGATCAGTCCGACGAGGTTCGGCAGGGCCATCAGACCGTTGGCGACATCGGAGAACACCCATACCGTCTCCAGATCCGCCACCGAACCGACGAACACCATCGCTACAAACGCGATCCGGTAGGGCATCACCGCTCGGATGCCCCACAGACTCTCCATGCACCGGTCGCCGTAGTAGCTCCAGCCGATGATGGTGGAGACGGCGAAGAAGATGATGGCGACGACGATGAGATGGGTCGCCCAGACGCCCAGGCCCTGACTGAAGGCGGCCAGCGTCATCGGGGCGCCCGGCTGGATGTCCTCGGCCCGCCAGACCCCGGTGACAACGATGGCCAGACCGGTGAAGCTGACCACGACCAGGGTGTCGATAAAGGTCTGAGTCATGGAGACCAGGCCCTGGCGGGTGGGATGGGTGGTTTTGGCGGCGGCCGCCGCGATGGCGCCGGTGCCCAGGCCCGACTCATTGGAGAAGATGCCGCGCGCCACGCCGTAGCGGATGGCCGTCATCACCCCGACGCCCGCGAAGCCCCCCACCGCTGAGGTGCCGGTAAAGGCGTCCGAGAAGATCAGGGCGAAGGCCGCCGGGAGTTCGGAGATATTCGCGGCGATCAGCACGGTGGCGCTGAGAATGTAGAACACCGCCATAAAGGGCACAAAGGCGGCGGTAACGCGTCCGATCGCCTTGATGCCGCCGAGGACGACCGCCCCCACGGCGACGGTCAGCACCACACCCGTCAGCCAGGTCGGTACGCCCCATTCGGAGTTGGCCGAACCGGCCACCGTATTGGACTGGGTGCCGTTGCCGATACCGAAGGCGGCGATCGCGGCGGCGACGGCGAAGAAGATACCGAGGAACACCCCCACATGTCCCGGAATGTGGCGCAGATACCGCATGGGTCCGCCGCTCATCCGCCCACCGGCGTCCTTGATGCGGAAACGGACCCCCAGGAAGGCTTCGGAGTATTTGGTAGCCATACCAACCAGACCCGTGAGCCACATCCAGAACAGCGCACCGGGGCCGCCCCAGAAGAAGGCGGTGGCGACACCGGCGATATTGCCGATGCCGATGGTGGCGGCGAGGGCGGTGGTCAGCGCCTGAAAGTGTGTGATGTCGCCCTGGACGTCCTCACTGGGTTCATGACGCTTGATCAGCGCCAGATAGAAGGCTGGCCCGAATTTCCGGAACTGGAGCCCGCGCAGCATCACGGTCAGGTAGAGCCCTGTCAGCAGCAGGAGCGGGACGAGGATAAAGGGGCCCCAGATATAACCTGAGGCTTCTTCGAGAATTTCGTTGAGCCAGTCCATGTGCTTACCTTCCGACGTCGTGTTACGACGGACAGAATGGGCCCCGGGAAAGTTAGCGCTTGCGTGGCTGATGGCAGATCACATGATGGTGAGAGTCGTGGTCTCCATCAGGCTGTTGGCGGTCGCTTATGATCACGCGGGGGCGCGCGCCGCCCTATCATCCGCCCTTGAGCCTCGTTGGACGTGCCTCTTGATATCGCGTAGCCGTACCCGTGCTGCCGCTGCCGCCGTACTCGCTGCCCTGCTCCTCACCAGCTGTGCCGTGGAGGAGGTGGCCGGATCCGACGATGACGCGGCTGCCCCGGCCGGCTCCGGTCAGGCCATGGCGGCCCTCGATGAACTCACCGTCAAGGGCCGTGCTCCCAAGACCGGTTACGACCGGAAGAAGTTCGGTTCCCCCTGGGCCGACACCGACGGCAACAGCTGCAACACCCGTGACGACATCCTCCAGCGCGACCTCGACGATGTGAAGCTCCGCGACGACGACTGCACGGCCGACTCCGGCACCCTCACCGACGACCCCTACACCGGCACCTCGATCCCCTACGAGAAGGGCCGCAGCAAGATCGACATCGAACATATCGTCGCCCTCGGCGACGCCTGGCAGAAGGGCGCCCACAGGTGGGACCCCGCCAAGCGCATAGCCCTGGCCAACGACCCCCTCAACCTCCTCGCCGTCGAGGCCTCCGCCAACCGCCAGAAGGGCGACGCCGACGCGGCCACCTGGCTCCCCTCCAACACATCCTTCCGCTGCGAGTACATCGCCCTGCAGATCGCGGTGAAGCAGAAGTACGAACTGTGGGTCACCGCCGCCGAGAAGAGGGCCATGTCCCGCGTCCTGACCACCTGCCCGGCCCAGCAGCTCCCCACCGGCGACGCCGCCCCCACCGAAGCCCCACCCCGCTTCAGCGCCCCGAAGTAGCGGTGGCAGCCACAAGCCGTGGCGTGGGACTACGGCGTGAGCGCCCCCGGCACTTCGTCCTCCGCACATTCACGGACCTCGGCCGTATTACGCGTACGGACCCCCGGCAGCCAGCCGCGCACACCATCCCCGGTGGTCACCCGGTACCACCGGGTGGAGGTCATCCCGCTCTCGTCCCTGACCAGAGTGCCATCGGTGACCACGCACTCCGCGCTCAGCCGGTCCCGGTGCCAGACCTTGCCCGCCGCATTGCCGCTGCCCGCATAAACGGCGTACGGGTCACGGGCCAGCCGCAGCGCACACTCCTGGGTACGCAACGGGCGGCACGGGACCTCCGCATTGTGAACGGTCAATACGACCGCCCTCGGCCCGGAAGCCGGGTCCGGCGCCGAACCAGGGCCCACCAGCCACCAGGCACCGGCGCTCACGGCACCCACCGCCACCATGACGAGCAGCCCCACCCCCGCCACGACAAGCCGCGGCCGGAACCAGGAACGGCGCGCTGTGACCGGACCCGCCACGGCATCCGGCGCGGTACGGACCCGATCCCACAACCCAGGCGGCACCTCAATGCACTCGTCCGCCTCCCGCAGACGCTCCCGCAGCAGCGCCGCCGCCTCATCACGCGAGATCTCACGTTTCATGCCGACCGACCCTGCCCTTCCGGCACATTGAGAACGCGCCGGAGCTTGTCCAGCGCCCGGGTCCGCTGACGGGCGGCCGTCCCCCGGTGAACCCGCAGAATGCTCGCGGCCTGGTCGATGGTGTACCCGTCGAGGTCGACCAGAATGACCACTCCCGCCTGCCGGACCGACAACTGCCCCAGCAGCCGTATCGTCTCCAGTTCGGCGGTCCGCTGCTCCAGCCCGCCGTCCCAGCCGCCCTGCGCCACATCCACATCGGCCACCAGCACATGCTTGCGGTCCCGCCGCCAGGCATCCCGTACGACGCTCATCAGCGTCGCGAAAGCGTAGGCGTACGGCTCCGGGTGCGCGGGCAGCCGCCCCGGCCGGGCGGCGAGCTTCAGATAAGTGTCATGCACCAGGTCCTCCGCCGAGTGCGTCCCCCCGGACAGCAGGGTGGCTCTGCGGTAGAGCCGGGGCAGCAGCGAGCAGAAGACCGTATCGAAGGACTGATTCGAGTCGGCTTCAGCATCCCCATCGCAGACCCCGCCCGTTCGCAATGGCGTCTCCCCACGTTGCCAACGTCCCATCATCAACCCCCGGGTGGCTCAAGACCAGAGCAACTAACCCCACTTTCCACCACTTCACCCGTTCCAGCGAATCGGCCTGGAGGTGTCATACGAACCACGGTCGCCATTCGTGTGTGGGGTGGCCGGCCACGAAGAGACCAACAACACGACGGACAACACGACCGACACCAACCCCCCTCGGGGGAACGGGAGGAAGAACATGTCCAGGACGCGACCCCGCCTCATCGGCGCGCTCATGGTTCTCGCACTGAGCAGCCCACTGCTCGGCGCGACCACGGCAACGGCGGCCACGGCAACGGCGGCCACCGCCGCACCGGACGCCGAAGCGGCCCCCAGCACACAGGCCCTCCAGCGCGCGGCCGCCCAGTGCGGCCGCGGGGAGATCTGCTTCTGGCGGGACCGGGACTTCCGCGGCACCCCCTGGCGCTGGATGCCCTCGAACGGCTACCGCAACATGCCGAAGTACCTGCACGACAACGTGGGCTCCTTCTACGCCAACGCTCCCGGCTGCTTCATCGACTGGAAGCCCAAGGAGCGCCGCACGGTGAACTCCGGGGACTTCTCCAGGTCCTACAAGTGGGGCGGCAAGTTCGGCAGCCGCATCGACGCGGTGGACCGCAGGTGCTGACCGATTCCCGGGTGCCGGGCCACCTCCCCCGGCCCGTCACCTGAGAACGCGGTGCTCCCCGCCCACCTCCCCGGGCGGGGAGCACCGCGCCACCAACCTGTACGTGTCTAAGAAGCCTTGCCGGACCTACAGTTGAGCCGTGACAGATGAGACGCGGAACAGCATGGGCGGTCAGGCCAGGGCTGAGACGGTCATTCAGGCCGGGCGGATCGACGCGCTCCACCAGCATGTGCACGCAGCCGCGCCAGATCCTTCGTCCCGCGATGTCAATCCGCCGTCATATCAGTTGCCGGCCGAGAGAGCGCACTTCCACGACCGCGACGCCGAGCAGGCCAGGATCTTCCAGGCCGTCCAGGCGCTCACGAGCCAGCCAGGCCGGACCGTACGCCCCTTGATCATCTCGGTCACCGGAATGGGCGGCGTAGGAAAGAGCGCACTCGGGGTGCGCACAGGCCACAGGCTTGAGAACTGCCACACCGAAGGCGCCCTTTATATCGACCTGGACGACCTGCGACGCGACGGGTCGGTGGAGATCTCGGACGTCCTGGCGGAGCTGCTGCGCTCACTCCATGTGCGAGAACCCTGGCTGGAGCGGAGCTTCGCCGCCCGTACCAGGCAGTACCGTGAGCTCACCGCGGGCAGGCGGCTGGTCGTCATCCTCGACAACGTCCGCCACGTCGACGAGGTTGAGCAGTTGCTGCCCGTCTCCGCCGAGAGCGTCGTGGTCGCCATCAGCCACCACCAGCTGCACGATCTGTACAGCGCCCTGACCGTTCCCCTTGGCCCGTTCAGCGACGAGGACGCGGTCGTGCTGCTCCAGCGTATCGCCGACGATTCCCGGCTCACCACGGAGCCGGAGACCGCGATCCAGCTCGCCCGGCTCTGCGGCGGTCTGCCCGCCGCCCTCCATGTGGCGGGGGAGTGGATTCGCCGGCACCGCCGACGCCGCCCTGCGCGGCTGGTGGCCGAACTCGCCGCCGAGCTGGACGAGAAAGGGCTGCCCGTGGTGGAAGCGGTGTGGGACGCGGCGTACCAGGACCTCAGCCCATCCGCCGCCCGGCTGTACCGGCTGCTGGCTGAACACCCCGGCCCGGACTTCACCGAGCAGGCGGCAGCCGCCGTACTCGGTGAAGGGGCGGACGCCGCCGCCGACGCGCTCGACGAGCTGGAGACGGCCAGCTTGCTGGAAAGCGGTGAGCGCCTCCGTATGCACGCGCTGCTGAGGGCACACGCGCACCGCCGCGCCCGGCAGCATGGCGACGCGGCGGAGGCCGGACAGGCACGCCGCCGCATCGTGCGCTGGTACCGGCGGCAGGCCGAACGGGCCGATGTGCTCATGTCCAGGCAGCGGATGCGCTTGGCGAAGCCCGTGCCCGAGCTCCCGTACGCACCGGATGTGCCCTTGGGGAGCACAGCGGACGCGGCTCGCTGGCTGGACGCGGAGCGGCTGGTGCTGTACGGCTGCGTACGGCTCGCCTACGACGCCGAGGACGACACCGACGCCTGGTCGCTGTGCGAGCCGCTGTGGACTCACTTCATGGACCACCGCCGCTACGCCGACGCCATCGACGCCTTCCGCACCGGCCTGGCGGCGGCCCAGCGGGCGGAACACCTCCCCGCACAGGTGCGGATGCGTTGTCAACTGGCACGCCCGCTGTGGGAGGTCGGACGGTGGGAGGAGGCCCGGCGGGAGCTGGCACCCGCGGTGCGGGCGGTGGAGGCCGGAATGCTGGCGGGGGAACGCAAGCTGTGTGCCTCGACGCTGGAGTTCCGCGGCAAGCTGCGCTCCGCGGGCGGCGACTGGGCGGGCGCCGTCGAGGACTTCACGGCGTCCCGGCGGATCCATGAGGAGATCGGGAACGCCTACGGGGTGCTGCTGCAGACTCATCTGCTCGGCAAGGCCACCGCCCAGCTGGGCGAACTGGAGCGCGCCGCCGAGCTGCTGTCGCGGGCCCATCAGATGGCACGGGAACAGCGGCGCGAACGGATGACCGGCCGTACCGCCTTCGAGCTGAGCAAGGTGCTGCGCCGGATCGGCAACCGGACCGACCGGGGACGGGCCATCGAGCTGGCCGAGGAAGCCCTGGCCAGCGCCCAGCGGCGCGGCTCCGACTTCGAGGAGACCCGCGTACGCCTGGTGCTCGCCGAGCTGGCCGAGGAGGCGGGAGACGAGGAGACGGCCGGTGCACACCGTGCGGCGGTGCGGGCCATCGAGGAGCGCGTGGGCAAGCCGCGCCAGCCATAGCCGACGAGTCAGCTGGCCGCCGGTACCTGGTCATCCGAGGCCAGTGCCAGCCTGACAGCGACGGCCTGACCCGCGACCACACAGCGGACGCGGGCCGGAAGCACCGGATGCGGGTCTGCGGCCAGCCACGCGTGCAGCCCGCTCAGCACAGCGGCGGAGTCCCGCGCTGTCGGCTCCTCGATCCGCGCTGACAGCAGCGCCCCGTCCCGTACGTACCTGGCCCGCAGCGCGTAGTGGTGGGCGGTGAGCGCTGCGGCGGCCGTACGGCAGCCCGGGTAGGCATCGAGGGTGCGCGCGGTCCAGCCGTCGGCGGTGCCCGGGGACAGGGCGCCGTCCGCGCGACGGAAGAGCAGCCCGGCGCTCTGCACATGCCGCAGCCCGGCCAGATCCTCCTCGGCCGCCAGATGGCGGCCCGCCGGACCGGAGGCGGGGCGGCGTACGACCCGTATCTCGTCACCGTGGACCTCCGTGTCCACGGTGAAGGCCGTCACCGGGTGGTGGGCCCGGGCGGCGGGTACAGGGAGCGGACTTGGCTCCACCGGCCAGGGCGGCGGGGCGAGACCGAGCAACCGGTAGAGATGTTCCCGTAGCCGTTCCAGGGAACGGTTCTGCTCGGCGAAGGCGGAAGCGGCGAGCGTACGCCCCGCACCCGGGCGCTGGTCGGCGAGGGCGGCGTCGAGCTGAGCTTCGTACGGGGCACGGTCATCCAAGTACGGGGTGCGCTCCAGCAGCTCAGCCATCGGGGTGCCGGGCAGCAGCTCGTCACCGTCGTCGTACGCGTTCACCAGCGGCCGGTCGAGAGCGGCGGCGTACAGGGCGGTCGAGCCGTGATCGGTGATCACACAGTCGGCGGCGACCAGCACGGCGCCCCACTCCTCGTACGGATTCGCCAGCACCAGACCGGCGTTGAGCGCGGGCGCCAGCTGCTGGTTGAGCGTGAACCGTCCGGCGTGGCTGTGTTCGTTGGGATGGAGGGCGAGCGCCACCTGATACGCGTCGTACGGGAGCTCGGTCACCAGCCGCCGGGGAAGCTCGGGACGCCGCCAGAAGAGCGACTGCTCTCCCCAGGTGGAGACGAGCGCGATGAGCCGTCGCCCGCCGGTGCCGAGCGCTTCGCGGTACCGGTCCCGGCGCGGCTGTGACTCAAGGAGGCGGTCGAGCGTCGGGTCGCCCACCACCGTGGCAGGGGCCGTCGCGGCAGGGCAGTCGGCGGCGAGCCGGGTGAGCTGGTGGGGGTGGGCCAGCGTGTGGAGGTCGGCGAGCGGACGGCCGTCGCGCAGGAGCTGGGCGGGATTCAGGCCGTTGGCGGAGTCGTCGCCGCGCGTATACGGGAGGCGCTTGCTGAAGCCCGCGCCGTGGGGCAGGAGAGCCAGCGGCCCGTTGAGACGCTGCAGGTCCCCATTGGGGCTGGCGGCCAGAATGAGGCCGTACGCGCTCTCGACCGCTTCGTCCCAGGGCACGCACCGGGCTCCCAGACCGTCGAGGGCGGCGAGCGCGTCGGCGCTGAAGTCGGAACCGGGGACGAGGGTGAAGAAGGGCTCAATCCGCCGGTCCCCGGCGAGCGCGGGCCGGATATCGAGGAGCCGGTGCAGCGCGGTCGCCGTCCGCACGGCAAACAGCACGGGTACGTTCCCGCGTTCCCGCGTTCCCGCGTTCCCGCGTTCCCGCGTTCCCGCGTTCCCGCGTTCCCGCGTTCCCGCGTTCCCGCGTTCCCGCGTTCCCGCGTTCCCGCGTTCCCGCGTTCCCGCGTTCCCGCGTTCCCGCGTTCCCGCGTTCCCGCGTTCCCGCGTTCCCGCGTTCCCGCGTTCCCGCGTTCCCGCGTTCCCGCGTTCCCGCGTTCCCGCGTTCCCGCGTTCCCGCGTTCCCGCGTTCCCGCGTTGGAACGGTCTACCCTATCTGCCCCTATATCTCCGCGTATGCCGTTTTCGGGAGGCGGTGGAAGACTGTGCGGCTCACTCGACGGCATGGCGGTGATCGTACTCGCCGCGATAGTGGCAGCAGCCGGGGCCTATGCGGCGGCTGCCAGGTCTTCCAGGAGGTGGCCCAGCAGGAGTACCTCCTCGAAGCGCAGGCCGAGTTCCATCAGAGCGGGAGCGAGACCGGGGTCCCAGTCGGCGGTGGCCGGTGTGCCCGTCAGAGGCGTGGCAGTGCGGACGTTGGCCGCCCTCCCGGTAGGCGGGTTCGGTGTAACGCCAGGGCCGCCAGGGAACGCGGCGCAGCAAGGGATTGGCGATACGGAGGCCGCCGCGTCCACCCCGCGGCGGGCGGCGCAGGCGCGCACCAGGGGCCAGAAATCCGACCGGAAGCTGCAAGGCCGGGCGCATTGCCTCAGGCGTCGGCGAAGAGCTCACCAGCGGTTGTGACCGTAAGGGCGCGATCCAGCCAGCCTCCCAGAACATCGAGATCCTGGCAGCCGGAGATGGCCTGTCGCATGTATGCGGGGACCTCGATGCCGCGCCGGTCGAGAATCTTCAGGACCAGCTGTGCGCGCTCCTCGGCCCTGGCCGCCCTGGCTTTGGCCTCGGCTTCTGCGCGGCCTTCCGCACGGGCCTCTGCGCGCCCTTCCGCGCGGCCTTCCTCTCGGGCTTCTTCCCGGACCTCCTCGGCAAAGGGGGAGCGGAAGAAGGATGCGTAGCTGGTCATCAGGTCCCTCCAGATTTGTCCTGCCGGGGTGTTTCCCAGGCCGATGCCGGTGAATTCTGAGAAAAGAGTGGCGGTGTCGTCGTCGACGGTCTTCAGGGCTGCGGCCAGCGTCTCCAGTATGGCTGCCGTGTCCGGGTCCTTGCCATGTGTCAGGGCGGAGAAGGCGGCCAGCGGGATGTCGCGGGCGGCGGCCTCCACGTTGAAGATGGCGGGGACGTTGTGCGGGCCACGGACCAGCGGGCGGACCGTGAGGCTGGGCTGGCCGGGAATGCCGATGCGGATGGGTTCGGCTGCCCAGGTGGCGGTGGCCTTGTCCTGGCAGACGACGACGAGGACCGGTGGGAGGCGGTATTTCGCGTACAGGTGGGCGAGGTAGGACGCCCAGCTGCTGGGCTTGTTCGGGTCCTTCTTGCCCTGTGCCTCGATGGCCAGCAGGTAGCCGCTGCCGTCGTTCATGTCGAGGCGCAGCAGGGTGTCCACCCGCCGCTCAAGCGGCTTGATCTCCGTGAGATCCGGGCTGACCGGCGAGATCGTCTCAGGCTCGGGGAAGGGGATGTCCAGCAGCTTCCGGAGGGCCCGCGTGATGAGCGTGAGGTCTTCCTGGAAGATGCGGTGCATCGCCTCATGTGAGGAACCAACCATGCGCTGGACGCTAGGCATTGGATTGCCTGATGTGGTTGGCATATCTATCAACATCATCCGAACGAGGACGGCCGTGGCCGCGCCATGTCGCGCGGAGTGACGTCTCCCTTACGATGATCTGTCCAGATCAGATCGGGTGGGAACGGGGCGGGGGCGGTCGATGACAACGCGGTCGGAGCGGCGGCGTCGGGCGGACATTGTGCGGTACTGGCAGGCCGTAGAGATGTTCAGCCCGCAGAAGGTCGAGAATGTCGCGCCGGAAAGGCGGGTCTACGCGGTGGACGGGGACCGGCCGTTGCCGTGGGAGTCGAGACACCGGCTGCGCCGGGAGGAGCCGGGACAGGGCAAGGTCTGGCAGCACACGGTCTACTGCGGCATCCACTCCATCGCAGCGGTCCGCGATGTGCTGCTCGATGTGTTCGGAGGCAGCAGCGAGGACCACGATCGCCGGATCGACGGAGACAGCGCACTGCTCTCCTTCACCGTCAATGATGACGGTCTGCTGTTGCAGGATTCCATCGTCTTCTCTTCCTGCGGATGGGCGGTCGGGCGGGCACGCAAGCCCGGACCGGACGCCAAAGGGTGGCTGGACGGCTTTGAAGAAGAGGCCGAAACATGCGAGCGGTTGGTTCTCGATCTGGGTGACGGCAAGCTGAAGCTGGTCAACCGGCTCGGCGATGGCCCCGGAGGGTTCGCCGGGCTGCTCGGTGAGGTCGTCATCTCGGCCGCCGGAGCCGGCATCGCACCTGGCCTGGCACCGTTGATCGGCGAGGTCGCGGCGGACATCGCGTCCGCGGCCGCCGAGCCGGTGCTGGATCGGCTGGCCCCGGCTGAGGAAACAGACGAGGAGGCTGAGGAGGAGGGCGCCCAAGAGGGCGACCCGTCGGCGGATGAGCCACCCAAGTTGGGGAGCAAGCCGATCACCGTACGGGACCTGGCGGCCGTGACGCGCTGGCTGTCCGAGCGGTACGGGGTGACCGCCGATCTGCGGCCGTTCACCGTGCGGGTCAAGAGCTACGCCGTGCGTGCCGACCGGGCTGATGAGGCTGACGGTTCAGACTTCCTGAACAGCCGCTGACCTGGGCCGTGTCGCGGAGCAAGCGGGGACGGGCAAGATCGGGAAGGCCCTGCGGGACTACCTCACCGCGTCTACGGACATCCCGACGCGGGACCGCGTCGATCTGCGGCACCACCCCGATCAGGTGCTCAGCGGAGTGGAACCGGCGCGTTTCCCACTCGGACGCTGGCCGGAGAAGACCGAGTACCCCCTGGCCCTCAGCCAGCAGTTCGCCGTGAACCGGATCGTCGGGGAACTGGCCGACGAAGCTGGGCTGTTCGCGGTGAACGGGCCGCCGGGCACTGGCAAGACCACCCAGCTACGGGATCTAATCGCCGCGGTGCTGGTGTTGCGTGCCCAGCGACTGGCCGAGCTGGCCCGGCCGGAGGACGCCTTCGCCAAGGGCAAGCCGTACCGCTGGGCCAATGGCGACTATCAGCGATCACTCGCTCCACTCATCCCCGAACTCACCGGACACGAAATGCTGGTGGCCTCCGCGAACAACGGTGCTGTGGAGAACGTCACCACAGAGATCCCCGCTCGGGGATCGATCGACAGCGCGTGGCAGGAGGACGCCGAGTACTTCCCCGAGCAGGGCAAGCTCATCCTGCGGGGCGAGGACGCCTGGGGAGCCGTCGCGGCCCGGCTCGGTAACCGGGCGAATCGCCGGGACTTCCGTGACGCCTACTGGTTCGGTGCGCTCAAACAGAACGGCGCCGGGGAGAAGACCGGGAAGGGGATGCGCTCGCTGCTGCAGGAGAAAGCCGAATCGCGCCCCGGCCCGGGCACTTGGCGGAAGGCCGTGGCAGGTTTCCGAGCAGCCGAGCGGGCCGTACGTACTCTGCAAACCGAGCGGCAGCGAGCCGGGGAGGTGCTGCGGGAACTGCCCAGCGCTCAGCGGCGGGTGGAACAGGCGCAGCGCGCCGCCCAGGCGGCACGTGCCCAGCACAGTGCGACTGGTGGCCCCCTGGCAGAGGCCCGGGAGCGGATGCGCGGCCTGGAACGGGACGCCGCCCGTCATGCGGAGCGGCGCGCACAGCACCAGCGGCGTCGGCCGGGTTTCCTGGTCTGGGTGTCCACCTTCGGCGGGGCCCAGCGCGACTGGCGCCGTGAGGATCAGGAACTGGCCCAGTCGCACCGCGACGCGGAGGCGGCCTTCGACGCTCAGACCCAAGCCGTGGACCGATACGCGGCTGAGGAGCGCGGCGCCCGGACAGCGCTGGTCTCCGCCGAGGCCAGTCTTCGGATGGCCGAGGAGCATCAGCACGGGCTCGAGCAGGCGGCGGCACGGGACCGCCGCCGGTGGGGTGCGCATATACCGGGCCAAGAACGGACCGTTGAGCACGAGGGACGCAGCGGAGAGGAGATACGTGAACTCTCCTCTCCGTGGTCCGACAAGGAGTTCACCGCCGCGCGCACCCGGCTGTTCATCGAGGCGATGCGGCTGCACCGGGCCTTCCTCGAAGGGGCGGCCGACCGGATGCGCAAGAACCTGGACGCCGCCATGGACGTGGTCTGCGGCGGTGCGCCGAAGGACCTGGAACCCGAAGTGCTCCGCGCCGCCTGGCAGAATCTCTTCCTCGCGGTACCGGTGGTGTCCACCACCTTCGCCTCGCTGGACCGGATGTTCGCGGGGCTCCCAGCCGAGTCGCTGGGGTGGCTGCTGGTGGACGAGGCGGGGCAGGCGACTGCCCAGATGCCGGTTGGTGCCCTCTGGCGCTCACGCCGTGCGGTGATCGTCGGCGACCCGCTGCAGCTGGAACCGATCGTGGTTCTTCCCTGGACCGGCCAGCAGGCACTGCGCCGCACTTACGGCGTCGCCCAGGAATGGGCGCCCTCCTGGACATCGGCGCAGCGGGTGGCGGACCGGCTGAACCGCTACGGCACGGAACTGCCCGCCCAGCTCCCGGACGGGGAAAGCCGGGTCTGGGTCGGCTCACCGCTGCGGGTGCACCGGCGTTGCGACAACCCCATGTTCACCATCAGCAATGAGATCGCCTACGACGGCCTCATGGTGCACGGAACGAAGCGCGCCGATCCCTACGACATCGCACGCCGAAGCGTCTGGTGGAACGTTGGGGCCGCACAAGCTCAGGGAAAGTGGAATCCCCAAGAGGGAGTGGTGGCCAACACCATCGTGCACCGCTTGGTGGATCAGGGGCTGAACCCGGAGGAAGACCTGTTCATCGTCAGTCCCTTCGTCGATGTGCTGACCGGGCTGAAGCAAGCCCTGTGCCGTCGCATCCCACGCAAGAAGATCGGCACTGTCCACACCACGCAGGGCAAGGAAGCCGATGTCGTGCTGCTCGTGCTAGGTGCGCCGGGCGATGGACTGTCGGGGCCACGCGCATGGGCCGCTGGAACCCCGAACCTGCTGAACGTCGCGGTGAGCCGCGCCAAACGCCGGCTGTTCGTTGTCGGAGACCACCATGCGTGGCACACCCTGCCGTACTTCGAGACCCTGGCCCGCGAGGTGCCGACGATGACCGAAGAGGAATGCGTCCACCTACGTCGGCTCGCACCGGACTCGCTCTCAGGAAACTGCCGTTGCGGTCCTCGATGACACGGACGCGGTCCACTCTGCGATTGGCGGTCAAGGCAGTCTGCATTCCCAGAGGCGCTGAAATGCTCAGCCACCCACCGGCTTCGGTGAGTAAGCTTGGCATTTAACCCGTAGGGGCCTCCGCCGCTCAGCTCGCATACTGATCCGATGAGCCCGATCTCCACACACCATCGGTTCCGGGACCCGCGGAGCACAAAGTACGACTTCCTCGCGTCCGTCCTCGTGCGCTGCCCCAGATGCGACAAGGCTGCGCACGTTGTGGGAGGACCGGAGTCGGCCGGAGTGCACGAACCGGGTCTCTTTGCACCAAGACGTCTTGTCTGCCGGTACTGCGGGACGGCGAGGGAGTGGAGCCGCGGATGTGTGGCCTTGCACCGGGACCCGCACGAGCCGCCTGCAGACCCGTACTTCAGCGTCCGTCTGTGGCTGCAGACCGAGACTCGGCACGGATGGGTATGGGCCTACAACCTGGAGCATCTGGACCTGATCAGACGATTTGTGCAGGCGTCGCTGCGTGAGGGGATTCCCTGGCACGACCACGGCCGGAAGATGACCGTGGTAGCCCGCCTGCCCGCGTGGATGCAGCAAGCCAAGAACCGCGACGAGGTGCTGCGAGTCATCACCCGCATCCACGTCTCTCTGCTCTGAACCTGACCCAGGAACACGGAGCCTGTTGCTCATTGTCATCCTGTGCCGCGTCTGGGCTTGGTGCCCTTCTTGTGGTGGGGCAGGCCGGCTGAACGCTTCGCCGGTGGCGAGGACTCTTCCCACGTCGTGACGGTCGGCCCGTCTGCGGTTTTTCGAACCCGGTGGCCGGCCAGGGCCGGGACGAGAAGGTTTCGGTGCACCAGCGGGTGAGCCTGCCTTCGTGCACAGGTTTCTGAACCCCCTGCGGACGCGGGCAGGTGTCAGTTTGTTCGGTTCGGTCGGCTTCTCCCAGGGCCTACGGAGGTCGGTTGCCAGGGGGCGGGCGAGCCGTAGCTGGGCATAGGCAGCGATCACCAGCCAGGTCCACCGGTCTGCTGCTTCCGCGCTGCGGAGCCGGGGTTTGGTCCACCCGAGGGTCTGCTTGAACAGGCGAAATGTGTGCTCGATGTCGAAGCGGCGGAGGAAGGACTGCCAGCAGCGGTCGACGTCCGCATCGGTGGCGCCGGTGCCCGACCACCACAGCCATACCGGCTTGTTGACCCCGCCGCTGGGCAGCTTCTCCACGACCAGGCGGATGACGGTGCCCTCGATAAGAGGCAGCGGCCCGTCATGGTCGAGCCATGCGGCCCGGCGAGTCAGCCGCGGATGCAGCCGGTCCCACGCCTGCGCGGTCGCCTTTCCGTAAAGCCGGGTGCCCGCAGCCGTCACGGCCTGCTCGACACCCCAAGTGGCGGGGTCGCCGAAGACGAACTCGCCGCCGTGCTTGGGTGGCCGGCCGCCCGTGGGGTTGGCCAGACTGAACTCTTTGCGGGAGGGCGCAGTACGTCGCATCAACCGATCTGAACGGAGCCGACCGAGGATTTCGACGGGCAGCTCACCCAGCAGGTGGGCGATGCGCGGGGCATCGTATCCGGCGTCCAGGACGACCAGGACCTTCGGGTCACCCGGCCGCCACTGGCCCGCGGTGACGAGCCGCTCGATGACCTCGCGGATCTGCACCGTGGTCACCGCGGCGACATCGGCGCCGGGCTCTAGGCGAAACGCGTCCAGCACCGCCGTCCAGGACGTGCGGCCCGTCTCCAGCGCGGCCACCACCGAGTATGGCCAGCCGGGCACCATCTGATGCTTGCCTTCACCTCTGCCGAACGTGTGGCAAAAGGCCCGGTCAGTACACGTGTTGGCATCTGGCCTCAGCCACGGCGAGACATCCACCGCCAGCACGAGACGACCGTCCGCCGCCTTCGGCAACGGCACCTTGACCAGGGCCCGACGCAACCGGGCGACCTCGATCCGCCCGTGGTTGAGGCCGCCGTACAGAGCTCCGTGGCCGCGGCGGTGTTCGGGCGCGAACGCGAGGTCGACCAGGGTCCGGACCGGCCCGTCCGTGCACAGCAGCGCGTCGCATAACTCGAACAGCGCGTCGCGCCGCGCGGTCAGACACGCGTACAGCTCCGACCGGAAGTGTGACACTTCCGCAAACGCATCCCGCAGGACACCTTGATGTACCAGACTCACGGCCACGGCCTTCGCGTTGATCCACTCTGTGACGGAGCACAGAATCAGACGAAGGCCCCCCACGTCCGCTGAACTGCGAAAACGCCGACCAAGTTCGAGCCGCGTTCGACGCCGGACCATAAATGACAAGGTAAGTGCCTGTTTCTAAGCCCCGGTTCTGAGTAGCCTTGGGTCCTACGCTGGTGTGGTGTCCAAGGGCACCGGGCGGGCCGGGGAGAGGAACTGTCGGGCTTGTGGCGAACGGCTGAGGCCGGGGGCACGGCCGCAGGCGGTGTTCTGCTCGTCGGCGTGTCGTGCCAGGCGGTGGCGTACGGAACGCCGGTTGCGCAAGTGCCTGGCGGTCGTACAGGGCGGTATGGGTGAGGTTGAGTGTCCCGAATGCGGGGCCCGATGGATAGCGGGCGTCGACCGGCGCTCGAACGCCGTCTACTGCTCGCGGCGGTGCGTGGTGAGGGCCTGGAGGCGCCGGGAGGAAACGTTCGGCGAACGGGCACAGTGACCGCATCGCGAACGCATCCTGAGTCCAACTTCGTTCAGGACCTGGTCATTTGCGGTCATTCGTCGCGATCTTCCGTTTTACGGTCTGACTTTCGGTAGTGAGCGGGTCGTGTCCACGTCACGGGCTCCAGCTCCGTGCCCTGGCCCGCAATGGGTGGTGGAACACCATGCCGGAGGAGATCGACAAGGTCGGAAATGTCAGCCAGCAGCGCGACGAGCAGATCGTGGCCGAGCTGCGTGAAGTGGTCGAGCAGCAGACGCGGGGTTCGTTCACGATCGGGGACCGCGCGCTGGAGATCGAGCCGATGCGTGAGCGGGGCGGCCAGCATGCGGCGCCGGGCCAGGAGTTGTTCACGGTCCGAGAGACGCTGTTCCGTCTCGCCGAAGACATCGGGCTGGCCTACAAGACGGTGGAAAGCGCCAGGTGGACGGCCTCGCGGTGGCCGAAGGACAAGCGGCAGGCCGGTGTGTCGTTCCGGGTCCACAGGATCCTGGGGCAGATCGAGACCGAGGCCGAGCGGTTCGCGACTATCGTCAAACTCCCGCGGGCGGGATGCGGTGGACGGTCGACGAGGCCAACCGGCGGCGCCAGGTCGAGCGTCCGGCGTCGCCGCGGGAGAAGATTACCGCGATCCACACCCTGGCCCGGGACGAGGAAGTCGCCGCCGCGGTGACCACCTACTTCCTCAAGCGTCCGACGGTGGCGGCGAGAGTCCCCGCTCAGGACAAGGTCAGGGTGGTGGACGAGTTCACTCGGGACGAGGGTGTCGCGGCGACGGCGGTCACCGGTCTGCTGCGTCGGCCGGAGGTCGCGTTCAAGGCGATGAGCGACGACACCGCCCGCCACCAGGTCAATCACGCGCAGGTCGAGCGGGGCCGGCAGGCCCGCGAGGACTTCGAGAACACCAGCCCGGTCACCCCGGCGGTCCGTCACATCGACCGGACCGTAGAGTTCCTGGGCCTGGTCACCGCCTGTCACTCGTTCGTGGCCGCGGCAGGCCGCGCGGTCCCCGGCCTGCGCGACCGCACGCTCGGCGAGGACGAGCGCACGATCGTGCACGAGAACGTGGCGAAGGTGCGGGCGACGCTCGACTGGATCGAGCAGGCCGTGGACACCGGCAAGGTCGACATGGACGGCGAACTGGCCCGCATGCTGCGGGGCGAGTAGTCATGCCCCGCGCCTCGCGGCGCCGGGGCGAAGCCGCACGGCGGCATGCCGACACCCTCCGGTTCGTGCTGTTCGAAGCCAGGCCCGCAGGGCTGCTGTTCCGCCAGTTGGTACGCGCCAGCGGACTGTCTCCCAGCCAGGTCAGGGCCGGTCTGGCCTGCCTGCGCGACATCATCGCGGAGAACGGCTGGCCGCCGCTGATCTGGACCAGGGCCGACGGCTACCAGCTCGGCGCCGAACGCGCCGCGCTTCAGGCATACGAGCGGGCCGTGCTCACCGAGAAACTGACCGAGTTCCGCCGGTTCATCACCGGCACGGTCGCCCCGCACGCCGCCGCCCACCCGGGCGACAAGTGGGTCCGCCACATCGTCGCCCAGCTCAACTCCATCGAATCCACCCTCGATCTCGTCGTCTCTTCCTGACCACCACGAGGGGGTGCCGGCCAAGGGCTGGGCACCCTCTCCCCGACCGCCCGGAGAGGAGTGCAGCCGCCATGCGTTGCCGCCGCTATCCCTCCGACACCACCAACGCCGAATGGGCCCTGATCGAACCGCTGTTGCCGACCCCGGCCTGTGACACCCCTGTCGGCGGCCGGCCGGAGAAGCACCCCCGGCGGGAGATCGTCGACGCGATCCGCTACGTCGTCGACACCGGCTGCAAATGGCGGGCTCTGCCTGCGGACTTTCCGCCCTGGCGCACATCTGGGGCTTCATGGCCCGCTGGGCCGCGGCCGGAGTGATCGGACAGATCCGCGACCACCTGGCCAGCCGGATCCGTCGCGAGATGGGCAAAGGACCCAGGGCTGTGGCCACCGTGATCGACTCCCAGTCGGTGAAGGCCGCCGAGACCGTCGGCAAAGACTCCCGGGTCTACGACGCGGGCAAAAAGATCAACGGCCGCAAACGGCACCTCGTGGTCGACACGCGCGACCTGTCCCTGCTGGTCATGGTCACCCCGGCCTCGCTCAGCGACCGCGACGCGGCCAAGGAAGTTCTCTTCCGGCTCCGCCTGATGCACCCCGAGATCACCATCGTCTGGGCCGACTCCGCCTATGCCGGAAAGCTCGTGACCTGGGCAAAGCGCTACCTCAACCTCACGATCAAGACGGTCAGCCGCCCGAAGGACACCTCCGGCTTCGTCGTGCTGCCCCGCCGCTGGGTCGTCGAGAGGTCGCTCGCTTGGATGATGCACGCCCGCCGGCACGCGCGGGACTACGAACGGCTCGTCCAGCACTCCGAGACCCTGATCACCTGGGCCGCCATCACGCTCATGACCCGCCGTCTGACCCGGAGCAAGACGTCTCCCGCCAGGCTCGCGCAAGCCGCCTGACTACCCGTCTGTCTCCGGGCCGTCGTCGTCCGTCTTGCCGAATCGCTCGTGCCAGCGGGTGAACTCCAGGTTCTGCCACATCACCCCGAGCTCGATCAACTGGTGCAGCACGTGGCCGTCCCGGGTGGCACGGACCATGTTCAGGCACGGGGCCAGGCCGACGACCGGCAGCTGGCAGGCGGTGGCGACGTCGTGCGTCTCCCAGGCAAGGACGACCTCGTCCGCGCCTGCCGCCGCGGCGATGTTCGCGAGCTCCGCGATCCCGGTGAGCGCGTCCTCGCCGACCCTGAGCGGGCGCACCCACACCAGGCCGACCAACTCGCCGCGCACCAGCGGCATGATGACCGGCGGGGGCACGGCGCCCCCTGGAGACCGGCGGTGTACGCCTCCCTCATCGTGTTGACCAGTGCGCCCCACATCCGCGCATCCACGGATCCCCCTCACGTGCCGTCTGCGATCTCCCCGACCCTGCCACGCCCGCCGCAGCCGTGTCAGGGCGTTGATCAGCCACAACGCACTGACACTGCCGCCCGGCGTACGCTGATCGGCGTGAGCCTGGATCTGCGCAAGATTGAGCACTTCATGGCCGTCGTGGAGGAGCTGGGCTTCACCCCGGCCGCTGCCCGGCTGCATCTGAGCCAGCAGGCGCTCAGCACCTCCATCCGGGCCCTGGAGCGCGAAGTGGGGGTGGATCTGCTGGACCGCAGCGGCGGTCAGGTCTCGGTCCTGCCCGCCGGGCGGGCGCTCTACGAGGACGCCCGCGTGGTGCGGGCACTGGCGGATGCCGCGCTGAAGCGGGCGCGGCGCACCGGGCGGGGTGAGGCCGAAGCGCTGCGGATCGGCCGGACGCCCGCGGTGACTGGCGAGGAGGTCACCGCGCTCGCCGGGCGGCTGCGGAGCAGCCACCCGGAGGTCCGCGTACGGGTGGACCAGCGCTATCCCTCCGAGCTGGCCGGGCTGCTGCTCGCCGGGGAGCTGGATCTGGCGCTGGGCCGCGCGCTGGCCCCGGTCCGCGGGCTGACCGTGCGGACGCTGGCGCGGCAGCCGCTCGGCGTGGCGGTGCGCGCCGGGCACCGGCTGAGCGGCCGGGCGGCCGTGGCCCTTGGCGATCTGGCGGGCGAGCGGCTGATGGTGTGGGGCAGGCCGGGCCGCTCCGGGTACACCGATCTGCTGCTGGCCGAGTGCCGACGGGCCGGGTGGGAGCCGGAGTTGGAGATCAACCCGGTGCAGGGCACCCCGCCGGTCACGGCGGTGCTGGACAACGACTGCGTGGCGCTGGTGACCGCACCGCTGGGGGCCGCGGGCGGCGGCGACGTCGTGGTGATCGCCCTCGATCCCCCGGTCGGGGTGCCGTTGCAGGCGATGTGGCTGGAACACGCCAGCTCCGAGGCGCGCGACGCGTTCGTCGCCGCGGCCTCGGAGTGACGGTGCCGGGGGCGTGGCTCACCGGGTGGTGTAGCCGCCGTTGGCAAAGATGGTCTGGCCGGTGATCCACCAGCCCTCGGTGGCCAGGAACTTCACCAGCGGGACGATGTCCTCGATCTGCGTGAGCTGGTTGCCCAGCGCCTGGGACTTGTGGAACGCCACCCGCTCGGGCGTCTCCTGCGGGTAGAAGAACGGCGTGTCCATCGGGCCGGGGGCCACCGTGGTGACGGAGATGCCGCGCGGCGCGAACTCCTTGGCGGCGGCCCGGGTGAAGTGCTCCAGCGGCGCCTTGCCGCCGGCGTACGTGGAGTAGCCGTCGGTGAAGGCCGCCAGCAGGGAGGTGCCGAGGTTGATGATCTTCCCGCGGTCGTTCAGCCGCTTGCCCGCCTCCTGGAGGAAGAAGTAGGCGGACTTGGCGTTGATCGCGAACATCTCGTCGTACTCGGCCTCGGAGGTTTCCACGATCGGCTTGCGCAGCACCTTGCCCACGGTGTTCACCGCGATGTCCACCCCGCCGAAGCGGTCGACGGCCGCGTCGAAGAGTCGGACCGCCTCCGCGACCCGGGTCAGGTCGCCCTGGACCGCGATGGCCTCCCCGCCGGCCGCCTGCACGGCGGCCACCGTCCGCTCGGCGTCCGCCTTGGCGGCATCCGAGTGGTAGTGGACGACCACGTTGGCGCCCTCGGCGGCGAAGGTGGTGCTGATCAGGCCACCGAGGTTCTTGGCCCCACCGGCGATGACGGCGGTCTTCCCGCGCAGCGTGTGCTCCGTGCGGTCAGTCATGAAATATCTCCTGTCCATGGGATATCGGCGCTTTGCGCGCCGACACTCAAGGACCGTAGGAGGCCGGGCACATCGCTGGCCAACAGAAGATGCGGGTACTCCCACAACTCCGTTCGATGACCGCTGATCATGGCGTCCCCGGCGGCCGGGGAGGGGCGGAAAAAACTTCGGGGAAACCTCTCGCGGTGCGGTACAGGCGCGGGCGGCCGCCCCACTCCGCCCCGTATCTACGATCCGAAGGGCGGCCGACCGCCCAAGCACGGCAGCGAGTTCATCTTCGGCGACCCTGTCACCTGGGGCGAGGAACAGGCCATCACCCGACTGACACCCACCTCTACGGGACGGCAACCGCGCAGGCGTGGGACCGGCTCCACCCGCGGCTGACCCGCCGAGCGGCCTGGCTGAGCCACGAAGGACCGCTGCCGGTCATCGAGGGCACCGTCATCTGCCTGGCCGTCGAACGCCTGCCCTCCGGCGGGGTCAACCAGCCGGTCTGGCTGTGGTGGTCGGGCACCAACGCCACCGCCGAGGACGTCGACCGGTGCTGGCAGTCCTTCCTCCGGCGCTTCGACATCGAGCACACCTTTCGCATGCTCAAACAGACCTTGGGCTGGACGAAGCCGAGGCTGCGGAGCTCGGCCGCGGCGGACCGCTGGACCTGGCTGGTGATCGCCGCCCACACCCAGCTCCGGCTTGCCCGACCGCTCGCCGTCGACCTGCGGCGGCCCTGGGAGAAAAAGACCGAGCGGAACAAGCTCACCCCCAGCCCGCGTCCGCCGCAGGTTCCGGAACCTCCGGCCGAAGGTCTCCTCCCCGGCGCGTGCTCCACAACCTCGCCGACCCGGCCCCGGACGGCCACCGGGCTCAAAGAACCGCCGCCCGGCCATCCGCCACGACGTGGGCCGAGTGCTCGCAACGGGCCAGGCGTTCAGTCCGCCCACTCATCACAAGACCGGCACCAAACCCCGGCGCGGACAGCCTTCAGGAAACGTGCCAGGGCCACCGATCACTTTGCAGCCCGGTTCCACGACAGGATGAAGCCCGTGGACACCAACCGACGCGACCCTCTCGAAGACCTCGTGCACTGGCGCGGTCAGCTGCCAGAACTCCTCCATGCCCTCCGGCAGCACACGGCCCCGGCCTGCCTCGCCTTCGGCCGTGGCCACGCCGCCGACGCGCTCGAGAAAACCATCACGGGACAGGCCACCCCGAACCAGCTCACCGCCTGGGCCCAGGCCATCCACCTTGAAGAAGACGTGGACATCGCTGAGGAAGACGTGGATCTGCTGACCCAGTTCCTCCTCGAGGTCTCCACTCCTGAGCTCTTTGAACCCGTCACCACCGAAACCTGCCAGCGGTGGCTACACCGCATGCGAGTCTCGAGCAAACCAACGGGGAGCAGTTAAAAGACAAGCTAAGCGGCTGGAGGTGCCGTGCCAGGCCAATCGCAGCGCTTCATCGTGACCGCGCGCTGCGCATCGGCGACAGGCAGCCGCGGAATCGGTCACGGGCGGGCTCAGGCGCCGGAGAATGACCGTATGCGCGGCGAGCAGCGAGAAGCGGAGCGGGAACGAGCACAGGCGCGAGCCAGGGCGCAGGAGTCCGACCGGGAGCTGGAAGGCTGGGACGGCGATACGGCAGCCCGCGCCGAGATGCTGGCCGAGGCGGGCGACTGGTGGAAGCAGGCCGGGGAGCTGGAGACGGCCGCCGAGCGCTACCGCGCCGCTGCCGAGATCGACGAGGCAGAGGGCGAGGGCGAGTGGGGCAGCTGCTGGGCCTGGCTGGCCGAGGTGCTCTTTCTGCTCGACCGGGAGGACGAGGCGCAGGCGGCGCTCGCCCGTGCCGAGGCGGCGGCTCACTGGGATACCGACGGCTTCCAGTACCAGGTCCTGGGCGAGGTCATGGCAGAGCTCGGCCGCGACGAGCAGGCGCACGCCTACTTCACCGCGGCCCTCATGACCGCCGTACCAAACCAGAACAACATCGCCCTGGAGGACTTCACCGGCCCCACCACCCTGGCCCGCGACGCACTGCTGTCCCGCTCCGCGGTTCGCGGCCGCCTGGGCTGGCCACCCGACAGCCTCGACCGCATGGCCCGGGACCTGGAAGCGGAGCCCAGCGGCCCTCCCATGAGCTGATCGACTCACCACTGGGTGGGGTCCGTTACTCGACGCCATTACACGCGGTGAGGCGCCCACTACCGGTAGCCCTGCGAGATCGTTACCATGCTCCCGAGTTGGGACTATTCAGGGTGGCTATACCGGTCAAGTGGTGTGGGAGGAAGATTCCATGGAACATCGGCTCCGCTTCGCCCCCGAGATCCTTGCCCGGCTCGGGGAAGAACTAGTGCCGCACCCTGACCTCGGCATCATGGAGCTGGTGCGCAACGCCTACGACGCTGATGCCCGAACGTGTCGCATCCAGCTCAGCGGCGCGGGAGAGGCAGGCGGAACCCTCGTCGTTTCGGACGACGGTGAGGGAATGACGGCAGCGCAGCTGGCCTCCGGATTCCTGCTCATCGGACGATCGGGCAAGGCAGAGGAGACCCACACGGCCTCCGGACGACGGAAGGTTGGGGAGAAAGGGCTGGGGCGGCTAGCGGCCCTCCGGCTGGGCACGAGCGTGACTGTGCGTACCCGTTCCGGCAAGGAGCCTCAGCAGGAGCATTCCCTGATTATCGACTGGGAACGCGTCGATGCGTCAGAGGCGGTTGAGGACGTGCCGCTGGCTATTGAGAGTCGGCCCAGCACGGCATCACAGGGCACCGAAGTGGAGATCAGCGGGCTGCGGCAGCCACTTGCAGACAAGGAAGCGGAGCGATTGGCCCGTTCGCTGCTGATGCTCACTGGGCCTTTCGCCGATGGCACGGCCTTCCGCGTCACCTGTGACACACCGGAGTTCGATGGACTCACCCGGCTGATCAACGACGACTACCTTGAGGGCTTCGAGTACCGGCTGGTGGCAATCCTGGATGAAGACGGACAGGCGTCGGCGACCCTGTACAACTGGCGCGGAGAAGCTGAATACACCGGAAATCACGCGGATGTAGGCCGGAAGCGCGAGGGACGCGGCAGCAGGCGGGAAAAGGAAGCTCCGATGAGGTTCTTTGCTCCTGCCGCGCGGCTTGAGATGTGGATGTTCAACCTGAATCCGCGTTCCAAAGAGCCGCGCTTTGTTCACCAGGACACCAATGGGATAAGGCGTTGGCTGGGGAAGGTGGGAGGAGTCCATCTCTATCACCGCGGTCTGCGCGTGCAGCCATACGGCGATGAGGGAAACGACTGGCTGGGCATCAACCTGCGGCGTTCGGCCAATCCCGAGCTCCGCCCGTCGACGAACACCTCGGTGGGCCGGATCCTGGTGGAGGACCCAGACAGCCAGCTGACACCCAAGACCGACCGCAGCGGCTTCGTCGACGCCCTCCCGTTCCTCGATCTCCGGGACTTCGCAAAACGCGCGGTGGACTGGTCGGCGGACGTCCGGCTGCACAAACGTGAGCAGCGGCGGGTGGGCGCCGCCACCAAGGCGCGTGAACGGACGGAAGACGCCGAGACGCGGTTCAAGAGCCTGATGGAGGCGATTTCCCCAGGGGATGCGGAGACTCCCACCCTGGGTGATGTCGCAGACCGTGCCGTGCTGGAGTCCTTCAGCGACGGCGCGAGTGAGCTCTTCGACTCACAGCGCAGGGAGATCGAAGCACTCCGCGAGGACCTGCTGCTCTACCGCACGCTGGCGACGGTAGGAACCAGCACAGCTGTATTCGCACACGAGGCCGTCCGGCCCGCTGCCCGGATTATCAATGAGGTCAAGACAGTCGGTCGGCGGATAGAGAAGCGCATCTCTGCGGATGACTATGAACGGGACTTTCAGCCTTCGATAGATGCTTCCGTGGATGGGGCGAAAACTCTGGAGTCCTTCGCCAAGCTTCCGCTCAGCCTCCTGGAAAAGAACAAGCGCGATATCGCGAACATTGAAGTAGACACGGCCTGCCAGGCTGTCGTTCCCCTCTTCAAGCGGTACCTTGACGAACGCCGGATCTCCGTGGAGTTTGACCTCGGTGCTCCGGGCGGAGTCGTCCATACCACGGTTGCTGATATCGAGTCGGTCCTGTCGAATCTCATCGCGAACGCGGCCCACGCGTTCACACGTGATGACGCCCCGCCAAGGGAACGGATCGTTCGAGTCGGAACACGCCTCGCGGAAGAGGAGGGAAGAACGCATGTCGTCATCTGTGTTGATGACTCCGGGCCGGGTATCGCAGGGCTGTCGCTGAGCAGCATCTGGCTGCCTGGTAAGACGACACGTGACAACGGAACAGGGCTTGGACTGACGATCGTTCGTGATATTGTCGCCGACCTGAAGGGACGCCAGCAAGCCTGGCACAAGGGCGAGTTGGGGGGAGCCAGGATCATGGTCTGGCTGCCGGTCCAGCAGGCTGACGACTCCCACGGGCATGCGGATGGAGCCCGATGACCGCGACCCAGCCGGAACAGGTTCTCTCGGTTGCCGTAGTGGACGACGATCCGGGTGACGCCGAGAGCCTCGTCCGTCCGCTCGCTGATTACGGCTTCGAAGCGGATGCCATCAGCGATCTCGATCCGGCGCAGGGAGTGGATGAGTTCCTGACCGAGCTCGCCGGAAGCTATGACGCGCTTATCTGTGATCACGTACTCAGAGGAAGAACCGCAGTTCGATTCACCGGTGCTGAGCTTGTTTGCAAGGCAAACCGCCGACCAGGGCGTGCGCTGCCGGCGGTTCTCGTCAGCAGCCATGTGAATACCGACCAGAAGGCTGCGATCCTCCGCTGGCGCGAGGGGATTCCCAGGGTCGTGGATAAGAGCGAGGCGTCCGAGCAGTTGATGAGTGCCCTCGACTACACCCTGGCGGAACTCGGCGGGCAGATTGCTCGTGAGCGCCGAAGCTTCCCCACCCCGATCGAGGTTCTGGAGGTGTTGCCGGACGTCGAGGAGCCGGTGGCGAAGGTCGTGGTCGTAGGGTGGCGCATTGCCAGCTCGGTGTGGATGCCGGTACAGCCGATTACAGAGGCTACGGGATTACGGCCGGGGGAACTTCCCGGCCGCTGGCTAGAAGCCGATGTGAACTGTCACGCCAGAAATGCCTCAGACCTCTACTTCCAGAACATTGTGATCGCCCCCGACCCACCGGATGACTGGATGAGCGCGTGACGGAGCGGCACAGCACGGGCGGGGATGACTCGGCCCCTCTCGACATCACCATCCTTGACGTGGGCCACGGCAACGCGGCTGTCGTGCGTGACGGCACCCGGTGTGCTGTTGTCGATGCCACACCGGGCGATGTGGTCCTCACTGAGCTCGAACGCGTGGGAATCGAACGCATCGAGCACCTGGTGATCTCGCACGCGGACAACGACCACGCCGGCGGCAGTTTGGGCCTGTTACTCGACGATACCCGCACGTTGGGTGTCATCTGGTTCAACGCCGACGGGCAGAAGAACAGCCGGACATGGGAGCGATTCAGGCGTGCTGTCTGGACTAGGCACCGCCGAGGCGGATGCGATGGGATCCGTTCGATTCACACCGAGACGGGCGAGACGCTGATCTGCGGACGCGCACGACTGGAGGTGTGCCACCCGAGCATTCTCATGGCGGCCTCCGGCCCCACCGGCCATGCTCCGGAGTTCGGGACACTCACATCCAACACTCTGTCGGTAGTGGTCAGGGTGCACTTGGCGGAGCAGCCCACGGCGCTGCTTGCAGCGGACATGGACGCGGTGGCTTTCCGGCATATCCAGGAGACCGGGCGCGATCTGCGTGCCCCCGTGCTTGTCTTCCCGCACCATGGCGGCTTACCCGGCAAGAGCGTCGACGCACGGGAGTTCGCCCAGAGCCTTGCGGCCATGGTGGCGCCGGAGCTCGTGATTTTTTCCATCGTAGGCGGGCTGCGCCCGGCGAATCCCCAGCCGGACATCATGTCCGGAGTGCGTCATGGGGCGCCTGAAGCGCACATCGCCTGCACACAGCTGTCCGTGCACTGCCACCGTCCCGGAGAGCCGGTACCGGAGGAGCATCTGGCTCTCCGGCCGGCCGCCGGCCGGAAGAACAGCCGGTGTTGCGCGGGGAGCGTCACCGTCAGCCGCGTCGGTGACGAGCTGCATATCGACCCTCCGCTGAGCCGCCACACGGACTTCATCGGGGCTAGAGTCGAGCAGCCGCTATGCAGGGTGACGGCGGTGATTCCCCGACAGCAGTCGGGCGATGCTGCCAGGAGGGAGAGACCGTGAGTGTCGAGGCGTTCAACGCCTATGCACGTGACCTCACGATGCTCGTCTCCGAGACGGCTGCCGGACAGTGGGGAAGGGTGGCCGATGACGTCCACCATGCCCTCAACGGCCAGGCTGCGGCCCGGCTGCGCGCCCTGGTGGCACGCAGGGACCGCAGGTCTTCGGGCTCATTCTTCACGGCCGGGGTCGCCCGGGAGGAATTCGAAGGGCTGCTGGACAAGTTCCCGGGGACGGATTCCTACTGGGATCCCGCCTGCGGCGCTGGGGATCTCCTGCTCGCTGCCGTCGAGCGCATGCCTCTGGGCGCCACTCCGGGCGAGACCCTGACGCTATGGAACCGACGCCTGCATGGCCACGAGTTGCACGCGCCATTCGTCGAAGCCGCACGGATGAGACTTGTGTTGGCGCTCCTGGCACGGCACCGGGACGTGGGTTCGGAGGGGGAGCTTTCCCAGCGGCGCCTCGTTTCCGCCTTCCCCCGCGTGCGTGTGGGCGACGGCCTGCAGGCGCTGGCCCTGGCAGGGGCAGCCCGCCGGTTCGGCGGCCATCTGATACTGAACCCGCCCTACGGCATGGCTCCAGCGCTGCCCGACTGCACGTGGTCATCGGGCAGTACCTCGCTGGCGGCGACCTTCACGGCGTCAGCACTGGCCGCGATGCGGCCCGGCGGCAGGCTGACGGCCGTGCTCCCCGATGTGCTTCGCAGCGGCAGCCGGTACGCCGCCTGGCGGGATGAGCTCGCCTCCTCGCTGGATCTCCTTGCCGTCCAGCGCCACGGCCAGTTCGACGCACACACCGACATCGATGTCTTCATGTTGGCTGGCAGGAGAGGCGCGCGCGGTCATCGAGGCGCGGTGACCTGGTGGGACGGGAGACATCGGGACGATCAGCAGTGCATTGACAACTACTTCTCCGTGAGCGTCGGTCCCGTGGTGGACAACCGTGATCCACACACCGGCCCACGTGTCCCCTACCTCACTGCCCGCGACTTGCCGGGAAGAGGGGAGTCTGGGCTGCCCGAACGGTCGCGGCAGTTCCCCGGGAAGCTGGTGCAGCCGCCGTTTGTCGTCCTGCGCCGCACATCTCGTCCTGGGCAGGGTGCCAAGGGAGGCGGTAGAGGCGCAGGCGTTCTCATCCACGGGCCCAGCCCTGTAGCGGTCGACAATCACCTGATCGTGGCTGTTCCCAGGGTGGGGGGCCTCAGCAAGTGCCACGAGCTGCTGGCTGTGCTGGAACATCCGGAAACGGGCCGGTGGCTGGACGAGAGAATTCGCTGTCGGCATCTGACGGTGACCGCGGTCCGCTCCTTGCCGTGGCACTAGGCCGTTTCCTTCGGATCATCTGATCGTTGGTTGATGTGTGTCGTTGACTGATGCCCAGTGGGCACGGATCGAGCCGTTGTTGCCGGACCGGACTCCGAAGCGGGGCGGACGGTGGCGTGATCACCGGCAGGTGATCGACGCGATCGCGTTCAAGTACCGCACCGGGACACCGTGGATGGACCTGCCCGAGCACTTCGGGTCGTGGAAGGGCGCCCACAACCGCCTGCGGAAGTGGGCCGCCGACGGCACCTGGGAGAAGGTCTTCACCGCCCTGCTCGCCCAGGCCGACGCCGAAGGCGACCTCGACTGGGTCGTCGCGGTCGACTCCACCATCGTCCGAGCCCACCAGCACGCCGCCGGGGCCCGTCAAAAGGGGCCCCGGCCGGCGAGCCGGACGACCATGCCCTCGGACGCTCCCGCGGCGGACTGACCACCAAGATCCACCTCGCCGCGGACAGCCACTGCCGGCCCCTGGCCTTCGTCATCACGCCTGGCCAGGCAGGTGACGCACCCGCATTCCCCGAGGTCATGGCCCGCTTACGGGTGCCCCGGCCAATCGGCCGGCCCAGGATCACGCCGGACGTGATCCTGGCCGACAAGGCCTACTCATCCCGCGCGATCCGGACCCATCTCCGTCGGCGCGGGATCCGGGCCGTGATCCCGCAGCCCGCCGACCAGGCCGCCAACCGCAAACGCCGCGGCAGCCGCGGCGGCAGACCACCAGCCTTCGACCGCGACGCCTACAAGCGGCGCAACACGGTCGAGCGCTGCATCAACAGACTCAAGCAATGGCGCGGCCTGGCCACCCGCTACGACAAGACCGCCACCATCTACCTCGCCGGACTCCACCTCGCCGCCATCTTCATCTGGTCAGCGAGATGATCCAAAAGAAACGGCCTAGCCCGTGCCCGGGCGCCCTTCGCGAAAAAAGCTGGGGGCTTTCCCCAGGTCCGGAGTCTGGGGTCCGGGGGCAAAACCCTTTGCCTGTCTGGAACATGTGGGGGAAAGACCGGCCGGACGCGGCCTAGACTGGCGCGCGTGATCGCGCGGGGATATGAGTGCTGGGGTGCCTTAGCAGGCGGGGGAGTTGAGCCCGTATGGAGGCGCTGACGGAGGACGACCCCGTAGAGGTGGGCGGCTACCGGCTGTTGGGCAGGGTCGGTGCCGGCGGCATGGGGCGGGTGTACCTGGGGGAGTCGCTGGCCGGGCAGCAGGTCGCGGTCAAGGTGATCAAGCCGAGCGTGCTGGACGAGGAATCGCGCGCCCGTTTCATCCAGGAAATGGCAAGCCTCAAAATCGTCTACGGTCCGTGCGTGGCCGACTTCGTCGGCGGCGACGCACAGGCCGATCCGCCCTGGCTGGCAGTGGAGTACGTACCCGGTCCTGATCTGCGTGGCTACGTTACCGAGCACGGGCCGCTTCCCCTCGTGGAGACGGCCAGTCTCGGCGCGCTGCTCGCCGAAGGGCTGGTCACGGTCCACCAGGCCGGGCTGCTGCACCGTGACCTCAAACCGCAGAACGTCCTCCTCGACGCCTACGGCCCCAAAGTGATCGACTTCGGTCTCGCCGTACTCGCTGAACGCCGCAGCACCCTGACCGCCACCGGCTATGTCGTCGGCACGGTCCAGTGCATGCCGCCCGAGCA